>JBCAWO010000024.1:0-68359 GCA_038534515.1 Cyanobacteria bacterium J06554_1
AACCAACCAAGTGATTGCCGATGAGATGTGGTCATTTGTAAAAAAAACAGAAACACTGCGGACCTGAGGATATCAAGCTCGGGGACTGCTGGATAGGGGTGAGCTTGGCCCAGCAAAGTGGACTGATCCTGAGTGCCCGAGTGGGCAAGCACACGGATGAATTCTTAGAAGAACTCATCACGAGTACTGAAGGCAAAACCGATTGTAAGGTCTGGTATACCGACGGTTGAGCTGTTCGCTCTGGTCGGTCAGCTAAAAGCGTTGCCAAACACCTTTCAACTCAGGTTAACTACTACTTACGACATCAGGATAAAGCAGCATTACAGCCAGCTCAAATGGCCCGAGACCTGACTCAGCTGCTGGGTTCATTTTCCGACCAGCTACCAGACAAGTTGCCAGATTCAGTCTTTAACAAAACCCTGTGGCAGCAAGAATTGGAAAAGCGTCGTGATATGACGGCTGAAGAAATTAAGCAAATTTTGTCTGGAGCTAAATCTGTGTGGCAACAGACGCTTCAAAAAGTTAATAGCTGGGCTAATGCCTCGTGGTCAGAGGTGCAAGAAACCCTAAAGTCAGAAAATAATGCCCTGCTGGATGGGGCCAGTCAGAAAATTAGTAAAGGACTCTCAGCGGCTCAACAAACTCTAGAAACCCAGGTTGATGCTGTTAAAGCAGATTTACAAACCCAGGCAGATGCAGCCCGTGGCCAGGTTGCGATCGCATCCTGGTGGTTGTTTAGCAGTCTGCTACTGTCAGGCATCAGCGCCGCCACATCTGGCTGGCTAGCTGCCAACTATTAAATTATTGAACCATTAAACCGCAAACGCATTAGAGCGCACTGTTTGTTTATCAGGCATAAATTGCGCCTGTTCTAGCAACTCATACAGGCTGATGTCTCTCTCTAACAAGCAGGCATGTCCACTGTCGTCAAGTCTCATAGTTTGCGCCCATTGAAGCTGATTGGCCAACCTTTTCACTTCCATTGTTGAAGGTAACAAACGGTCAGCCGTAGACGCTATCAACAGTGCAGGAGCTTTGAACCGCCTGAGCTTTGCTTGATTAAGCCGAAAGTCCCTCAGCAGGGATAGACGCCAGGCAGCGGCCTCTGGAGTAACCGCCTGCATTGCCTGGCGCAAGCATTGGCGATTGTGTCTGGATACGCGGTGAGCGGCCACTAAAAAGGGCATGAGACCCACCGCCCTGACGCGATAGGCAGTACCAGGCATCCAGCGAAGAATGGTAGACCCCAAAGACCGCCAAAGCCGCCGATTAAACGAAGAGGCTGGATTGATTAGAATTAGCCGGTCAAATAGATCAGGCCGACAGCTGACTGCCTCGAGGGCAAGACAGGCACCAAAAGACTCACCACAGAGATAGATTGGGCGGTCGGGCTGGGACTGCTTTTCAACAGCGAGCAGCGCAACTAGACGCTGCACCAATCCTGTTAAACTTGTGGCATCGTTACCGGGGATGCAGAAACAACGAACATCAAATACCGTCGCTAGCGCCTCAAAGTGGTTGCGTAGCGAGAGCTCACTGCCATCCATCCCCGGTAAAAAAACAAGGATGGGAAACCTATCGTTTACCTGAGATAAAACAACAAGGTCAGCGCCTTCGCGTTGGGTCAACATTGTGATGGGGTAGATACTTACCCTAAAAATATGCGATCGCAACGCACAATCTCTCTAACTAAAGAAGTAAATGCCCCTACGGTGAGACCATTGGTGACTAAGTCAGCTATCCATGACAATGACTAGACCAATGACTAGACCATAGATAGACGACTAGCCCAGGGATTTCTTGAATTCTGAAGATATATAAATTAGGCGCTGCTGATCCCCGGTATGAATTTATTGGGTAAACATTGGCACATCGCATATCTCACAGATCGGTTCATACCCTAAATCAGCAACGGCATAAATTAAGCACGATTTGAAATGCTAGATCAAATTACAGATGCGATCGCCCAGTCTGGCTACTGGGGTATTGCCTTCCTAATGTTGCTAGAAAACGTAATTCTGCCAATTCCATCGGAGATTATTATGCCCCTGGCCGAGTTTACCGTCGCCAGGGGTGACATGAATATGGTGGGGGCAATCACAGCCGGTACCGTTGGTAGCGTGTTGGGCGCATTGGTATGGTTTTACATTGGCAGCATGCTGGGCCTACGACGTCTCCATGGGCTAGCCAACCGCTACGGTAAGTGGATAGGTGTCTCTGGCAAGGACATCATGGCGGTACAGAAGTGGTTCAGCCAACGGGGTGGCTATTGGAGTGTAGCCCTGGGACGATTATTACCAAGCATCCGCACCTACATTTCTGTTCCCGCTGGCATTGCCAGAATATCCTTTATTCCCTTTCTGTTCTTTTCCACCCTGGGCTCTGTTGTTTGGATCACGTTATTAACGGGCGCAGGCTACTATCTTGGAGATAGCTACGAACAAATTGGCACAGTCTTGGGGTCTGCTAGCAAGGGTATTCTATTTTAGCCATCGCCTCACTGGCCGCATGGCTGCTGTTTCGCTGGTATAAAAGCAGAATCCAAACGTCCCCATAGGCGATCTTCAAAGAACGGTATTGCACTAACTTTTAGTCTCTTTTGAGGTTAGCCAGTGCAATGCCTTCAAAATTTGTTGAAATACAACTTGTTGAAATACAGCTTGTTGAAATACTTTGTTGGAATACAGTTAGTCTTTAACCCTGATGCTCTTAGCCACTGACGCTTCCGTTGAAACCAAGATTCGTAAGATGCAGGCTCGAGTTCGCTGGCAGCACCCCTTGGTCACAGAGCAAAATATCGACCAGACCAGACTTTTTATCGACGACGGCGGCGCAGAAGACAGTGAATTTTCATTTATGGTGCTGGGGGACAGCGGCACCGGACGCTATCGGGGTGATAGCCCCCAGCGACGCGTTGCCATGGCCATGATGGCACAGGAGCAAGACGCCAGATTCTGTCTCCATACCGGCGATGTTGTATATCTGGTCGGCTCCAGCGAACAGTATTTTGACAACTTTATTAATCCCTATCGGGAATGGCTGGTCGGTGGGGAAACCCCTAGGAACATTGCTTATGACCAGATGGTCTTTCAACGGCCTATCTTACCCACACTCGGCAACCACGACTATTACAACCTACCGCTGATTTTTGGTGCTATTTCTGCCCTTGGCACTCCCATTCGTAAGCTCCTAAATTCTTACGTTGATTTAGATGTGGGCTGGCATGGCTCCTATACAGGGAATGCCTATGCCCAAGCCTTTATAGACTGTTTGCTCAATTTAGACCAAAACCAGCTGAAGGCCCACCTGGATAAACATTACACAGCAGCTAACGGCACCTGTCTCAACTACGTGCCAGGCAAATTTACCCGTCTACCCAACCGATATTACAGCTTCCGCTACGGAGGAATCGATTTCTTTGCCCTAGACTCCAACACATTTAATGAGCCTCAACCCATGGCTAGGGGAAAAGCGGGTCTAAAGTACCGAGAACAGCTCAACATACGCCAGGTTGAGTTAGAAAAAGCCAAGACCAACATTTTAGAGAAAGCGGCTGATCTAGACCCCGCTGATCTAGACCAGGCAGAACAAATTGCAGATCTTACCGGCGAGGCTGAACAGCTCGACGAGGAAATCCGAGATATTTCAAAACAGCTAAGACCTACGCCGTTTAGGAACACAAACGATACAGAGCAGCTCAATTGGTTAAGCGATCGACTTATTGCATCCTGGCAAGATTCCACATCGCGGGGAAGAATTGTATATTTTCACCACCCCCCCTATGTGACAGAAGCGACCAAATGGTCCCAGGCCCAAACCCTGGCAGTGCGTCAAAATCTTCGTCAGGCTTTAACCGACGTTCAAAAAGAAATTGGCCAGGCAACTAGCGAGAGACCCCTGGTAGACCTAATCATCAACGGTCACGCCCACTGTATGGAATATTTACGCACCGCCCATAGCCCACTAGCCGATGCAAATATTCCATACTTAGTCTGCGGTGGTAGCGGCTACAGCCTTCGCCGTCAGCGCAGTAATGGACCTGAGGTATTTGAAATCATTGACGGTAAATCTCGGCAGGTCGCCACGTCCCACTTGTTTATCGGTCGTCAGGGACAAGGGTCTCAGAAACGTCGCCCCTATTCCTGTCTGCGCATCGAGGTCAAAGCGGGCAATCCGCCTAAGTTTGTTGTAAAGCCCATTGTGGTAGAGAAATTCCAACACAAATGGCATCAGGATGTCAGAGAACCACTGTTTTTATAGGTCCTGATACAGTCAAAAACAGCCTTAAGAAGTCTTTAGACAAAGATCTATCTATGGGAGGATATTTGCCATAACCCCATAAACATTGCGTAAGGCATCTATATAACCTCAGTACGGGATAAGAAATGGAGGGGTTGAGTAAGCTGAAAATACCAAAAACCATTCAGCTAGCCCCTCCTATGTCCAGTTTAGAAGAGCTTTTCTGCGAGATTGATGACTTCTGCCAAATCTTTGAACCTCAGTGGCAGGCCACGCTCATCAGCAACGGATTGCGCCATCGCCATCGGCAACGCTCAATGAGCTTAAGTGAAATCATGACGATTCTGGTGAGCTTTCATCAACAGTCGTATCGTAATTTCAAGCATTTCTACCAGAAGCATGTCTGTTGCTATTGGCGGTGTGACTTTCCAAGCCTCCCCAGTTATCAACGGTTTATTGATTGGATGCCTTCAACCTTGATGCCCTTATGCGTCTATCTAAAGCACTGCTTTGGTCAATGTAGTGGCATTAGTTTTGTGGATGCGACCAGTCTCAAAGTTTGCCACAATCGGCGCATTGCCCAACATCAGGTGTTTGAGACGATGGCAGCTCGGGGGAAGACCTCAGTAGATTGGTTCTATGGCTTCAAACTGCATCTGGTGGTCAGTGAATATGGCGACCTGCTCAACGTTACGCTGACTCCCGGAAACACGGATGATCGCAAGCCTGTTCCTGACTTGCTTGAAGGGCTCTTTGGCAAAGTCTTTGCGGACCGAGGGTATGTCTCCAAAAAGCTGGCACTCAAACTTTTAGAGAACTGGAACATTGAGTTTTTTGCCAAGCCCCGACGCAACATGAAAAATCAGTTGATGAAACTGACCGATAAGCTTTTAGCCCGAAAACGCTCCATTGTTGAGACGATTATCGATCAGTTGAAGAACATTTCTCAGATCGAGCATTCTAGACATCGGAGTCCCGTCAACTTCATGGTCAATCTCATGTGTGGATTGATTGCCTATTGTCATCAGCCTAAAAAGCCAGCACTCCACTTAGAGTGGGCTTTGCCGCCTGTGGCTTAAACCCGTACTGACGTTGAATTAAGAGATAAATCTCAAGGAAACTGGAATACCGAGTCATTGAAGTCAGCCGTCAACACTATTATGTAGTGATGTGCCAAAAACACAGTGAGGACATCCATGACAAATACAGCACCCTACGGCGCCTGGCAATCGCCCATTACCTCTGAGGTAATCGTGTCTAGTTCCATTCGCCTGGGGAGTATCCATCTGGACGGCAGTAATATCTACTGGAACGAACTACGCCCCACTGAAAAAGGCCGTAGTTTGATTGTGCGCCGCACGGCTGATGGAGAAATCGCGGATGTTACTCCCAACGACTTTAATGTGCGTACCCGGGTGCATGAATATGGCGGTGGGGCCTACTGGGTAGATCAGGGCGAGATATACTTCTCTAATTTTCTAGACCAGCGACTGTATCAGCAGTCGTCAGGACTAATGCCAAAGCCCCTCACCCCCGAAAAAGCATGGCGGTATGCCGATGGAGCTGTGGATCATTTCCGGCGGCGGCTGATCTGTGTTCGTGAAGACCATGCCCAAACCGGCCAGGCGGCCATTAACACAATTGTTGCCATTGCCCTCAACGACCAGACCCAAACTGTTCTGGTCTCTGGCTGTGATTTTTACTCCACCCCTCGCCTTAGCCCCGATGGCACACAGCTGGCCTGGCTCAGCTGGAATCACCCCAATATGCCCTGGGATGGTACCGAACTCTGGGTTGCCGAGATTGCCGCTGACGGCACCCTGGCAAAGCCGCAAAAGGTGGCAGGCGGCCCGAGCGAATCCATCTTTCAACCCCAGTGGTCCCCTGACGGAACTTTATACTTTATCGGCGATGCCACGGGCTGGTGGAATCTCTATCGCTGGCACCATCAAACCGTTGAACCGCTCTATCCATTAGAGGCTGAATTTGGCGCACCCCAGTGGTCCTTTGGCATGTCCACCTACGGATTTGCCTCTGCTCAGACTTTGGTGTGCACCTACAAACACAAGGGTGTTCAACAGTTAGCTCAATTAGATACAGCGACGCTTACCCTTACCAGAATTGACACCCCCTATGCCAGCATAGGAGGACTGCAGGTGGGAGCCGATTTTGTTGTCTTTTTGGGGGGTTCTCCAAGCCAACCAAGCGTTTTAGTTCGTTTAGATCTATCAACGGGAGAGACCATTGAGTTAAAACGGTCTAGCACCTTAGAGATTGACGAGGGCTATCTCTCGACTCCGGAGAATATTACCTTTCCGACCAGTAACAATCTCTTTGCCTATGGCATCTATTATTCGCCTAAAAATAAAGACTACATCGCCCCTGAGGGGAGCCTGCCGCCGTTGTTAGTAAAAAGCCACGGCGGGCCAACAGCGGCCACGTCTTCGAACTTTAACCCAGCGATTCAATACTGGACCAGCCGTGGCTTTGCCGTATTGGATGTGAACTATGGTGGCAGTACGGGCTATGGTCGGGCCTACCGTGAGCGGCTGAAGGGGAACTGGGGGATTGTTGATATTGATGACTGTGTGAACGGGGCCAACTACCTGGTGGCCCAGGGCAAAGCTGACCCCGAGCAGCTAGCAATTGACGGCGGCAGCGCCGGAGGCTACACCACCCTGGGTGCTCTCACATTTCGCGATGTCTTTAAGGCAGGAGCCAGCTACTATGGCGTTAGCGATATGGCAGCCCTGGCAATGGATACCCACAAGTTTGAGTCACGCTATCTGGACAGTTTGGTGGGTCCCTATCCTGAGCGTAAAGATCTCTATGAGGCCCGTTCTCCCATTAACTTTGCTGACAAGCTGTCCTGCCCGGTTATTTTTCTACAGGGGGATGAAGACAAAATTGTGCCCCCTAACCAGGCTGAGTTAATGGTCAAGGCTCTACGAGAGAAGAATATTCCCGTTGCGTATTTGTTGTTTGCAGGAGAACAGCACGGTTTTCGCAAAGCAGACAACATTAAGCGGGCTTTGGACGCCGAGTTTTATTTTTATAGCCGGGTGTTTGGGTTTGAGCCTGCTGACGAGATTGAACCGGTGGAGATTTGGGGACTGTAAGGTCAAGATAAGTTCTGTGAAGTCAATCAATTTAATACAAGAGTACTATATAAAATTCAAAGGGGCGGGTTTCAACAGCTCTGGCACTGAATTGTGCGCAGTGAGACTACTGGCGGCGTTGCTGCTTCCAGGTATGAATTTATCTGGTAAGCATCGGCACATCTCACAGATCGGTTCATTCCCTACATCAGCAACAGCTTAGTATCACCCCAAAACTATAAGAAATCAGCATATGAACACCAAGACAATTACCCCAATCCTTAACGTTTCGAATTTGCAGGACAGCTTTGAGTGGTTTGAGAAATTGGGATGGAAGAAGCTCTGGGACTGGGGCGAACCGCCTGGATTTGGAGCAGTAGGGTCTGGAGAATGTGAGATTTTCCTCTGTCAGGATGGACAAGGTGGACGTGGCAAAGGTAACAACTCAAGTACATTTGGCCCTGGTGGCGATGAAACTCAAGATAAAGGGGTTTGGATGTCCATTTGGGTGGAAAATGTGGATCAAGTTTATGCCCTTGCTATGGAAAATGAGATTGAAGTTGTTTTCCCTCCCGAAGATATGCCTTGGCAAGCCAGGGAATGTCATATCAGACATCCCGATGGTCACGTATTTCGGGTAAGTCAGTAATTGGGAAGTACTTGGTGGTACAGCAATCAACAGTAGAGATTTCCATGGTTGATCACACTCTCCGCTATGATTTGGTCGTTTTTGGCGCAACGGGATTTGTTGGCCGTATTCTCTGTAAATATCTGCTAACGCAGGTTGGGGTAAATGGCGCTGTTAAGTGGGCGATCGCAGGTCGTTGCCAGGCTAAGCTCGACAACCTGGCAAGCGATCTAGGGGTCAACAGCTTGCCCCAGATAGTTGCAGACGTTACCGACGAGGCTAGCCTGGGGAACCTGTGTGCCCAAACCCAGGTTGTTATCTCCACCGTTGGTCCCTACGCCCTGTATGGAGAGCCACTGGTTAAAGTGTGTGCGGAGACCGGCACCGACTATTGCGATCTGACCGGGGAACCCCAGTGGATTCGCCGGATGATTCAGCGGTACAGCGCCACTGCTGAGAAGTCCGGGGCACGGATTGTTCACTGCTGTGGGTTTGACTCGATTCCGTCTGATTTAGGGGTGTATTATCTGCAGCAGCAGGCAAAAGAGCGGTTTGGGGCGGGGTGCGATCGCATCAAAATGCGCGTAAAAACAGCCCAAGGCGGCGTCTCAGGGGGCACCGCTGCCAGCGGCATTAACTTGATGCAAGAGGCCAGCGCCGATCCTGCCCTGCGTCAGGAGCTAGATAATCCCTACTCCCTTTGTCCCAGCCAGTCCCTGGAGCATCCTCCAACGCTGATTTCTGTGCAGTACGATCAGGACTTTCAAGGGTGGGTATCGCCCTTTGTAATGGCAGCCATTAATACCCGCATCGTGCTGCGATCAAATGCCTTGCTGGATTATACCTATGGCAAACAGTTTCAATACGACGAGGCGATACTAACCAGGCCTGGTGCCATAGGTTGGCTAGTGGCTCAGAGCCTTAGTATGGGTCTAGCTGGGATAGCAGCGGCCACCTCATTCTCACCGACCCGCTGGCTATTGGAGAATACGATCATCCCTAGATCTGGGGAAGGGCCAAGTCAGGCAGATCAGGAGCAGGGGTTTTATGATTTGCGGTTCTGGGGGGCGACTGCCGAGGGACAGACAATTCAGGTTAAGGTGACGGGCGATCGCGATCCGGGCTATGGATCGACAGCTAAGATGTTGGGTCAGGCAGGGCTATGTTTGACGAAGGATTTTCCACCGTCTGCTAAAGCGGGAGGATTTTGGACACCGGCGTCGATGTTTGGCGAAGTCTTGATCGACCGTTTGGTTAAAGCAGCCGGGTTGACGTTTGAGGTGTATCGAACCTCCTGATCAAAGTGCGCTAATTCTAATCAAACTTTAATCGTGATACAAAAGCTAATCTATGTCTCGCTAATCTATGTCTCAATGATGTCGAAGATTTAAAGCACTGGCCAGTAAAAAGTACCCTGAAGGGTACTGGTAAGGCACCTGTAGGTTAGCCATTCTATAAGAGCTAAATCTCTTAGTAGTCCAACAACTCTGCACAGGACACACCGGAGATCCTAACAACTATGGGACTCAGAAAGAGTTTTCTCAGTAAGCCTCAACTACACACGCTTTAGTCAGGAGCAAAAGCAAATGCCGATTACCCTTAGCGATACCGATAGCAATATTTTTGCAGGTGGCAGTGGTGCCGATGGCGACCTAGTACTACAAGATGGTAGCGGTCGTGAGCGAGTGCACTTAAACGCAGACGGCCAGCGCATGGAAATTCACAACACCAGCGGTGATATCATCTCCATGATTGGTGGCGCAGCCAATATGCGGTTAGGAACCAACGCGCAAAACGGAGGTATCTATCTCTACCGTTCTAATACCTCCAATATATTCAATGACAGCCAAGCTTGTATTCGATTAGAGGCTAGTGGTGGTAATATCTTTGCTGGTGGTAGTGGTGTCGACGGCGACCTAGTACTAGAAGATGGCAGCGGTCGTGAGCGAGTGCATTTGAACGCAGACGGCCAGCGCATGGAAATTCACAACACCAGCGGTGATATCATCTCCATGATTGGTGGCGGAGCCAACATGCGATTGGGAACTAATGGACAAGCTGGTAACGCCTATTTTTATCCCTCAAGCGCCACGGACATTTTTAATAACAGCCAGGCTACGGTAGTTATTAATGGTCAACAGGGTGATATTGTGCTCCAAAATGCCGACTGTGCTGAAGACTTTGAAGTAGAAGTTTTGAAAGAAAGTGAACCCGGTAGCGTTATGGTGATCGGGGATGATTCACGCTTACGAGTCAGCAATCAGGCTTACGATCATCGCGTTGCTGGTATTGTCGCTGGAGCTGGCCAATATCGCCCAGGCATTATCCTAGGTCGGAACAAAAAATCACAGAATTCCTTGCCAGTAGCACTGATAGGACGAGTTAGTTGTAAAGTCGATGCCAGCCAAGAACCGATCAAAGTTGGCGATTTGTTGACGACAGCTTCACTGCCAGGCCATGCAATGAAAGCAGCGGATCCCCTACAAGCTTTTGGAGCCGTTATTGGTAAAGCACTTGGTAGCCTGGATCATGGCACAGGGATGATTCCTGTTCTAGTAGCTTTGCAATAAGCCAAGAGGCTATGCCAGTATCGCAGCATAGCCTTCTAAATTGACTAGATTGATAAGTAGACAGGTAGAATTAGTCGCAAAAAACACGTTAACCACCTGAATACATTCATCTAGATTAAGAACTTTACTGCATAGGTGCTTAACGTGCAGCTATCACAAATGAGGAAAAAGTCTAATGGCGACTTTAAGTGTACGGTCCTTGGCATCAACGTGTCTCAACAAGACGGCTCCCTTTTCTCTAAGAGAAGATATTTTGGGAGTTTATGACAATGACAATCCCCAAGATCGCTCATTGAGAGAGCGATTAAATCTAATTGAAAATAGGCCCTTTGTGCGGTTAGCGCTAGTGACAATTCAAGGTGCTACGCCAAATTTGCAACGTGATTTAGATAATGCAAATCTTGTCTATCAGAATGAGGCTAACGTTTGGATATACTGCGTTGGCAGTATTACCGTGAATCGTCCAGATCTTCTAGTGCTTGATCAAGACGACTGCAGTGGTAGTGGGCATAGCGTCAGTGATGAGGAAGATGAACTGTTTGACCTGGGCAGGGCTATGGGTGCTAACATTGTCGGATATTATATTAATTCCAGCAATGGAGGTTTTGCAGGTTGTGCAGCTCATCCCCCAGGCAGACGAGGTTATTGGAGTGGTGCTGCCGCAAGCCCTTGGACGTTTGTCCATGAAATAGGCCATGTTGTTGGAGATAATAGCCATGTCGCAAACTCCGACAACTTGATGTCAACACCCACTGCCAATATTACAAATCTTCCTCCGGATTTAACTAGTTCTCAAAGTGGCCGAATTAATAATGATCCAGACGTTGAAACTTGCTGAGCAAGAAGGAAGCAACCATGGTAGATGCATCAGAAAAACTACTCAGAGCACTTAATTCTGATTGTGCGGATAGTTTAAGCCAAATCATTGCAGAGAAACAACAAGAAGATTTTGAAGCGTTACAAAAGCTTTTATCGCCAGACCCTTCTGTCAATCGCGAGCATTGTGTGAAGGCAATTTACGCGTTAGGGAGATGGGGCAATACATCCGTTGTTGGAGATATTTGTCATTTGTTACCTACTCTAGATGAATCAGGGCGAATCAGTGCAGTTGATTCCCTTGGGCGGTTAGGAACCGAAGAAGCTTTGGCAGGTATTCTTGATTGCGTCAATGATACTTCTCCACAAGTCAGAAAATTTGTGGTGCGTGCACTTGGCAAAATTGACAATGCAGCGTCGCGGGCTAAGCTTCAGGAGGTTGCAACCCAGGAATCAGTGAATTATATTCGTGATCAGGCCGCTAGATACCTTAAAGGGTGACAAGGAACTTCAAGTCTATAGCTGGCAGTAATTTGGGAAAATAGAAAGGTAAAAATAGAGGATTGTGCACCTCCCCTGACTGCCCTATCCATTCCCAACCGCACATCGAGAGTCAGGGGAGATGCCGTAGGCGAAGGGGTTTTGACCGACAGCGCTAACTTAGCGATACATGCAAATGCCTAACTTGAGTACAGAATTACCGAGGCATAGACCCTTAAAGACTGGCATCGCCATAGTACCCACAGTCTGTCTATAACCAGTTGCCCACAAGCACATAGGGAGCCCAATATTGAGGATGTTGATATCGCGGATTTTTTAGTAAAGCTAACTGAGCCTGCTGTAGTGCAGTAGCTTTAGTGGTAGGACTATCGGTCAGTATTTTATAGAACTGTTGCATTATAACTGCGCTAGTTTCATCATCTAGATTCCAGAGCGAAGCCAGGGTGCTGCGAGCACCTGCCCGTACAGCAACGCCAGCTAATCCCAGAGCAGCTCGGTTATCACCAGTTGCTGTTTCGCAGGCACTTAACACCAACAGCTCAATCGCATCTTGACGGCTTTGTTCACTGTTCCGTAACAGACGATTTAAGGCATTGATTTGAATTGGGTTATCCCAGGCCAAGATAAATGTCTCTTCTGGATTAGAGCTAAACTGACCGTGGGTGGCAAGATGTACCACGGGAAAAGGAGTTTGGTTAATGGCCGTTTCTAGCGCTCTTTCTGTAAAGGCTTCATTTAATAGGACGCGGCTGTCTAGGGTTGACTGAATTTGTTCGATCTCAACATCTACAAAGGGTAGTGGAATAAAGCCATGGCGAGGTGCACTCAGTCCAGCTGTGATTGTAGCCAGCTTTTGTTCAACCAGCGGTTTAGGATCTACGAGTTTAAGCCCCGGTGCCAGAGCCAGGCTGTACTTTTGAACTAAATATTGTTCTCCATCAAAAAGTACGGCCATAGGAATGTTCCGCAGCACGCCATCTAAAATAAAGACAAGAGTCTCAACCTGGGCATTTTCTAAGGCGGGTTCTGCTGGCCGCAATAAGGCGTCATACATTTGTTTGGCTAGGAACTGTGTTCGTCTAATCCCAAAGGAAATCACGAGTTGTTTACGTAAATTTCTAACCGTCTTTTCCAAGTCTATCTGGGGTAATGGTGTGGAATAATGTTGTAGAGGCTGGTTTGGTAGCTTGAGAATCACCTCCAGCCGATCTGATAAAATAATCGGGTATAGGACAGCGGTGGAAGAACGGCCATCGTCAACAACCTGATCAATTTGTTGCCGGACCGCCAGACAGGGTTCTCGAAAGAAGTTTTCTAATTCCGCCAGTTGTAGAGATTCAATTACATCTCGAGCCTGTAATAGCTTATCTTGGCTAATGTCGGGGCCTGTCAAAGACGGAGTGAGCAGTAAATCTACCAATTCCCGATAAACAGGTTCAACTTTCTCGCGAAAGTCATACTGAATATCAGGATTAATCGCGACGAGTTCACTGCGCAGGGATTGTAAGCTCTTGACGGCGTCGCTGTAGGCTAATGTAGCGTCTGTCAGGTTACCCTGCTGCCGATATAGCTGACCTAGCTGCCATTGCCAGCGATAGGCAATATCAGCGGCATTAAGGGTTTGGGCAATCACCAAGGCAGAGTCCAAATGAGTTCGGGCTTCAGACAGATTAGCTATTTGTGCATAAAATTCGCCTAAATAGCCCAACGCATAGGATTCGGCACGGCGGTCGCCCAGGGTTTGAGCCTGGGCCAGGGATTGTTCTAGCAGTGCGGCGGTTTCACGGACGGGAAGCGTTGCGGCATGATTCAACAGGCTGCGGGCCAGCGTCAGGTGAGTGTAAACGCTGGTACGATCCACAGGCTGCTTGGCTAACTGAGTGCGAACATTAGCAAAGAGTGATGTTGCAGCACTAGTTTGGCCAGTTTCAAATAGTAAGCTCAACCGAATAACATTGGCCTTCAACTTTATGGCAGGTAAGGGTGCTTGGTTAGAGACTTGTTCAAAATAGTTGAGAGCTTGGTCTGTATCCCCCTTGACCTTAGTTGTATTGCCTAAGTCAAACAGAATTTGAGCTGTCTCCACGGGATCATTTAGCTGTTGGGCCAGGGTGAGGCTTTGCTCCAAAATGGCTTGAGACTGAGCGAGATCGCCTGTAATCCGAAGTAGAACGCCCAGTTGGCGCAGTCCTGTTATTTGGGTCGACGAGAGCGGACGTTCTGTTAGGGGAGGTGTAAGCTCCGTAAGCGTGTTGATCGCCCGTCGATAAAATCCTAATGCTTGCAGGGCCTGGACCTGATTAATCTGGCTGCGGAGGATGCCATTGTCGTTATTGCCCTGACGGTAGGCTGTCTCGGCTTGCTGAAAAGAGCGGAGGGCACTTGTGGGTTGCGATCGCAACAGATATAAAGTTCCCTGGGTGCTATGTACCTGACCCCGACTATTCCAATAGTCAGGTTGGTCAATTGGTGGGTTATTGTCAAACAGCTGTAGACTTGCCTGAATGGCCGTATCCGCCCGGGTGCTTTGCCCTATATTTTGATGGGCCAGCGCCATGTGGCTAAAGACACTAGCCTGGCTCAACCAATTTCCCTGGTTGATCAGCTGGTCAACCAACCGTTGCCAAACCTGGATAGCGGTCCCATAATCACCCGCTGTATAATAGTCTCGTCCCTGCTGAATCAGCTGTGGTGATGCCCCATCCACCTGTTGTGCAATCAAACTGTTCTCAGAATTAAGATCAACATCTGATGTCTGAACTAAGTCAGGTTGGGCAGCCGGTGCTGATGGCGTTCTCCAGAAGAAGTCTGCGCTCAGGACTATAACCAAGGAAAGACAAAAGTACCCCAACCCGATAGCTGTTGAGACCAACCGTTTAGAGTAGGATTTGCTTAGGTATTTTCTCATGGTTAAATTGGGCATGTACCACTGTGCAAGAAAAACTGGGCAGCTGACTCTGGAGCCTGAGCAACCAGCTCAACTGCACCAGAAGCACTTACAATAAAGGACTGAGCCTCAGCCAGAGGGGGAGGAAAATTGGTGGTTGCTGGGTTAGAGATGGCAGATTCGGTACCCGCGCTATGGGCCAGGATGCCATAGGTTTCTAGATCCACTGGCCCCGCTGTTTCGCTGCCTACCACATCGCTGGGGGTAGGCGGCAATCCTCCATGTCCGGTTACTACAAATGCACTTTGCCCCTGGCCACTGTCCGCCAGGCAGCGCTGGGCCACAGTAGGGGCCGTGGTATCAGCAGGAAGTTGGGAAAGATCGTCAGTGGGGTCTAGATTAAAGTTGTTGATTACAACCGTGCCACTCTGGCCAAATTGGGAACTGGCATTAATGTCATTGGTGTTGTCATTGAGGGGACGCTCTACCAGGTTAAAAATCCCTTGAGCAGTAATATTAATGTCGCCGCCATCTCCATCAAAGGCATTGGCCACAATGTCACTGTTCTCCCCAGGTACGGCAATCAAAAAACCATCGGGCATAAATAGGTTAATATTACCACCATCACCGCCGCCCTGGGAGGAACCAGCCTCTGCCGTCAACCTGCCACCAGTGCGAAGGATTAAAGCATTAGGGTTCTGAAAGAGAATATTTCCACCCGCACTACTTTCGGTACTAGCACTGACTTCAGCCCCGTCGCGAATAACAATAATTAGGTTACTACCAGGGGGTTCGCTAATGATGAGATTACCTGCTGGCCCAGCCCCTTCCGCACTCGTAAAGAGACGGCTATCAACATCTGAAATTTCTACTCTTTCAGCCGCGTTGATAATTAAATTTCCACCAGGGCCTAGCTGTGATGCATCAAAATTAGGCGCTAGCAACGAACCACTAGGGGGGAGCAAAGAGCCAGCCCCAATATTGCCCCCCTCCCGTACACGTAGCTGTCTGACATTAATTTCTGAAGTACGGCCAGTTCCAGAACCAAAGTTGTTGGCCGATATTTAGCCTCTGTCTTCAACCAGCAAGCTATCTGTCGTAATACTTAACTCACCAGCATCGCCACTCAAGTTATCATCATCGTCGCTTAATTCACTGGGCTGTGAGGATACAAAGATGCCGCTAGGTGCTGGATTATCTGAAGTAATCAACCCCCTTGGGCTTTCTCGATTAATTACCTGCCTTAAGTCCAAGACATCATCATCATCATTTAGCAGTCTTTCCGCATTTTGAACTTGTAATTCAAAACTGGGGTCTTCACCTGCAATCAACACCTGGTCTGACACAATGTTCACATTACCTGCATTTCCTTGTCCAAACGTAGAGGCAATAATTTGTCCACCATTAATTAGCTCAATGCGTTCAGCTGTGATACTCAAATCTCCTCCAGAGAAATTGCCTTCTGCAACAGCATTAATAACCGAGTTCCCAGATAGACGAAGGAATTGTGTATCTATAATTATCTCACCACCCCTACCTTCGGCATTGGGACGACTACGACTAAAAAAGCCACTTGATGGAGTAGATGTTTGTTCCAAAACATAGGTATGATCAATGTCGATCGAGTTTGCTGTTACATTGATACGACCAGCATCTGCTCTACCAGATGTAGAAACCTCAATAAAGCCACGGTTCTCCAGTTCCCCTCGATTACCTAAGAGTATATTGTCAGCAGTAATAGTGATGTTGCCATTATTTTCGGTATTATCTCTTGGCTCAGTCTTACTACTGGAGATAGAGGCCGTAATAAAGCTCGCGCTTTCGATCTCTAGATCACCCTCAAGATCGATCGTGATACTACCAGGGAGACCGTTAGCACCATTTCGGCTTTGGACTTGTATAGAGCCCATTTGAGATCTTTTAGGGTTTAGGCGAAAATGCCAACTAGCGTCTACTCCAGGTACCATGGCATATTCAAGCAGTCTGACTGATGCAGAATGGGAAATCCTCGAACCTCTGTTGCCAGAGGTGTTACCCCCCAGGAAAAAGACCCGTCCTCCAGACTGGAGCTATCGAGACATCATTGATGGCATTCTGTATCGCCTTAAGAATGGCTGTAATTGGGAAGACTTGCCCAAAGATTTACCGCCCTATTCAACTGTCTATTGGCACTACAAACAGTGGCGCGATGCAGGAACGATTGAAACCCTGATGACGATTCTGCACGGACAGGTGCGAGCCCAGATAAAAAAAACCTCAATGGACCACGTATTCTTAACCGCTTGGGAGTCAATGATGACTATTTTCGGTCAAAACCTGTCAATATTCCGAAGATTACGATTCTCGTCGATCATGGTTATCATCCGAATACCCTAATACCCGCACTCGAACAAGTCTATCCAGGCATTATGCGAAAAATCAGATTTGAGCGCTCACCAAAACCGTCCAAAGCAGAGAAAGCAGCTGCAGGCAAGACCGGCTTCGTCCCGGTTGCTGCCCGCTGGATTGTGGAACGTTCCAATGCCTGGATGGAACGGTGCAAGAGTTTAGTCAAAAACTTTGAGAGAACCTTGCCTCATGCCACGACTCTGATGAATTTATGCTTTGTGAGACTCATGCTCAAGCGGCTTGCAGCCAATGCTTAGAGATCTCAAATCAGTTCTATATGAAGTACGCTCTCCCGTTGTCACTTTAGTGGAAGCTAAAAACGAAGATATCAAAGGTGGATTAAGTCAGTGTATTGCTGAAATGGTGGCAGCGTATCAGTTTAATCAACAACATGAGGCGGAAATATCGACAATCTATGGTGTAGTGACTACTGGTGTTATTTGGAAATTTTTGCGTTTAACCTATCCAGTCGTAGCTATTGATTTAGAGGAATACTATGTCAAAGAGATTGACAAGATTTTAGGGATTTTGTCGTTACCATTTTTAGAGGACCCTACAACACTAAAGTCCTAGAAGAACATGTTTATCGGGCAATAAGACAGTTGCTCCCCTGCTCCCCCTCTCCCTTGCTCCCTTGCGGCTAAGTTTCCCGATCCCACACCAACCGCTGGCACACCTCACAGGCTTCCCGTGCCACTTCATCCGGTGGATCTTTGAAAGTAGGATGGTAACGCAGACGATTGCAGCAAAGCGCTAACCAGCTGCGCCAGTTCCCCCCTGCACAAAAATCCTTCATAGCCATAGGTTAATTGGTACAGCCATTAAATGCCTACAGTCATTATTAAAAACTAAGATTATGGCTCAACTAGAACTATGTTTCCTAACAAAAAATTAGATAACGTCTCCCTTTAGAATTTTGTCGCAGCGCGCAAAATTCTAAACACCCTCACCGACCATCCAGACCCGCTGTTAGGAATAACGTTTATCTTTTTCTGTAGGGTTCTAGGGCGGGCAGAGCCGCCCTAGCCATTGGGAAGCCCCGTAGGCGATTTGAGATAACTTGACTACTTCCAGAAAGGGCACTCGGAGGAGCCCCAAGCAACACCCTCAAACTCTCCACCACCCAACCCAATCAGCCCAATTTCCAACAAACCCTAAACCAATCCACCTACTCAACCATCAAAAAATCAAACACCAAGCACCCCACCCCTATCTCGAAAACAACTTAAAATAAATTGATTGCATTGTTTCCTTAACCGGAAACAACAGATACGTCAGCGGATTAATCGTAACAACAATGTTACGAATATCCCGCTTAGCCAACCCAACAATAGCCCCCGCCACCCAATCAGCCGACATCACCCCCACCGGATTCAGCTGGCTCTTAAACGGTCCCAACACAAGCTTACGAATCACACAGGGAGCATCCTGACGCCGCAGCGTGATCAAATCTCCCAACAGCCGTTTTGACGTTTCATACAACGGGCTAAAAGCAGGATTTACCTCCGCCTCAGAGGTATTGATCCACAGTTCCTTGGTGGCAGGCCCTAACCGATCGTCCACGGTTTCTAAAAACACCTCCATCAGTCGCCAGGCAGATAGAGCATTCACCTCAAGGGAGGTTGCGATCGCATCCGCCGACCGCTCCCCATGCACATTCACCCCATGGTTAATCACCAGAATATTGACCCGCCTGAGCACATCCTGTAGCGCCCGCTCCTGTCCCGGCTCCCAGGGCACCACCCGAATGGCCCCCTCAATCACAGCATCGGCAGAGCGACTGAGGGCAATAGGTCTTGCCCCCTGGGCCGCCAGCCGCTTAATTAAGGCCCGGCCCAGGGTACCAGAAGCACCCGTAACAGCAACAGTTTTGCCCTTCAAAGACAGTGCCGTACCCATAAGCTTGTCCGATAGGGTGAAATAGCCAGCATAGTAGGCATTGGTCTCATCAAAGTGATGTCGCCAGTGGTAGGTACGGTTGACCAGCCACAGCCCCGGTAATGTTTCGAGAGGGCCGGGCTCGTGGGTGAGGTCGGTGGCCTGGAGTAGACCCTGCGATCGCAACAGTGCCGCCCCCAAAAAACCAGCCCCATAAAGACACCCTAACCAAAACCCCCACAGTGGCGTAAAGATGGCCACCATCGCCATAATAGCCATCATCACCAGCGACTCAGGCACATCATTGTAGAGCTGAGCCTTCTGATATAGCTCAGCACTCACCGGCGTAAAGTCTTTTCGATAGGCCTTATGGTGCCAATTGTGCAGTCGTATCAGCGGTGCCCAAACGTGGCTCGCCACATGGTAAACATCCCGCACCATTTCCACCACAAATACAGACACCAAACCCCACAGCCCTTGGATCATCCAGGCTGCTCCCAGGTCTCCCAAAACATTCCCCACAGATCTAAACCTCTACGGTGACACCGCGCCAGAACGCGACATAGCCCTTAATATTGCTGGCGGCCTCCTTAGGGTCGGCATAATACCAGGCAGCGTCCTTATTTTGCTCACCCTCCACTTCAAGGGTGTAGTAGTTGGCTAACCCTTTCCAGCCGCAGGTAGAGGTGGTACCACTGGGCTTAAAATAATCCATATTCAGAGATTCAGCGGGGAAATACTGATTGCCATCAACGACTTCACAACTGTCACTCTCAGCTAGCACAGCCCCATTCCAGATTGCTTTGGGCATTGTTCCTGTCTCCCCTAATGTTGCGATATGTGTCGTATCTGATGGTAAATCTTATTTGGGCCAGAGGGAAGGGGAGTAGACATAACATCAGCGGAGAGGCGTGCCTGATGTGCAAAAGGACGACACCACCCAACGCTTATTTATTTAACGACCGTTCCCGCTCCAAATATTCAATAATCTTGCTAGCAACATCTATCTCTGTCGCCCGCTCAATACCCTCTAGCCCCGGAGACGAGTTAACTTCAATCACCACAGGCCCCTGACTGGCCCGCAGCAGATCCACACCAGCCACCTTTAGGCCCATAGCCTTGGCAGCACGCACAGCCGTATCCCGCTCCTGTAGGCTCAGCCGGGTCCGTTTTACGCTCCCCCCTCGGTGAATGTTAGAACGAAATTCCCCAGGAGCACCCTGGCGTTTCATCGAGGCAACCACCTGATTGTTAACAACAAAACAGCGCAGATCTTGCCCCTTGGCTTCCTTGATATACTCCTGCACCAAAATATTGGCATCCAGCCCTCGAAATGCCTCAATGACTGATTTGGCTGCTTGGTAAGTTTCCGCCAGGACCACGCCAATTCCCTGGGTCCCCTCTAGCAGCTTAATCACCAGGGGAGCCCCCCCCACCAGCTCAATCACCCCTTCTATATCCTTGGTGGAATGGGCAAATCCCGTCACCGGCAGCCCCACCCCTTCCTTAGACAGCAGCTGTAAACAACGCAGCTTATCGCGGGAACGGGAAATCGCCTCCGACCCATTGGCACTCAAAACCCCCATCATTTCAAACTGGCGTACTACCGCTGTGCCATAAAAGGTATAGCTGGCCCCAATGCGCGGGATTACTGCGTCAATGTCAGTCAATGGCTGGCCCTGGTAAATTAACCTGGGGCAATCGGCTGTGATGTCTATGTAGCAGCGCATATGGTCAATTATTTTCATTATGTGACCACGTTTGTTGCCTACTTCTAGCAGTCGACGGGTGGAGTATAGAGACGCATCGCGGGACAGCACAGCGATTTTCATAGGATCGGGTAGAGGCTATGGGCTATCAACCAACCATGATTCCACAGAGTGCGCGGACAGTGGGTCAGGCACACCCGCAAAAAGTTTAAAGCTCCCTACTCCCCAGCTTTTCTCTTATGGGTTTGCAAAAAAGAATGACCAGGGTCAACTAAAAAGCGATCGCGAATAGCCTGACGCCCTAGCAGCATACGAAATCCCATCACATCTCGATTGGTGAGGGTAAGCTCAATGGGCCAGGGGGTTCCCCCCAGGGATACAACCGTCAAAATTACCGGTCGTTTCTCCCGGTGTCCACCCGAATCCGTCACGGACCGCTGGCACAGGAGTTTGGCCTCGACTGAGACCAGTTGTTCATCATCGTGCTGCACCGGAGCAATGTGGAATCTTACCTTGGCCAGGCCATCCACCTCAAACTGCTCAATATTAACGGCGTGAATTGAAGACGACCGCGCCCCCGTATCGATCTTTGCTTTGATGCTGGTGATGCCAAATTCAGGCAGCATAACCCATTCACGCCAGCCAATTAGGGGCAGCTTTTGGGAGGTCATCTAGGCCCTACTCCTCGCTGCGCTGTTCCCCCCACGTCCTCCTGGACCGGCGCTACCAGAAATCCTTTCCCACATCTACTCACCTATCTACCAAGGCAGCAAATCCTGCTCATATTCCACCATAAATACGTTGGAATATAGGTTGGCAATAATTTGCTTACCCTCCTGGGTGAGAGCTAGATAGCGCAAACTGTCATGGATGTAGTGATGGACAACATTCCAATAAAACTTAGGATAGTTGCTGCGCAAATCGTGGGGAGACTCGTACTTCAGCTCCTTGTTTTGACCCGTTTCTTCAAACTCATAGAAGAGGGCACTAATTTTTTTGAGATAGCGCGGGTCGCTCAGCTGACCGATCAGATCCGCCGCTCGGATCAGCCCAGGATAGTTGCTTGTGTCCTGGTGGTCTTCTTCTTTGGGTACGGGGAATCGGGTCAGCTCAATATTATTTTTGATCCGGGTCGCATCAATCCGCTGATTGTTGCCAAACCGTTCCTCGACAAATAGCTTGCCACGGTCTACATGATGGGGCGTCAGGGAGGCATCGGTGGCACCGGGGGGCAGCTCTACCATGTCCCCTTTACCAGTGGAATAACGATTTTCAAGATCGCGGTCTTCACGGCACACACCTTTGACATAGCCAATATCGTGGCAGACTAGCGAAATAATAAAATGGAGCCAGTCCTCAGCGCTCACGCCACCTTCACGGGTATGCTTGCCCCGCAAAATTTCCTGGCCCACCAGGGTCACCAAAATCGTATGTTCGACGTTGTGGTAAAGGGCATCACTGTTAGCGATATTCTCCAGGGCCATACTCCCGGCCCAGGCGATAATTTCTTCGTATTCATGGTGCAGCCCACCGTAGGTGCGTCGATAGCCAAGACGCAATTTTTCAACAAAATCAGCGATCAGAATCTCGGTGACATTGAACATAGTAAGAGCTGCTTTGATGGGAGGAAATAAGTGCACGGCGTTTAAGCTGAGCTAACGCTAGCACACCGTAGGGCTACGCTTATATAGCTAAAGGTCCTGTAACGGTATGTCGCATAGCCCAGGTTGCGTATGGTTTTCTGGACAGACGTAAACACTAGATTCTGACAGCCGTTCTCAACCACATGGATTAAAACTCTGAATTTTCTCCTAGGAAAACTCTACAGTTCCAAATGTGGCTAGGGCCTAACCCATGGCAAAGGCAACGTTGAGACCGCAACGGGCAAACGTCTGACGATCCACATGACCGCCCAGGGAATGCGATCCTTAAATCTCCTCGGGATATGTATCGAGACACATGAAAAAGAGGACATTCATTTTAGTTAAGTTGCCCAGCATAAAGCTTGCCTGGCATGCCTATCTGAGATAGATACCTGATTCGGGGAATGTACGGCAGACGGTTGTGATATCTGTAACATCCTTGATTTCAGATTGTCAGATAAAACTGTCACTGCCTGTGATCACAGTCATACGGAGATAGGTCATAATAACAACAGATTTACATTTTCTTAAGATTTCCCATTTTGGGGTTGTCTTGTAGTAGTTGTTCTGGTGATTGCTAGGCTGTGACGTATCGAAACTTTCAAGACGACCCTCAAATTCAAGACTCTGGTAACGGTCATCATGCCTATGACACATCGAGTGGTAGCGCTAACGGCACCTCGTTAAATGGCTCCTCACCCTCCAAGCGCTCGGGTCTGTCGGGGGTCAGGGGCATTGGTCTGGGGCTGCTGCTAGGGGTGGGGGTTTCCCTGGTGGGGGGACGACTGCTGCCTGGGCCAGCGGCTGAACCGGCTGAGCCAGTCGTCGCGACTGAAACCACTGCCACCAGCGTCACCGTGCAACAGGTTCAAACCGCCACCATTCAGCAATCGCTAAAGGCTACGGGGACGGTGCAGGCGTTTGATTTACTTCAGGTTTCTCCCCAGGTGGGCGGATTGCAAATTCGTCAGGTGCTGGTGCGCGAGGGGGACCAGGTCAGTGCCGGGCAGGTGTTAGCGGTGCTGGATGACTCAGTTTTGCGGACGCAGCTGACCCAGGCGGAGGCTAACTATGCCCAGGCCGAAGCCCAGGTGTTAGAGGAGAAGGCCTCCCAAGCCCAGGCGGAGGCGACTGCGGCTGAAGCCGAGGAAAATTTTGACCGATATCAGACGCTCTATGACCAGGGGGGCATTAGTTCGGAGCAGCTCAACAGCCGTCGGACTGAGGCGATTACGGCGCGTGAAGCGGTGGGTGTCGCCCGGGCACAGGTCCAGAGCGCCCAGGCAGCGGTCAACAGTCGAGCCGCTGAGATCAGCCGGCTGGAAACTCAGCTGGGGCAAACGGTGGTGACGGCTCCGGCCAACGGCCAGATTGCTGAGCGTCAGGCCACGGTTGGGGATACCTCATCGACGGGAACGGCCCTATTTACGATGATTCAGGACGGGTTGTTAGAGCTGGTGATTGACCTGCCCCAGAGCCAGCTGGCGGCGGTGCAGGTGGGTACCCCGGTAACGGTGACTTCATCTACCAATGCCCGCATTCAGGTGTCGGGGGCCGTGCGGTCCATTGACCCCCAAGTCAATCAGCAGACACGACAGGCGGCGGTCAATGTCAGTTTGCCGGCCAGTGGCGAATTGCGAACGGGGATGTTTTTGCAGGCTGAATTTATGACCGGTGAACGGACGGGTATGGTGTTGCCTGCCACCGCTATCTTGCCCCAGTCGGACGATAGCTTTAGGGTGTTTATGGTCAATGCAGCCGGGGAGGCGGAACTAGCTACCGTCAGCATTGGAAGCCGGTTACCTGCCACCCCTAACCAGCCTGAACGGTTAGAAATTTTATCGGGACTAGACCAGGGGACCCAGGTGATTGTGGAAGGGGCTAGCTACCTGCAGCCCGGTGACCCGGTATCGGCGGTGCCTTCACCCTTTTTAGATAGCTCAATTTCAGTGCAGCCTACCCAGACCCCAGCAGAATAATCGGAGACACCCCATGAATTGGAATATTTCTGAGTGGTCTATACGCCGCCCTGTACCCACGCTTGTGCTGTTTTTGGTGCTCACCCTGTCGGGCTGGCTGTCGTTTAAGCAGCTGGGTATTGATGCCAACCCCAATATTGACATTCCAGCGGTGATTGTCACGGTGAATCAGCTGGGGGCGGGTCCAGAGGAAATGGAAACCCAGATCACCAAAAAAGTAGAAGATGCGGTGTCTGGCCTTGGCAACATTGATAATGTCAGGTCGACGGTGACTGACGGTAACTCCACAACGGTGATTAGCTTTGACCTGGGGGTAGATACGGAGCAGGCTACGAATGATGTGCGGGATGCGGTGACTCGGGTACGTGACGATCTGCCCCAGGATGCCCAAGAGCCTCAGGTGCGGCGGTTAAAGTTTGAAGGGGGGCCGTTTTTGACCTATACGGTTAGTTCGGCTACCCGATCGGTAGAAAATCTGAGCGATCTGGTGGACCGAACCATTGCCACTGAGCTGCTGTCGGTAAAGGGGGTGGCCCAGGTCCAGCGGTTTGGCGGTGTGGATCGCGAGATTATTATTGACCTGGACCCTAATGAGCTAGATGCCCTGGGCATTACGGCAACTCAGGTTAACGATCAGGTGCGTAATTCTAATATCAACCTGCCCGGTGGTCGCAGCGACATTTTGGGCCAGGAGCAGGGGATTCGGACCCTGGGTAGCGCCCCCACAGTGGAGATGTTGCAAAGCTTGGGGATTGCCCTGCCCGATGGTAATACGGTGCCGCTCAAAACCCTAGGAACGGTCCGTGATGACTTTGGTGAGACGCGCCAGTCGGCCTATTTGGACAATCAGCCAGTGGTGTCGTTTTCGGTATTTCGCAGTAATGGCAGCTTGTTAGTCAGCGTGGAGGATGGGGTAACCGATGCGATCTCAACCCTCACCGACACCCTCGACGACGTCCAGTTCGACTTGATTTACACCCGCGCCACCGATGTGCGTAACTCCTACAAGGCCTCCATTGACGCCCTGATCGTCGGTTCGCTACTGGCCGTGGTGGTGGTCAGCGTGTTCTTGCGTAACTGGCGCACCACCCTAATTACCGCCACCGCCCTGCCGCTGTCGATTATCCCTACCTTTTTGGTATTGCAATACCTGGGCTATACCCTCAACAGCATGACCCTGCTGGCCCTTACCCTGGCGGTTGGCAACCTGGTGGATGACGCCATCGTAGAAATCGAAAACGTGGAGCGCCATATTGCCATGGGTAAGCACCCCAGGCGAGCCGCCATGGACTCCACCGCTGAAGTGGGTCTGGCGGTGGTCACCACAACAGCCACCATTGTGGCGGTATTTCTACCTGTCGCCTTTATGGGGGGCGTCCCCGGTCAGTTTTTCCAACCCTTTGGTGTTACCGTAGCCGTCTCCACCATGTTCTCCACCCTGGTGGCACGGCTGATGACGCCGATGATGGCGGCCTATTTGCTCAAGCCCAAACCCATTGACGCTGCCGCATCCGGTAAACCCGACGGCTATCGCGCTGGCGATATCTATGTCCCCAAAGGGCTGCTGCCCTACTTTCGGCTGGTGCGGGGGGCGCTGCGCCATCGGGTGTTAACCGTGGGGTTGGCGGTGGGCTTTTTTATCGCCAGTCTGATGCTGTCGCGGTTTATCCCCACCAGCTTATTTGCAGCCGGGGATACGGGACTGTCTAACTTAGAAATTGAACTGCCCCCCGGTAGCACCCTGGCAAAAACAGAGCTGGTTACCCAGTACATCAGCGATCGGCTCAAGGCCAACCCGGCGGTGGATAGCGTTTATATCTCCCAGGAACCGGCAGATGCCTCAGCGGTGGCCCGACTAGCCCCCAAAAGTGAGCGTGTATCGCGGGAACAGTTTGAAAACGAAATGCGCCAGGTGTTTAGCAAAATCCCAGGCACCCGCATTAGTTTTGAAAACCAGGGCGGTGCTGGCGGCGGCGGTAAGGCCCTGGAAGTTACTCTGCGCAGTGACAACCCCGATGCCCTTAAGGTGACCTCCGATGCCCTCACCCAGGAAATGCGTCAGATTCCGGGGCTGGTGGAAGTCAGCTCCAGTGCCAACCTGGTGCAGCCCGAGATTTTGATTCGTCCCGATGTGCAGCGGGCGGCTGACTTAGGTGTGACCGTACGCAACATTGCTAGCACCGCCTCCCTGGCTACCCTGGGGGATGCCGAATCTGACCTGGCCGAATTTGACGTCGGCGACCGACTGATTCCTATTCGGGTGCGGCTGGCGGCTGAGTTTCGCAACGACCTGTCTACCCTAGAAAATCTTAAGGTGCTCAACAACCAGGGCCAGCTAGTGCCCCTGACCGCCGTTGCCGATGTGGAATTTGGCAGCGGTCCGGCCCAGGTGGATCGTCTTGATCGATCGCGCCAGGTTACCATTGGGGCCAACCTGGAGGGTATTACCCTGGGTCAGGGTCTGGAGCAGGTTTATGCCCTGCCCGCCTTTGTCAATTTACCCGAAGGCGTTTCCCAACAGCCCTCGGGCGATGCGGAAATCATGAGGGAAGTCTTTAGCCGGTTTGGTCTAGCCCTGGCCACGGCCATTGTCATGATCTACGCGGTGCTGGTGCTGCTGTACAACAGCTTTATCTATCCTTTTGCGGTGATGGTGGCCTTGCCCCTGTGCATCGGTGGGGCGCTGCTGGGTCTGATGATTGCCCAGAAACCCCTGGGGCTGTTTGCCCTGATCGGTATTGTGCTGCTGATGGGACTGGTGACCAAAAACTCAATTCTGCTGGTGGACTATGCCCTGATGGCCCGAGCCAAGGGCATATCCCTGCGTCAGTCGGTGATTGATGCAGGACTAACCCGACTGCGACCGATTTTGATGACCTCAATTTCGACGATGGCGGGGATGGTGCCCATTGCCCTTGAATGGGGTGCCGGGGGCGAAGTCCGTAGCCCCATGGCCATTGCCGTCATTGGTGGCTTCTCAACCGCAACGCTGCTGACGCTGGTAGTAGTGCCCGTGTGCTTTACCTTTATCGCCCAGTTTAATGAGCGGGCTGGGGCATTACTGGGTCGAGTGACCGGACTAGGTGGCGAGGAACCAGCCGAAGAGCGGGGTGGGGCGGTGTCGGGAGCACCGCTGTCGTAACCAGGCGTCAGAACGCATTTCGGACACCAAAGGCTTCTTGGACCGGGGGCTGTAGAAAATAGTAGATATAGAAGCCGCTAAAGGCGATGGCGGCCAGGCTGATGGGGTTTAAAATCAGCAAACCGCCCAGATTACCAAAGATACCCAGGCCCTGTAGAACCAGGTTTAGGTACCAGGCCCAGGACTTTAAGGCCCAAAGACCAATTGCGATCGCAGCGTTCCCCAGGGCCATCACCAGAAAAATACCCCCCAACACCTTAGGGAAGGTTTCTGGTACCCCCGCTGGCAGCTGTTCCAAAAGCGCTGACATCTCGGCATCGAGGCGCATTTCATCGATAATCAGCTGACCGACAAAGAAGGCCCCAATCCCCACCAGGGTCAGAAAAAAGGCGATAAAACCATCAATCACCGCCAGCACCGTCACACCTACGGGTCGTCGCATAATTTTGACTAACTACCTGTCATTCAAGGTATATCAAAATTGCTGGTGCCGTTGCTGATTTAGAGGATGAACCGATCGGTGAGAGATGCCATAGGACAGTACCTCACAGATAAAATCATACCGAGGATTAGCAACGCCTTGCTAGTTATAATCATGGCTGCTTGCGCGTAGGAATTTAGCCCGTTATGCAGTTTGCTCCCGTTATTGCCAAAGATTTGTCAGTCCGCCCCGCCCAGGTGGAGGCCGCGCTGGAACTGCTAGAAACCGGAGCAACGGTCCCCTTTATCGCCCGCTATCGAAAGGAAAAAACCGGGGAGCTAGACGAACGCCAGCTAAGACAAATTGAGGAGCAGTTTGCCTACCTGAGCGAGCTGACCAACCGTAAACAAACGGTGCTGGAATCCATCGACAACCAGGGCAAGCTGACGCCAGAGCTACGGGACCGGATTACCCAATGCACCAGCAAAACAGAGCTGGAGGACCTGTACCTGCCCTATCGACCCAAGCGTCGAACCCGCGCCACCATCGCCCGCGAGAAAGGGTTGGAGCCCCTGGCACAGCAGCTGGCCCAGCTCAACCAGACAGGACAACCAGTACAGTCCTTAGAAACCCTGGCCGCTGAGTATGTGTCTGACCAGGTACCCGATGCGGCAGCGGCGTTACAAGGGGCGGCGGATATTTTGGCAGAAGGGATTGCAGAGCAGTCGGACCTGCGGGCCTATGTGCGGCAAACGCTGCTAAAAACTGGCACAGTTAGTTCAAAAATTAAGCCCGATTATCCGGAGGGCAGCACTAAGTATGAAATGTATAGAAAGTACGACTGTGCGATCGCAAAGCTAGCGCCCCACAATCTGTTGGCTCTGCTGCGAGGTGACAAAGAAGGCATCCTCAAGGTCAATCTCACTGGCGATGAAGATAAAATTCTTGAGCATTTAGACTACAGCCAGATTCGCACTAAGCAAGCAAACCTGCGACAGTTTTACCAGACAGTCATCAAAGACGCATTCTCTCGGCTGATGAAAAACTCCCTCACCAATGAGGTCATTGCCGAGAAAAAAGCCTGGGCCGATGGAGAATCGATCAACACCTTTGCAGTAAATATCAAAAATCTGTTACTGGCAGCACCGGCAGGGATGAAACCCACTCTGGGGGTGGACCCTGGTTTTCGCACCGGCTGTAAAGTAGCGGCGATTGATAAGACAGGCAAATTTTTAGAATACAAGCCAATTTTTCCCCATACGGGTAAACAAGAAAGTGCAGCCAAGATTCTCTCAGAGATGATCAATCGCCACAACATTCAGCTAATTGCCATTGGTAATGGCACCGCTAGCCGAGAAACCGAGGCGTTTGTAGGGTCAGTCATTCGAGACTTGGAGCCAAAGCCCATTAAAGTAATGGTGAATGAGTCGGGGGCATCGATTTATTCGGCCAGTGAGGTGGCAATATCCGAGTTTCCAGACCTGGACATCACCGTGCGCGGGGCGATCAGCATTGCCCGACGACTGCAGGACCCCCTGGCCGAACTGGTAAAAATTGAGCCCAAGTCCATTGGGGTGGGTCAGTATCAGCACGATGTGGACCAGAAACAGCTCAAACAAAAGCTAGATGCCACTGTAGAGAGCTGTGTGAACTATGTAGGCGTAGATTTGAACATTGCCTCGCGAGAACTGCTTACCTATGTGTCGGGGGTTAGCTCGGCCATTGCCAACAACATTGTTGCCTACCGCAATGAGAATGGAGCCTTTAACAGTCGGCGACAGCTGCTAGAGGTGGCAAAGCTGGGGCCAAAGGCCTATGAGCAATGTGCAGGATTTTTGCGCATCCGAGATGGCAAAAATCCGTTGGATAATACGGCGGTGCACCCAGAGAGTTATGACACAGCAACAACAATTTTGAAAGATCAGGGTGTGGATGGAAAGGCTGCCCTAAGCGAATTGAACCTAGCAAATTTGGACCTACAGCGTTACGTGACGGAGGCGGTGGGACTGCCTACACTGCGGGACATTGTGGAGGAGCTAGAAAAGCCAGGGCGAGACCCGCGGGCGGAGTTTACCTATGCCAGCTTCCAGGAGGGTGTGAATGAGATTTCGGACCTCACCGAAGGCATGATCTTAGAGGGGGTGATTACCAATGTGGCCAACTTTGGGGCATTTGTAGATATTGGCGTACATCAGGATGGGCTGGTGCATGTGTCGCAGTTAGCCAATCGGTTTGTGAGTGACCCGAAGGACATTGTGCAGGTGGGACAGGTGGTGAAAGTAAAGGTGTTAGAGATTAATCAAGACCTAAAGCGGATTGGGTTGAGCATAAAAGCAGTGGATGGCGGGGGTGGAAAGTCTGCGCCGAAGCCGAGTCGGAAGCAGGCAGTGGAAAAGGCTGTACCAAAGCCAGCTAGTTTGTCGGATTTGCAAGCAAAGTTTAGTCGACCAAAGAAAAGAATCAGGTAGAATCTTTTCTCAATCAAGGCTGGTGTTGTTGCGGTTATCAAAATCGTGACCGTTATACCTTACTGTCTAATGTATCGATGAATGCTTGAGTATGGCCATTCAACCAGGCTTTTCACATATCCATGTTTGACAGGATTGTAATGAATATAGCCAACATGGCGGTTAAAATCATCGTCATTACGAATTTGATGCTCCCAAAAGCGACGTTGCCAAACAGCTTGTTCTTTTTTCCTCAGACGTGAGATAGATCTTGGTTGTTTATATTGGTCAGGGCAATGGCGGGTAAAGTGGCTTTTGATTAGTCGCCAGCGGGTAGAAAAGTTAGCATCATGTTCAGGTAGTGTCCATAGACAATGAAGATGATCAGGCAGGATAACAATGGCATCAATGTGGAAAGGATGGCATTGTTTTACGGTATAGAAAGATTGGCGTAGGACATTGATGGTTTCTGGGCATTGGAAGATCGGTTGACGGTTGTAGGTGACGAGGGTGAATGCATAGGTTGCACCGGGTGTTTTGGTACGTCGATATTTCATACGGGATTCCATCATGTTGGATTTAGAGTAGGCATCCCATGCCAAAAATTAACGCGTAGGTTGGGTTGATACGCATATCCAATATTTGTCACATCCTTGAACAACTCAAAACCCAACACGGGATATGTCGTAGCAATATCTCAAAATCCCTCAATGATGTACATCATTTGGAAACAACCATATGATTTTTTTATGGGGGATGCTGGGTTTCGCGGGTGCTCAACCCAGCCTACAGGTGTTGCCGATTTTGGAATTCTATTCTTTTGTAAGCTCAGAAGCGCACAAAATTTCAAAGACACTTCGCACTAAGAGTGTAAAAATATTTTAGAGAAGAGAGCAAATGGAGAAAAGAATATAGAGACCGTATTATGGCCTGAGCAAGCGTCTCTATGGAGACATTCTAGTCTACTCATCCGTCTCAGCCTCACCAAAATCGATCGCTTCAATCATGTCTGGTGATGGCTGCCAGCGATATTTACTCAAATTAATTTTATTGCCCTCAAATTCAATTCCTTCGTCTTCCAACAGCACCCGCTGTAGGTCGTCTGACCCATCCCGAAAAGCGGAGGTGGAGATTTCTCCTTTGGCATTGATTACCCGCTGCCACGGAATGTCATCCTCCGGTGCTACTTTGTAAAGCGCATAGCCCACCACCCGAGGTTTGCCGATCAAACCGGCAAGCTCGGCCACCTGGCCATAGGTGGCTACCTTGCCAGCAGGGATTTTACGAACAACAGCATAAATGAGGTCATAACTATTGGGCATAATTACCCTCGCTTTGGCTATTAGTGGGACCGGAGGTGGTGTCAAAACAATGGGGGCAGGCCAACAAAACCAGCGAACGAGCCGCAACGGGGACCTTTTGCCCATGGTCATAAACAGGACCATCTTCGACAAACCCGGTAGGATACTTGGTGTCGAGGATGACACGCCAGTCTTTTCGCTCTACCGAGGGGGGAATGGCAAACTCCTGGAGCTCAGGGTAGGCATTGAAGAGTAACAAAAAACTATCGTCGATGATGCGCTGCCCCTGTTCGTCGGTGGTCAACAGCTCTTCTCCATTGAGAAAAATACTGATGGCCTTAGAGCTACCGTCGTGCCATTCTTCGTCATTGACGATGGTGCCATCAGGATTAAACCAGGCAATGTCGATTACACCAGAGCCATGAATCTCTCGACCTAAAAACCACCGACGACGGCAAAGAATGGGATGCTGTTTACGAAATTCGATTAGTCGCTGGGTAAAGGTGAGTAGCTCTTTGTTGCGGTAGCGTAAATTCCAGTCAAACCAGGACAGTTCGTTGTCCTGGCAGTAGGTATTGTTGTTGCCATGCTGGGTACGACCCATTTCGTCACCGCCTAGCATCATGGGAACACCCTGGGAGAGAAATAGGGTGGTGAGGAAATTGCGCTGCTGTTGCGATCGCAACCCCAACACGTCCCCATGGTCAGTTTCTCCTTCCACGCCACAGTTCCAAGACCGGTTATAGCTCTCGCCATCCCGGTTACCCTCACCGTTGGCCTCGTTATGCTTCTCGTTGTAGCTCACCAGGTCCCGGAGGGTAAACCCATCGTGGGCCGTAATAAAATTAACGCTGGCGTGGGGCAGCTTGCCATTGGCCTGGTAAAGGTCAGAGCTACCCGTAAACCGAAAGGCAAATTCCCCCAGACGACAGTGCTGATCGCGCCAAAAATCTCGCATGGTATCGCGGTACTTACCATTCCACTCAGACCACAGTAGCGGGAAGTTACCCACCTGGTAGCCCCCTTCCCCCAGGTCCCACGGCTCTGCAATCAGCTTAGTGGTTGAGAGCACCGGATCTTGGTGAATGATGTTAAAAAACGCAGACAGACTGTCGACTTCGTATAGCTCGCGGGCCAGGGCCGAGGCCAGGTCAAACCGAAATCCATCCACGTGCATTTCCTGTACCCAGTAGCGCAGGCTGTCCATAATCAGCTTGAGCACCTGGGGATGGCGCACGTTAAGCGAGTTGCCGCAGCCGGTAAAGTCCATGTAGTAACGCGGATTGCGCTCCACCAACCGATAGTAGGCTTCGTTATCAATGCCTCGCAACGATAGGGTGGGGCCAAAGTGATTGCCCTCGCCTGTGTGGTTATACACCACATCCAGGATGACCTCGATATCGGCCTCGTGTAGGGCCTTGACCATGGCCTTAAATTCATTTACCTGTCCCCCGGCGTCACCGGCAGCGCTGTAGCCGGCAAAGGGGGCAAAGTAGTTAAGCGAGTCGTACCCCCAATAGTTGTGTAGCCCCACCCCAATAAGATGGCCGGGATAGGCGTTGTAATGGTGCACCGGCAGTAGCTCCACAGCCGTTACCCCCAACGCCTTAAGGTGTTCGATGGCGGCTGGATGGCTCAAGCCCGAGTAGGTACCCTGGAGCTCGGGGGGGATTTCGGGATGCTTGCGGGTAAACCCCTTGACGTGTACCTCGTAGATAATCGTTTCATGCCAGGGGGTTTCAGGATGGCGATCGTGACCCCAGTCAAATTTCCTATCCACCACGATGCCTTTGGGGACAAAGCTCTCATCATCGAGAGTTGACTTTTCTAAGTCGCGATCGCTATCGGCAAAGCGATCCATGGGAAAGCCAAAAATGGCGGGACTAAATTTCATGTCACCGCTAATGGCCAGGGCATAGGGGTCTAGCAGCAGCTTATCGGCATTAAACCGCTTGCCTGATTTAGGTTTGTAAGGGCCGTGGACACGATACCCGTAGTGCTGTCCCGGTCCCACATTTGGCAGATACCCATGCCATACATGGTTGGTCATCTCCGGTAGAGCGACTTTGCGTTCGTTACCCTGCGAATCAAACAGACACAGCTCCACGGCTGTGGCATTTTCTGAAAAAATCGCAAAATTTGTCCCCTGACCGTCCCAGGTGGCTCCCAACGGGTGGGAACGACCGGGCCATACTGCTACTGACATGGTGGATTGAGCCAAAACTGTCCTACGGGCAAAACTGTCTTACATAGTAAGCTACCTATTTTTTTCGCTCTTACCTTAAAACCAGAAGCCGAGGAGGGGGATCAGCGCCATTACTAGGCTCCATACCCATTTCAGGTTAATTTTGCGAAGAAAGAATGAAGCCACTGAACGTTGGCCTTGGGAATGGAGACATTGCCCTGGGTAACGGTGGCAATATTCATAGTATTTGAGGATTATTTGAGGAAATTGCAGCCGCTGGGCTGAAGGACATTTGGGAAAACGCTGCTGTGCCCGCACCGGTTGTTTTGGCCAACCGGCTGGATTTAACGCTGGTGATGCTTCCTTTACTAATTTGGGGGTAGCCTATCACCAAGCATTGGCTAGTCCTGAACCGAGTAAGGGTCCGGCGGAGATGGGACGCTCGTCGGCTTGGCGGTGGTGTAGACTGACACCTCACACTCCGGCAAAACCACGATAAAGGGACGGGAAAGCTATCAGGTCTATCTGCCTTTTTGTGACAAAAATCACATGGGTCCCAAGGATTGATCACCCACTTTTCTAGGGAAACCAGGCGACAATAGGTGAATTCATTTACACAAGAGTTGTGAAAATCGCTAAATCAATGCCCAAAACCTGTACGAAGCCGTTGAAACAACAGCCGTTTCAAACCTATCGCGATCCGGAGACGGGACGTTGGTACGTGGTACGGACACCGACACCGATTAAAAAATTGCGGTCAACGTCAGTACAGCCCCAAGATAAAAAGCTTGGATAGTTTGGGAAACGCATGGGGGAGACTACTCAATTATCCAGCATCGCTGGGATGGTTGGGATGAGACAATAGCGGGGCAAATTGCGTTGCCAGCTATGCGTCAACCCTATCCCCCCATTGAACCCTATCGCCAGGGTCAGCTGCCGGTCTCTCCAATCCACACGCTGCATTTTGAAGAGGTGGGCAATCCCCAGGGAAAACCTGTGGTGTTTTTGCACGGTGGCCCCGGCGGCGGGACCGTGCCTTTTTATCGCCAGTTTTTTGACCCCGAGCGCTGGCGGGTTATTTTGTTTGACCAGCGGGGCTGCGGTCGGAGCACGCCCCATGCGGAACTGGCTGAAAATACCACCTGGGATTTGGTGGATGACATTGAGCGGTTGCGATCGCACCTCGCCATCGAGCAATGGACCGTGTTTGGGGGTAGCTGGGGCAGCACCCTGGCCCTGGCCTATGCCCAACGTTATCCCCAGCGATGTACGGGGCTGATTTTGAGGGGCATCTTTATGCTGCGCCCCAAAGAGATTCGCTGGTTTTATCAGGACGGGGCCAGCTACATTTTCCCCGATGCTTGGGAGCACTACCTGGCCCCCATTCCCGCAGCAGAGCGTCACGATTTGGTAACGGCTTACTATCAGCGTCTGACCAGTCCTGATGCCAAGATCCGTCAGCAGGCGGCTCGAGCCTGGGCCGTTTGGGAAGCCAGCACCAGTTATTTAATTCAAAATCCCCAAACCATTGAGCGCTTTAGCAACGATGAGTTTGCCGATGCCTTTGCTCGGATCGAATGTCACTACTTTACCCATGGTGGCTTTTTTAATCCGCCGGATCAGCTGCTGCAAAATGTTGCCACCATCCGTCACATTCCAGCGGTGATTGTTCAGGGACGTTACGACGTGGTGTGCCCCATGGCGTCTGCCTGGGAGCTACATCGAGCCTGGCCCGAAGCTGAGCTGATAATTGTGGCCAATGCAGGTCATTCGGCCACGGAACCTGGGATTCTGAGCGCCCTAGTCGAGGCAACCGATCGGTTTGTAAATCAGTAGGGCGCACGGCTAATTCTGGTATCGATGCCTGCATTCATCAATGGCTGCATAACCAACCTGAGATGAAATCCTGCTTGCCTGCCCCCCGATATTTCAGGGCAACCACAAGGGATTGCCCCTGCAGGATGGCTCATTTTTAATCGGGTTTCTAAATTCGGATTTGGTATTGGAGATGTTTAGGCGTCTAGACAAATTAGCTAAATAAGCTAGCCAAATAAAATAACGGTTACCGACACCAGGGCAATTACAAAGACCAAGCTAAGAATTCGCCTCAGGGCCCTGGTGCGTCGGTAGCGCCCCAGGGACGGCCGAGACGGCCCAGTCCGCGATAATGGTAAATTTACGCCATCATCCCCCGAGCCATTAGGGAGGTTAATGGTCAGATTTGCCCAGGCATCTCCCCCATATAGATAGGGTTTTAGCAGAGAGTCGAGTTCTCGCTCTTGCCATCCGGCAGACTCTAATAGCTGTCTGGCTCGATAAATTGTGGTGGGGGTAACCGTTGCCGCCTTTATAATATCACCGTCTATTTCTTGGCAATTTATAGCCTTTAACTGGCAAAATACAGCGCCTGGCAGAGGGAACACTAAGATGCCATTGATTTCCTCAGGCAGCCAGCCCTCAGTCACCAATAACTCTGCAACATCCAATTCTGTTTTAAGCGAAAGAACGGCCACAGACCAGCTATGTAAGTATTCTTACCGACGCTAACATAGCCCCCTTAGCCACTCCCATGATTGTCCAGTGCAATTACATAGGTTTCATCGAAGGATGAAATGGTAATGATCCGGCTTCATCATCATTTCATCGGTGACGGTGCTCAGAACCTATGCCTACGCCAGTTGGCCCAGACGCTTGGGTAAAATTCTGTGGCTAAAATTATTTAAGAAAATAATTTTAGGGTTGGTAATTCTCTTGGGAAACAAGCAAAATTGGTGTGAAGCATTAGTCAATCGCCATGAATCAAAGTGCTTTGTTCGGTAACAGTAAATACTGATCAAAATATTAATTTAGTGCCCGCGCTTCCGTTATCGCGCTGATTCTGTTTCTAGCTGGGATAGTTAGGCTGCTGATGGCGGGCTCGGTAATAACGACAGGATACATATATTTATGGATAAGCAGAGTTGGTACGTACGGCAGAAAGCACGCTTGGCCTATCGACGTGGCTGTACGCTGGCACGTCAGGGAAATCATCAGAGTGCGATCGCAACCCTATCTAAGGCATTGACTGCTCATCCTAAAGTTGCAGACGTTTATATTGCCCGTGGACTCAGCCATCGTGCCTTAGAGCAGTTCGACAGTGCTCGTCAAGACTTTAGTGACGCCATTAACTGTGCTGATAACCCGGCCATGGCCTATTTTCATCGTGGTCAACTTTCCCACAGGCAGGGGCATGATACTGATGCCCTCAACGATTGGGAACAGGCAATTGCGGCCAACCCCAACTGTGCCGATGCCCACTATCAGCTGGGGGGTCTTCAAAGTCAGGCTGAGGATTTTTCCACGGCCCTAGCAAGTTTTAACCGGGTTCTAGAGATCAGCCCTAACCGGGCTAACGCTTACCTAAAGCGAGGCAACATACGGCAGCAGCTAGGCGACCTAAAGGAAGCTATGGATGATTGGCAGCTAGCAGTGCTCAACGATCCATCCCTGACTAATTTGGTGCCGTCCCTGGCCCAGCCAGATCGCTCAGCACCGATCCAAAACTTGCTCCAAGAGGCTTTTCAACCCGTTGAGGTAAGCGTTAAGCAACAGGGTAAAACCCTGGTAATCTCCCTCAAACGTCAGGTGGGTGAGGGGGTCAGTTATTTCACCCTACCCGACCGAATTCGTGACCTACTACTACCGTTAGAGCTGTCAGAAATCACGCGGTTTACGCTAATTGGCCGCGTGGGCAATGTTCGTGGACCCGAGTGGGAAAAAAGCTACGACATTTATAAAGATCAGCCCTGCCCCCCTAGCCACTGGCCCACGGCACTGGCCGCCCTTGTTACCTTTCCACCGGTCGGTGTAACGGCGTTACTCTATGCCAGTCAGGTCCAGCGGTTTTATCGTCGCGGACAATATCCCGATGCGCTGCGAGCGTCTAAGGCTGTCAGACACCTGGCCCTGGTGGGAACTGGTGCTATGTGTTTACTGGCTGTGCTGCCCCTGGGGTATACGGCCATCAAGTCAATTCAGGCTGAGCCCGCTCCCCCCGAGAGAACGGCACGGGCTATTGACCATAATTTCATTCACATTGAATGACGCAAACCATGAAAGCTTTGCCTGCCGAGGCTGATTTAAGGAACGCCCCGCTTGTTTAGACATGCCATACGTCAGTATTTTGCCGACATAGCAAACTGTCCTAAGAACCAGCAACGCCCTGCTGCCATAATAGTCAGTACAGAGTCAGTACAGAGCAACCGCTCTAAATAGAGCGGTTGCTCTTTGGCTGTTGCCAATTTAGGGAATGCACCGACAATGCACCGACCCAATTAGAACGGCCATGAACATTGCATCTATCAGGGTATACAAAGCGGTAATTCAAGCATGAAGCCCCAGCTAACCCCCGACATATTTAAAGACGGCGTACAGGAGCTGATTAAACGGGAGCAGTTCTTTGAAAAAATTGTTGTTTCCCATAATTTGCCGCCATTTTGGCAAAGAGAGCCAGGATTTGCCACCCTCATCCACATTATCCTTGAACAGCAAGTATCCCTAGCTTCAGCAAAAGCAGCCTACACGCGTTTACAAGCCACCTGTAATCCTTTAACACCCGAGACATTTCTTCAGCTATCCGATATCGAACTCAAGCAGATTGGGTTTAGCCGCCAAAAAACAAACTACGGTCGAGCCCTGGCTAACGCGCTGCTAGTCAACATGCTTGACTTAAATGGGTTAGAGCGCCTCAGCGATGACGATGTACGAGAGCGGCTAATGCGTGTCAAGGGGATCGGAGTCTGGACCGCTAATGTTTATCTCCTCATGGTTCTAGGGCGGCCAGACATTTGGCCAAAGGGTGATATTGCGCTCCAAACAGCCATTCAAGATGTCAAAGGGCTCTCTAAACGTCCCACATCTGACGAAGCCCAAGCCATGAGCGAGACATGGCGACCTTGGCGAGCGGTTGCGGCTAGATTACTGTGGCATTTTTACCTTAGCCAGCGGCAGCAGTCCTACTTTTAACTACTATATTTTTTTGGCATTGCTAGTCCTCAAGATGATTTTAGCTGCGAGATGCTGTCCCATGGCCTATCTAAGCGATCGGTTCACCATCTAAATCAGCAACGACATTTTTTAAGAATACGTCCGGAATAAACAATTGCCGAGGTGTTACTCACTACAGCTACGTGCCATCAAAACCACAAAGTTTTTTGCAGAGGGTAGACATCTTTGTGTTATGCATGTAGTATATATATAGTACGAAAAGCAATTGGGTCGAACTGCTTTGCGAAAGTGCCTTGATGCACTTATCCATCTCCACACCAGAGGTCTAAATGCCATGAAGTTATCTATAGAACTCATAGCCACGAAAAGATATTTGCAATCGTTCTGCCATTTGCCCATGGCATCGATGGTGCGGTACCTGGTGTATGGAGTTAATCAGTCAACCATGGGTAGCGCTTGGTCCAAAGCGATTGATGACGCTGATTTAGCGCATGTTTTATCTAACAAATTATTACGTGGCTTGATTACAGATTCTGGCTATTTCAGTCAGCCAGAATTCGACCGACATATACGAAGCGGGAAACGCAGGCGCTTAGCCATGCTGACCTAAACCCAGAACCAGTCAGGTTTTTGGCCCCCGCTTCCCGGACCCGGAAGCGGGGGCCTCTGTTTTTGACCCTTTTTTTGACCCCTTTTCAGGGCTTCTAAGGCGCTTAGTCATGACATTACAACCGTATAAACACTCATTGCCCACGTATCGACCTATCGTACTTTTTTCCAAGAACTATCTACCCATGGTGCGAACTAACCTGAAGCAAGCCACTGCCCTCTTAGCAACAGACAAAATAGATCCCTTAAACCTCATGGATAAGACCTGGCAGACGCGGTTGCCTGGTCTTATTTTTGAGGTGCCGGAGCCTAGTTGTCTGCAACCTGGGGATAGCGAGCACAAGACATCGCCGGTTGCTCGTCAGGTCTAACGTTGCCAATAGGCAACTCAGTTGACAACCTACAGCACCGAGGCCTCCAATTGTTGCCTTTGCAGAACAGTTCTGGAAAGACCATAAGCAATAATGCACTATCAATCATAGAAATTAAGATTAAAGGCTTGGCGAGAGTTTGTGGTGGTGTTTATCTCCCTTACAACCCACGCCCTACGGCCTTTTGAAAATCTCTGCATTGATAGCAGCACTAAACCTGTGCCGCCGTCGGCATGTGACTGACCCAACCATCCATGGAGATTGTCAGCCGTGTTGAAGCTGAACTATACCGATTACGGCCTATTTCTTGAACAGGTGACTGCATCCTTAGATGCGGTTGCCACACAACGAGTGATGTTAGCTGTGACTGTTGGTGAAACCTTGCACCTAGAGCCTGGTCGAGCTGCTTTTTTATTGCCTGTGGAGATCCCTGGCATTTCTCACCTAACGTCTATGTTAGAGACAACTGTCACAGATGCTGTTGCCTTAACCACCGTCGACGAAGACTTTGTTGAAGTCAGTCTCAAGGGTACCTGGATGGCTAACAGCGCTAACGCTGAATCTGGCACTTTTATTACTGCTCTCGAACCTGAGAGTGAACGACTGATTTATCACCTATGGCAAATAACCCAACGACAAACTGCGTATCTTATGTAGCTGTTGCGGGGACATGCTGAGCAGCATCATTTTGACGCTGTCAGTGACCTACAGAAAGCGAAACGATTCTATTCTTTAGAATGCGCTCCTTTTCTGTGAGCGTCGAAGAGCTTTAGAAACTCTGAACGGCAGAAAATTGCTGGATGACACGTATAGCAAACCGATGAATGCATTGATCGGTTTGCTGCGCACATAGCCGTTGCTACTTATGATTTTCAACGATCACGTGTGACCTGAACTATGTGCGCCAAGCTGTAAATGTCCTTGGTTCGTTGCAACTGATACTATCTCAATCCGTAAAAACCCGTATGACTAAAGATGAATAAGCACTAACTTCACTTTCTAATTGGTGAGGTCATTCAATGTCTTTATCTACAGAACCTAAGTTACTCGAAAAATCGGTTGCCGAAGACTATCCCCTGAGTGCTGTCCCTAAATCGGCGCGTAAGCCTTTTTGGTCGCTGTGCCTGTTGTTGATGGGGTTTGCCTTGACATCAACAACATTGTTCGCAGGGGGTGCTTTGGGTCCGACCTTTAGTGTGCCGCAGCTAATGACCATTATTGTCATCGGCAACCTGATTCTTGGCTGCTACTGTGCAGCCTTGGGCTATATCGCCTCCCAAAGTGGTCTAACTACGGTACTAATGGCCCGGTTCAGCTTCGGCAACGTGGGCTCTCGTTGGGTAGATTTTATTATGGGATTTACCCAGATTGGCTGGTATGCCTTTACCACCGCCATTGTGGTGCAGGTACTTCTAGAGCTGTTGGGTGTCCCCAGTGAAGGGTTTTTATATGTGGCGCTGGTGCTGTTTTTTAACTACGCTTTTTGTGCCACAGCCTATATTGGCTATCGAGCCATTGATTGGCTCAGCCGCCTAGCCGTACCGGCCATGCTAGTTTTAGTGGCTATTAGTTTATTTTTAGCCTTTAGAGACTTTGGGGGTGCGGCTTCTCTGCCTGAGCCTACGGGGGACATGAATATGGGGGCAGCCCTGGCTGTGGTGATCGGTACCTTTATCTCTGGGGGGACCCAGGCTACAAACTGGAGCCGCTTTGCGGATTCAGGCAAGAGTGCCGTAATTGCTACGCTGAGTGCATTTATGGTGGTAAACGGTATTTTAGTGTTTGCGGGTGCTTTTTGTACTCTGGTCTATGGGTCAGAAGATCTGATCAAAGCGATGGCTACCCAAGGGATTTTGGCGGGCGGGGTAATCCTGTTGATTCTCAACGTCTGGACAACTCAGGACAACACAATCTATGCCTTTTCTGTGGCTGGGGCTAATATGTTTCGCACCCATAAGCGCCATGCGTTTGTATTGGGTGGGGCCACATTGGCGCTGGTGTTTACCCTTTCTGGTATTTACGAACTGTTGCCCCAGTATTTGATTTTTTTGGGTACGGTGATTCCTCCGGTAGGTGGCATCATTATGGTGGATTTTTGGCTACGCCATGGCGGACGCTTCCCCAAGCTGTCATCCCGACTGCCTGCGTTTAACTGGGCGGGGGTGATTGCCTACGTGGTAGGGTCTGTGGTGGCCTATGGGACTGGAAATGCTGGCTTGGGGATTGGTCCAGTGAATGGCATTGTTACCGCTGCTGTTATCTATGGCATTTTTTGCCGGGTACTACGGTAGTCGAGCGCTCAGCCGCTACCTTTCGAGCATAAACCGATCGCCCGGTGATCAGTTCCACCACATTCATGCCATTAGTAATCACACCCGGCACGCTTGGATAGCCCGCTGTTGCACCAACCAGGAAAAGGTTTGGCAATTCAGTTGTGTAGCCCATTCGGTTTAGACCCACCTGCTTTGGAATCAATTTGGCCCCATAAATGTTGCCCTGGGGCTGCCCCAGATAAAATTCACTGGTGGTGGGGGTGCCGTAGACCTTCATGCGAGCATAGCTGTCCACATCGGGAATCAGGTCACGGACGCTGGTCATGATGTGTTGGTAGAGTTCACGTTTTTTAGCTTTGTAGGCCACTTGGTCGTATTCCAGCAGCTCTCCAAACGGCTCATAAGGGCACACTGTCGCAATTTCCAACACATGATGTCCGGTCGGAGCCATCCCTGGTTCACTTGATTTCATCGTTGGGCAAGAGAGAAAAATCCATGGATGAGTCAGATCGCCCGCCAGTTGGTTTTTATACGCTTGGTTCAAGTTACCTGTGGGGTAGTACCAGATATTCCAGTTACCCAGCCCATAGCGTTCTGGCGTAAAGCGACTGTCTAATCCCAAGTAGACGTTAAACGCGCTAGCCGAATACTCATAGTTTGTTAAGCGTTGAGTTTCTTGCTGGCTAAGGACTTTTGGTATGTGCATCAGCTCAACCGTCAGCTTCGGATCTAGATCGCTGATATACCCTTTCTCAGCATGATAGATTTTTCCATTTGCGATCAGCTGCTGAACTTGGTGATGGCTAACCTCGATATGCTCCACTGGGGTGGATAGCTGTACGACTCCGCCACCATCGGTAATTGCATCCACAATGGTATCCACAAACTGTTTGAAGTGATATTTCGGATAGTAAGCGCCTTCTGCGTAGTCTGAAACTAGGGATGTGTGAGTCATCAGGGCAATTTCATTGGGTGGTAGAGCATAGTCTCCGCTCTGACCTGCCAACAGATTTTGTAATTTAGAAGACAGTCCCACATGATCGTATAGGTCCTGTAGCGTCCAACTCCGCTTAGTGTATAAGTTCCAGTACTTAGGCAGCTTTAACCAGTCAGACCATTTACGGTCATACCAGTTGATTTCCTGGGTCAGATTGCGCATCTCTGTATGCAGCTGCAGAATCTCATCACAGTAGCGATTGATGGCTGTTTGCTCGTCTGGGAACGTCGCCATCAGTCGAGAGCGCAACGTTTCCCATCCCAATGGAATTTTGAAATCTACCTCAGGGGTAATGACCCGGTCAATGCCGCCTGGGTCAAGGGAGTTAAACTCCACAGGTCGCTCAATGTAGCTGAGAAACTGACCAATGGCCTGATCCGATGCACATTGAGAGATATAGTGCACATCGGCACAGAATCGATAGTTTCCATAGTCAAAGGTATGACAACAGCCCCCTGGTAAATAATGTTTTTCTAAAACAGCGACTCTATAGCCTTGGCGAGTTAAACAGGCGGCGGCAGAAAGCCCTCCCAGTCCAGCTCCTAAAATGATGTAATCAAAGCTCTCCATAATTGCCTCCTGATATAAGAGTTTTGTATTCAGTTTTTAAGCAGACCTTATGTGACGGTTGCTGCTGAGATTGTTCTAGCTGACTTTTAGTGCACTTAAAGGTAATAAACAGGAGATGGTATATGTGATTTAGGCTGCCAAATTCTTTATTTTGTAGATTTTAGAACCCATGCCCTTTCAGAGTTTATGAAAATAAAGACCTTAAAATCTCCTAAGAATATAATCCAAGAAGTCTTAAAGAAAGGGGGGTAGGAGCCTCCAAAGGCTATACATATGACAAAATTATGCAACCAAAACCTCTCCCGTTCGAGGAAGCTGTCTAACTTCACAACAACCAAGCCAGTTCTCTCATTTTTCTAACGAGAGAGCACTCGCAAACACAGCGAAATATATTGCCTAATAGTTATATTGTGTCGATGGTGGAGGCTTTTTTTACACTCTCTACACATTTCCTCACTAAGTTGTCACGGCTCGATCGTGACTATTAAAACTGACAAGCTTTTTCAATGCCGGTAGCGTCAGGGGTTTGCAGAATGGAATGGGCTTGGATGCGATCGCATCCCCACGTCACCCACTCTTCGATGGTGCCCCCTTCCCAACGGCGCAAAAATCCATCACTGTTAGCGCTGATAATCCATTGGCCATCGCGGCTAAAGAGAACCGTGTTGGCGGTGGCATTGTGCCCCGTTAGCGGATTGCCGATAGGCTCACCCTGTAAATCCCACAGCCGCAGCGTCTGGTCACGGCTGGCGCTGACAATATACTGACCATCCAGACTCCAGGCCACATCCACCACATCGCTGAGATGGCCATTAAAAGGACCGGCAATGGGTTTGCCATCGATGTCCCACAGCCGCAGCGTCTGGTCGCGGCTGGTGCTGACAAACAGTTGACCATCGGGGCTAAAGGCGATGGCATTCACATCATCCGTATGGCCCTCAATGGGGGAACCTACCGGGTTACCCTGCAAATCCCAAATGCGAATGGTGCGGTCATCGCTGCCGCTGATTAACCGCTGTCCATCAGGGGTAAACGCAACTGTGTTAATAGTCTCTTCATGACCCTCAATGGGCGGCCCCACTGGGTTTCCCTGTAGATCCCACAGGCGAATAGTTTCACTGGCACTGGCCATCAGCGACTGGGTTGGGTGGATGGCGACAGCGTTGACGGGTTCCTGATGGGCGTTAAGGGTTGCGATCGCAACGCCCTGAGTGTTCCACAGCCTCACCGTTGTGTCAGCACCACCGCTAACAATGGTTTGCCCATCCTGACTAATATCCACCGATAAAACTGAGTCGGTGTGACCTTTAAACGGTGGAGTCAGGGGCTGCCGATTGGTATTCCACAGCCGCACTGTTTTGTCGTCCCCGACGCTTACTAGAGTCTCGCCATCAGCGCTAATAGCCATGCCATTGACTCTGCCATCGTGGACGCGAAGGGGCTGGCGCAGCAGCACATCTGCCATGGTCCACAGTCGCAGGGTACTATCTTCGCTGCCGCTAAGGATTGTTTGTCCATCGGGACTCATGGCAACAGAATAAACATAGTAGTCATGGCCTACCAACGGTGGACCGACGGGTTGCCCATCTCGACTCCATACCCGCACCGTATTGTCATTGCCCCCACTGATCAGCCACTGACCATCGGGGCTAAAGGTCAAGGACATCACACTATCTGTATGACCTGTTAGCTCCTGTAATAAATTTCCCTGTTGGTCCCACAGACGTATAATCTTATCGCTGCCACCGCTAGCTATCAGCCGTCCATCGGGGCTAACGGCCACCGTAATGATGGCATCGGTATGTCCCCGCAGGGTTTTGAGGAGCTTACCCTGGACAGTCCAAAGGTGAATCAATCCATCGTCTCGACCCGTAATAATCTGAGTACCATCGGGGGTAAAGGCAAGGGACCACACGATGCTTTCTTCTGCTTCTGGCTGAAATGTTCGCGCGTTTCCTTGACGGTCCCATAGTTTGATCACACCGTTTTGATCGCCACTGGCCAGGAGAGTTCCATCGGGGCTAAAGGCTACCGTTTTGATATGGCCCCAATGTCCTTCGAAACGACTCAGCTGATTACCCTGTAGATCCCATAGTCTCACGGTGCTGTCAGAACTAGCGCTGGCAATAGTCTGGCCATCGGGGCTAAAGGCCACCGCCCAAATCTCATCCGTGTGGCCCTCAAAGGGTTGTCCAATGGGGTTGCCATTTTGGTCCCAAAGTCGAATAGTCTGATCAAAGCCTCCGCTGGCAATGGTTTGACCATCGGGGCTATACACCGCTGACCACACCGCATCGGTATGGCCTTCAAGTCGATTTTTCTCTACCGTTATGCCAATGGCATTGCGCAGGGTAGAACGCACGGAGGGTGGCAGTGCCCACAGCCTGGCCCGACTCTTCCCCGCCAGCTTGAGAGACTCTAGCAGTCCTTCCACCGGTTTAGTAATCAAGGCGCGACTCACTTTTCCAGCCTGCTCATCGAGTTCTAGCCTGCTTTTTTGTTGAAAAACAACTGTCATCGCACCGGTGGCAATCAGAAATAAAACACTGACGCCAGCAAGCAACGATTGTAAAACAACCATGCGGCGTTTTTCGCGGCGGGTCTCTGCTTCGAGAGCAGCTTGACTGGCGGTAATAAAGGCCGTTTGCCCCGCGGTCACGACGGGAATTTTCTGATGTTTTTGGCTATCTTGAAGCCACTGGGTTGCGATCGCACTTTCGGCTCCCCGCAGCAGTAAATCATTACTCTGGTCTTGCTGCTGCCATTCCAGCGATCGCTGCAGCCACTTAGTATGGCTCTGCACATGGGTCCGATCCGTATCCAGGATGCGGATCAGGTGGTTAAAATGGGTGGAGAAATTACCCCGCTGCTGGCTAAAGTCAAGCCACTGCACCTTAGCTAGCTCCGGATGCAGGTCGGCCGTATTGACCGGCTGATGCAAAATAGTAACAAACCGCTTATTAAAGCGCGCTCCATGCTCCACTTCCTGTTTGCAATAGGGTGAATTGACCGACCGGGGCGACAAAATAAACAAGACGTTATCCGATATCTCAATACCTTTATAAATCTCTTGCTGAAAATTGGCAGTCCCCGCAGCAATACTCTCTTGATCAAACCAGGTGGTTTTTCCCTGACTTTGCAATGCGCTATTTAAGGTGCGAGCAATATCCGCATCAGCACTGGAATAGGAGATAAAAACATCAATCGAAGCCGGTGGTGGATGGGCTAAACTCGCCTGAATATAGTCATGGTGGTGCTCAGTTGCCGGATAAGACGCCCGCCCTTGAGCCGTTTTTAGCCATGTCTCCGCCTGACGCAGATCGTACCCCCGCAGCAGCACGCTAGAGTTTTGCTGCTGCCGTTTCCATTTCAGCGCTTTTACCAACAGATCCTTATGTTGGGCGTAGTAGGCAGCGTCCTGGTTTAGGGTTTTGATCAGCTGGTTTTCATCCAGCAAATAATCTTCTGCGCGTACGTTATTGGTCAAATCAATATACTGGAGAGACTTTAGCTCAGTATCATCGTCCTCGGGTGTTAAGGGCTGTACCAAAATAGGAATCACCCGTTTCTTAAGGGCCACTGCGTATCTCAATTCATACTGACAGTACTGAGACCGCAAAGAATTGGGAGATAACAGATACACCATGGTATCGGCCTCCTCAATACCTCGATTTACCAATCGTTTAAAGGCTTCCCCCGTGGGAATATCCGTTTGGTTACTCCATACTGTAAATCCTTGCCGTCGGAGCGAGCGCCGAATATCGTGCATCACCTTGACATCGGCCTGAGCATAGGCCAAAAACACCTGAGTCATCTTGCTGTGGGCATTTTTGATGCTCTCAGTGATAAACTCACAGTGCAAATCTGTGGGTCTGCAGGGGGGCTGTTCGTCTTTAAATCGCTGCTTCAGCCATTGTTCTGCCAGCTGTCGTGTTTCCCCCAGCAGCAAGAACTCCGTCTGTTTTTGCTTACGTTCCCATTCAAGCGCATCATTCAGCAGCTGAGTATGCTGCTCCACATAGGCCTGATGACGATGAAAAATCTGTTCTAACCCTGACAGAGACTGCTCAAAATCATCCTGACCTGCTCGCATGTACACCCAATTAATCTTGCTAATCTGGGGGTTCATATGAGGAAAGCTAGAATGCAGTCCCTTGGTCCGATAATCATTCCACTGGGCATCGGTGCCATGGGGATTACGGGACTGCCAGGTCGCTTGATCAATCTCCTCTACATGCAATAGGGGGATGATTCGCTTCTGATGGTGCAGCGCGATCTCAATCTCTTTAGTACAGTAGGGTGAGTTTATCGAATGGGGTGAAATAACAAACAAAAAATTGTGGGACTTCTCAATACCACTATCGATCTGATTTTGAAAATCAACCGCCAGGGGAATATCATTAAAGTCGCACCAGACACGATGACCAGCCGCCGTAAGCCGCTCACATAGCTTAACAACAAACTCCTTGCTATCAGCACGACCATAGGAAATAAAAGCGTCGTAAACATCACTCATGACAGATATAAAGAGACTGCGCCACTCCGTACTGTCTGGTATAAAAGTCTGTCATAATGAATTCGGATTTGGTATAAGCCCCTATTGCACGGTGGGGTTTCTTCTCCTACTTGTGGAAATCTAAACTCCCCTCCGTCACATCCAAATCATAAATTTGTTTCCCAACAACCCCTAAAAATAACTCAGCTCAATCTCAATCTTTGTTTCTGCCCCTGCAACCAACACCACCGCATCACCAAATTCCGGTGGCCCCGTACGCGCTTCCGGATTTCTAGAAAACCCAAACCCTTCAGCGGGCATCCCCACAAAGTTGCGATTAAACTCATTATCACCGTTAGCATCATGAAATGCTGAAACAGCATAGCTGCCAGGGGTCAAATTTTCAAACGTTGCCAACACAGGCGCATCCGCCGCCGTAGCAATACACACCGTTTGTAAGGCCTCATCCCGGTTGCTGGGAAACCCAACACTGCTATCAAATAGATTTAGACAGACCTGCCCTTCAGGCTGATTAAGGCCGCTGATCTCCACAGCCAGCTGAGTGGGTTGCCCCAGCTGACCATGGGCCGGATAGGCCAAACCACCCACCGTAGCCATCATCAGCGCACCACTTACCACATATCGACTAGTCATTGTTCTCTAATACGTTTTAGTCAGGTTTAGCATATCCAGCCAGTACTGGATCGAAATTTTTATGTAGACACTCCACGGCACAGATTTCCTGAGGCAACCTGCGAATTTGAACGATATGGGGTGTAAAAAGCAAACGGCACCGCCCAGCATCCGTCAGATAAAGTCATCCCGAGGAGCGGCAGCTAAGACGTTCCCAATAATTTAGTCGCCTCTGCCGCCGTCATCGGCTTGGCAAAATAAAAGCCCTGCCCCGTATCGCAGCCAACTTGCTTTAACCAGTTCATCTGCTCCGATGTTTCAATGCCCTCAGCAATTGCCCTAAGACCCAGGGACTGGCATAGCGAAATGATCGATTCAGCAATGATTTCGCTACGCACCTCGGGTTCAGGTGGGCTGATAAAACCGCGATCGATCTTGAGCGCATTAATCGGCAGCTGGTGTAAATAGCGCAAACAAGAGTACCCGGTACCAAAGTCATCAATTACAATACCGACGCCCTTATCCCTAAACCGGTTAAGTAAATCTCGGGTGACGTCAACATTTTGCACCAGCATACTTTCTGTGATTTCTAGCATTAATGTGTTGCTCTTTAGGCTGTATTGCTTTAAGAGCTCTTCTAGTTTTAATAGCAGAGAGTCTTCTAATTGTTGCACTGAAAGATTAATGCTAACCGTCAAAGGCCGTTCAGGAAATTGCTGTTGCCAGCTCATCAGCTGGCAACAGGCTGTGCTCAACACCCACTCACCCATGGGTAAAATCAGTCCAATTTCTTCAGCAATGTCAATAAAACGGTCTGGTCCTAACAACCCTTCCTCAGGATGCTGCCATCGGATCAGCGCCTCAAAAGCTTCAACTTCCTGAGTCTTTAGATTGACAATTGGCTGGTAGTAAACTAAAAATTTCTCATTTTTGAGAGCCTTTCGCAGGTTGTTCTCAATTTGCAATCGCTGGATTGCTTGCAAATGCATACTGGGATCAAAGACTTGATACTGCCCTCGCCCGCTGTGTTTAGCCCAATACATGGCCACGTCGGCATCCCGTAAAAGATCGGTGGCCTGATAGTGATGTTTCTGGGTGGAGGTGACGATACCGATACTAGCGCTGGGAAATAACTCTCGCTGGGCGACGGTAACGGGGGACTGTAGAACTTCTAAAATACGCTCTGCCACCATTACTGCTTCCGTCAGGTCGCTGATCTCCTCTAGTAGGACAACAAATTCATCACCGCCCAGCCGAGCGGCTAGGTCGGTTTCTCGAATCACCAGTTTAAGCTGGGTGGAAATCGCTAATAGGAGCTCATCCCCAATTTGGTGACCCAGGCTATCGTTGATCACCTTAAAGTTATCGAGATCCAGGAAGAGCACTGCCAGCTGGGTCTCTGGATGCCGTTTGGTTCGTTTTAGGGCTAGCTCTAGCCGTTCCATGAGCAGGCTGCGGTTAGGTAACCCGGTTAGCTGATCGTGGAAGGCATCGTGCTTAAGCTGCTCTTGGACCTTGATGCGATCGCTAATGTCGCGGATGACGGCTAACGTATGTTTTGGTTTGCCCAGAACGTCCCGTACTACTGATATCCCTGTGTTGGACCAAAAGAAACTGCCATCCTTTCGCAGGTAGCGTTTCTCATAGAAAAAGTGGGCAGTTTCATTGGCAAATAGTCGTTGGGCCATGGCCTTGGTTTCAGCGCGGTCGTCGGGGTGGGTGATGGCCCAGAGGGGTTTGACCAGCAGCTCCTCGCGAGAGTACCCCAGCAGCTCACAAAAGCGGGGGTTTACATCGATGAATTTGCCATCCAGGGTGCTGTTGGCTAAGCCCACAGCTGCCTGTTGATAGATGCTGCGATAGCGCTCTTCACTATCCCGGAGGGCCATTTCTGCCTGGTGACTTTGGGTGATATCAACCGCCATGGAGATGGCTACTCGACGACCGTCTGGCAGCTGCTCGAGTACCGAAGAACTAAATGCCCAGAGCCGCTGACGACCGTCGCGGGTGGTAATTTCTATGTCACCTTCACTGTGGCAACCGTCCAGCCCATACTTTTTGGTAATTACGTTTTCTAACACCTCAGGGGCCCTGTCTCCATAGGCTAGCTGTGCCCAGACCTGGGTGGTGGGAATATCCTGTTGGCTGTATCCGGTCAGATTGGTCCAGGTACTGTTGATGTGGAGAACCTCACCATCTTCGGCATGGATCATAATCGGTAAGGGGGCGGTTGCGATCGCACGGCGAAACCGTTGCTCACTCACCCGCAATCGCTCTTCAGCCCGTTTGCGATCGCTAATATCCTGGACCAGTATCAGCACCTCATCGTCACTGTAGGGAATGACCCGCACCTGTTCAATTTGCACCGAACCATCGATGGACAGATCCTGCTCATAGACTTGAATAGACTGGGTTTCTAAAGATTTTTGGATAGCCTCTAAGCGTTTTTGCGCTAGCTCTGGCGGCAGCCGTTCGTCCACGTGGGTGCCAACCCATGTGGACGGATCGTTCCCTAGGATGAGAAAGTCAGGCGATGCTAAAAATTCTAGATAAATGCCCGCCCGGTTAATGCGCATAATCAGGTCAGGCAGAGCATTGATTAAAGCCCGATAATGGGCTTCGCTGCTGCGCAAACCGCTTTCAACCTGCTGATGCAGCTTAGCTTCCTGGTTTAAGCGATAGTTCTGTAGAGAAACAGCCATAAGACAGATGGCCAAACCGACCACAGCTACGCTCAGAAACACTCGACTTTCTTCCCAAATCGGCTTTAATACCAGCCCTTGCGAGCCGATATATAAACCCCAAAAATTTAACCATAGGCCAAAGAACATAGTGGAAGTCTGTCGTAGAATCGTCCAGGGTCCAACTTGAACTATCCGTAATCATACGTACATTTTTTTATATTGCATCTGTCAGGTTAGTTAGGACAATGGCTATTCCTGAAAGCTTTAAGCTACAACGGCTAACTGACTCACAATCATAGCCATACCCTATCCATTTGGAGATACCCAGAATGATGAGCAGTGAGCCAGTCCCCTTGCAGCACGAATCCATGGTTCGATTCGGTGTTTTCTTTGGCATTCTCGTCTTGATGAGGATATGGGAAACGCTCGCCCCTTGCCGCCGACCCTCAGCGCCTAAAGCAATGCGCTGGTTTAGCAATGTTGGGCTATTGGTTGTGGGTACAGCTATGGTGCGCGCGATATTTCCCCTCGCTGCCGTCGGTGTGGCCACCATCGCCCAAGAACAGCAGTGGGGACTGTTTTATCTGATTTCCCTTGCCCCCTGGCAAACCATAGTTCTGTCTATTATCTTTTTAGATTTTGCCACCTATTTGCAACACATTCTGTTTCATACCCTGCCTATCCTATGGCGGTTTCACAAGATTCACCACGCTGATCTCGATTTTGATGTCACCACGGGGTTACGCTTTCATCCGGTTGAAATCCTGCTGTCCATGGTGGGCAAAGCCACCGTTGTGCTGCTGTTGGGGGCTCCAGCTATTGCCGTTCTGATTTTTGAGCTCATCCTCAATGCCACTTCCATGTTTAACCATGGCAATGTACGTCTGCCAAGCAAACTGGACCCGGTGTTGCGTCTGGGTGTCGTTACCCCAGATATGCATCGCATCCATCACTCTAGCCGGGTGGCAGAAACCAACAGCAATTTTGGCTTTAATATCCCCTGGTGGGACCGTTTATTTGGCACCTATCGAGCCTGCCCCTCGGTTAGCCATAGAGAGATGACCATTGGATTATCGGAGTACGAGAACGACCTGAGAGCGACCCAGCTACCGTGGATGCTCCTATTTCCTCTGTTTCAAAAACCTGGAACCCCGGTTAAATTCCAGAAAACGGTCGACTGAGACCAGCAGGATATTTTTCACCGCCCATAAGCCTAATTTTGCGGCCTGGCGCGGATTGCATTGCCAAACCCTGGGATAAGTTCTGTGAATAGAGATGCGATCGCACAAAACCAATCGCTAAAATCCGTGGGACGCTAGCGGCAACGCCACAATGCAGTTTCCCGTTTACATAGGGCTGGGTGCTTGGAAAATCCATCCCCACTTTTTGTTTGAGTTTTTGGGGTATGCCGTAGCGTTTCGGCTGCTGCTCTGGCGCAACCTCAGATCAGAGCCGCTGCCCATGACCCAGAGAACTTCTGTGATCGCCGGAGGGATGGTGGGGGCCGTGGTCGGGGCTAAAGCCCTAGTCTTATTGCAGCATATAGACTTACTCTGGCTCGACTGGCAGCAGTGGCTGTTGCTGATTGCCCAGGGAAAAACCATCGTGGGGGCGCTGCTTGGGGGGCTAATCGGCGTAGAAATCACAAAATCCTGGATTGGGGTGACTCAGTCCACCGGGGATGTATTTGTGTATCCCTTACTGGTGGGCACCGCCATTGGCCGAATTGGCTGCTTTTTGACAGGGCTGCGCGATCGCACCTATGGCACCTTCACCACCTTGCCCTGGGGGGTGGACTTTGGCGATGGCATTTTGCGACATCCCACCCAGCTCTATGAAATTGCATTTTTGATACTGTTGGGGGTGGCCATTGTCTGGCGTAAACAATCTCCCTACCGTTCCGGCACTCTGTTCCAGATATATCTGGCCGGTTACCTTGGCTTTCGCTTTCTAATTGATTTTCTCAAACCCGACTTTCATTTGCTGTTTGGCTTGAGTGCGGTGCAGATTGCCTGTTTGTTGGGCTTTCTCTACGCCTGCCGTCAGCTATCTCGACGCTCCTTAATTATCCACTAGTCTCTTCATAAATCTTATGCCCACTCGCCCCTACCTGTTTTATGGTCTCACCAATAGCCTGTGTTCCCAATGTCTAACCAAGGTAGAGGCAAAAATTATCTTCCAGGATAACGGAGTATATTTGGCAAAGCACTGCCCTACCCACGGTCGAGAACAGGTCCTCATTGCCGACGACATTGATTATTACCGGCAGACCCAGGCATTTATCAAGCCGGGAGACTTACCCCTCAAGTTCAACACACCGATCAAATACGGCTGTCCTTACGACTGTGGGCTTTGTCCAGACCACGAACAACACAGTTGTTTAACCCTGATCGAACTAACCGAGCGCTGCAACCTCACCTGCCCTATTTGCTATGCAGACTCTGGTGCAGATGAGCTGGGGGGTCGGGCTCAGCGTCGTCGCCATCGTACCCTGGCCGAGATTGAACAAATGCTCGATGTGATTGTTGCCAACGAAGGTGAACCCCAGGTGGTGCAGCTCAGCGGTGGAGAACCCACAATCCATCCAGACTTTTTTGCTGTGATGGATTTGGTCAAGGCCAGACCGATCAAACATTTAATGATCAACACCAACGGTCTAAAAATTGCCCAGGATCGAGCCTTTTGTGAGCGATTAAACCATTACAAACCAGGTATAGAAATTTACCTGCAGTTTGATAGCTTTGAGGCCGATACGCTACGGGAACTGAGGGGGGCAGACCTCCGGGCCATCCGCCAACAGGCCCTGGCCCGATTAAACGAATTTAATCTCTCCACTACGCTAGTGGTCACCGTAAAAAAGGGGTTAAACGATCATGAAATTGGCAAAATCATCGACTTTGCTCTACAACAGCGCTGTGTCCGTGGGGTAACGTTTCAGCCGGTCCAGGCAGCTGGGCGGTTAGAGGGATTTGAACCCAAACAAAATCGCTACACCCTCACGGAAGTCCGTCGTGCCATCCTGGAACAAACCCATCACTTCAAACCCCAGGATATTCTGCCGGTACCCTGTCATCCGGATTCCCTGGCCATGGCCTATGCCCTCAAAGTTCAGGGTAAGGTTGTCCCACTAACGGGGTTATTTGACACCCCCACTTTTGTGGATATGGTACCAAACTCAGTTTTGTACGAGCAGCATCCAGAACTCAAGCAACAAATTTTTGATTTGTTTTCTACCAGTCATTCTCCCAGCTCTGCTGCCACATCTCTAAAGCAGCTGCTTTGCTGTCTACCGCTGGTCCCAGTACCCACTGGACTCACCTACGAGAACATTTTTCGCATTATGATTGTGCAGTTTATGGATGCTTACAACTTTGATGTGCGCTCAGTCAAACGCTCCTGTATTCACATTGTTCACCCAGACGGACGCATTATTCCGTTTGATACCTACAATCTGTTTTATCGGGAGGGCAGCGCTGGGCAAGAGACGATCACAGCCCTACATCAAAGGAACAAAATGCCAGGTGTCACTTACTAAACGGCCATTATGACGAATAATCCTGATCAAAATGAAATAGCGCAGATTGTGGGTGGGTTTATGGTACTCATGGCATTCCATGGCATCGCGGCTACCCTCATCTTTGCCCTTGGCTTTGGTATCGGCATGCTGATGGGAGGCTATAGTTTTCTGACTATATGGGTTGTGGGCTCCATGGGCTTTTTGTTTTGGCAGCTGCTTTATGTAATTCCGCTGGTGCTTCGGTTTAAACGCCGTCGTCGGTTTGGCATGATGAAGGGTGTCATTGTTGGTGCTACCATCACTGCTTTGGTGAATGGGGCTTGCTTTGTGGCGGCGTTTGCTGGATTTTAGTTAGATTGTTGCTGTGCATCGATGATTTTGCGTACCGTTATGAATCATACCGTTCTTAACGACGTCAGCAGAACCACAATCAGGGCAGTTCGGAAGAGAGGAGGAGATGATAAAGACGATGCACGATTTGATGGCTATACATTAGCCTATCCTTACAACTTTAGAGCTACCCGTAATTCGAACCAATTAGAGAACTATTTGATGATTTATCCTGCATTACAACACATAAAAGGGCGATGGCCATCACAGGCATTTCTATTTCCATGACTATCAGCGAGACTGTTAATAGAATAAATAACGGCCTACAAATGCTGAGCGATTGTGCAGATCTTCGACACGTTATCCAGATTAGGGATAGCCAAAAAACAACAAAGATAAAACTGCCGATGACGCCTGATCGATAGAGTAAAGTGCCTAACCAAAAACTATGGGAACCGATTCTAGCAGGATCATATCCTGGTAAAACAGTTTTGCCCGTGGTGACATGGCCCAAAAAAAATTGTCGGTTAGACCCTTGCATAATGCCATCTAAGGTCTCTCGATAAATATCACCTCGTACCTCGGTAGAGTCTGCTCTAGCCTCACCAACCATTTCTACGGTGTTGGTCACGGTGTCAAAAAGATAATTGGTGATCGGTGGCATTGAGAGGGTGGTAAAGCTCAGCGTAGCTAAGAATAGACAGAGAAACCACGTGCCCCATGAGTTACGAAGGGAGAATAGTCCATGTACTATTAAAATCAACGGCAATACAATCACCACGGACCGGGTGCCACTGGTCAATAGGATAAAGATTGCGATCGCAAACAGTCCAATTGACCACATTCTGGGTTTAAGTTCCAACGCTAGCAAGCTGGTAAATCCAGCAATCAGAGCCAGTGCCTCAGGTCCAGAGAAAAAGTAAACGTATCGTACAAAACCGGGAATAAACGATTCATCAGTAGCGAAATAAGGAATCAAATAATTACTATTGCCAGCGCCAGGAACATATAGCTCACTCTTGCCCGTTAACAAACCATATAGGGATCGGGGGGGATCGTAATGGATTTGTTGCCAGCCAACATAAATGACCAGCCAAAACAGCAGCATGACAAGCATAAGTACTGAAAAAGACCAGGCGACCACCTGCCAACGAATACGAATATTATGGCTTTGTAAGTACCACAGAATAATCCCAGGTCCAGCATAGGTATTCAGGGCAGATAAGATAGCATTGGGGCTAAAAGAATTACCTTGGTAGGCATTGTAAAAATATTGGGAAATAAGGGTGTAGGCGCAAAATACCAGTAACGCGACAACAGATATACTGGGAAGCTTTAATTGTATTTTTCTGTGCCGCCACAGGTCATGGGTAATGAGTCCAATGCCTAGCAGAATAAAAAAGTGTTTCCAGCCCAGAAGCCACCATAGAGGGGTGAGGGTAATTAACAGAGTGGTTACTTTTTCAGATCGAGTAAGGAGATTCCATTTGGGTAAGAAATTTGAAAAAATATCCTGGGATTGCAGAGAAATGGTAGGGTCTTGCCGCCTTAAGTAATTGTTTGTAGGGTTCATATTGTTTACCTATCAGCACCATTAACGGCAACCCCTAATACATTTACCTGGGTCTGGGTTAGCTGTTCTAAACTTTCTGCAAAAGGGTGACGGTAGCTCATACCGGGGCGAACGACAAGTAATAGATTAGAGATTTGAGCCATGAGCCAGTTAGCTTCGCTACTGGTACTGAGGGGGGCACTATCGACCAAAATGTAGTCATAGTTGCAGGCATGCTGAGCCATATGCAGCAGTTTGCCAAAGGCTTCAAATCGACAGATTTGATTGTCGCTGAGGGGCTGGGACTCCAGGGAGGCGATGTCTAACCCCGGCTGAAGGGTGGTGGATGCAAAGGGCTGAGGATTGGCAATTTGTGGACTGTTGGGAATTTGTCGGGGTGGGTAGTCGCTACTCCATGACTGAGGTTCGTTACGAGTTTCATCTTTGATTAACAACACTTTGAAGCCGAGATGGCTGAGTGCGATCGCAAGTCCTAATGCTACGGTGGTCTTGCCTTCTTTAGGAATCGCACTACTCACCATCAAACAAGCTGACACAGGCAACGTTTTACTGATCACCGTGGCCAGTTGTTGAAAAGCCAGGCTCGACGTGAGCGGTTCTAGTTCTCCTGGCGTTAACTGTTTAAGGTTAGGAATCTTACCTAAGGGCCGCAGATTAGTCTTATATAAATCAGCAAGAGTAAGTAAAGGATTTTGTTGTTCTAGATAGAGCACAATAGCCGTACTACCCAGGAGAGATGCCAGCAAAGCCCCTACAACGATGGGGCGTTTCCCAGGACCAGAGGGTCGGGTACTGGCAGTGGGCTGATCCAGCACTTGTACCACTGGATAGGTGCTAAAGGCATCAACTCGGTTGGTCTCGATTTGGGTCAGGAGACTTTTATAGACCTCTTGGGCAATATCATATTCTCGCTGCAGAGCCTGCAACCGTACATGGACTGATGGCATTTGGGCAAGGCGGCTCGTTAACTGTTCTAACTGATCTGCTAACTGCGATGCTTGTTTTTGTAAGCCATAAGTTTCACTCTCGGTCAGTACCATCTCCTGAATCAAAGCCCTGTAGGTTTGTCCTGCTGAGGTATTCACCCCAGGTAAGCCAGAGGTACTTTGAACAATATAGGCTTGCTGATCGGCAACGAGTTTGGCCTGCTGAGTCAGCAAATAGGCCACCTGAGGATGCTCATCGGTAAACAGGGACTGGGCTTCAAGCAACTCCACATTCAGGGCTGAGAGCTTAGCTTGAATAGACTGATAGCCTGGATCCTCAGAAAGCTGAAGGGCTAAGACTGCTTGCTCAGGGGTTTGATTAAGACGATTAACCAGGTTCTCCAGGCGTAGGCTGCTGGCCTGGTAGTCAGCCAGCACCTGTCCCTGGGTCAGGCTTAGAGTATTGATAGACTTGATCAACGTTTGGGTTTGTTCATCACTGTCCACCACCCCATATTGTTCTTGAAAAGTGACCAAGGCTTGGCCTGTTAAGTCCAGATCTTTGGAGACCTCCGCCAGTTCTTGGTCAATCAGGGCGGTTCGCTGGGTCACATCATCGGCCCGCAGATCCCTTAACCGCTGTTGAAATGCATTAATAAACAGATTTAGTCGCACTTGGGACACCTCAGGAGTAGAGCCTTCAGCGACTAAGGAAATTGTTGTCGATTCAGCATTAGTTTTGACCTCAAACAGCTTTTGATAAGTTTCTAGTCGATCATAGAGGTGATGTTCGGGATCGGACTCCCAGGCTTGGCGCACCGCATCGGTACTGGTCATAATAGACGCCAAAATCTCTCTAGAATCGAGCTGAGATGAAAAGGTCAGCCCCTGTCCCCCCTGCAGTTTGCCAAACTCTCCAAGATCTAGATTTAGATCTCGGGTGGTGTTGGGCAAAATCACCTGAGCATCAGCGGTCCAGGTTTCTTCAACCGATAAAATGTTGTGGGTGGCAAAACCGATAATCAGAATATTGAGGAAAGCGACGGGTTTCCAATGTCTGAGTGCGATCGCAAAAAAATGCTGCATAGTTGAGCCAAGAGTTCACGTAAGATTCTTTCGCTTAATAGGACGGGCACCCCACAGCAGCGGGATAAACTGACCGGAGATACTGGGACAGATCAGGTCCCCGCAACAGCGGTTGATTGATAACAACAGGAGGAGATTTAATCGACGCGATTAGATCAGCTTTAGAGAGACAATAATAGTCTGGTCCTGGCAAAATACTCTGGGCAAAGGTGAGCTGATGATTATCCACATGTTCTCCATACTTAGCCAATCGAGGTAGCAGAACAAAGCGTATACCTCGACTCGCCAGATCATGGGTGGACCCCTGACCCGCATGGGAAATCACTAATCGAGATTGCTGGGTCATTTCCACCAGGTGTGGATAAGACGTTTTTGGTAATGCTGTTACCAGGCTATGGTCAACCAATCGAGAAATATCACTGACACCATACTGGAGAAAGACAGGTTCAGTAATAATGTTTTGCTCTAGCAGATCCGCAAGCCAGGCTGTAGCTCGATGAAACGGGTAGGAAATAGTGCCGAGGGTAATAGTAATCATGGGTAAATGGAGCAATAAAGGGGAACATAGTTTATATACGACTGCGAATGGCATGCCCCTGAAATCGAGCTTTGGGGTAGCGTTTGCACAAATCCGCCCACTGGACATACATCTCATCACAGATGGGATAGACCAGTTTGCCAGAAAGACTTAGATCTTGCGATCGCGAAATGCTTTCAACAAAAACAAATCGCATATTGAGTAGTTTTGCCACAAAGCCAAAATTGACAGCGATACTGGCACCGGTAGAGATCACCAGATCTGGCGATTCATCCCTGAGGATTCGAACCGTAGCAGGCAAATTACGGACTAAGTCGGTCACTTTTCTAGGCGCTTGATAGGGCAGCCAATAAACTGTTTCCCCCCATTTTTCAAGACATTTAGTATCCGCATCCGGGTGGGTAATCCAAATTCTTTCATGGTCTTGCCAGAACGTACGCAAGCTTTTCATGGTTGAAAAGTGCCCTCCTGACGTGCAAACCAGGGCTAACTTCATACCGTTACCTCTGCATAGGGTGTTTGTAGGTATGGTTGTGAGTTTAGAAAGAGAAGATCAAGAACTTGATAAGAGCTATCAAACTTTTTTAAAGTGTTTGCAACATCAAAATAGAAGTGTTTATATGCAAGGTTTAGAAGATTTTTATGCCCTTTGTTTTGATGCTTTATGAAGGATTAAATATAAAAAGAGAATGTTCTGACATTAAATATAGCCCTTGAAAGCTTTGATAAAAATGGTTTTTAGAGATACAAAACGGAACCTATCAGATTTTTTACTAATCTTACAAACTTCTTGATATTCGACTGTCAATATCATTTTGAAAGGTTAAAGAACAAACAGCTACAGTCTTATCAACTTCTTGATATTCGACTGCTAGTATTTTGTTCAAATAGCCGTTGCTGATTTAGAGGATGAACCGATCGGTGAGATATACCATAGGACAGTAGCTCACCGATAAAATCATACCGAGGATCAGCAACGCCTTCAAATAAGTATCCTCCTAAAACCCCAAAGGTGATGAGATGGAGCCATCAATACTTGTTAGCGTCATCATTAGTAATTACAACTATGGACGCTTTATCACTGAAGCAATTGAAAGTGTTCTCAATCAAACATACTCAAACGTTGAGTTAATTGTGGTTGATGACGGGTCCACCGACAACTCTCGCGATATCATTCAGTCCTACAGCCATCGTCTTATATCAGTCTTTCAAGCCAATTCTGGTCAGGGAGCCGCCTTTAACGCTGGATTGGCCCAGGCAAGCGGCGACATCATTTGTTTTCTCGATGCCGACGACTACTATCGACCAGACAAACTGGAAAAGGTCGTAGCAGCATTTGAGACTCATCCAGAGTGGGTTCAAATTTCCCATGGTCGTACATCCATCGATAAAGATGGCAACATTATGGGCCGCGATCCCACCTTCTTTAACCAGGGAAACGTACAGCCCTTACTACTCAAATGGGGGCGTTACGCTTGGGCCATCACCTCTGCTCTATGCTATCGTCGCACGGTGTTGGACAAGGTGTTACCCATTCCTCCTCGTCCTCGGGCTGCAGATACCTATTTAACGGCCACCGTTCCCTTTTATGGACAGGTTGGGATGATTGGTGAACCGCTGATGTTTTATCGAAAACATGGCAAAAATCGCCGGGGGCAGACCGACAATATTGCCTATATCTTAGAACAGAGAAAAGATACCGCAGACTGTATTAACCAGACAGCTCTGACGCTGAGCCAAACAGAAAAATTTGACATCTCCCGAGATGCAGACTTTCGCAGCATCAGTACACTGCAAACAGGGCGGGGCTCGCTCCAGGAAGCCTTGACCATTCTTTGGTTAACCTTAAACGAGGCTAGAGATCTGGGGCAACCGACCAAAGATACCTTAGAGCGTATATTGCGACGCTGTATTTGTGCCCTTTCTCCAGAGGATGGCATCGCAATTTTGAGATTTGGACCTAAACGCTATATCCGTTTCAAACTAACGGGAAAACAACCTGAAAATTTTGAGCTATCTCACCAGCCCTTAGTGAAATCTTAAAAGGCATTATGCTTGCATCGGTCAGCCAAGATAAAAAACTTTTGATCATTCCCGCCTACAGCAACGCCTTTGGCGGTGTTATGGTCAGTCTTTCTCTCTTGCTCAGAGGTGTTCAGTCTCTCAATATGACTGAACGGTTGCGAGTTTTAGTGCGGGCAGGTTCCTTGATGGAGCGCTACTGTACTGAGGCCGGTTTAAAGAACAGTCTAGAAGTATTAGATCTTCCCTCAGGTGGTTTCTTTAATCAATCCCTAAATTGGGTATATCAACAGCCAAACCATTGGCCCTTACTGCTAGATAACAGTGTTTGGCGCTCCCGCTTACCAAAGCTCGTTCGAGCATCCTACAAACTACGCAGGAGTAAGCGACCTGTCTTTCATTTTTGTCATGATTTGGCCCTTTCTAACAATAGGTTGGGCGGATTAGCTAGAAAGTTTACCTTTGCCTGTTTATCTCCCCAGGTGATTTGTAATTCTCACTTCACAGCTGATCATGTCCGACAAATCATGCCAAATCTAAAGGGGATCCTTTATCAGCCAGTGGACCTGAACCGCATTCACCGATCTATGGCTGATAATTCTCTGCCTCCCCACAACATCAGGTATTTGGTAACATCGGGGGCTAAATTCATCCTGACTCCATCTCGGATCAATCAGCCCAATATTGTTAATGATAAAAATTTAAGGGCAATCCCCCCTGTTTTGGCCGCCCTCAAGGATAGGGGATATGACTATTACAGTGTGATCATTGGGGAAGACAGTTCTGCAGGCAAAACACGCACCCAGGCGCTACGAAGACAGGCCCAAGCCTGGGGGGTGGCCGATCGGCTTTTGATTTTACCCAATACGTTTGAGATTGAAGCCTACTACAGGTATGCTGACATTGTGGTCACCCTAGCGCCACGGGAGCCCTTTGGTCGCACCGTGGTGGAGGCCATTGCCTGTGGTGTACCTGTGGTGGGCAGCAATACCGGTGGTATTAATGAAATTCTGCAAAACTTTGCCCCTGACTGGGTTGTGGATCCCCACAATGCGCCCCAGGTGGCCGAGAAAATTATTCAGGTGATCGCAGGGCAAGATACCCAAAACATCCTCAGGCAGGGGCAGCAGTGGGTGAGACACACCTGTAGTCCTGAAACCTATGCCAGCAGAATGATGCAGCTAGTCAATCTATTGCCAACGACACAGTCACAATTCCCCCCACGGGCGCACGTCTGACATGGCCCAGCCAAGGATTTTGTTGAGTTTTTTGGAGAGTACCATGCAAAAAGTTATCTTTTTATCAGGGGCAGTTCCTCCCCAAACCGGTGGAGAACTCTACAACTATAAAGTTGCTGAATATTTTGCAGCGACGGATCTGGAACAGGAGTTTGTTAGTTTACACAACTATCGCCACTATCTCAGACTGGGCAGACTCCCGGTGGTAGGGGATTTGATCATCAGCATCATATTGGCCATTGCCCTTTATCAATATAATGGCATCTTCATCGAAGACCATTACTTCAGTCGCTATCTCGTACTCACCAACCTGATCCAAAAGTACATACGTCAGAACAAGATCGCCATTGTTGTCCATCTTTTTTCTCCCTACGACAGCTGTGATCCCTGTGTGATGAGGCGAGCAATTTATCGCTGGTTGGAAAGGTTCTATCTCAGTTTTGCTGATGTGGTGGTGCTGAGCAGTGAGTATTCTAAGCGAGAGGTCGTTTCTCTCGGGATTGATCCGTCTAAGTTACATGTGTTTCAGCCAGGTTTAGATCGAGAAAAATTTGCCATGGTCCCTCCGCTGGAAGAACCTGTTCGCCATGAGAAAAAGATTCTCTGTGTTGCTAACTATATTCCACGTAAGGGTATTCGCTATTTGATCGAAGCCTATGCCCAAGCAAATCGAGGTGAGTTTAAGCTCCATCTGGTAGGCAATGTCAAAGATAACGCCGTCTACTATAAAAAGCTCCAGAAACAGGTGGCAGCATTGGGACTGGAGGAGGATGTCTATTTCCACAATGGTGAGGATCAGGACAACATCAGGCGATTGTATTCCACCTCCGATATCTTTGTTCTGCCCTCCCTCAAGGAAACCTTTGGCATCGTGTTGATAGAGGCTATGCACTATCGGCTGCCGATTATTACCACCAATACATCCGCCATGCCTGATCTCGTCACCGATGGGGAAAATGGTCTCTTGATCCCCCCCAAAGATATTCCAGCCATGGCCTGGGCGATATCTCGCCTAATTAGTTCACCGCTGGTGAGACAACGCATGGCCGAGCTTGGCTATCAACGCATCAAAGATGCCTATGTCTGGGAAGACACCTCATCCCAGTTTCTATCCCTTGTTCAAACCCTCAATGCTGCATCTACCCCTACATCTTTAGAACCATGTTAGACAGTTGTTACCCGCTTAATCTGGCTGTCAGCCAAACCAGTCAAAGACATATTTTAGTCATCACTCGCACATTCTTACCGGCGGAGGGGGGCATCGAAGAGTATGTTTACAGTCGTTGTTTACAAGACCCTGACAAAGTCATTCTCTTGACCGCAGGTAGTTGTGATACCAGTTTTTTTGACAACCAACAACCGTTTCTAATTTACCGATGGTGGCTACCTGGTTGGCTACCGTCCAACGCCTGGGGACGTATTCTCAAACAGATTTTGAACATGGTAGGGGCTTTTATGATGGCCCTCAGGCTCAGTGCTCGTTACTCTTTTTGTTCAATCGAGTGGTGCCATGGATATGACTTTCCAGCTTTTCTATTGCTGACCTATGTGTTACCGGTTAAAGCGTTTATATACCTCCATGGCAATGATCTGCTCTGCCCGCTTAAACTACCCGTAATTAAATCTCTATTTCGCTTGACGTTACAACGGTTAGAAGGAGTGATTTGCAACAGTTCATTTACTGAGCAATATTTGCGATCGCACCTCCCTATAGCCCTTAACACCTACATCATTAACCCCACTGTCAGAACGACCAAGTTTCGCTCATATGCCCTGGCAGGGTCCAGCAGCGGTCAACAAATCCGCCATCGCTACGGCATTAGCAACGAGGCCACCGTTTTATTATCTGTTGGTCGTCTCGTCAAACGCAAAGGATTTGATCGCGTGATTCGTAATCTTCCCCACCTACTCGCCCAAGGGTTAGATGTGCATTACATCATCTGCGGTCGAGGAGCGATGCAGGCAGAGCTAGAGAGTTTGGTAACAACATTAGGGTTGGCCAAGCATATCCACTTTGCTGGGTTTGTCCCTGACCAGGACTTAGCCCAGTATTATGCAGCCTGCGATGTCTTTACCATGCTGACCACCTTTGAGGTGAGCGCTGGCAGTATCGAAGGGTTTGGCATTGTCTATGCAGAGGCGGGCTACTTTAGTAAACCAGTGCTCGCTACCAATGTGGGTGGTGTGGTCGATGCGGTACATCATGAAAAAAATGGCTTGCTAGTAGCAGCAAACGATGATGAAGGCATTGCCCATGCCCTGGTGAGACTTTGTCGAGACCCCCAGCTACGAGAAAGATTAGGAAATATGGGTCGTCAACTGGCCCTAAAGGAAATACCTCATCGGTTGATTTATCAGGGTTAGTAGGTTGTCTCAATTATGCTTCAGATACCGAGTCCCCTTTTTCCAGTCCTGGGTAGGGTCGTTTCGTGTTCATCAGGGAAAATCTGTGAGGCTGACTACTTCGTCCATATTGAATCGAGATTGATCGGAGGGAACCAAAACCGGTTGCTTGGGGTCCCTCCGAGTTCCCCAAACCCCCATGGCTAGGGCCGGGAGGCCGCCCTAGGACCCAGCCTACTGGGGTGTCCTTCATGGCATTAATAGGGGTTACGGCGGGGTCAATTAATCAGGTTATCGCATTGTTGTTTGGTACGACGTTGTTGGAAGATCTTTCCCAATGTAATTCCAACGCCAAGACCAGCCCTTACTTTCTGAAAACAACTATCCCCATGGCTAAGATCGATTCATCTAAAATTATCAACAGTATCCTCTGGCTTAGCTCTGGCTTTGGTGTCACTAAGGGCATTCGATTTATTGCCCAAATCTTTCTCGTGCGTCTGCTTACCCCTGAACAGTTTGGCATCTGGGGCATGGTCTTAGTTGTCACCCAGCTGACAGCTCTGTTCAAAGATACTGCCATTGCAGGAGTGCTAGTGCAGCGGGGGCTAAAGAATAAGACCCTGGTCAACACTGTATACAGTTTGGGCATCAATGTCTCGATTGTGCTCTTTTTGCTACAGATAGGTCTGGGGTATGGGGCAGCTCGTTTTTTCCAGGAGCCCCTGGTATTTTCGCTAACGCTGTGTGCCTCATTTAGTTTACTCATCAGCGCTGGAGCTGGCTGTCATGGGGCGGTATTGCAGCGAAAAATGCGATTTCGAGAAGTGGCGATCGCATCTGCCTGCAGCAACGCTGTCCGGTTTGGGGGAGCATTGCTGCTAGCGGCATTAGGGTATGGAGTGTGGTCATTTGCGATCGCAAAACTCGGGTCCAGTCTAGTAAAAACAATCCTCAGGGTTCGATTTAGCGGTTACGAATTCCAATATCATCCCATTCCCAACAGAGAGAGTTTAAAACAGGTGGGCGGCTTTATCAACAGCCTGGTGGGCATTAACCTGGCTGTTTATGTCAACACCAACGGTGATAATCTCCTGATCGGCAAACTTTTAGGGGCTCACGCTCTGGGATTTTATAGCCTGGCCTACCAGTTGGCCATGTTACCCATGTTTGCCTTTGCAGAAATGAACCGCATTAACTTCTCGGTGTTGTCTCAAAAAAATAATGCTGACCAACAACGCTATCTTGGCAAACTGTTGGAACTCTGTGCCATTACCTCAGCTCCATTTTATGGCCTTGCCTTTGTTGTCGCCCCCTGGCTGATTCCTCTGGTGTATGGCCCCTCCTGGCAACCTGTAGTCAAACTGTTTCAGATTATTCTAATTTTTGCCTATGCCCGAGGCTTTATGTCCATCCTGGGAACAGCGCTCAATGCCCTGGATCATCCTGACGTCAACGCCGCCATCAACTGGTTGCTGATTCCCCTTTCACTCCCCGCCTTTTATTTCAGCATTCAGCTGGGAGGGCTGCAGGGAATTGCCCTAACAACAGCTTTGATCATGGGGCTGGGGGCATCGCTCTGGTTTTGGCTAGCCACCAGCCGAGTCACGGGATGGCCACTCTGGAGGCTGGTGCAGCCAGTAGTGTTACCCACTATGGCCACCATCCTTATGGTAGCCATGGCCATGGCCCTCCCCTTAGCTAATAGCACCGCCAAATATATGGTGCAGCCCCTGGTTATTGTTCTTGGATATATCACCCTGGTCTCTATTATTTCCAGAGGCCAAATCCCCCAAATGTTGTTGAATTTATCAAAACAAACCCTTAAAGCATAGGACCGAAACACAATGAAAGTTGCATTTATTGTTGGAGAATTCCCCTTACTCTCTGAGTCGTTTATTCTGAACCAGATTGCCGGACTGATTGATCGTGGCCACGAGGTACACATTTACGCTATCAAAGGTCCTCCAAAGGATTGCCCCAAGGTCCATCCCATTGTTCAAGACTATGATCTGATTGCCAAAACCACCTATGGCACTCCGGTACCACCGCGAAATTTTCTTCCCCGTCTAGGTAACGCCCTTAAACTATTGTTTCAGTCTGGCCAGGTGGGCTCATTACGCTGGCTACGTCTTGTCAACGTGTTTAAATTTGGTCGAGAGGCCGCATCACTGCGATTGCTTTATCAAGGTCTTCCCTTTCTAGATTGTCCCACCTACGACATTATTCATGCCCAGTTTGGCGGCTGGGGGACATTTGCTTTACGGTTACGGGATCTGGATCTGCTCAAGGGTAGTCTAATCACCCACTTTAGGGGACGAGACATCAGCGTCCATCTACGTCAGAAAGGCCCTCACATTTACAATGACTTGCTCCAACGGGGAGAATTCTTTTTAACCAACTGCGATTTTTTCTGCCAGCGTATTCTCGGGTTGGGGTGTTCAGAAAATAAAATCTTGATCCACGGGTCGGCCATTGACTGTGACAAGTTCAGGTTTACGCCACGCACCATGCCTGCTGACGGAGCCATCAGGGTGGCCACCGTCGGTCGTCTATCGGAGAAAAAGGGCATCGAATATTGTATTCGGGCAGCGGCCAGTTTAATCCACAAATATCCCAACATCGAGCTAAAGATTATTGGAGAAGGTCCTCTTAGAGGCCACTTTGAGCAGCTGATTCAGGAGCTAAATGCGACCAACTTTATCAAGCTTTTAGGCTGGAAAACCCAGGCAGAAATCATCGAGATTTTAGATAACTGTCATCTGTTCTTAGCCCCCAGCGTGACCGCCCAGGATGGTGATCAAGATGCTCCTGTCAATACCCTCAAAGAAGCTATGGCCATGGGTCTACCCGTTATCAGCACTTGGCATGGGGGCATTCCAGAACTGGTGGAAAATGGAGTGTCGGGTTATCTGGTGCCCGAGCGGGATGCGGATGCGATCGCAGACAAACTAAGCACCCTCATCGACAACGCAGATCGCTGGAGTGCCATGGGTAAAGCCGGTCGTCAGAAAGTAAAAGCTTTGTATGACCTTAATACCCTTAACGACGAACTGGTTACCATCTATCAATCTATCGTTGCAGCCCATCAGTCGAGAACCATACCAGCTCACCATCGCCCCATTACAGACATATCAGAAGCCATTTCTCTCTCCTAACTAGCGCGTTTTTTTCTTCAATCCTTTAACGAAGTCGATACTATGATAGTCCCAACACCCACATCTAATAAATTCCAGGCACAGAGGTTAGAGCAACCGGCAGATCAGCCGTTAAACCGGCCAAATGTCACCATCGTGGTCGTTCCCAGAGAACGCTTTAGTTTTGCCCAACAGTCCTTAG
>JBCAWO010000025.1:0-65411 GCA_038534515.1 Cyanobacteria bacterium J06554_1
GGCTACGGTGGGGTCGATTATAAATGTTCTGGATCGGTTTTTGCAGAAGATTTGGAGGGTAACGCTCAAATCATGAGGTTATTGCTTAACGATTCCTTAAGACAATTCATATCCCCGCAAGCTCCCAGCAGCAATCGCTAGCCTGACGTGCCAACGTCCTCATGCATCAGGACGTTGCCCATACACAAAATAAAGGTTTAGATAAACAAAGCCAGTAGGAGGGGTACATGCAATACTCCTACTGGCTATGGTGGTCATTTATTTGAGTTCAAATGCCTAAGGTGTCATGGCGTTGTAAACGAGAAGAACGTTAGAGATCATTTCTTTAGTAAGCGAGAAGAGATGATCTCAAGGGTAATTAACCGCTCTAAGACTTTTGGCCAGACTTTCTACGGATGATGATAATGTCACCATCTTGATATTCAAAAGCTTCAGGCGTTTTGTCTGTTTTAGTTTTACTCGTGCCAGCAAGTCGTGAGATTAGCAGCAGCAGTAAGAAAGGTAATGAAACAAAGAGAACGGGGGGCATGGCGTTATCTCCTACATAATTAGAGTTAGGGGACATCAAACTCTGAACACAGAGACAATCAAGTCCCTGGCTGGCGTATATCAGTTGTTCCACTACAGCGGATGTGAAACTATTCGCTACCCAATACGATTAATGCCTGAAATACTTAGCGCATTAAGTGTTGGAAAGTGTCAATAGGTATCATTTAGGTGCTTAATCCATTGCGATACTGAGGATAAAACCCGGGAAAATCATGCCTTATCCTGTAGTATCTAATTCCATTGTATAGTTTGACACTTGGTGGTGGTATACCCCATCGGGGTACCTTTGTGCACCTATGTTCTTATGTCAAAAGGCTGTACTACACTTGTCCGGATGCTTAAAACAAGAGATAGCCCTGCATACCCTAAAATATAACGCTAACCTGAGCTGCCCATGGTTTAGTGCATCAGAATATTGATTAGGGTGAGTGATTTTCTGCTGTATTTTTAAGCTATTAAAAACCGTCGACTACAGTCTGCAGCCAACGGTTTTTTAGTATCTTTAGTCAAGATGCCAACGATTGCTTGGTTAGGCTGTCATGTTGCCTGGGGCTGCAACACAACAGAACGCATCTGAGCCTGGGTGGGGTCAAACTCACTGGGAAATCGAGTTGTCCCTGCTAGATAGTCAGCATCTTTCAGGTTGGTATTGCTGAATCTGACATCCCGCAAGTCGGTGCCGATTAGCATAGCTCCTCGCAAGTCGGTGCCGTACAGGTTAACGTTGGAGAGTTTTGCATAGCTTAGGTCAACGCCGCGCAGATTAGCCTGTTTGAGGTTGACGTTGCTCAGATCGCTATAGCTGAGATCGGCTCCTTTGAGATCGGCATAGCTCAGGTCAACATGAGCCAGAGAGATGCCAGAAAAATCTCTCTGGCCGTGATTATAGTTTTGAAGCAGCATGATAACTTCACTCATGTGATCGAGACCTATTCGGGGAGAAGGACAGGTGCATGGGGGCTTTGTAATGTCAGCTGAGCGTCAGGTTGTTGACAGGCCGCCATAGTTTTCACATGCTCCATCTCATCGTCGCGAATAGCCACAAACACATCGTAGAGATTGTCTATCTTGGGACGACGTTCGGCCGGTAGATGAGCGGTTTGAAATTCATCAAACATGTAGAGATCACCATCTCGGTAGTAGCTAATCGCAATTTGGGGAGCAGGCTGTTGCTTGAGCATGACTTCATCGGTTGTTAGGAACTTGTCATAGCTTGCATAGGCATGCTCTTCGACGAGCTCCATAAAATGATAAGCGGCGCGAGGGCTGACGATGTAGATGCCCACAATGATCCAGTAGTAAAGCAGGGCTACATGGCGAGCGAGGAATCGATCAATCCATTGGTCACTCCCCCCTAATTCTTCCATGATTAGCAGGTGGTGTAGCTCATTCCAGGATTCAGCGAAGTGAACCTTGAGCCAATCAACTTTGCGCCACCAGCCTAAGGTTTCATAGAAGTGTAAAACCGATAGATAGGAAAAATAGGGGACTCGAGCGACGGTTTCTAAAACGTAAAAGCGTGGGAAGGGACGATTTTTGTAGACCGTGTTGATGACAAAGACAAGAATACCTACTAGAGCTTTGATCATGGGTAGTTCTCCAAGAGGTTAGAGAGAGCTTTGTGGAGGTTGTGGAGGTTGCCTTACTGGTTTGATTGAAGTGGCCAGTAGGACGGTAATCATTCTGTATCTCCCATAATCTAGCCACCTTCGAGGGAGATGGTGTTAGTTCTTGACATCCGTTAATAGACAACACAGGTGTTGCTAAAGCGTGTTAGATCGCAAGGTTAATTTACGTTTTCCAACCAAAGTGATTCTTGGGTGCCATTTCGTCGAAAAATATTGAAAAACATAGATGGTTTTGGGCTGGCTTCGATTGCAACCTATAGCCTTCATTAAGGACCGTATTTAGAAACGCTAGTAAGACGACATATGGCACAATCCACCAACTCACAGCCTGCTATTGAATCGATTCTGCAAGAGCAGCGTCTGTTTGCGCCGCCCGCTGAGTTTGCTGAAGCAGCGGCTATTTCTGGAGCTGATCAGTACCAGGCCCTTTACGATAAGGCGGCGGCTGATCCCGCTGCATTTTGGGCAGAGCTGGCGGAGCAGGAGCTTCACTGGTTTAAGCAATGGGATACTGTGCTTGATTGGCAGCCACCCTTTGCCAAGTGGTTTGTGGGCGGCAAGATCAATATTTCCTATAACTGTCTAGATCGCCATTTGGACACGCCCCGTCGGGATAAGCCAGCTCTGGTGTGGGAAGGTGAACCTGGGGATGCTCGCACCCTCACCTACGCGGAGCTGCATGCTGAAGTATGCCAGATGGCTAACGTGCTCAAGGATATGGGCGTGGCGAAAGGCGATCGCGTGGGCATCTATATGCCGATGATCCCCGAGGCGGCGGTGGCGATGCTGGCCTGTGCGCGGATCGGTGCGGCCCATACGGTGGTGTTTGGCGGTTTTAGCTCTGAAGCGTTGCGAGATCGGCTCAATGACGCTGAGGCCAAGGTGGTGATTACAGCCGATGGGGGTTTCCGTAAGGATAAGGCAATGCCGCTAAAGCCTGCGGTGGATAAAGCGCTAGAGGGTAATGCTGTTGCCAGTGTGACCAATGTGCTGGTGGTGCAGCGCACGAAGCAGGACGTGGACTGGACCGAGGGGCGCGATGTGTGGTGGCACGATGTGCAGCCCGGTGCGTCCACCGACTGTGCTGCTGAGCGCATGGACAGTGAAGATCTGCTGTTTATTCTCTACACCAGCGGTACCACCGGGAAGCCAAAGGGGGTGGTCCACACGACGGGCGGCTATAACCTCTATACCCACACCACCTTTAAGTGGGCCTTTGATATCAAAGAAGATGATGTTTACTGGTGTACGGCGGATGTGGGCTGGATTACGGGCCATAGCTACATTGTGTACGGCCCCTTGTCTAACGGTGCTACTAGTGTGATGTATGAGGGCGCGCCGCGGGCGTCTAACCCTGGCTGCTTTTGGGATGTGGTGCAGAAGTATAAGGTGACGATTTTCTACACGGCACCGACGGCGATTCGGGCGTTTTTGAAAATGGGTGATCAGCATCCGAATGCCCGCGATCTGTCGTCGCTGCGGATTTTGGGCACCGTGGGTGAGCCCATTAACCCAGAAGCCTGGATGTGGTATCACAGGGTGATCGGGGGTGAGAAGTGTCCAATTATTGATACTTGGTGGCAGACGGAGACGGGCGGCTTTATGATCACGCCGCTGCCGGGTGCGATCGCAACCAAACCCGGTTCAGCCACTAAGCCTTTTCCCGGCATTCTGGCGGACATTGTCGATGCCGAGGGCAACCCTGTCGCGGCCAACGAAGGCGGCTATCTGGTGGTTAAATATCCCTGGCCCAGCATGATGCGCACGGTCTACGGCGATGACGCCCGCTTCCGCCGTACCTACTGGGAGCACATTCCTCCAAAGGATGGTCAGTACGTTTATTTTGCTGGCGATGGTGCTCGCAAGGACGAGGATGGCTACTTCTGGATTATGGGCCGCACCGATGATGTGCTAAATGTGTCGGGTCATCGCCTTGGCACCATGGAAATTGAGTCGGCCCTGGTGTCCCACCCGGCGGTAGCCGAAGCTGCTGTGGTCGGTCGTAAAGATGACCTCAAGGGAGAAGATGTGTTTGCCTTTGTGATTTTAGAAGGCACCTACACGGCTAGTGATGAGCTCAAAGCTGAGCTAAAGCAGCATGTGGTCAAGGAAATTGGTGCGATCGCAAGACCCGGCGAAATTCGATTTGCCGACGGTTTACCCAAAACCCGCTCCGGCAAAATCATCCGTCGCTTCCTGCGGAATCTAGCCAGCGGTGAAGAACTGGTCGGTGATGCCACCACCATGGAAGACCAAAGTGTTCTAGAAAAGCTTCGCAACGAAGCATAAATTCTGCGGTGTTGCTGATCCTCAGTATGACTTTCTCTGCGAGATCATGTCCTATGGCATATCTCACCGGTCGGTTCATCCTCTAAATCAGCAACGGCAATTCTGCTGAGTTTGCCGGAGTAGCAGTTCAACTATCCGCTCATAAAGCCTCTGCCATCTGCGGCGGGGGCTTTCCTGTAGTAGGGTGCCGTACTACCTACTGACGCTCCATCAGCCTGGGGTCAAAATCACTGCTGTCGACAGCTTCTGCTGGGCCGCCTATCCCTTCTACTTCCTCGGTCCAAGCCTCAAAGCGTGCCGCCTGGCTTAGGGCTATGTGGTAAGGCAGTTGGCGAAAGGACTTGAGCTTACCAAAGCTAGGCTGGGACTTGGGTCTGGGTGTTACTGTTGAACGAATAGGCTGCTGTTTAGCGCGTGACATTATGGCTTAAGTACATAAGAACCACTTCATTCTAAATCGGAGATGGGATCTCGTAATGTGCGGTAAACCACCCAGACGAGATAAAAGGGGGTGCATTCTATAATTTTGTCAGAATGTTTTACCCATAACGATGGCTGTAGTCGAAGTTTAATAGGACGTCTTCATAATCTAAAGCTAGAAACCGGTCTAACGGCATTGAGAGCCAACTTAACGACGAATCAGGATCTCCTTTCATAGTTCGAAATCCCAACGTTAGAGCAAAATCTTCCGATAGGGGATGGATAGCCATGGTGTAAATGTCACTCATGTTAGGAAAATCGTCTCGAATTTTTCTCAAGGTTGTCTGTGAATCTTTGACCAGCTCACAGGCGTTCTCATAGGTCCAAACGGCTGGTTGAATCTGCCAGCTACGCACAAAAACGGTGTAACAGTCAGGATCCCCTTTCTCTGCTACTTTAATCGGGTCTTCTTCGCGCACGTCCAAGCGGCTCAGATGCAAACTGCGGCTGGGGGGGAGATCAAACTTTTCTTCTGAATCGGGGTGGGGCGGGAAAAAAGCGGCAAATCCCACGGGTTCTTGAGTTGATGCACGTCTTAATACTCGCAGACCTTCAGGGTATAGGCGGGCCCACTGGCGTAACCCTTTTTTAATGTTGTGTAGCATGGCCTCGGGACGCTCAGTGTCATAGCTATAGAGTTTTTCTAAAAAGCTAGCGACCAGTAAGGCGTCATTGCGTGGGTCAAACGCATCGGTATAAAACGTATCATCCTCAGGGATGTCGGGTAGCTCAAAACTCTGCGGGATTTTTAAACTAAGTCTAGTGGCAACACCATCGGCTTCGCCTCGCCTGAGTAGTTTCTTCGCGGCGAGTTTATCCAGCATTTGCCCTGCTGCCCTCGGGGTGCCCTGGGTTTGGGTATAGAACAAGTCTGCCGCATCGCTGTGGGAGCAGTAAAAGCTACTGATGTTGCGGGTTAGCGTGGTGATGGGGGCATGCTCTACCCCATGCTGGATGAGATAGCCGTAGCCCCATAGCCGAACAAAGTAGGTAGCCTGTCTCAGGGTTATTTTCAGCCCTGGCTGACGAACAATATGCTCAATGTATTTTGTTTGAATATCCAGAGGAAACCACTCTTCCACAGCATGGGGAGTTAGGTCAGAATTCATGGTAGGGAGACTCCTATATGCCTCAGTTATCAGCAGGTCTCTGGGATAAACTAATTTTGCTTCACCCCTGCTTCACCCTGCTTGATGCTAGCTCATCCCTCTGGACAATGCCACTCCGATCTTGTCAAAACACCCTGTCCTTGATCGTGACTTCTGGACGCGGTTGATCGCTGCATCCCTCTCGTAGATGCTGTTCAGCCAAATTGCTTAAGTTAGGACTGTGATCGGTTGCAACCCTGATTTTTGCCCCTTTGCAAGTTAGTCGTTGTTGCTTTTCACCCGTTCCCCCATTCCTAAACAAAACCATGGTGTTACCTTCGGCAACTCTCAGTCACCTGACAGATCTTACCGCTCCCAATGATGAGAGATTTCAACCTCAGGCTGATAATGGCTCGACATCGGCAACTCTCAGGTCTAATAATCTGGATCTGATATTTGAAAGTTTGCTAGGACAGGTTTTTCCCTTTCGAGGGTTTGTCCTCTTTGATAAGACTGGCAAGCTGCTGAGGTGCACAACCAAGGCTGAAGAATTCTTTGTCCTTTTGAACAAGGGAGTTAAAGGTAACGCCTTTGGACCTAGAGAGAATTTGGCGACTCCGGAATTGCCTGAGCAGGTGACGACACTGTGTGACTTTCTCTTAGAGAGCTGTGTTGATTTTCCTGATCATACGTTGCAGCTGTATGACACTGTTTTTCTCCCCGGAGGTATTCGTCTCTATCTCAGAACAGAGTGGATTGATCTAGTTGAGCAGCCGACAAAATGCATTTTAGTAACAATTGAAGATCTCACCCAGATCGCCCATCACCGAGCCGTGTGTGATGCCTATCGATATGGTTTAACTACCCGTGAAACAGAAGTATGGGAGCTATATTTACAGGGGCTTTCCTACCGGGAGGTAAGTAAAGAACTGGTCATTGCCCTCAATACGGTCAAAAAACACATGAAGGGTATTTTTAGAAAATGCAACATTGAGTGTCGTTGTCGGCATTTGGTGTAGTGCCATGCCTGGGTATGAATTTAGAGCTGGGTACCCATAGCATCGGAACGCAGACCAGTAAAATTACAGTACTGATCAAGACATGGGAGTCTGCGGTCCGATGCTGAACCTTTCTACCCATTTAAAGGCTTTAAAGCTTTGGGGGCAAACGGTCGTCCTAGCCGGTTTGATGTTTATGTTTGTTACCTGTTGTATGACAACCGACGTGGCCCTGGCGGCAGTTGCGCCTAGCCAACAGTCTTTAAACACTCTGCAGGTCCATTTAGGCAACAAGGATGGCGGACTGGTTTTTGAACCCGATACGTTAGAGTTTGAGGCCGGAAAACGTTACAAGCTTTTACTGGACAACCCCAGCCCTGTCAAACACTACTTCACGGCCAAAGACTTTACCGATGTAATTTGGACCCAAAAGGTAGAAGCAGGGCAGGTAGAAGTTAAGGGGGCAATCCATGAGTTGGAACTCAAACCCAATGCCGAGGCTGAATGGGTGTTGATTCCCCAAAAACCGGGGACCTATGAGCTTCACTGCTCGATTGTCGGTCATGCCGAGGCAGGAATGGTGGGTCAGCTGATCGTTACCGACGGTGTTTAGGTCTTCAATTTGAATTTTCCTGCTGTAGCGAATGTCCTGATTCATGAGGACATTTGCGCGTCAGGTTAGCCGCTGAAACTAAACGCTTTTAGGGATATCGGCTGTATTGACTGACCTGACAGAGGCTATAAGCAAGTTGAGGCCCGTCTGCCCATACCCGTGGTGCCACACTCAAGGGCTGAGCTGCGGGTATTTGTTTCGCGTTAACCCATCATTTTGTGCAATAGCTCGGCTAGCCGGTCTGCACTGTCATTGACGGCCAAGTTTGCTGCCGCAACACGCATACAGTCTAGTTCTTCTGGCCTATCCAGTAGGGTTAAAACCCGATTTTTCAGAGTGTCGCCGGTTAGTTCTGACTGGCGGTAAACTTTGCTGGCCCCTACGTTCCCAAAGGCGTTGGCGTTATAGGCCTGGTGATCATCCGCTGCAAACGGGTAGGGGATCAAAATTGAGGGGGTGTGGGTCATGGCTAGCTCGGTGAGGGTGCCAGCCCCAGCCCGGCTAATGACAAGGTCGGCTCGCTTGAATAGGGCGGCCACATTTTTAAAGAAAGGACGGTGAATATATTGGGTGTGGCTCAGGCTTTCGGTGTCTGGGTCGTTGGTGCCGGTTTGATGAACTACCCATATGCCTGTGTCAAACCAGGCTGGTGCGGCTGCTCGTACTAACTTATTGACGGCGACCGCTCCCTGGCTGCCTCCGACCACCACAATTAAGGGGGCGTTATCAGAGATGGCTAGGTCTGTGAGGCTGGCATTGCTATCGGCAAAAAACTGCGATCGCACTGGCGTGCCCACACATTCTGTCTTTGCCTGTTTTGGTAAGTATTGGCGAGTTTCGTTAAACCCAATGGCTACCAGCGAACACCAGCGGCTCAGCCAGCGGGTGACCTTCCCGGGCATGGCGTTTGATTCGTGCAAGACGGCAGGTAGTCCTAAGCTGCGGGCAGCAATAATGGCCGGTGCGGCAATGTAGCCTCCAGTGGTAAACACCCCTTGAAACTGGCCTTGCTTTAGCAGTCGACGGGTGGCTAAAGTGGCTTGAACCAATTGAGCCAGAATCTTTAATGTGCCTAAGCCCAGTTTGCCCTGAACACCCCCCATGCGGACCGTATGGAGGGGGTAGTGTTTGGGGACAAGTTCGGTCTCTAAACGGTCGGGTACCCCCAGCCATTCGATGGTGCTGGTTAGCTTTTCAGCGGTTGCGATCGCAGGGAAAATATGACCACCTGTACCACTAGCGGCGATCAAGACCTTATTGGCTTCACCATTTCCTTGTCTGTCGTTCATAATGTGAAAGACCCAGGCTGTCTAGCAACCGCTGCTGTCGAAAAATTAGGCTAGCTAGCTGTTTCTACCGTAAAAATTGTGCCTGGGGTTATCTATGGGGGTAACTTAGCCAAAAGCTATTATCCGCTGAATTGGTGCTTATGGGGCAGCACTTTCTGAGTCATCGTTTAGGTGGAGCAGACAGGGTGGCTCTAAAATAGTGTCTTTTTGCTGCTTTACCCACCGCCTTACCTATCGTTACGACTATTGTCACCGAGGACTTTACCTATGATTCATCCTTGCCGCTGGTCTCTACTTTCGCTGAGTGTGCTGGGGATGAGTGTTTTGAGTGTGCCGGTCCAAGCGGCGTCTCCAGAAACAGCACCCGCTGCCCTAGTCAATGCCCTAGAGCAGATTGAGTCTGCTTCCAATGCCCAAGACATAGAAGCTGTGATGGCATTTTATGCCGATGACTTCACCAACGAAGACGGCTTTAGCCATGCCACCCTCGAAGCCACCCTGCCTCAACTCTGGGAGCGTTACGACACCCTAAGCTATCGAGTAGAGCTACAGTCCTGGGATGAAATTGAGGGTGGTTATGTCGCTGAAACGGTGACCTACATTGACGGCGTCCAAACGATGCCTCGACGTCTCACCCTAGAGTCAGTGATTCGCTCCCGTCAGCAGTTCATAGATGACAAAATCACCTTCCAAGAAATTTTATCGGAGCGCAATCAACTCAATTCTGCGACCCCAGCTCCAGAAGTTGTAGTAATTTTGCCCGAGCGGGTAGTGCCCGGTGACAGCTATGGGTTTGATGCCATTGTGCAAGAGCCCTTGGGGGAACGCTATCTATTAGGGGCTGCCCTAGACGAGGGCACCACCGCAGAAGATTTCTTTGTTCCACGCCCCATAGATTTAGAGCTATTGTCAGCCGGTGGGTTGTTTAAGTTGGGCGATGCCCCCGCAAGCGCCGATAACCTCTGGGTATCCGGGTTACTGATTCGAGAAGACGGCCTGGTAGTCATTACCCGACGTCTGCGGGTAGAGTAGATGCTCTAGCGGACCTGCTGAAGTGGGCTTAACCCATTGGGAGCTATTGCTCCCCACAGGTTGCTATCAGCAAAAACCGTATTGACGATAGTGGCACCGCTCAGATCGGCAGCTCGCAGATCGGCCTGCTTTAGCGTAGCCGTTGTTAAATTAGCCCGTCGTAAATTGGCCCGGTGCAGATGGGCATGGGTCAAGTTAGCATTGGTAAAATTCACATCACGCAAAATTGCCCATTCCAAATCTGTGCCAATCAAACAGGCCTGGCTCAACACGCTATAGCTCAGATCGATCTCACTCAGCTGCAAGTGACTCAAATCGCAGCCACTTAAGTCCAAACCGTGAAATGTACGTTCACCGTTTTGGTAACGTTCGATTAAGCGTTGAAGCTTCGATTCCATAATGCTCTTTAAGGGATTCCATTAGCCTTACTTATTAACTAGTGATGCCATCCGTAGAGATGTGACGGCGATAGTAATGGTCAATACATCGACTGGGACAGGTGCCAGGACATAAATAAGCGGTCTAAACCCTTGAGCTGAAAGACGATGGTGCGTTTTACTAACTGACTACATCGGGGGTATTTATGGGGAAGGGCTGTGGCAATTCACCCTGCTGGTCGCAACATTTCTGCATAGCAGCTTTGGTTGATTGCCCTAGCACACCGTCAATAGCGCCCTCGTAAAAGCCCTGTTCCTTGAGGTACTGCTGCAGATGTTTACATTGAGAGGCTTGCAGACGGTAGGCCAGATCCTGAAATGCCTGGTTTAGCCAGGCATCGTTCAGACTCGTCTGTAATTTCTGCTGCTGCTCTGTAATATCGCTATCATCAATAAAATTGTATAAATGGGCCAACATGTGGTCGGCTTCATCCAGCAGGAAACTAATTAAGGGATCGGTTTCAGCGGTTGCCAAAATGGCATCAAGACGAGTAGTGTCGCTATCGCTGAGGGTAGGCTGTACTGATAGTTGGCAATAGGCTTGGATCAAATCCCGATGTTCTTGGGCATGATCGCTGATATCTAGATGGCTAGGGCGGCTAAACATGGGAGCCTCTCCGTTGGTGTGCGCTAAGGAGTTAGTGATCGTGGCTACGCCACTGTGACGATAAATTTCTGATGGATGCTCGATTGGCCTAAACCATTGGGGAGGAATGGCGGTTTGCAGTCAGCAGATCTATGGATTTTGAATAATCTATAGACATCATGCGGAATGTCACAGGTTCAAACTGAACGTCACTATAGAGCAATTGACGAATGCATATCTCCAAAGAAGAGGCTATGCCAACGTCGGTTGTGCGTCAGGTTAGCTGTTGTAATTTGAGGCTTTCAGAGATATCCGTCGTCCTAACTAACCTGGCAGATGCAATAGATAAAATCAAACGGCTCATTGGTATGGCTGACCACCCTGACTTGCCTTTATTGGATGTTTTGGATCTTGCCCTTTCAGAAATTTTAGGTGGCGGTAATTCCTATGCCTATTCCACATTAGCGACGGTACGTCGCCATCTTTATCAGTTTCGACTCATGCATCAGTTAGAGCCCCATGAAATTTTGTTTGAGGCTTATCTCAGGGGTAAAGCCAGGCAACGAACGGGTGAAGTGATTTATAACCCCCATGCCTGGCTCAAGCGAACCGCGTTTAATATTGTGCGCGAAAAAAGCCGTCAGGCCCAGCGTCAGGCATCCCAGAGCTATGAAGATGTTGAATATCGCATCGGCGCTGAACCTGACTACGTACTAGAGAAGATCGATCTGCGCCACGAAATCGATTTGCTTTATAAAGCGCTGAGAACCCTATCCCGTGAGGATGATCATACGGCTCAGCTGTTGGTGTGGCGAACTATTGAACGGCTGTCGTGGGAGCAAATTACGGAGCGTTTAGCCTCTTTGGGAGAAACGGATATTCCCACCCAGGCTACCCTCCGAAAACGGGTATCACGGGCCAAAAAGCGGATGCGTCATATCATGCATAGCTATGGATTACCAACGGGTTAAGGAGCGGTGTTGGCGGCCTGCTGTCTGTCTTGTAGCGCTTATCTGCTCTCTATTGCTTCTGACAAAGATGTTTTAACGGTAAATGTTAGGACGGTTTCGTCAATTCCTTTGAGCTTTAGAGAACTCGATTTAATAATTTCCTGGGTGTCTAGGTAGTCGGCAACAGCGGCGGAAACCAGAATTGTTTTGCCATCGGCAGCTTCCTGTAGCCGGGCGGCGATGTTGACGCTGGGGCCAATGGCGGTGTAATCCGCTCGCTTGGAGCTGCCAAACATGCCGACAACGGCGGTGCCTTGATGAATGCCACAGCGAAAGGTTACGTCGGGGACACCCTGCCATCGCTGGTTCAGCTCTTCTAAGGCTTTGTACATGTGCCGAGCAGCTGCGATCGCACGTCGCACCTGTTCATTGGGGTTAAGGGGCTCTGGTGCTCCAAATAGGGCAAGGACCGCATCGCCCATAAATTTATCCACGGTGCCCCCCTGGTCAAAAATGGCCTGGGTCATGACTTCAAAATATTCGTTGAGCAGTTCAGCGACGCGGCGCGATCGCAACGTATTGGAGAGCTGAGTAAACCCGACAATGTCGCTAAAGAGTACGGTCACTAAGCGGGGTTCCGGAGTGAGATTGAGCTGCAGATTGCCCTGGGCGGCTTTTTGCACCAGGGCGGCTGGTAAAAATCGCTTGAGAACCGAGTTGGTCAGGTACTGGTTGAGTTCTACCACCTGGTTTTCACTGGCCTTGAGCGCCAACAGATTACGCACCTCTGCCAGCAGTTCTCGATCTTTAAATGGTTTAGATATATAAGCATCGGCTCCTTGCTCAGTGCCCTCTAGCCGAGTGTCATCATCCACATTGGCGGTGAGTAAAATAATCGGAATGCCCTGTAGCTGAGGATCGAGGCGCACCTGCTGAATGAGTTCTAGACCAGATACTTGGGGCATCATCAGGTCCGTAATGATCAGCTGGGGTTGGACCTGGCGTGCCACCGCTAGGCCAGTTGCTCCGTTTTGGGCAGTACTAATGTGATGACCCTGACGTTGCAAGATACTTGCCACATAACGACGTAAATCTGGATGATCGTCAACTACGAGGATCTTGGCGCTCTGCTGGGTCAGGGGGGCGTTGGGTAAAGAGCAGGTGCTGGGGAGGCCAACCGTCGCCATGGGAGGTACGACGGTTGGCTCATCTGAGGTCACTTCATAGTGTTGAAGATCGGCCAGCTCTACCGCAGCGCGCTGTTGTTCAAGGGTGCGGCTGGTGGTGTTTACGCGGTCGGCGGGCAGATGGTCGGCCCCCAGGGGAAGTTCGACCGTGAATAGGGTGCCAGCACCATAGGCCGATGAAACCCGGACATCGCCGCCATGTAACGCCACTAGTTCTTTGACCAGGGCCAGTCCTAAGCCAGTGCCTTCATGGGTGCGGCTGGCGGAGCCGTCGGCCTGTTGAAAGCGTTCAAAAATATGGGGTAGCTGTTCTTTACGGATACCAATGCCGGTGTCTTCGATCTCCAAGTAGCAATTTTTTTCAAAGGTGTTGAGGGTGATCTGAATGGACCCACCTGCGGGGGTGAATTTCACCGCGTTGGAAAGGATGTTGTATAGCACTTTGTCAAACCTTTCCAGGTCTAGATACACCGATGGACAGGGCTGAATCTGAGTGGTGAGGCGAATGTGTTTGCGATCGCAATGGGCCTGAAACGATTCGACCACTCCCCTCACTACCTGGGCAAAGTCGCACGGATAGAAGGTAGCCTGCATCTGACCCGCATCTAAACGCTGTAGGTCGAGCAGCTGGTTGACCAAACGTAGCAATCGCCGGGCATTGCGCAGAGCAATAACGGACTGATCTAAAGGAAGCCCTGTACCTTGCTCCACCGCTGACTCTAACGGGCCTATGGTCAGCGTTAGGGGGGTGCGAAACTCGTGGGAAATATTCTGGAAGAACGTAGTTTTTTGTGCGTCTAGGGCTAAGAGCTGCTCAGCCTGCTGCCGTGTTGTTTGATAAAGTCTTGCCTGCTGTACGGCAATGGCGGCCTGGTTTGCGACCGCCTGAGCCAAGTTGATTTCCTCCATGTGCCAGTGGCGGGGCTGGCTCTGGCGCAGGCTAATGCTGCCGATAATTTGCCCATCGGTAATCAGGGGCACCAGCAGCAATGCCGTCGCTTGAGTATGAAACGACAGACGTATGGGAGTTTGGGATGCTGACTGGGACAAATCATCGAAGACCACCGGAGATCGACTGGTCAACAGTTCTTGCAAGATGGGATTTTCGCTGATTTTGACTTGGGATGTGGGCAGCGTCAGGATGGTGGCTTGGTTGACATCGTACAGACCAACACAGTTCACATAGTCATCATCTTGGGTCCATAGGGACAGTGCACAGCCGTCGGTCTGGAGGGCTTGGCCTAATTTGTGGGTGATGGCCGAAAAAATTTGCTTGGGGTCTAAGCTCCCGTGAATGGCCTGGGTAATGGTGTTGATTAAAACCTCTCGCCGCGCCAGGGCCTGAACCCGTTCATAGGTCCAAGTTTGAGCCAGGGCTAAGGCGGCTTGGTCGGTAAGGGTTTTGAGCTGTTTGAGGGTCCTGGTTCCCCAGTGTTTAGGCTGCTGGCAGTGGTGTATGGCCAAGATTGCCAGGGGCTCGCGTTTACTCGTAAGCGGTATGAGCACGCTGGATTGGGGGGCGAGGGTTTGATAAGCGACTGGCAGAGTGTCATGGGCTGCCATGGGGGCTGCTAGATCCGATGCTTGGATCACCCGCAGCTGGTCTGTGTCTATTGCTGTCTCTGCCAGGGTTTGTTCATCCACGGGGCTGGCTGATGTGGCCTGATACGTCCAACAGCGCTGTGATTGGTTGGGTAAATCATAGAGGGGCCGTAGAACGCAGTAATCGGCTTCAAATGCTGTCCCTAAGGTCTGAGCAATGACCTTTAGCATTTCCTCAGATGTTTCGGCACTGCGGATGGTGTGGGTAATTTCATTGAGCAGCGTTTCTTGTTCAAGGATGCGGTCTAACTCCTGGGTACGGGACTTAAGCAGCAAGTGGGTATCTATGGCCTGTTGGACGACTGCTCGCAGCTCGTCTTCTACCCAGGGTTTGGTGATGTATTTGAAAACTTGGCCCGTATTGATGGCCTCGACCAGGTCTGCCACATCGGTATACCCGGTCAATATAATTCGGATAATGTTGGGGTGCTGATGCGCTACTTGAAGCAACAGTTCTGTGCCGCTCATGTTTGGCATGCGCTGGTCTGAAATGATGGCTGCAGTATCGGGATGCTGGGCTAAACTGAGCAACGCAGCTTGACCGCTTTCTGCCCGCAGCACTTGCAAGTCGCGGTAAAAGGTCCGATGGAGTAGGTCTAAATTATGGGGTTCGTCGTCAACAATTAAAATCTTGGGTTTGGACTGATGAACTCGTCGATTGTGCGTTTGGCTAGCCATGCACCCTGTTGTGTCTTTAACCGACTGTGGAAATAGGTCGTCATGTAGTGCACCGTTGACTTCTGCTTCCATACATTCATGAAGCAACCCAGGTGTCACCGCGTCTGAATCTGGGCATTACCTGGTTGAATGGTCCTATCAAGAGTTCCCAAGCTGTTTAGTCGCTCACCATGTCCAGACTCAACTGGGATCGGGCTCATACCCTGCCCCAAGACTATCGGTTACGCTCCGCGCATCCTGCAGATTTATCCCAATTAGGTGAGCTGCTGTTAACGAGCTTTTACCCCGAACGGCCCTTCAGGCGTTGGCTGTATCCCCTTATGCGTCTGGGCATTCAAGAAGACATTAAGCGTCGTTTGAAGAATTCGCCCCATCAGTATGAGTGTTTGGTTGTGCAGACATCTGGGTCTGTGATTGTGGGTACAGTAGAGGTTTCGTTGCGATCGCAGTTTTGGCAACCCTTGCAGCCGCGCCGTCCCTACATTGCCAATGTTGCTGTTGACTATCGCCATCGTCGGCGCGGTATAGCCCAGCAAATGCTCATCGCCTGTGAGGCCATCGTTCAAACCTGGGGCTGTCGTCAGCTTTACCTCCATGTTGCCACTGATAACCCGCCTGCCCTTGCCCTGTATCAAAAGGTTGGCTATCGCGTCAGTGATAGGTCCCTATGGCGGCAACGTCAAATGATGGTGAAAGAGTTATTTTTCTAAATATTTAACTACTCAGGTTAGTAATTTCTTAGAGAATATTAAAGATACCGTCGCTTCAGTATTGTCAGTAAATTCGACGTACTTTCGATACCATGCTTCTCACCCCTCATACCGTGAAAACATCCATATCCTCCTGATAAATATTATTTTTTATGTAGTGAGTATGAGGAGGGACTGATAACTATCAAAGACTGTATAAAACTCTGCTGATTTGGTGCACTAAATCATGGTGTTCGTATCAAAGTAAGAGTAATTAGTCTGGATTACCTCAGCCCTAGGTAGACTCTCTAAAATGATGGATGCTCAATCCAACCCCTTGCCAATCTATTCGTCTTCGGTCCAACACCTGGATCGAAAACGTCCCCATATGTTCACCGTGCAAGCAAAACTATCCCCCGGTGATGCTATGCATCTAGAAGATAGTACGGTGAAGTGGTGGACTGAGCGCGCCAAGCAGTCTTCCGGTTCTAGTTCCAATGTGCCTGTGAATGAAACGCTAGCTGTTGACAGTTTGCTGAAAAAGATCAATCGTGGCGATTTACTAGTCGTTGACAGTCGCCGTCGCAGCGGTCTGATTATTTTTCGGGAGTTCTACGCCGAATTTGCCGGTCCTGGGGCAGCCGTGGGCGGTGATTTTGACCAGGGATGCCACAAAATTATTCCCCTGGGCAACCTGTCATTGATTGAGCCCAATGACCATGAAGATCATCAAAAGGCTCTAAAAATCCGCCTACAGTGGATTCGTCTAACCCAAAACTTTACCGATCAGCCTCGCTCCAATGATCGGGCTCAGATGATTCTAGATCAGTTCAAAACCTATTTTGACAAAGGCACCATCGACAATGTGCCCAATGAGGCATTTGCTCTGATGGTGGGCGTATTACCCCAAACCGTGCGGCGGGTTCGTTTGGGCCTAGACCGTTAAAATTCGCCAATAACGGTTTGCAAATTTGCCCGCGTGCGATGATTTTCTGCGGGCGTGCCCAGGCTAATGCGTAGTCCACCGCCGGTATATCGAATTAATGTGCCTTGCTGACGTAGGGTGCTGAAAATGTGGTTTAACCCTTCGGCCTGCTCCATCCCTAATTGGGCTAGCCCTTTATCACTCAAACGGCAGTAAATAAAATTAGCCGCACTGGGCCATGGCGTGATGGCCGGTTGATCACTCAGCCAGGTGGCCATCTGTTGCCGTTCTGCAACGGTGGTTTCTAAGGTTGCCAATAGCGAGGGGCGATGGGCCAGAGCTGTAAGTGCGGCTGCCTGGGAAAAGCTGGGTAGATTGTAGGGCAGTCGAACTTTTTCAAGGGCGTCAACTAAGTCAGGTTGGGCAACGGCATAGCCCACGCGATGGGCGGCGAGGCGAAATGCCTTGGAAAAGGTTCTGAGCACGACCCAATTAATGCGGCTCAGGCTATCGGCCACGAGGGTTTGCTGGCTGAATTCAAAATATGCTTCATCGATTACCACCAGCACATCATTTGGCAGCTGTCGGAGCCATTCAATTTCCGCCATGTTGAGGCCATTAGCCGTTGGGGAGTTGGGATGTACCATAAACACAATCCGAATCGGATGGTTCTCGATTGCTTTCTGGGCGATGTCTAAATTTATACAGAAGTCATCCGTTCGACCGACGTCTATGACCTGGACTCCTAATGTTTGAGCCAAGATGCCGTACATAGAAAAGGTGGGACTGGCCACCAAAATTGCTCCGTTATTAATAGCCGTTGCAATTAGCAATGAGCGAATCAGCTCATCGGAACCGTTGCCCACAGATATATTGGCCGCCGTTACGCCACCAGCTGATTCCGATACATAGTCAGCGATTGCCTGCTTTAAAGCCCCATGGCCACCATCTGGATAGCGGTTGGCGGCAATGGATTGCTGGTAATGATTTGCCAGTGACGCTTTGACATCGGCGGGCAGATCAATCGGGCTCTCATTGGTATCAAGCTGGTCGTAGGGCTCTGGGATGGGAGGATGGGGCTGATAAGCCTTGAGATGGGCCAGATCAGGGCGCAAGAAGGGCAGCATGGGCAAAACGATAGGCGTTACGGGGCCTTTATTGTGCCATTTTTACAGCTGACAAAACTCCTTGATCGCTGGCCAGGCTGTCTCCATGGCGTCTGCCATGCCATGGTCTGTGTCTAGGGGGTGCAGCCTGATCCAAGGACGATGGTTGCTGTGGTGCTGGCTGGCTTTGAGGTTAATTACCTCGTCGCGTCTGCCATGGACTATGAGGGTGGGAATTGGCTTAGTTAATTGGCTGTCGTCATAGGCTTGGGCGTCGGTGAGAAATTTGTAGTGCAGACGTTCTTGGCGTTGCCAACCGTAGTGGTAGACCGAGAGCCAGCCGCTGGTTTGCCACTGCTGTAGCTGTGCTGGGCCCAGACGCGGTAACCACTGATCTAAAAATTGAAAGGCAGGGGCGAGTAAGACTAGTCGCTGGATATGGGGAGATTTCTGAGCGACCCAAGCTGCTGTAAGACCTCCCAGGCTAGAGCCAATTAGGGTGGTGGGGCCCTGGATGTGGTCTATCACCTGGTTGATCTGGCGTGTGAGGGTTAGATGGGCAAAGTCTCCCTGGTTGAGGTCCATGAGCTGGAGTTTAATGCCTTGGGGTTGGAATTGCGATCGCATCCACTGCCCCTTGTAAGACTGTGGCCCAGACGCAAACCCATGAAGATAAATGTAGTCACCCATGGCTCTCTTATTTCCAGTGCTGCACCATGCATACAATATGATGTCCCGATCACCCAAGATCCTGAAATAAGCTTCCATGACCCAGCAGTTCCGTATTACCCTTCTCCCCGGCGATGGCATTGGTCCCGAAATTATTGCGGTTGCCGTTGATGTGCTGACAGCGGTTGGTGCCAAGTTAAATCTGCAGTTTGACTTTACTGAAGCACCCATTGGCGGTGTCGCCATTGATGCCACTGGCAATCCGCTGCCACAGGACACCCTAGAGACCTGCCGTCAGAGTGATGCGGTGCTGCTGGCCGCCATCGGTGGCTACAAGTGGGATGCGTTACCCCGAGCCCAGCGTCCAGAAACAGGACTGTTAGGTCTGCGGGCGGGGCTTGAGCTATTTGCCAATTTGCGGCCAGCCACGATCCTACCCCAGTTAATTGATGCCTCGTCCCTCAAGCGAGATGTGATCGAAGGGGTGGATATTATGGTGGTACGTGAATTAACCGGGGGCATCTACTTTGGTCAGCCCCGTGGTGTATTTGATGCCGATGGCGATCAGCGGGGATTTAACACCATGGCCTATACGGGCACCGAAATTGACCGCATTGGTCGGGTGGCGTTCGAAGCCGCCCAAAAACGTCAGGGTCGTCTGTGTTCGGTGGATAAAGCAAACGTGTTGGAGGTGTCTCAGCTGTGGCGCGATCGCATGACCGCCCTCGCGACTAACTACAGCAATGTAGAACTCAGCCACATGTATGTGGACAATGCCGCTATGCAGCTGCTGCGCTGGCCCAAGCAGTTTGACACCATCGTCACTGGTAATCTGTTTGGGGATATTTTGTCCGATGCGGCGGCAATGCTCACAGGCAGTATTGGCATGTTGCCCTCAGCTAGTTTGGGCTCCTCTGGCCCCGGCGTCTTTGAGCCAGTGCATGGCTCGGCGCCAGATATTGCTGGAGAAGATAAAGCCAACCCACTGGCCCAGGTTCTCAGCGCTGCCATGATGCTGCGCTATGGCTTGAGCCAACCCCAAGCGGCTGACATGATCGAAGCCGCCGTAAACACTGTGCTAGATCAGGGATATCGGACCGGGGACATTATGGCCGATGGCATGACGGCTGTTGGCTGTAAGGCCATGGGGCAGTCACTTTTGCAGGCTTTGGGGTAGTTGTTAGGGCTATCTGCTTGGCGCAATCTACCTTGGCGTAATCCATCAATGACAGCTAGTATTGTTGTACTGAACAATCGCATCATGTCTGCGGGTGCTCTTTAGAGCTTTACCCAAGGCAAGTTTTTCCAAGATTTTGACAAAAAGCTACAGTTATAGACTGTGGCGATGGGGTATCTTCAGCACATGTAGGGGTAGGTTTTTCTCAAAAATCAGCTCCGGTGTAGTTAACTGACTTTTTTATCCAGCAAGAGGGAGTATTCAGTCGTGCCATCTTTACAGCGGCCAGAGTACGGTAACCATAGTGAAGCGGCGGTACATCCCAGTGTGGTAGCAACCGGTGTTCAGCGTAGTCCGCTTAATTTGCGATCGCCATCGTCCATGTTAGATCCGGCTTTACTGCGGGCCGCTCGCCACATTTACCGCACCTATTACGAGGTTCATCCTGAGATTATCGAGCGGCCGATCGGGGTGGCCATTGGTCGCACTACCCGCCGTGGCAAACTCATTTTTGGTGCTAAGCCTGTACTCCTGCCCCATGAAAGTTTTATTCCATTAACTCAGCTTGAGCCAGGCCTGCACTAGGTCCAATGTTAGATAATTGGCTGACCTGTGCGTTTATCTTTGTGCTCGGGGCCTCAATTGGCAGTTTTCTCAACGTTGTTGTTTATCGGCTGCCCGCCGGGATTTCATTGCTATCGCCGCCATCCCGGTGCCCGCGCTGTTTTACGCGCTTAAAGCTCTATGACAATGTGCCCGTAGTTGGCTGGCTATGGTTGCGGGGGCGCTGTCGTTATTGTCGAGCTGCCATCTCCCCCCGTTATCCGCTGGTCGAACTGCTGAGTGGGCTACTGTTTGTGGCCATCTTTCTGCGGTTTGGGTGGACCCTTGAAACGCTTTTTTATTGGGGGCTGGTAAGTTGGCTGGTAACCCTCACATTAATTGATTTAGATACCCTGACACTACCCAATGGGTTAACGATGTCAGGGGTGTGTCTGGGTTGGCTGGCCCAAGCATGTCTGGCTAATGCTGCCAATATGTCTATGATTTCCACCCTAGCGGCCAGTGTTGCGGCCAGTGTTTTGGGTCTATGGCTGTTCGATGGCATTAGTTTCGTAGGGGCCATTGCCTTGGGAAAGCCGGCGATGGGGGGTGGTGATGGCAAGCTAGCGGCGATGCTGGGGGCCTGGCTAGGGTGGCAGGGGCTGTTGCTAAGTGTCCTAATGGCGTCGTTGTTGGGGGTATTAGGGGGAGGCCTGGCAATGTCATTAGGCTGGGTAGCTCGTCGTCAGCCGATTCCCTTTGGTCCATTTTTAGCCTTCGGTGCAGGAATTAGCTTATTTTTTGGTAATGCCTTGATACAAGGCTACTTGAGCCTGTTCTTTTAAGGTCAGCTGTACTATCTGGTGGCGATAAAATCGGCGTCAATTGCGCCAGGGGTATGGGCAAACCGGTAGGATTGAAAAACACTACGTATCGAGAACAGGGTTTATGTCCCTCTTTGATTGGTTTGCAAATCGTAAAAAAGAAAGCCCCATTAGCCCAGATCGTCAGGAGCGAGAAATTGCTGACGGTTTGTGGACAAAGTGTGACGAGTGTGGGGTTTTAACTTACACCAAGGATTTAAGGGCTAACCAGATGGTTTGTCCGGAGTGTGGCTATCATTACCGCGTCTTTAGCGATGAGCGTATCAATCAGCTGATCGATGCAGATACCTGGCAGCCCCTGGATCAAAAAATTACGCCAAAGGATCCCTTAAGATTTCGCGATCGCAAAGCCTACAGCGATCGGCTGCGCGATATGCAAACTAAAACTAAATTAAATGATGGGGTGCAAACGGGCACTGGCCAACTGAATGGTGAAGGTGTGGCCCTGGGGGTTATGGACTTTCGCTTTATGGGCGGCAGCATGGGCTCGGTGGTTGGTGAGAAACTGACCCGGTTAATTGAGCAGGCCACGGCGACTCGATTGCCGGTGGTGATCGTTTGTGCCTCAGGCGGTGCCCGGATGCAAGAAGGGATGCTGAGCCTGATGCAAATGGCTAAAATTTCAGCTGCCCTAGAACGTCATCGCGATAGTCGCCTGCTATATATGCCCATTCTGACGCACCCTACGACCGGGGGGGTGACCGCCAGTTTTGCCATGTTGGGTGACATTATCCTGGCGGAACCCAAGGCTACGATTGGGTTTGCTGGACGTCGCGTGGTTGAACAAACCCTGAGGGAAAAGCTGCCAGAAGACTTTCAAACGGCGGAATATCTTTTGAAACATGGGTTTATCGATACGATTGTTCCCCGAACCCAGCTGAAGGATACGATTGCCCAGCTGATTCGTTTACACCAGCTACCTGCAGCACCGTCCAGTCTGAGCAATGGATCCTTTGAAAGGGCTGCCACCAATCAACATATGCAGATCAAACCTGTGATTTAGTCAATCCTGTAACTGTTTTGGGAATTGGTCCTATCGGTGGCATGATAGTTATTAACTATTGGCTACCTGAATAATTAGATAGCTATAACTTGCGAGCATCGCCTGATTTTTGGGTTTAATGCGTCGTGCTGTGTTGGGTATTTGATGGCGATCCATTTCGAGGAGAATCATGTTTAAAAAGTACATTTGGCTGGTGGTCGCGGCTGTTTTTCTGGTCGGCAACCTTTTTGTAGGTGGCAGCGCGATGGCGGCTGAGCTAGATGAAACAATTCGCACCATTCCCCTGAATGAGCAGGGTGATACAGTAGTGCTTTCCTTAGAGCAGGTTTCTCAGGGGCGGAGACAATTTAACTACGCCTGCGCTACATGCCATGTACAAGGTGTTACCAAGACTAACCCCAACGTTGGTTTAGAGCCTGAGGCGCTGGAAGGGGCTTATCCTAACCGCAACAATTTAGAAGCTCTGGTTGATTATTTGAACAATCCAACTACTTACGATGGGTTAACTGAGATTTCCGAGCTGCATCCCAGTACTCAAAGTACTGATATCTTTCCTAAAATGCGCAGTCTCACCGATGATGATTTAACTGCGATCTCGGGTTACATATTGCTTCAGCCTAAGGTTATGGGCGATATGTGGGGTGCTGGCAAGACTCGTTTCTCTGCACCCGCTGTCTTTGACTAGACGATGGTTTTGGGGCCTGATGGCTGATGGCTTAGTTTCGTAAACAGCTAAAAGGGAGAAGGTCTGTCAGACCTTCTCCCTTTTTAATTGGAGTGAGCGATCGCAAAATTGAAATGATTGTTTGGAGGCCCTATGGGATTGTGTTCGCCTATTGCGCTAGTTTAGATAGGCGGTGTAATAGAACACGATGGTAAAGCGGCGCACGGTATTGTGGGGATTGTTGGGGGGTGCGATCGCAAGCTGTCGGCCCGGCTCATCGTCTTCTTTAAAGATCAAACTGCTTGCTCGTTCAGTGCCATCTCAGGTATTAAAGGCCTTTAACCGAGCAACCCCCACCCAGTTTGACGCGGCCTCCTCTTTAGCAGATATCTATCAGCAGTTACAAAGATGGCAGTCTCCTCAACCTTCCGTGGAACCCCTATGGCGTCGGCTAATTCCCATGGGAGTCTCCGATGCAGACGAGGTGGCTACCCAAGCGGTTGATACCCAGCTCGTAACCCTTAGCGATCCTTGGTTAGACAATGCCATTCGTCAACAGTTAATACAACCATTACCCGAGCTTGCATTGGTAGAGCTGCTGCCCGAATCCTGGCAGCAGTTACTACGACGTGATCGTTCAGGAAACTCCACAGCCATCGGAGAATTGTGGGCTGTTCCCTATCGCGTCCAGGGACTGATGATGGCCTATCAGAAGCCCATGTTTCAAGCTAATACCAAGGCAATTACTAAATGGGCCGATCTCTGGCGTCCAGAGCTGGCAGGACGAATTGCCATGCCCAACCAACCTCGGTTAGCGGCTGCGATAGTCTTAAAGGCATTGGGATATTCTGTCAATGATGAATCAGCCCTGGCCCAAGACGATGTTCAAGAGCAGCTACTGGCCCTATACAGACAAGTGAGGGTCTTTGATTCCGAAGCCTACCTCAAAGCATTAGTCAATGAAGACGTCTGGTTAGCCGTGGGATGGAGCGGTGATATTTTGGCTACGCTCGTGCGCTATCGGCGGCTAGGGGCTGTTCATCCCCAAGAAGGTACGGTGCTAAACACCGATCTCTGGGTTGTTCCAGCCAAGGCAGAATTGACCAAATCTGCTCAAGCATGGATGGAATATTGCTGGCAACCCCCCATTGCAACTCAAATTTCGGTCTCAACCCACGGATTATCGCCTTCATTTTTTGTTCCTGGGGCGAACATTCCAGAGCAGCTGCCGCAACAACCATTGCTTATGCCCGACCATAGTGAAGTGCTACTACCCTTATCTAGCAGTGCCCAGACTGTTCTATCCAAGTTATTTAACGCCGACCTCCTCCGCGAATAGCCCCTTGACCGAAGTAGTCTAAATCTACAATGCAGTTGGGGATAGCTGGCAGAGCTGTCATGGAGTCACTGGCGTTGTCGGTTGGTTGATTGATTGCGCTCGTAAAGTCACAGACATGTAGCCCAACTAAACGTTCTCCCGTAAAGACCCGCAGCTGATAACCATAGGATTTAGCACTTTCCCCAAATTGAGTAATAAACGCATACTGCTCCAAATAACTCAGTACCGGCCATATTTGCCCGTTGACAATGACGTCTACATAGCTAGTGGGGCTCACCGTGGCATCATAGGCTCGCCAACTATCAATTAACCGCCCGTTGATAGCTTCTCCCTGCTGCTGTTCCTGCCACCATAAACTCGGTATCGTAAACGCTTCGGCAGAGGGCGTTGCATCAGTAGCCACAGTGGGTATATCAGCGGTGGGCCGTTGACTGTTGATCTGACGAACCCTGTTTGCTTGCTCTGTTAACGATTGGGCGACACCGGGCCGGGCCGATATTAAGGCCATACACACAGCTGGAATCGCTGACCATGGGGCAAATTTCATAGCTGTTTCACGGTGAAATCCTTGGTTGCTACTTGAAGAGCAGTCGCTGCCGATGCACATGTACTAAATGTAGAGGATTAGTCTCTTCCTGCTGCCGTTCTAGCATACGCAGTAACTGTTCAGGGCGCAGCATGTTGCCATCGTTACGACAGCTACCCACGTATCGGACGACCGTACTATCTCCGCTGGATAGTCGATTGGATACGCTAGACGGCAGGTTGCTCGGTAGCGCTGTGACTATTTCGAGCCTGTGTAAACGTTCTCGCAGGTTGATCTGCTTGATTTTGCCTGACTTAGTTGTGTGAGTATCACTAATTTCATCCGTAGCGAGGATTTGATCAATCCATTGTTGCCAAAGAGCAGGGCGATGAGCCTCCTGGGCCGTTATCGCCAACAGATAGTCTGCTTGCTCCAGTGCTTTGGTTGCAGATGGCGCTTTGATATCAACTTCGTCTACCTCGTAGATCGGTAAGGTATCAGACAGCTGCTCCTGTAGCCGCTGTCTGAAATCAGCGATGTCCATCTGCTCGGTTAATTCAAAATCAATCACTTCTCCAGTGCTGGTTGCTCCCAGAGACAAGGCATTTGCTGGAGCAATCCGTGGGCCTGGGTGATACCCCCCTGTAAATGAAATGGGCAGAGCCGCCCGTCTAACTGCCCGGTCCAGCATCCTAGCCAGATCCAAATGGCCAATGAGGGCCATATCCCCTAATTTGCCAAGGGTGACCCTGATCCGTTGTAAGCGCTCAGATTTGGGTTTACCGTGGCCTTCAAATGACGGAATAGGTAAGGGGGGGACAACGACGTTATGCCCAAAGTCAGTGCCGCATACCCCGCAGTGGGAACAGCCCTCAAACGAGCAATCAGGTACAGTAGCTGCTTCCAAGGCCCGTCGTAAGTCCTCTTGAAGCCAGGTCTTGTCAATCCCTGTGTCTATGTGGTCCCAGGGGAGTGGGGCTTCCATCACACCTTGCCACTGGCTGATGGTATCGGCCCCATTGGGTTGCGTGTTGGCTAAAGACTCATCTAAGTTCCATTCCCCCTGTTCGACCTGGCGATATTTCCAGGTGAGGCCAGCGTCATCAATGGCTTGGGTCCAGGCATTAAAGGCTCGTTCAAGACTTTCCCACCAGGCGTCCATCCCGGCCCCCAATTCCCAAGCGCGGCGGACCACGGCGGCAAGTCGTCGATCGCCTCGACCCACAAAGTCTTCCATGGCTGAGATCCGCACATCAGTGAAGTTCACTTTTACTCCGCGTATAGAGCGAAAGACGTCTTTGAGCATGGCTTGTTTGCGTTCAAACTCGCTGGTTGACACAGAATGCCACTGAAATGGGGTGTGGGGTTTAGGGGTAAAGTTAGAGACCGTAATGTTGAAATTGAGAGACCGCCGACCCTTGATGCGACATTCACGGCGGAGCCATTGGACGGTTTCAGCAATGCCGAGAACATCGACATCCGTTTCACCGGGCAACCCAATCATGAAATAGAGCTTTACCTTGTCCCAACCCTGCTCGTGGGCAGTCTTTACCCCCCGCAGCAGTTCTTCATTGGTCAGGCCTTTATTAATGATGTCCCGCATACGTTGGGTCCCCGCCTCTGGTGCAAATGTGAGGCCAGTTTTACGGGTACCCCCGATGATGTGGGCAATGTTTTCATCAAATCGGTCGACACGCTGACTGGGTAGCGATAGGGACACATTGTCATATTTCAGCCGATTTTTGACTTCAACGCCCACTGCAGGCAGGGCTAGGTAGTCTGAGCAGCTCAGAGACAGCAGCGAGAATTCGTTGTAACCCGTTGCGCGCATACCGCGCTCAATGGTGTCAACAACTTGCTCTGGGGCGACGTCACGGGCAGGGCGAGTCAACATACCGGGCTGGCAAAACCGACAGCCTCGGGTACAGCCGCGACGAATTTCTATGGTTAGACGATCGTGAACGGTTTGCACATGGGGAACGAGACCGATGGAATAGTCGGGGATGGGGGTGGCTACCCGACGGAGAATGCGCTGGGGGACATCGCTTCGATTGGGATGTACCGACCCATCGTCGGCCATGTCATAAAACTGGGGTACATAAACGCCTGGGACCTGGGCCAGGTCAATCAGAATCTCTTGGCGAGTCATGCCTGTGGTTTTGCCTTCCTCGAGCACTAACCCAATCTCTGGTAGAAGTTCTTCGCCGTCCCCTAGGGCAATAAAGTCAAAAAAGTCGGCGTAGGGTTCGGGGTTCGATGTGGCGGTTTGACCCCCTGCAAAAATCATGGGCCAGCTCGATTCGTTCCATGGATCTTCGCCGTTGCGTTCCTTCCAGGTGAGGGGAATTCCCGCTAGGGTTAGCATTTCTAAGATATTGGTTGCCCCGAGCTCATAGCTGAGGCTAAAGCCCAAAATATCAAAATCGACCAGGTGGCGACGTGACTCAACGGCAAACAGTGGGATGTCGCTTTCTGTCAGCTTTTGAGCCAAGTCTGGTCCAGGGAGATAGGCGCGATCGCAAAGCTGTCTAGGCTGCTGATTTAGAATGCTGTAGAGAATAATATGGCCGAGATTAGACGCCCCTACTTCATAAACTTCTGGGTAGGTCAACACCCAGCGAACTGTCGCCGAGTCCCAAGGCTTATGGACCGCCCCTAGCTCATTACCCAGATAGCGAGCGGGACGGGCAATATCTGGGGTAATCAGTTGGTCTAAAGCGATAGCCACGGCAATGAAGAAGCAACTCAGACATAAACTATAGCTGATTCTCAGAGTCTGGGCGTTGCTCTTAATCTAGGCCGGGAGTGAGCCTGAGGCGTAAACCTCAACGGGGTCCGCAACAATTGCGGACCCCGTTGAGGTTTAATGTGCCATCAATTCTTTAGAACGTCTGCCTAGCTGAAGTTTGCTAAGCATTCAGGGAACCCTAGTGTTTGTAGGTACCAAAATTAGGCAGCCTGTAACTCTTGCCGATCAACCATAGAGACTGCGCGATCTAGCTGGGCTAGTTCAAACACAATACGCACAGGGGGAGCAACATCCTGTATGCTTAGCCGCTTGCGATGACGCTTAGCGGTATCGCAGCCAGCCAGTATGGCAACGAGTCCAGAGTTATCCACGCTATCTACCGCTGCCATGTCGATGGTTACTTCACTGGCATGGTCAGATGTGATGGCCGTTAACATTTCCGCTTTAAATGCATCAACAGTTGCAGCTGTTAAAGCGCCTACAGGCCGCACAACCTTCACTGATGTTTCAACGCTATTCATACTCAGTCTCCTATCAGTTTTGATTAGATTGAAAATAGGTGTCGGACTACGAGCTTTTCATATGTTCTCGAAGCTAACTGATGAATCCCAGCTTGCCCATGTGCCTGATGTCTATTTGTAAAATCTTGATGTCCGGACCTATTGTTTGAAGTTTCCAGAAAGTCTTTCTCTTAAACGGTAACTATCGCTACACCCCATATAGGGATTTGGTTTGGCGGTGTTGTTTAGTGATACGGATCACTGAGGTTGCCAACTCCAGAAGTTTCACTTGAGATAACCCCAATGGGGCAAGACCATATTCCAGATCACGAAATGGTCCCCAGGATGTAAACACTGAACATAAAGCCTGCTAGGAGCCACCATGCACTCATTCGCTATTCGCCATTTGGTTGAGAAAGCTCTTTATATAAAGCAGCTAACTCCCGATATTGAAGAACAGATCAACTCTGAACTGTCGCGCTTAGGCTACATTTCAGAAGTTGATTATGAAGCCCTTGAGCTCCTCATGAGCGAAATGGATGAGGGTCGCATAAAATTAGTTCCCTCTATTCGCTAATCTAACCAGTAAAAGCGCTATCAATACAGTCTGCTCTGACACCAGTCTGACCAATTATTTTTAACTTTTATCGGATTGAAACCAACTTTGTTGATGCTTGAGGTTCATCATCCTCAGAGTTGTTCTTATTCCAACAGGTATGTAGAAAATGTTGAAAGTGCTGCTTTGCAATATCTTCCGGCCCACTATCGTCTGCAATACGTAGGTGGAACAGCAAGGCAAAAAAGTCTGTATCAAAGGCCATCTTGAATCTATCAATTGGCCAGACCAGATCGGGAGCGGTTTTAAGATCGTACAGATCTAGATTGCAAGCCTCAGGATCGGCTGCTGCCGCTGCAATCATCATCTGTTGCTGTTGAGAGCCGTAGGGGAGATGACACACCAACATTAGGGGCCGGCACCAAAGGCGGACTGCTCCAGCTGGTTGGATCGCTTCAACGTAAAGACGCTGATCTAAACATTCGAGATAAACAATTTGCCCAGGATTTATGGTAGCCATTTTGAAAGATTAAATTTCCACTCAAATTAATTGAATTGAAGATACACGCGTAATCGTGGGTGGGCTTTACGGTCTCAAACCATTGGTCCACAATGGATAAGCGCCAATAGGGCTGCTTTTGTTACGGTTTGAGTAGTAAAAGTTCAATTTTTGTTAAATTAGCTAATAAACTACCATTAAGCTTGTTTCGAAACCTTTACTTTAGGGTGCTTATTTATGAATCTGTCAGTTTGCTCTATTTGGCGATGATGTTCAAGCCCTTGCCCAATGTTCGTTTAGGGGCTTGAGAGCTCTTTTTTAGATAAGTTCTGGTTAAAATTAAAAACGGTGTGTGTGGCTGATGTCCCATGGTCAATGGAGATGTCTGTCTGAAGTAAATCTTTCTAGATCAAATGGGTTAATTAAGGTCATGGTGTCTACCGGAACAATCGAAAAAACAGTTAAATCCAGCAAGCGGCAGTATGCTCCCCGCTATCGGGTGCTACTGCATAACGATGACTTCAACTCAATGGAATATGTTGTGGAGTCTCTGGTGAAGACCGTACCCAGTCTTTCTGTCCCACAGGCAGTCGATATTATGATGCAGGCACATAACGCTGGCGTAGGCTTGGTCATCGTATGCGAATTAGAACATGCTGAGTTTTACAGCGAAATGCTTCGCTCTAAAGGCCTTTCTAGCACTATCGAGCCTGATGAATAGAACCCAGCGATCGTGTCTTTGGGGGACGTCCCCCAAAGACACGATCGCTGATTCATAATGCGATGGTTCAAGGTTTATCAACGAGCTGCTAGGGGGGGAGTCCTCTGGCGCATTTTTATATTCTTTGTTTTGCTAGGCTTGCTGTGGTCGCCCTTTGCTCTGGTGACTTATGGTCTGGGGTACTGGCTGCCCCAGCTTGCTAATACCCTGTCGCTGATAGCGCTGTACGTTTGCTTTATTGGTAATGCTTGGTTTTGGGGGTGTTGGGGCCATGGTTGGCAGCGCCCGCTTTTATCCTATGGTCTATGGTTTGCCCGTCGCTTTTGGGTCGATGTCGTCGTTGCGCTGTCGTGTGGTGGTGGCCTGGTATTTGTCCTGTTTGGGGCAGAGGTGCTTTTGGGGTGGGCTAGCCTGCATCCTAGACCGCTCCTGGAAATTGCCCTGGAGGGTTTGGCGGTGGGTATTGGTATTGGCATAGCCGAAGAGCTATTATTCCGTGGCTGGCTTTTGACTGAATTGCGGACGAGTTTGTCCCGTCGCAGCGCCATTTTTTGGAGCAGCTTTGTTTTTGCCTCAGCTCATTTTATAAAACCGCTGTCAGAGGTATTACAGACATCGCCGCAGTTTTTAGGTCTGTTCTTGCTCGGGATTATTTTGGCGTCTGGCCGCTATATCAGTTGGTTGAAACGCCCGTTTAGTAGTTTGGGTCTACCAATCGGCTTCCATGCGGGGCTGGTGTGGGGGTACTACATTGTCGATGTGGCAGATTTGGTGGTGCCTTCAGGTCAGGTGCCCGAGTGGGTGACGGGCATTCATGGAAACCCTCTATCTGGAGCCCTAGGGGTAACAATTTTAGGCTGTTTGGCCATCTTATCTTGCTCTAAACTGCGCTCAGGATAGAGGCTAACAGGGCTTTTTGTGCATGGAGACGGTTTTCAGCCTGGTCCCACAGGCGGGACTGAGGGCCTTCCATGACATCGTGGGTAATTTCTTCGCCGCGATGGGCCGGTAGACAGTGGAGAACGATAGCCTGGTCGTCTGCTAAGTCAAGCATGGACTGGTTAATCTGGTATGGCTGAAATTTAGGGATTCTGGATGCCGCTTCGGATTCATCACCCATGCTGGCCCAAACATCGGTGTAGAGAGCATGGCTGCCTTGAACGGCGGCTTTGGGGTCTGTGGTGATCACTACAGTGCTACGCCCCTGCGCCAGTTCGATTGCTTGATTGACGACGGTGGGGTTGGGTGCGTATCCATCAGGAGTCCCGACTCTGATATTTACGCCTGCTAGGGCACAGCCCAACATTAGAGAGTGTGCAACATTGTTGCCATCCCCTAGGTAGGACATGGTCAAATTTTCTAGGGTGCCAAAGGCTTCTTTGAGGGTGAGTAAATCCGCCAAGATTTGACAGGGATGTTCTAAATCAGTGAGGGCATTGATGACTGGAATCGAGGCATATCGAGCAAATTCTTCGATTTCGGCTTGCTCAAAGGTGCGAATAGCTACCACGTCCACGTAGCGATCTAGGACCCGAGCGGTGTCTGCTGTCGGTTCTCCTCGCCCTACTTGGGTGACGCCAGCATTGAGATCTAGGACTTGCCCACCCAGTTGATACATGGCAACTGAAAAACTGACGCGCGTGCGAGTTGACGCTTTGGAAAACACTAAACCGAGCACCTTGTTGGGGCATTTGGGCTGACGTGTTCCTGCTTTTAGCTGTGCGGCTAGATCCAGAAGTCCGTGTAACTCTGTACTGGTCAAATCTGCCATGCTAAGCAGATCTCGTCCCTTCAGTGAGTCCATAGCGTCTTTGGTGATAAGCGGTGGAGTCAACAAGATACTACTATTTAGCCTTGATCAGGGCTACTGATGTTTTAGATGGATGTAATCAGCGAGGTTGGGGATTAGCGCATGGGAATGTATTCACAGTTAATTTTTCCGCGCTTGTTAGAGCTTTCGATGTCAGGGCCAGAGTTAAGCCGCTATCGCCAGTCCTTGCTGGCGGCTGTTCGTGGAGAGGTCTTAGAAATTGGGTTTGGGACAGGGTTAAATATGCCGTACTACGGTGACGGTGTTACGGCCCTGACGGCGATTGATCCAAATGAGGGGATGGCTGCGATCGCAACACCACGCATTCAAGCGTCAGCGGTCAACGTTGATTTGCAAACGGCTAATGCAGAATCGTTGCCGATGCCAGCTGAATGCTTTGATGCGGTAGTTTGCACTTGGACCCTGTGTAGTATTCCCCATATTGAGCAGGCGCTGGCGGAAGTCTATCGGGTGCTAAAGCCAGGCGGACAGTTTTTCTTTATTGAGCATGGGCTCAGCCCAGAACGTGGTGTGGGTTCGTGGCAGCGTCGGGTAACGCCTTTGCAGCGACGGATTGCTGATGGCTGTCATCTAGATCGCCCCATGGCTAGCTTGATCAAGGATGTTTTTCCGCAAGTTGAGTTAAGGGAGTTCTATGCCACGAGTCTGCCTAAGCTCATTGGCTATTTTTATCAGGGGGTAGCCACTAAGTCTCGCCTTTAAAGATTTGGGCGGTTGCGATCGCAAGTCGTTCAATATCAGCATCTAGCAGCGGCGGCCACTCTACGTTTCCCTGCTTTCCCCGCTCATAGGCTTGGCGACTCTCATAGGCCAGCTGATGCAAGGCATAGGCCAATGTTCGGTCAAGCTGATCGGCCGCTTTGAGCGCTTCTTTCATCACTTTGCAGGCGAGCAATAGCGACGTTACCTGTCCAGGCACGGGGGGCTGCTGCTGCTTGAGTCGTGCCAAAAATGAATCGGCAGTGCTCAAATCTGCTTGGGCTACGATCACATGCTGGGCTGTTTTAGCGTCCATAGTGTGGGGAAAATAAGAAGGTTGCCCAGTATTACTCCAGTACTACTGCGGGTTTCGCTAACCATAGTGTTAGATATGGCTCGCGTCAATTTTCAAGCAGAGACAAAGCTGTTCAAGAAGCTTTATAGAGACTTCATAGTTTGGGGATATCCAAGCTTTAAATCTTCAAGAGACACTAATAAGCAAACATAGAAATATGTCAGCGAAGGCCTGGTCCCAAAACGCCAATAGTTTACACAACCTGATTAGCCTGCCATCTCCCAGGCGCGGCCATTAATCATGGGTATCGCCCAGGGAACCTTTGATTAGATGACGACTGTGTAAGTTCCACAACCGTTATTCACCGTTGTGGGCCAGACAGCAACGTTTCAGTAGAAATCTTACGCCATGGCTAATCCCAGATTTGTTCCGTTTGTTGACCTATCTAAACAGCATGAACCGCTACGTGCCGAGTTGATGGCGGCGATGACGGCTGTGGCGGATCGCGGCGACTATATTTTGGGCAAGTCCGTGGTGCAATTTGAACGGGCGTTTGCTGCTGCCTGTGGTGCACCGTTTGGCGTGGGTGTGGGTTCCGGTACTGATGCGCTCACCCTGGGGCTACGTGCCTGTGGTATCGGCCCTGGAGACCAGGTGATTTTGCCCGTCAACACCTTTGTGGCCACCCTTATTGGCGTTCTACAGGCTGGGGCCACTCCCATTTTTGTTGACTGTGACCTTGAAACGGGGTTAATCGATGTCGCTGCTGCGGAACGGGCCATTACCCGTCGAACACGGGCAGTGATTCCTGTGCATCTTTATGGTCAGATGGTCTCGCCTGCTGCCCTACGGGCCCTATCAGAAACCTACGGCGTCACCATATTTGAAGATGCAGCCCAGGCCCACGGAGCTGAGCGGGAAGGCATTAAAGCAGGGAGTGTGGGTCTAGCGGCTGCGTTTAGCTTTTACCCAAGTAAAAACCTGGGGGCCATGGGTGATGGCGGCATGGTGCTCACTCAGCAAGATCTGGTGGCCCAAACGGTTAGATCTCTGCGTAACTACGGGTCAACCCGTAAGTACTACCACACAGACCCCGGCGGTACTAATAGTCGTCTCGATACAGTGCAGGCCGCTATATTGGCTATTAAGTTAGCGCGTCTGACGGCTTGGAATTGCGATCGCAACCGATTAGGTAAACTCTATGACCATGCCCTTCAACCCCTAGCTGCCGATGGTCTAGTTCCCATGACCAACCTCAGCGGCAGCGGCCATGTGTACCATCTCTATGTCATTCGTCTGACCAGAGACTGCCCCATTGATCGCACACGTTTGCAGCAAGAACTTGCTGCCGCAGATATTCAGTCTGGGATTCACTATCCCGTCCCCTGCCATCTACAACCAGCCTTTCATCACCTTGGTTACCAGCCCGGTGATTTCCCCATCGCCGAGCAGCTGAGCCAAGAAATTCTCTCGTTGCCCATGTATCCCGGTATGACGGATGACCAACTAGAGTATGTAGTAAAGACCGTTATGGGGTTGGTTCGAGCCTGTCCAGTATTGACCTAAAAATGCACTAACCATGATTAGCGTTCCTCAATCAAAATCTCCACGATGGTCCATTGAGCTGGCAGTTCTCAGCTGTGTCGTCATTCTCTATGGTCCCCTGCTCTATCACTGGGTTTGGGATGGCTGGATTAATAAGGGCATCAGTATTCAGCACGAATACTTTAGCCACGGTATTTTAGGAATTCCCCTGGCGATCAAATTAGTATGGGACAAACGACAATCCTGGCACCGACTGGGCGATAGCTGTCATTGGTCTGGTATTGCTTGTTTGCTAACAGCGTTTGTGTTCTATACCAGTGGAGTGATGGATGCGATTAATCTATCGCTTCCACTAATGCTGACGGGGCTGTTGCTATGCCTAAAAGGACCGGCAGGGCTAAGGCTGATGCTTTTTCCCCTGGTGTTGCTCATTTTTTCTACGCCCACTCAGCTGCCCTACTTAATTGAGCCCCATATCTTGCCCCTACAGCGATTTATTGCCACCGTTGCGGGTACTATTTTGCACGGATTTGGTTATGACGTTGAGGTCAATCAAATCTATCTGAGTATGAATGGGCAACTGGTCGAAGTCGCACCCCACTGTGCAGGGTTAAAAATGCTGTTTACTAGCCTGTATATGGGGTTAGTTATCACCTATTGGACAGGTATATACTCCTCAAAATTGCGCACAGGAATATTTTTTGTGGGCATCATCTTAGTCAGTGTTATTGGCAACATTCTACGCAATACGATTTTGACCTTCTTCCATGGCCATAGCATGTCAGAGGCCTTCCACTGGCTGCATGAAAGCTGGGGAGGCGACGTCTATTCTGCGGTGATGTTAGGGTCTCTAATCTTGATAGTCAATGCTATTCAGAGCCATGTACCTGTTAGTTTTGCCGCTGCCACCGTGCGCGAAGATGGCAATCAGCCCGCCGTGTCTCCCATCGATTTTTGAAGTCACCATTCCAAATAGCGCTTAACCTGATATGGCTTTGAGAAAATGTCTTTGTCCTTGACTCCTTCAGACTCCAAATCTAGATCTTGGCTGAGGTGGCTGGTGGTTGTTGTACTGGCAGCCATGATTACGGCTGTTGCGATACCCCAATACGTCTTCGGTCGTTTACCTTGGCAGTCACCGCCTGGGGTAGCCCAAATCAAAGCTATTCGCAGCTTGAGAGACACTGGGATAGCCCTAGACGGGTGGTCCGAAGATTTGCAACAAAAAATATCCATTGGAGGCGATCAGTGGTCAGTCCAGCAATTGACCCATGCCAATGGGCCTGCCCCAGAGCAGATGATAATCTTCCTAAAACCACAGGGGCAGTCTAAAGACCAGCCTGAGGTTGAATGGATCGACCTACAAGGGGCTCAGAAATGGCAGACCTCGCACCAGCGCCGTCTGCGTATAGATGACCTGAGTGTCGATACATTTCGTGCTTGGACGTCTAATCAGACGTTTGCTGTGGCGCAATGGTACGCATTACCCCAAGGTGGTCATCCGGCTCCCCACCATTGGTTCTGGCGAGACCAAAGCTATCAGTGGAGACGCGGTGAACGCCTGCCTTGGGTTGCTGTTTCGATATTATTGCCGATGCCACCTCTGGGAGATATATCGCCTGTTTACCCTGACCTAGAGCGTTTGAGCCAATTAGTTCAATCGTCTTTGGTTAAGGCTGCCTTTACTCCAGAGTCATGAAAGCTGACGTTGTTCGTAACCTCAACCAGTTCCGTAACACTGGGTGGTGCAAAAGATCGGCTAAAGTAGCTACATTGAAAAAATTTATAGTTTTCACACAAGCTCACGTTATTTCACATACGTCCTATTAAGTTTTTGAATTGCGATGGTTCTTATAAAAAATGCCAAAGCATCCCAGAGTTCCTGGAAGAGAAAAGTAGGCCAGCTGACCGGTCAGGTACTTTTGAGTTCGTTCTGTTGGTACCTTTGGCAAGGGTCAGGCGCAGCACAGCTAGACCCCTTAACCCCTCTTCCTCCCGAAGATTCTACCGAAGAAATAGAATCTGTTGAGACACCGGTAATCTCGGATGAGGCTGTGCTATCCGAAGATGCATCCGATTTTGAAGTAGAACAGGGGTCGGAGTTGCCAACCTTAGAGTTGCTGGAACGACGTCCTACCCTTGAAGATTTAGACCCTCGTATTCTTGAACAATCCACCCCAGATCCGAATGATAGCGATTTTGATCAGTATCGCTTGGGTCCTGGAGATGGAATTTTTGTTAGCGTTCAACGCTTTCCAGACTTGGCCTTCCAGGCTACGCTCGATCAGCAAGGGAATGTCATTATGCCCATTGAGGGCGCTGTTTCCTTAGAGGGATTGACCTTAAATCAGGCAGAGAATCGGATTCGAGCGGTGTACAACCAATATGTTGTGCTCTCTGAAATACGTTCTCTATATTCTGTAAATCGCGGTTTGATCGGTCAAATTGAGGGCCGCTCCTATCGAGTTTCTGAAGATGTTATCAACAGATATATCTTTCCCAATTATCAGACTCTACGGGCAGATAACCCACGTAGCTATCAAGTCCCTGACGTAACGTTGACGCTGACGGCTCAACGTGGGGTTGAGGTAATAATGCTTGGGGAAATTGAACGGCCTGGCCTCTATCCGCTAGCTGTTCCGAGGGTGACAGCAGCTCTGTTTGCGGCTGGTGGAGCCAGTAGTACAGCCGATTTGCGAGAAATACGTATTCAGCGACGTTTAGCCGACAATACCATCATTGAAAAAACGGTTGATCTTTACACCCCCGTACGGGAGGGTGTACCGCTTCCGGAGGAACGACTTGAGAATGGTGATGTCGTTATTATCTCGCGTCTTGATCCGGCTCAGGCCTATGACTACGATGTCAATCTTGTGTCCCGCTCCACGTTGGCTCAGCCTGAGATTTTAGTACGGGTGATTAATTATCCAAATGGTGTTGTGGGAGGGCAGCGGTTGCCTAATGGCAGCACATTTGTGGATGCACTGGTTGGCAATGCAGCCAGAGGTGGTAACGGTGTTGGTCTGCCTCTCAATCAGGCTAATCTGAGATCGGTTGCCTTAATTCGGTTTGATCCGGAACAAGGTGAAACAATAGTGACTAAGCTCAATGCTAAGGAAGCAATTTATGGCGATCCGACCCAAAACCCTCCACTAAGAGACAATGACGTGATTGTGGTGGGCCGGAACTTTATTAACAGAATTACTTTTGCCATAGATACTGTTACTCGCCCCTTCCAAGATGTTTTGAGCTTTGTGCTCTTTTTCGACCGATTCTTCGACGATGATATCTTCGATTAGTTATCGTTGTCTGTATCCACGGTGTACCTGATTAGGGGTAGATCGTGAGTGATTGAGCTATGATTTCCTTAATGAACGGATTAAGTGAGACCTGCTCTGTATCACTGGTCTTCATCTGAGAAAGTAATTTAAGTGCGTTCTTTGCTCTAGTTCTCTTCATCCAAAATGTAGCCATGGTATCTCCTACTATCAAGCGATATCTATTAGCTGTTCAAAGATACAAGTGGGCTGGGCTAACGTGCTTGTTGTCGATTGTGGGAGCATCTGGTGTTGTTGCATTGCAGCCACCACCACCCGTTGAATACTATGCTGAGGGGCTGCTGGAGGATAACACGCCACTAGTTGTCCTGACCAATACAGCGGATACCATCGACCAGATTGGGCGAGGGATTATTAGTGAAGAGCAGCTGCTGTCTGACGTTTTGCTTAAAGGCGTAGCTCAAGAACTGGGCAATAGGGGGATTGAAATTGCTCCCAATGAAATCCGCAGCAATACGACTGTCAATGTGGATGGTGGTAAAAAAAATGAGCCTGGTGATAGGGCGATTGTCCGTTTTATTCATGAGGATGAGGACATAGCGCTTGCGGTTCTGAATACTATGTTTGAGGGCATGGTGGCATTTAGCCGCGTGCGTAATAAGGCACGACTGAAGGAAATTATTGATGCGCTGAATGAGCGTTTGCCTCCCATTGAGTCCGCCCTTAGACAGGCAGAAAATGAGCTAGAGCAGTACGACCGTCAAGAAGGGCCAGCTATTCAAGCGGCTGAAGACGGTAGCTTATTAGGTCAAATTTCAGGTAGCCAACAGCAAATACTGCAAAACCAAATTACGTTAGAGGGGCTCGACGCCCAGATGCAGAGCCTGACACAGCGTTTGGGGATGACCCCTGATCAGGCCTATGTGTCTTCGGCCCTGAGTGCGGACCCGCTAATTGCAAACCTGCGTGCTCAGATTTACCAGGCTGAGAATGAACTTGATGTTCTACAGCAGTCAGATTACCGAGCCGGCCATCCAGTGGTGGTGGATGCTCTGCGGAATCTAAGCACATTAAATAATCAGCTGACTGCTCGAGAGCAAGAGGTTTTACAAGGTGATGGTGAGACAACGGCTCTGACACCCGTTGGCAATGTTAATGGCAATTTAGACCCGGCTAGGGCCGCTTTGGCGAATCAGCTGGTAACGTTGCAAACAGAGATGGATGCCCTGATTCGCCAGACCCAGGTGTTGGCACGGGCGGAGCAAGGTTTACGTCAGAGATATGCTAGTTTGCCCAATAAACAGCTCGAGCGGGAGCGCTTAGCTTATCAGGTAGGTCTTAAGAAGGCTCTTTTTGATCAGATTCAAGCGCGAATTGTGGATGCAGAAGCGGCAGAAGCAGAGACCGTCAGCAGTTTAACCGTTGCTAGTCCACCCACGGCCGTTATTAATGAGCCCGAAAAACCTAATCCGGCGACTATTCTTTTAGCAGGAGGTCTACTGGGTCTAGTGGCTGGGGGTGGGGTGATCTTCTTGCTCGATATGCTGGATGGTACTATCCGCACCCCTGACGATTTGGAGAAAATTTTGCGCGATCAGGATATGCCAATTCTGGGTGCTGTGCCAGTTATTCGTACACGTCCTGCTAAAGCAGCCCCGATTTTGGTACAGGCTGATTCCCATTATCACGGGAGTTATGAGCGCTGTTTAAGCAAGCTGAGACTGACAGGCTTTGAGGACAGTGTGATTGGGCCTCGGGTCGTGTTGGTGACTAGTACTATCAGCAACGAAGGCAAAAGTATCACGGCCTATAATTTGGCTATTGCAGCTGCTCAAGCGGGGCGGCGGACACTTTTGGTTGAGGCGGATTTACGTTCCGGGTCTAAGGCTCAGTATCTTGGCTTGGTGAATGATGATCGCGTTCAAATTGAACCCCTTCGCTACTATGGTGGCGGTATTGGGGACAATGTGCGGATGGTTCCATTTATTGAGAATCTCTATGTATCCCCTAGTCCTGGACCGCAGCGGCAGGCAGCCGCAATCCTAGAATCAAGCGAAATGCGTCGTTTTTTGGATGATGCTCGTGAACGCTTTGATATGGTTATCTTAGATACGCCTTCCCTTAGCCGTGTGGATGATGCCCTGCTTCTGGAAGAACAAAGCGATGGCATGATTCTAGTAGCGCGCCCTGGTGTGACCGAAAGGGCCGTTTTAAATACGGCGCTTGAAGAGTTAGATCTCAATGAAGATATTCGTCTGCTAGGAGTCTTAATCAACGGGGCAAACGTTACTTTGCAAGATGACGGTGACGATGATGACTATGGTCTCCAAGATGACGATAGCTATGTCCTAGAATCAGACGAGCAAGACTTACCCCATGCGGTGACTAAAGTTCCAGTAGATTTTTAGGGGCACACTCGTGTGCTAGTTCCTGAAATAGCCGGGTGCTGCGGGTGTAGAGATGGTCTTGTGTAGATAATCTCTAAAGTAGTCGTTGTTGCGGGGAGGGGCCTGCGGTTTGCAAGGTCTGGCGAAGATTAATGATAGAGGTAATGTAGCTTGCATTCCCTGCTAAAATCCTGTCTATTAGATTTGCAGACGGGCTCAATCAATTTGACGGTTTCGTAAGACTTATGACGACATACTATTACGCTTTAGCGAGCCAGCACTTTTTGCTAGAAGAGGAGCCCTTAGAGGAAGTTCTGAAGGAGCGGCGACGTTACTATCAAGAGCGTGAAAAAGAGATCGATTTCTGGTTGATTAAGCAGCCTGCGTTTTTAGAGGCTCCTGGGCTAGAGTCTGTGAAGGCTAATTGTCCACAACCTGCGGCAGCGGTTGTTTCAACTGATAAGGTCTTTATTACCTGGCTCAAGCTGAGACTTGAGTATATTGCAACTGGAGAGTTTGAGGTGCCGTTAGCGTCGGTGAGCGATCCGTTGGCATCTTTAGCAACGGCGTAGTTTATGTATCAACCCTCCTATAGGCAAACTATATCGTTAAGATTGTTTCCCTCTAATAACTACATACAGGGTGGTGATGCGGTTTAAGCAGCTAGGAGATATGGCCATGGGGTATCGTTGGCTAGGTGGGGCTATGGTTGTTCTACTCAGTGTTGGTTTGGCTAATCAAGGGATGGCGCAAAGCTATCCTGACTGTCCACCGCCTGGGAGTGGGGAATATTTATTATTTGTGCGTGGGACAGATGAGGCAACTCGCGATCGCACCGTATCTGTATTACCGGCCGACCAGCCTACTTTAGTCTGTAACTATCTCGGGGATACCGTTGTTCGGGCCGGAGGATTTACCTCTTTGGAGGTGGCGAATTCTTGGGCGCTGTATCTAACTGATATTGAGCAGCTTGAAACCGTTGTTGTTGAACCAACGGCCTCTTCTCCAGCACCAGCAGATGACATAGCGGCAGCATCTACAACCCAAGGGCAGTATCAGCCCACTTTGCTGGGTGAAGGGGTGGCTGTGCTCGTGGACTATCAGCAAAACCCTGATATTGGTCGCGATCTGGCCCAACAGGGAACCGTAGGATTAGCTGTTTACCTACAGCAGCCCTATTTGCTGGTGCTACATACAACCGATTCATCGGCAGCGGCGGCTAGATTACAGCAGCTAGTTGACAGCGGTCTCACGTCATTTTTGGTTGATGGACAGCAGGTTATTAGACTGACTGACTCTATTCGTTAATGGATGCTGCTCTGATGGTTAGTAGAGCTTGGCTATCAGTAGGTAGGGGCTGCTAGTAGACCAATAAAGACACCTAGAGCTGCTCCCGCAATCACTTGTACAGGGGTATGACCTAATAGCTCTTTTAGTCGGTCTTCTTGGAACTCATGCTCGTTGAAGAATTCATCCACAATTTGGTTAAGTACGCGGGCCTGTTTGCCTGCCGCTTGGCGGACTCCAGCCGCGTCGTACATGACAATGACGGCGAACACGGCTGTTAGGGCAAAGGCTGGACTAGACCAGCCAATGGTTTGACCCACGCCGCAGGCTAAGGCGGTGACTAGGGCTGAGTGGGAGCTCGGCATGCCACCTGTTTCTACTAGGACACGAAAGTTGAGGCGCTGGTTGGTAATCACTTCGATGATTAACTTGAGTAATTGTGCACTCAAACAGGCCACCAGAGACACGACTAGGACGTGGTTCTGAAAAATCTCGCTAAAGGCTTCCATAGGTAGAGTGTAAAGGGGATATTAATGAGTGCGCGCGGTGATGTAGTCTGCGATCGCAACCAGGGGCTGCTTTAAGGGGCCAAAGTTCGCTAGCTCATCCTTAGCCGCCTGTACCAGGGCATCAGCCTGATTTTTGGATTCCTCTAGTCCCCAAATGCTGGGATAGGTTGCTTTTTGTGCCTGCACATCTTTACCAATTGATTTACCCAGCTCTTCTTGGGTAGATGTAATATCCAATACATCATCCACAATCTGAAAAGCAAGACCAATGTTTTGGGCATAGCGAGAGAGGCGTTCTACAGTTTCTGTGTCAGCCTCTGCTAAGACCGCTCCTGACACCACAGATACTTCAAGGAGGGCAGCCGTTTTATGCCGATGGATAAAATTCAGAGTCTCGATAGAGGTATCGGGTTTCCCCTCAGATGCCAAATCAACAATCTGCCCACCGACTAATCCAGCCGCTCCTACCGCACGTCCCAACCGTCGAATAACTTCCAAGACCGACTTTGGTGGGACGTTTTCGGTACGGTCGGCAATAAATTCAAAGGCATAAGCCAGCAGAGCATCCCCTGCCAAGATCGCTACATCATCGCCATAGACCTTATGATTTGTCAGCTTGCCGCGACGATAGTCATCATTATCCATGGCCGGTAGGTCATCGTGGATGAGCGACATGGTGTGTACCATTTCCAGGGCACAGGCGGTTGGTATTGCTTGAGCGGCTGTCCCACCCACCAGTTCACAGGTAGCTAAACAGAGAATCGGTCGTAGTCGCTTGCCCCCTGCCATCAGTGAGTAGAGCATTGACTCATAGATGGTTTCTGGATAGACCACCGCCAATGACTGTTCGAGGGCTACCTCAACCTCAGCACACTTAGTTTTGAGGTAAGTTTTGAGGTCAAAATCAGTAGCGACATTGGTGGTCATCATGATTGTAAGAAAAGAAATTTATGAACCTGTGGAACCCTATCAACGGCAATCTGCGATTTCACAAGTGCTGATTGAGTAGTTCGCGCGGGCTAACGATATGCCAAATAGCTAACTATTAATTAACCATTAAATCGCTTACGGTAGCTTAATACTGTATTGTGCAACAACATGGTCACTGTCATAGGACCAATTCCACCGGGTACTGGGGTGATTGCCCCAGCGATGGGCTCTACACTGTCAAAATCCACATCTCCAACTAGCCGAGATTTCCCCGATTCAGAATCCTGGATGCGGTTTATACCTACATCAATAATCGTAGCTCCTGGTTTCACCCAGTTAGCCTTGATCATTTTTGGCCGCCCCACGGCGGCCACCAAAATATCTGCCTGACGGCAGAGTTCCGATAAATTTTCCGTTCGAGAGTGGGCAACAGTAACGGTCGCATTAGCCTCTAGCAGCATAAGGGCCATGGGCTTACCCACCAGAATGCTACGCCCCAGGACGACCGCTCGTTTGCCCGCCGGGTCAATGTCATACTCCTTGAGGACGGCCATGATGCCTGCGGGAGTGCAGCTGCGCAAACCGGGTTCGCCACGCATCAAGCGCCCCATATTCTCAGGGTGTAGGCCATCGGCATCTTTTTCCGGGGCAATGCGGTTTAACAACGCTACTGCGTCTAAATGCTCTGGCAAGGGCAGTTGAATTAAGATGCCATCTACCCGCTCGTCTCTGTTGAGCCGATCAATCAACTCCCGCACATCTGCTTGAGATGTGTTTGTGGGCAGATGGGAGCCAAAAGAGCTTATGCCCACGCGCGTACAGGCGCGTTCTTTATTGCGAACATAAGCGGCACTGGCTGGATTGTCCCCCACCATCACAACGGCGAGCCCAGGAGGCCGGTCCCATTGCCCACTATGGCTGGTGACATCGGCTGCTAGTTGGGATTGGAGTTTGTAGGCAAGCGCTTTGCCATCTAACCGTTGGGTCATGAAATTTTTGCTAACTTTATCGGCGATCGCACCAATGTCGCCAGTCAATTAGGGGATACTAGCGGCATTGGCTCTCCTCAGATTACCAAAGGCTATTCCCAGGCCAAACCCATGGCCTCGCAAACCAAGGGTCCTACCCGTCACTATTGGGTAGGACCCTTGGGCAAGACATATAGCATTTGTCAGGTTAGTCAATGCAACGGGTGTCCCTGAAAGCCTTTAGTTTTAACGGCTAACCTGACGCGCAAATGTCCTAATACATCAGGACATTTGCTATATCAATCGACGTTGCCTGCAGCGCTCCTTTGCCCCTACTTCTGACAGACTACTCGTGTGATGTATTTTTTGAAATATAAATATGCTTTGGGTTTAGGGATTGGCGTAATGACCCTCTGTGTAGCATGTCAGTCGCCATCGGCTAATCAAGTACCCGTGCTGTCTCTGGCACGCTCTGCTACTAAAATCGAAACGTTACGCCAGCCGCAGCAAATTGAGCGGTCAGTATCCTTGACGGGCTCAGTCATTCAGCGGCTAGCTATTTTAGATGGTTGGCTCTATCAGATAGATGATGGTACAGGGCAGGTATGGATTGTGACTGAAGATGTAGCTCCAGCTATTGGGCGTAACGTTGATGTAGATGGTGTTCTACGGTACGAATCCATTGTCATTAACGAGGCAGATCTAGGGGACTATTATCTAGAAGAAAAGCAGCGGCAACTGCCCAATAGTCCCTAATTTAGCCAGTTACAGATGTTGAACCTGCCAGGGTTCTAAGGTGGATAGGTGTAATGGCATTGTTAGACGGTATAGCTGTATAAACATCATTGGTAATCAAGTAGCGATCCAAAATTACCTGGGCGTCCTCGGTGGATTTGAGCTGGTAGGTGACAAAAAAGCGATAAGATGCTTGACCTGGCGAACACATGGGACTGTCCTCCCAGATATCAAGACGTATGCCCTGGGAGTTGGGGCGCAATCGATAATGTAAAGTGTCTTGCCTAGACGCTTGACTACTCATAGGTTGATACGGGTGTTACAAAGCACTGGATTACACTACGCATAGTGCCCGTCTGTAGATGAGGGCAATCTGCTTCTGATATAAATCGGCACTATCCCCTACTTGTCAGATCGAACCGGCTACAGGACCCTACGTAAAAAGCGATACGCCTACCATGTCATCACCAGCTCTTGGGTGAAATCACCATGTAATCCGTAGGGTACATGGTGAGGGAGTTTCAGTGTAGCTACTGGCCCCTGGGTAATCTGCTGGGCATCTAAAATTGCTAGTTCTGAGCAACGGCTCTCGGCGTTGTAAAACAGCCCTAGTATCCAGCCGTCATCCTCGGCTGTGCCATGGGGGCGAGGTACAAAGGTGGGCTCACCTGCAAATCCACGGGGGCCAAAGCTCCAAATTTCTTCCTGACCGGAGTAGAGATCTCGTTTGAGAATAGCCTGTAGTGGGGCGTTACCTTCGGTGCAATCGGCCACACCGATGTACAGATAGCGATAGGGACGGCCAACGTGGTTGGGGTTCAAATCAGGGAACTCACAGCCGCGCTCAATCAGACATGTGGCATTGCCGCTCTCCGTAGCGAGATCTAATTCGAAACGCCATAGCTGCCCTTCTGGAATGCTATTAAAATCGGCCTCCAGGTAATTTTCTGCCCCTTTAAGATCGGGAAATTCTTGATAACAAACCGAATCTAGGAACAGTTTGCCGTCGGTTTCAAAGGCATTGGCATGGTGGAAAACGAAACAGGGCTGTAGATCGATGGTTTGGATGGGGCTGGTCCCATCTCGCGGAATAATAATGGCCCGAGTGGGCTGTTTAGCATTGAACTGTATACATTCGGCGGCTCCCTTCATGCCAGCCAGGTAGGGCACCGGGTTAAAGCTCACTGGGTTTTGAAAGAAAATGCAGTAGTTGGGGGTAATGGCAAAGTCGTGTAGAAATGCAAACCCTGGGATATTGTGACGGTGGGTGTGGGCTAAGCGACCTTTAGGGTCGAATTCGTAGAGGGTGATAGTGCTAGAAAGCCCTGTCTTGACGCCAAAATTGACCAGGCAGGGCTGGTGTTTGGTTAGTTCGCAACTAGGATCAATCCGAGGATGGGCTGAAAAAGCTTCCCCTGGTTTCAGTACACCATCTAGATAATCTAAACCCAGAGTTTCCAACGTATTGGGATCGAGCCCATGGGGTTCTGCCGCCTCCCACAGGGCCAGCAGTTTGCCACCCCAGTAGATCACATTTGTATTAGCAATATTTTTAAGCCGCAGGTCAAACGCATTAGCTAAGGGGCCACCTGGCTTTTGAGTGCCAAATACACCTCGGTAGAGCGGTTTACCTGCGGTCTGTTCTTTCACATAGCCTTCGGTGCGCACAAATCGATTTCGAAAGTACGCTTTACCCTGGGAAATCGCAATAGATACGACCATGCCATCACCATCAAATGGATGATGTACTGAATGACCGGCAACATCTAGGAGTCCCGGGCCATTGCGAAACAGAGTGCCTTCTAAGTCGGCAGGAATCGTACCTTCAATAATGTCGATTTCATAGTCATATTCATTGGGCTGTGAGCGGTAGCCACTGCGCCAATCGTCCATATCAAAAATAGTTGAGGCGCTGGGGGAAGGAAGGGTTTGCATAGTAAGGAGTTTGAATTTCAGACTGTAGGTTTAGAGCTGCTCAAAGGTTTTTAGAGCTGATAGCTCAAGATGTAAGCGCTGGTGCCGGAGAAACGTCGCCTGCTGTCTCTGGATTGTCGTTAGCAGGTGTGGTCGTCTCCGACTCTGATAAGGCTGATGTGCTGGGGAGCAAAAATAGCAGGGGCAACGGTAATAATGTTGTGAGATTTGTCAAGATGACCAGTAGCCAAAGATTTTCAAAATCTGTTTCGGTGACATGGAGCCAGTGGGTTAGCAGTGCTCCTAGCTCATGGGAGACTAACCCAGCTAGGTTGACAATCGACATCAGCAGGGCAAAGAGTGTTGCTTCTACTCCAGTGGGGCAGAGCCGCGCAGATAGTACCAGAACAGGCATAAATGCGATTTGTCCCATCACTGTGAGTACAGCGCTATCGCCTAAGCTAAACCAATGATCGTCAATGCCAAGACTGCGATTGGCATGGGTAACTAGAAGTAGTGTCGTCAGGCCGCCCAGGGATGCAAGCACGGTCGACCAAGCGAAAATTGTCCGAAATGGTACAGCTTTCAAAAAGCGTTGAAAGATGGCAATACCGACCAGTGCGGCCAGACTTGTAACCAACCTCACGCGGCCTAAAAATTCTGGTTCAAACCCTAAGTCGTTGGTGGTGAAAAAGAAAAAAGCTGAATCAGCGCTGGGTGTGGACTGCCATAGAAAGAGAAACAGAGCGGGCATCCAAATGACACGCTGACTAAATGCCGCTTTGAGCTGCTTGACCTGACTCCACACTGTTTCTACGTTCGCTTGTTCCTCAATCGGGTCCTCTGCAATAAGCCAGGCGACGATGGATACAATCAGTGGAAATGTGGCCGTGACGGCAAAAACCATACGGGTGCTTGTTTGCTCTAACAGCAGCCCCCCGACATAGGCCGTAAGCAGACCACCAATGGCTGAAGCTCCCCAACATAAGGACTGTAGAGTTCCAGCCTCGACTTGCGACTCCTGGCGTGCTCGCTCTACCACCAGGGAGTCGACAATGACATCTGAAATGGCTACCGATAGTGAGCTAAGCAGAATAATGACTGTGGCTAACCAGGCACTGTGCACTACGGTGGCCAAAGCTATCCAAGCTGCCGTACCCATGAGGCCAGACAGGATCAAATAGGGCCGTCTGCGGTAGCCCCCTATGGGCAGCCCGTCAGATAGGAAGCCAAAGAGAGGCTTGATGGTCCATGGCAAGCTTGCTAAACCTGTCAGCGCTGCAACTTCTGCTGGACTCAGTCCTAAATCGTCCTTTAGAAAAAAGCTGACTGCTAACCGTGCGAGTCCTAAAATTCCTTGGACAAAGTAAACCAGCAAAATAGCGGTTAACTCAGTGGTAAGGGGCCGACCTAGTAAAAGACGCTTTTCTAAAAATCGCTTTAAGCCCTGCGAGTCGGCGGTTACAGCCATGTACGACAAAAACCTTTAAGAAATGTCAACTAACTTAATCATAGCGACTCTGAGGGCATTGCCCTAGTGTTCTAGGGGACTAATTCGACTATGAGGTAAAAAAATGGGGCACAAAGGTGCCCCGACGTCATGGTTGATGGTCAAAAATAGTGCGATCGCACCTGGACGATAGGTTAGGACTTATCGCGTATGTCCAGGGCATCCAGGCGATACTGTTGGATAGACGTATCCGTCAATGAAGCACTGCTTTTTGTCCGTATATTGAGCTCATGCAAACGACGCTGATGGAGTGATGTATCCGTTAGTGAGTCGCTACTCTTGGTGCGTTGATCTAGAGCGTCTAATCGACGTTGTTGCAGAGTAGTGTCAGTTAGGGCGTCATTATTAGGAGACTTTGCTTGCACAGCAGGAGTGATGGCTGCGGCAGCTAGTAAAACAGATAACCCAGCAAATACAAAGCGTTTCATAAGCGTATCCTCCGAAAAAATAGGAAGGTTTCAAACTTTCCTACCTCAACGGTGAGAAACACATCTGAATATGCTCTGATAGCAACCTTAGAGTCTTTAAAAAAGACGATGATAGTTAGCTGAGTAAAAAATGTGATTTAAATCACATTTGAGGATTCACAATTACTCAGGAATGCGCACAGCTACCGTGCTGGCCTTAAACGTATAAATTTTGCCTTCTAACTCAATGGGGGTGCCAATTTTTATTTTGCTATTGCCGAAGACCGGTCCATCATCAGTAATCTGGGCTGGACCGGTTAGGGTAATCAGCATATCGGCTGTAAACCCCAACTCTGGTCGAGGGTCCGGAAAAGATTTAACAGAGCCATCGGGTTGCGAAACCGCGGTGCTGCGGGGTAGAGCTTTTACCTCTTTGACGGCTACCTGACCATAAGGCTGATTGCGAATAATCACATTGGTGGTGCCTTCAGCCTGTAAGTCGATTAAAAACTGCTCGGGGTTAAGCACGGTTAAACCGCGGGCCATCACATCAACCTCGATATCCTTATTAACCGCGCCTACTTGAGCTACCGAGCCGGAGGTGCCAGGGTAGAAAAAAACAGCCACTACCACCATCAGGATGACTAGCCCTGCACCAATGTCTAGCAGGCTGATTTTGCCAAATAAGCGTCCCTTAGAATCCAAAATAGCCATAGCTGTTGGCACTCCGAAATTTCCTACTACTCAGACCAAGGTGTTGATAAAAGCCCCCATGAGCCCAAGCAATAATGTAACAGACCTGCAATGTAACCCTACAGGATATGCAGAGCAGTCGTTTAGTATTTAATCACGGGCTGGTTAGATTGGCGGGTCAAATTGTGGGGGGCGTCAGTCAATAAATTTGCCCTGACCTGATCTTGTTAAAGGATTTCTGGAATCGATGTCCGCCATGTGACCAATGTTGCTTTTAAGTTGACTGCATACACTGTAATAAGTGATTTACTTTACAGTCCACTAACTGGCACAACCTAAGCGTGAAGCCTGTAAAGCTATCGCTATGGTCAAGTTATGGATATCAGTTTGAGTGCGTTTGTTGCACAACGTCAGACTTGACACTATCCGTCCTTCGCTTTGTTCACCATTTCACTACAGTAAGTTGACCCATGTCTAACGCAATTCTCCGTTGGGGCAATCGCTGGCAACGCCGTTTGGCCTACGGCGCCATGGCCTTTCTGACAACATTAAGTTTGGGGGTGCTCACGCCCAAACCTGCTACTGCTGGTTTGCTCGACATCATTTTGCCCACCATTCAGGTGTTTCAAATTACAAATATGTCGGATGAGCAGGAAATTAGTCTTGGGGGGCAGGTTAATCAACAGCTGCTAGGTCAGTCGTTTCGGTTATATCGAGATGATGATCTGACAGCCTATGTAGATGAGATCGGTCAGCGCTTAATTCCCCATAGCGATCGTCCGGACATTCCCTATGTATTTCAAGTAGTTGAAGACGATAGTATTAATGCCTTTGCCACTATGGGCGGATATGTCTACATCACTACTGGGCTATTGGCGGCGGCTGATAATGAAGCAGAAGTGGCAGGCGTTCTGGGGCATGAGGTTGGCCATATTGCTGAGAAGCATGCCCTTGATCAGATGCGGGATGTGGCCATTGCCCAAGGGGTTGCCGGAGCATTTGGTCTCAGTCGGAATCAAATGGTATCGATTGCCGTAGATGTAGCCCTGACCCTACCCAACAGTCGTAAAGATGAATTGGTGGCGGACGACCATGGTTTTGTGACTATGGGTGAAGCTGGATATGACCAGACTGGGATGGCTACACTGATGCAGAAGTTAGACAGTGGCAATAGTCCGCCAGCCATTTTCAGCACCCATCCTAACCCAGCAGCTCGGGTCGCTCGTTTACAGGAAATGGATAGTGAATTAGCGATTCCTTCGGCAACGGCTGGTAGTGATACAACGGCTTACAGTGCTCGGGTGGCTTCATTGCGATAGCTGGCAATTCCCCAAAACATAAGGTTTGGCTCAAACCAGGTTCTGTTCAATGGGGCCTGGTTTGGTTTTGTGTTTTGCTGGTGCAACCGGTAAAGATAGTCGCCATCGCCGCCAGTAAAGATCACCGTGGACTGGGGATACTGCTTCTTCCAGCTGTAGACATAGCTATCAATGGTGGATAGCAAGGTGTGTATTACACCGCTTTGAATCGCACTGGATGTATCAACTGCCCAGCGCGGCGGTAGGGAGGCCGGTGGGGTGATCATAGGGAGAGAAGCAGTAATGCTGTGAAGAGCCGCAAGATGAGACTGCATTCCTAACAAAATGGCTCCCCCTATAAACGCGCCTTCTGCTCCAGCCGTAAACGTGAGGGCGGTACCCCCGTCAATCACTAATACAGGCCAACCATAGCGCTGACCTGCCCCCCACAGCGTGGCTACTCGATCTAATCCCATTGTGGAATATACGTTCTGGAGAGAAAAGCGACTAACCCATTTCACCTGAGATAGAGACTCAATATATTTTGCCTGGGTAGGGACTACTGAAACGACCCAAATTTCTATGGACTCAAATGGAAAATCTAAGGCTTGTGGTGGTGCCTGATCTGACCAAATGGAGCGTAATGTTATGCCTGATGGCGGTTGGTTTGAGAGATGGGGAGTATGCCAAACTTGTTGTAGATCAGAGCCACTAAACCAGGCCCAGTGCCATCGTGTATTCCCAATAACTAATGCTAGCCAATCAGTCATTGCTAGTTTATATGATGCTGCTAGTACAGCATAAAAACATACTATTAAAATAGGGGCCAGCTATTTCTAACTGCCCCCTCTTTAAATTGGTAAAACTCAAAAACAATCGCTAGTCTGCTGTTAGTTTGGTTGGAGAAGTAAATAGGAATTTCTTGCTAAGGGTTTACGATTCAAATTTGCTACTTGCCTTATATCGATTGAGATTTGGCTGCTTATTTCAACTAGTTGAAATAGCAAATACCCTGGTTAGACATATAGCTAAACCTGAAAGAGATTTAGGTTTCAAATGTCAGGAGTAATTACAACTCTCCGACAGCTATTCAGTTGTTCTATGGACTTAATGTAGCACTAGCGACACAGTCTTTTGAATTCGATTTACTCAAGTTTACAAGCGCTTACATAAGTCTTTGATTGAATATCTTTATCCATTTGAAAAATCGTGTAGATGATATTATGTGTAACGTCACCTACACGATTTTTAGAGTTTATTTCTTGGTGGTTAACTAAAAATGTTGGCTGCTGGTTTGGCGGCGGTGAGGCTGATGCCAATGGTAATTGAGAACCAGGCTGCCTTGGTTCTCAATTGCTGAGCATGTTTACGATCGACGTGCGATCGCACCTGCTTGAAACATCTGGCAATATTGTTGATGTCCGCCAGGAAAGACCACGTTGAGCGTTAACGGATCGGCATCATCGTTTGGATCACCGGGGCCCTGGGTAACGGTGGGTACGCCGTTATTGTTTTCTACCTGGATAGCGCGACGGTTTTTAAGCTCGCCATCGCTGCTGTCAACATAGACGACGAGGTTGCCGCTATCAAAGGTCTGGCCAATATTTTGGATGAGTTGGAGGAAGTTGCGATCGCTACCCCCACGCTTGAAGACTACCCCCTCCTCCGTTGCGATTGCCTGGCTGGTAACCGTATCTCCAACACCAACGATCAGAGGCATATGGGCCGGGTCAAAATCCTGTTTAACCAGGGCGAGCATGTCTTTCATTGTTTTAGGAGCCTGCCGAGCATTAAACCCAATGCCCAAGGGATGCACTCCTGTTTTCTGAAAATAGTAGCGGTTTAATAAGGCCAGCACACCTGCTTCTTTGACCGCCCCCCGCAACATAAATTGAAAATCTGTTGTCCCTGATGTGCCCTCATCCGCCCACCACACCACTTCATGGCCACTGTCGTTACGACCTAAATTTGGCGCATAGTGAACAAAAAAGGAATCACCGAGACCTTGCTGTTCCGTTTCGGCCAAGAGTTGGTCAGTCAGCGCTTTCATTTGCTCTTGTAGCCGTCGATAAAGAGCCGGATTATTTAAGGTTTCATAAAACGTGTTGAGATTAGCGGTGGGAGAGGCCACATTGTCTAATACTGATGCTTTGATGCAGTGGGTGACGGTCGCGTCTGATAAACCATGGTCAACCGTAGCCAAGAAATCCCGTAGTGTTGTTTCAATGCGGTGGGGGATCGACTTAAGAAAAGTCAATTCAGTATCGCTGACACCGGGATGAGATAGCTGCCCAGAACGATCCTGCCACTGGATTCCTCCAGCTGCCAGTCCCGGCAGGTGGAAGTTGCCTACTGCTGTTCCTAAGGCTTTAGCTAAAATTCCATTGACGCCACGTTTACCAATGTGTTCACCATTTGTCAGCACAAAGAAATGCCCATCATAGGCGGCTGCCGCTTCTATGTAAGCTTTGCTGACCTGGCGATGCAAGGGGTCTTTTACTAGACCCATGCAGACACCATCAAGGTCTTGAATGATGAGTAGATTTTCTGTCTGGGCCAGCAGGCTAGTCAATGCCTCATGTTCTAGAGACAAGCTTTGTTGATGTAATGAAGCCATTTCGGAGCTAGGAAAGGGGCATCGTGGCCGTTTTGCCCTTGATGTAAGAGAAATGGCCACTCTCGTAGAATTACGGTAACATTTGTTACCACACCTTCACAGTCGCGAGTCACTGGCGCGTGCTCGATCTATGGCTACTCTCTACACCCTGCATCCTGAGTCACCCCAAGCATTCAAGGTTGAGAAAATTCGTAAGCAGTTGCAAAGCGGTGCAATTATGCTTTATGCCACTGATACCGTGTATGCAATCGGTTGTGATTTGCAATCTAAAAGCGCGATTCAACGGGTGCGTCAGCTTAAAAAACTTTCTAACGATAAGCCCCTGACGTTTCTATGCTCATCACTGTCTAACATTGCTCAGTATGCATATGTCAGCGATCCGGCTTATCGCAGCATGCGCCACTTAATTCCAGGCCCATATACGTTTATTTTGCCCGCTACTAAGTTAGTCCCCAAGTTGGTGATGAACCCCAAGCGCAAAACGACCGGAATTCGTGTGCCCAACAGTGCGGTTTGCCAAGCACTTTTACAGAGCTTGGGTAATCCTATTATTTCCACCTCTGCCCATGTTGGCGACATGGATGAAACCTATTTATCACGCTATGAGTTATTTGATGCGTTAGAAAAACAGGTAGATATTATTATCGATAATGAATCTGAGCCAAGTTATCTAGTTTCTACCATTTTAGATATGACTAAGGATGCCCCAGTTATTGTCCGCAAAGGGTTGGGATTTGATGCTGTTGAGCACTTCGAGACCGTATTAGTAGATTAGCTACTCCTATTTCTTCAACAAGGCCTAAAATGTTCGTTGGCAAAATTTCCTCTTAAATTGGACTAGTCATTTTGCAATAAATGTCTATCATTACCAACCAATTAAGTATCGACTTCGCTTTTTAAGCACTGCTTTTATGCCAACAGCAAGAGCCATGGACGTGATGACTGTTGTGAAAGCAACGAAAATCCAGATAAGAAAATTACCTTGATAATTGAAGTTGAGTTTTGTAAGTAGGCTAAATGCAGCGTTTAGTAAAAAGGGATGAAGAAAATAAATAGCAAAACTTGTTTCTGCAACTTTGTTGAGGATAGAAAAATTAGTATGTTCGTATTTGTCTAAGATTGAAATAAATAGAAAACAAAGAACAATTTTCTGCAATAGGTTGACATCAGGTACCGTAATTGACCAAAAGTCTTTGTGGAAATTACCAGGTTGTTGAAATACAAAAACCTGCAATAAGCCTAGGGCAATAGCCAATGAAATCAAAAAAAGTTGCTTCTTCCTATCTCTTAGATAGGCGTAGATTGCCTTGTGATTGATTGAACTCCAAGCGCCTAATAAATAGACCGGAAAAAAATAAATAAGCGAGTGAATAGCGTTAAGATTTTCGATAGGTCTATGAATGACTAATGAAATAGGTAGTAATGCCAAAATAAGACTAAAAATGTTTCCTGAATCGATGATTTTATTGACTAAAGGAGACAAAAGAAATAAAAGGATTGCCATGGGCACATACCAATAAGCAAAAATAATATTGCCAGTCAATAGATACCAAGCTATTGCAAGCAGGGGCTCATCTCTGAATTCATCAGGCAGTGCGTATCCTCCACCATCTAAAAAGACAATATTCAGGATGGGAATTAAAGAGAACAATACATAAGGGACCAGGACATATCGTATTTTTTTTGTTAAAAATTTCTGATAGTTGAAATTTGAATAGAAAATGTGATGGTATAGGAAGCCTGAAATGAACACAAAATATACTGTGCCGTTCAAACTTAGTGAATATATAAACTGTTCTAGACTATTGGATATCTCCCAGTGAGCTAAATCATATGAGTGTCCTAAGACGATAAGAATAATGGCTATTCCTCTGAAGTAATTAATCGAGTTAATAAATTTACTTTTCACTTTTGGTAGAGGCTTTTTAAGCATTATTCAGATGTATAGAACAGAAATAGGGCGCAGAAAATAAGCTGTCGTGTATCTACGCGAACAGTCAAACTCTGGTAGTTGGCTAAAGCAGCCTTTAGTATGACGGTCAGGGTCTCTATCTGTTCCGCTGAGGGTCTATTCAAAGGAGGGGTAATTTCAACGAAAACTGGAGATTTGGCCTAAGAATTGGTTATTTCAAGCCTTGTGTATCTGTTGGTTAACACTATTGTCGTTGCTGCTTTAGGAGATGTGCCAATCTGTTAGAAATGCAATACGCGAACACTGTGTAGAGATCCGGATTATGGAGCTGAGCAACACCAGGCTGTTAAAACGATGTATTTATAGGCGCACATAGTTCAGGCTATACGTGATCGCTGAAAGCCCTACACGGCTTATGGCCATGATTCTAGCGATCGCAACGCTCTATGGATGATCCATGGGTGTGGCCTGTGATGTTTGACCTGGTGAAAGCTTGTGTTGCGGGCCAAAAAAAAGACTGCCAGTATGCACTGCACAGTCTAATCATTGGCTTTCAGAATCAAAGAGACCGATCATAACTTCAGCGACCTTCTGTCTCAGGGAAGATTGCTAATGTGCTTGTTACGCACATTTATAGAATAGTCAGCAACTCTGATATTTGGATAAATCGCTGATGAAGAAATCCGTATTCAATATAATCTACGTATGAAACTCAGTTTTGAATCGCTGCTCGTACAGGGGATTACGCATGTTAGTCCAGCGATCAAGTGTGGGCGCTGTGACTGATTGTGTTGAGTAGAGCTTGAACCCTGCCGCGTTGCTTTTGAGCGTGGATGTCGGAGTATAAACTTAACGCTTGTTTCCAGTATTTATGGGCAATTGGGGTCTGTTTGAGGATGATATGACTATGGCCCAGTTCAACATAAGCATTGGCTAGGTCACACTTTGCGCCAATACTGTCGAATAGTTCAATGGATTGGGTATGGAATGTTAGGGCAGTATCTAGCTGCTGACGTTGACGAGCAATGGTAGCTAGTCCAGTGAGGGCTTTGGCCTTGACTTGTAAATAATGACCAGCTTCAGCAAAGTTGAGCGCTTGCTGGTACAGCTTTTCAGCAAGTTCTACTTTTTTGAGCTGGCCATAGGTCTGGCCCAAAAGCTGGATAAAGTAGACTAGCCTACCGGAGGTTTGACTGGGGTGGGTAAAGGTTTTGAAACAGCTATTCGCTAACTGATAGGCCTGTTCAACATGGTTTTGATAAGCATAGGTAAGGGCCAGGGCAACGGTGGCTTTATTGGCCCAAGCCTGGTGGGGGGTATCTTGGCCAAGGGCAATGACGGTACTAAATGCTGTTTTGGCTTGTTCTAGCTCCCAGAGATCCATCGCGTACAACCCCAGACTCAACCGTGAGTCGATATTCAACATTTGGAGGTAGTAGTGGTTGAGGGGCTCTGCTCTATTGGTAGTTGCCAGATGGTGTTGAGTGGTTGCGATCGCATCCTGCTGACATTCAATTGCCTGGTTAATCTCCCCGGTAATCCAGTAAATATCCCCAAGAATATTACGTAGCTCACTGACCTGTGGCGATGGCCTGGATGCAGATTCCAGATGAGACAGCACCTCCACAATGAGCGTACTAACCGGTTGCAATAACCCCATCCGGTAAAGGCTGCTGGCTAGGGGTAAAAACTGTTGCCACTGGTTGTGGCGACTTTGTAAAAGCACCTGGGCCGCCGCCGGGTACTCACCGATGGCAACATGGTGATAGTAAGCTTCTAAGGCCTGCTGAGCATCTGCGAGTGAGGTCAGTAACTCTATGCTATTTGTCCAATGGGTCGCCGCCACCTGATTGGCCGGGTACCACAGCTCACTTTGTCTGAGGCGTTCAATGGCAATCGCTCGAATGACCGGATGTAGCCAATATTGACCGTTTTCGACTTCGATGAGAGAGCGATTTCTCAGGGATGTAATGGCCCTCTGCCCATCCGGTGGGTGGCATTGGGCTAATACGGCTGGCAGCGAGAGCTTGGCAATTGTCTGATAGCGATAACAGCTCAACCGACACAGGAGTTGATACGCCGTGGGGTCGAGGTGTTGTAAGCGATCAATCTGACTAATGACCAGATTTTTAAGATCAATCTCAGCTAAGGGATCGGCCCGATAGGCCTTCCAATAAGCGCCTAAATCGCCATCAAAATCTGTTTGTACCGTGCTGCATAAAATTTCCATAGCTTTGGCATTGCCGCCATAGGTTCGATGTAAACACCGTAAAATCTCATGGGCACTGGGAAAACACAGTTGATGATAAGTAAAACAGTGTTGCCAGTCTGTCAGTGTGAGCCGAGGTAATCGATAGTGATAGGCCTTGATGCCAGGTTCGCAGAGACGATCGCGGCTGGTGATCAGCGTCGTTGTGTCGACGGAAAAATCTGATAACAGTTTTAATAACTCTGTGTAGCAGCGGGCCTCTTTAACAAACTGCCCATTCCCATCTAGAGCCGGTTCGAGATTATCAATGAGAATGCCTATGTGTTGTTGTTTGAGATGACGTTTTAATCGACTGAGGCTAATGCTCACATCCTGACCGGGTTCGTCGTTTAGATCCTGCCGCAGCCACTCATCGAGAATATGTTCAACTGCCGTTAAATTTGAGGTTTCTTGAGCAATGCGCCATTCTAACACCAGGTCGAAGGCGGTATGGCGTAGATAATTTTGGGCAAGGGTGGTTTTACCGAGGCCACCTTCTCCTTGAATGACAATGATCTTATGCCCCTGGCTACTTAGAGAGTGGAGCATTTCAATATCATTGCTCCGACCAATAAAGTGAGGATCGATCCCCTGGGGGTCTATTGTTTGATGGGATTTCTGAGGATTGGAATTCTGCGCAGGCTGGGTAACGCCAGCGTGATGAAGTCGGGGCCATGTTTCACGGGGCCATGCTTCCTCGGCGACATGGACCATTTTACGCTTGGCGCGTTTGAGCCAATACACTAGCCGTGAGCGGTAGTTACCTTTGGTGATGCGTTCTCCCAAAACATCCGATAGGAGTCGCCATAGCTGGGACGCCACATCTTTAATATGGCCTTCGCTATAGCCAGCGATGGTTGCGATCGCACGATATGTTTTTCCTCCCCACACCTGCTGCAAAATACAGCATTGCAGATCGCTAAGATGCTGCCCCGTTTTCTCGTAGAGCAGAGAGTCAGTAAATTCGATTGCAGTATCAACACCCATCGGCCATGGTCAAGGGTTTTTCTTCACACTGACAGACTACCGCCACGGTTAGGAACATTGCGCATCAGATATCCCGACTTTTTCAGACCTTTAAATTCGTACACTTCCCTACAATCTCAGACAAAGAACCCTATAGGGTGTAAACAGGCAAGGGGGTACACTGGTCTGACCCATGTTGTTAATCAAATGATGTTGATGTAGACTCTCCAGCTCGCTCTCTACAAACGTCGAGGGCGTCTCAAACCTTGGGGACTTAGGGCACCCTGGTTAAAGACGATGGGCCCATAGGGGCCAATATTTTAATTTTTCAATGAACTTGGTGCTATCGGCTGCGTAACAGCACAGATAGGTCTAGTCACGTTTAATGCATATTTGGAGCATACGTATCTGTAATTATGACAACCCAAACTTTGCAAACTCTACCATCCGATTTAGACCCCCGTGGGCTACCTAACCATATTGCTGTGATTATGGATGGCAATGGCCGCTGGGCTCAAAGTCAAGGTCTGCCACGCATTGAGGGGCATCGTCGGGGAGCTAACGTCCTTAAAGATTTGCTGCGCTGTTGTAAGGATTGGGGGGTGGGGGCACTGACGGCGTATGCCTTCTCCACTGAAAACTGGCGACGTCCCCATGAGGAAGTTGACTTTCTGATGGTATTGTTCGAGCGCTTGCTACGCAAAGAACTGTCAGAAATGCATCGAGAAGGGGTGCGTATTCACTTTATTGGAGATTTGTCTGGGTTGCATGGGTCTCTACGTCGTGAAATGGAGCGCTCCATGGAGCAGACCCAGCACAACGATGCGGTGGAATTCAACGTTGCCATCAACTACGGCAGTCGCCATGAAATTACCCAGGCATGTCGCTCCGTCGCTGAGCGTGTAGAACGGGGTGAGCTTTCTGCGGATTCTATTACCGAAGAGCTTTTAGAACGCCATCTCTACACCGCTGGCAGTAGCGATCCAGATTTATTGATTCGCACCAGCGGTGAGCAGCGGTTAAGTAATTTTTTGCTATGGCAAATGGCCTATGCTGAAATGTACTTCACCGATGTATTTTGGCCTCAGTTTGATCGTCACCAGTTTCACCAGGCCCTGCTAGCGTTCCAAAAGCGCGATCGTCGTTTTGGGGCATTGTCTGAGCCGGTGAAGGCCCAGGCGCTGACGGCCTAAGGTAAGGTCTTAATTTTGAATGTTGGGTTGGTCCTTAATCCAACATTCAAAACTCTTGACTACAAAACTCTTGACTATGGGTTCACTGCCGCAAAGACGGCTGAATAGTCTTGATCCGCCAAACCTTTTGCGATTGCCTGTTGGACGATCTGAGCAACACTTTTGGCAACGTCGGCGTTAAAGGTGTCAGCTGATTGCACAAATAGGTTCATATCCTTGAGCAGATGTTTGGTGGGAAAATTGGGATTGGTAAAGTTGCGATCGCACATGCGCCCCAGCTTTTTATCAAATGTCGGGGCATAGAGGGCGCTTTGGCGAACGATCCCCATAAATGTCTCAATATCGATGGCTTCTTGCTGCACCAGGCTTAAACTCATGGCAAAAGCGGTGGTTAAGCTGCCAATCAGCTGATTCATTGCCAGTTTGACTCCGCTGCCTGCCCCCACGGGCCCCATTAACTTGGGCTCGGGGCCAAAGCACTCCAAAATAGATTTCCACTGGTTAAACTGATCTGGGGTGGCACCTGCCATCACAATTAGGGTTCCAGCCTTGGCTTCAGGAATGCTGCCGAGTACAGGGGCTTCAAGATAGCCACCGCCAGCTGTTTGCACGGCTTGGGCAATGGCTTTACTCTCTTGGGGGGCGATGGTGCCCATCTGTAGAACGGTTTTACCTGCCAATTGAGGTAAAGCATCGGGGCTGAGTACGGTTGCTTGAATCGCATCGGCATTGGTCAGCATTAGGATGATCAGCTGAGAGGCTGCGATCGCATCTGCAGGGGTTTCTACCTGCTTGATGCCGTCTGCCAGCAGAGTCTGTAGTTTTTCAGCGCTACGATTCCAGCCATATACCTGATGTCCAGATAACTGTAATTGTCGTGCCATGGGTGCGCCCATTAGCCCTGTGCCTAGAAACCCAATGTCCACGTTGATCTCCTCTTTGTCACGATGTTTGCATAGCGGCTGTCCTGGGGTAACCCCAGTCACCTGTAAAACTAATAGGCAATGACGTCACTGTCGATTAGGATTTTTTCTATGGTTTACTCTGTACAGACGTACGTCCACATAGCATCGACGAATGCGTCCTCTCCTAAATCAATCGCAGTGACCTGACTGTATGTCTAAATCTTATATGTTTAATTTTTATCGTTTTCGTCCCTTAAGCCGTCAGTACATAGCTCTGGGGGCAGTTTGTTTGGTGTTGACCAGCAGCTGCACACCTCGGGAAGACTGTGCTCTGATTAACGGTGCGCTGGCTGAAGGGAATTTGCGCATTCAAGAAATTTATGAAGGGAACCGTGGCGGGCCAGGCTACAACCAGGGTATTGAACGCCAGGTGGGTCGTGTATATTTTGATATATCCCAGGTGATTGATGGTCTGCTGCTCTCAGATCGACGGTTGCAAACTGTCCAACTTAGTTTGGTTGAGGCCTATCAACAGGCCTCAGACTATCGATATGAGGCAGCAGATCTGATCTCTGATAATCCTAATCCTAACGATCAGTTAGAAGCTGACATTCGTCGACTACAGCTAGACCCCGAAGAGAATATTGGAGCCATCACCGCAACCTTGCGCAAGCGGTGCCCACTGCGTTAGTCAGCCTATTCAGATAAAAGCGTATTAGCTGGCTGCCGACTCTAACAGTTGGATATTGGTAAACAAAAATTCCATGTCGCCCTCATCGGCAGATGCGATCGCACGCCGAGTCAGTACATGGTAGCCACCTACTTGGCCATATTCATCAGTAAACTGGCTGTGTCCTTTCTTCTGCTCGCCTGTTTTCGGGTCGTGATATACCGAATCATAGGTATGTGACAGATAACCTGCACCAGTGTCATGGGTGCTCAAGGTGTTGATGGTAACGACAACACCGTGGATATGGCGATGGACAAGGACTACTTCATCGTTGAGGACCTTGTATTTATCGCCAGTGGATTTACCCTCAACTAAGATTTCCACTGCACCTCGCTCGTCGGTTTCACCTAGAGCAAAGACATTTTTGCCGTGGGTATCTTCAAACTCACGACGTACCCGGTGAATAGCCACTTCCCAAAGCTGTCCCTTGACTAGTTTCAGCGCAGCTTCATCCTCAATATCAAAAACCTCTGCTGAAAGGTCAGGATTTACCTTAGCTTTGCCAACATAGGTCTGGTTACCCTGCTTAAACTCCACATCCGTTGTATAGCCGGGGAAATTACTATCCCAGGTATAGCGGTTTTCGTAGGCGGCACGCATTATGTCGCGGGCAGAAAGCTGTACAGCACTCATGGGTATTAGTTTGGTTACATCTACCCTTTACTTTAGTCAGTTTTTTGCCGGTTGAGCAGATGGATGTGAATTCAACCAGCCATTGAGCATCACTCGGACTGAGGCCCCCAAAGCTCTGTCAATCGCTGATCGCGGCCACAGCCATAGCGATAGAGTCGATAGCGAGCTGGATGGGTTTGATAATAATTTTGGTGATAGTCTTCTGCCGGATAAAACGCTGCTGCGGAAAGGATCTCAGTTGCAACTGGTTGCTCAAACAAGCCGTCAATAGCTTGTTTAGAATCTTCGGCTAGCTGGCGTTGAACATCGTCATGATAGAAAACAATCGAACGATACTGGCTACCCTTATCGCAAAATTGACCTCGCCCATCTAAGGGGTCTACGTTTCGCCAAAAAGTATCCAAAAGAGTTTCATAGCTGATTAAGTCAGTATCGTACTCAACCTGAACGACTTCTGCATGACCGGTAGACCCTGACGATACTTGACGATAGCTAGGGAACTCTACGGTGCCTCCCATGTATCCTGAGGTCGTGTCTGTAACCCCTGGCAATTCATCAAAGGGATGCTCCATACACCAAAAACATCCCCCGGCAAACGTAGCCTTGGCAGGGGATGCCAAGGCTACAGTCGGCCCCAGACAGGAGATGACGATAGCTATGAGTGCGCTGATGAATATTTGCTGGGGCCGCCACTTCACGCGTATTTTTGAGATAACTTTGATGATAAAAGATGCCAAGTTCACGGGTGAAAAATTCCTATATCCAAGGAACTATGAAGGCTCCTAGGCTAAAGGACAAAACCGCTAGCAGCCAATAGTCAATGTACCTTCTAATTATAGGGCTGATTCGATGGCCCATAGTAGCTCTCCTCTCTCTGGCCGACCTCGATTGTCGCAGGTTGTCGAAACCTTGCAAACACAATCTAAAGGTTCATGGGGTTTCCCCAACATTCATCTCATTATCTAGTTCGTCCGGTAATGATAGCGAGTGCGTTATGACAGCGCCCGGTGTCATCAGATTGGCCAATTGCACAATGGAAAGTTGGCTCAGGTCAGACTTTGGATGTCTTCGGTTAAAGTCTAGAATTTGAGATGTAATAGCTAAGCGATCTATGCCTTCAATTCCCCAGTGTTGCGGTAACAGCGGCCTAAGAGCTCTGTTAGTCGTCAGGTTTACTGGGTTGTGTAGTTGAGCCGTAGCCGGATGTGCTCCCGTGATAGGCCAGGGCAGCTGGTGACGGACTAATGAAACCGTCATGCCTGCCATCATCGCCAAGGGTAATAATACAGCGATGCCTCGAGTTTGCCATCGTTGGTAAATGACTGTGTGCTGGCTTATGTCCACAAATCTTTGGGCCAATGTTGATAGGTCTTGTAAATTGGCCTTTAGAAAACGATCGATATCTTTGAGATACTCTTGCCCCAAGAGGTATTCAGAGCATTTGAGTTCTCCGCGCTCATGCCATATCCAGGCTCGCTCTTCAAGATCCCGTCGTTGTCGTAAGGGCGAGCGACAGTTCTCTAGCCACTGGCGCAATAGGGGCCAATCTGACACTAATGATTTATGGGCGAGTGCAACGGTATCTTCTGACCTTTCTTTACCTGCTGGGCTGTGAACCACAAACCAGTGCTGAATCTCTGCTGTCTCATGTCCCTGAGTTTTCCAGACAGTTGCTGGTATTGACTTGTCATTTATTATTTGGGGTTGCAATCGGGGTTGATCGACTACCACAAGTCTGGCTGTGATTAACTTCTGCAAGATTCGATCAATTAAGCTCTGAGGAAATTGTTGATTAATTAATTCAACTTTACGGACTTGACGGCATCGATCAAATTGCCCGTCACCTAAATCACATAGAGAGAGAAAGATGCGCTTTGTTGCGATTTGTTCATCGGCTGATAATGACTGATAAAGTGCTGTTGCTCGGTCGGAAATCATTGTAGATAGCCGTCCTAACTTCATATAACTCTCGAGTGAGAGACAAGGGCTTCCTTTGCTGTAGGATGCAGGTGAACGATGTTGCCATAGTTCGTATAAAGAGCTTTGTAACAGGGCGAGTTCACCCGGTGCACCCGTTAGGTCAAGGGTGAGATTGTGAACTAAGTAGGGGTCTACGTTAAGGCCTAATTTTGCAGCTGGCTTCTCAATAGTGTCTCGAATTTCTTGATAATTCATCGGAGTCATGACAATCCGATTACTTTCTATCAGTGAGAACAGTTCATCGTACTTGAACAAGCTATCAATTGCATCTGAGCGCAGGCTAATAATCACTCCTAGCGCTGATGAAGGGTAACGTAATGCATTGACTAAGGCATTGATCACCGTTTGACGCTCTTGGTGTAGTTGAGGGGCAGTGGTAGGCATCAATAGCTCTTCAAACTGGTCAATAATGAGCCAAAATTTTTTTACGTTGGGTCGTTGCAGGAGTGTTGCCGCCACTAAATTCACCAACCCCTCAGATCCATGTCTTAAGAGCTTTTCTGCCTGTAATAACTGATTGGCAACGTCTATTTCTTGATTGGCTAAGGTGAATACTGATGCCAAAGATTTTAGTGGCTGTCTTCCAAGAGTGACATAGCGTACTAGCCAACTTTCGCTGTCTACAATGTCATTGCCCTTGGATAGTCGTGGGATCAGTCCGGCTCGTAATAGTGATGTTTTACCACTCCCCGAGGCTCCTATTAGGGCGCAAATATTGGTTTGCTGTAGTGTCTGTAGTAATTCTTCCGTGAGGGCTTCTCGACCAAAGTAATAGTCAGTATGTTTCTCCTCAAAGGGCTCCGGACCACGGTAGGGACAAAAATTAAAACTATACTGCTTTAGTCGAGAAATGATTGAGATACTTTCTGATTTTGGTAAATAACGTTCTAATTGACGGGTAATTACAATTTCGCTCCCCCCTTGCTCAAAGAGAGGTTGTTGTATCTCATGACTAAGTTGGTTAGTAATGGAGGCAACGAGATCCGTGCTAGTGACTCGACCACGCCCAGCCTGTTGCGGTGATAAACCCGATAGGACTGCTTGGGTGAGAACACTATAGTCGCTATTGAAAGACTCATAGGCTTCTTCATATTCACGGGACGCTGCTATGAATAGATAGCTTTGGCCATCGCCTCCCTGCCATGCTTCATCTTTTAGAGAAAGAAATTCTCCACTATGGCAACAGTCTAAGATAATCAGGATCTGACGTACTGGACTATGCTTAATTAGGCGACGTAACCACGACAGAGATAGCCCGCTGTTAGAGCTATCTGGTTGGGTATCACTGGTTGCTAGATACCCTTCTCGGATGCCTATCTCTCGCTGAAGACCATGGCCTGAGAAGTAAAAGAAGACAGCTTCAGGGATATGATCACCTTTGGGTAATAAAAGCCGCACCAGGTTATTTTCTAGTTGCTGCGATGATACAGGTGTTTGTTGGCCAATCTTTGGGCGCTGTTCTGCAATCACTTCGGGTAGTCGCCGCACACGAAAGTCGCCGTAGGTTTCCAGCATGTTGGCCATACCTTCAGCGTCTTTAGCAGCTGCAGTCAGCCTTGGCAGATTGTGGTACTGATTAATTCCAACAATCAGTGCATCTCGTGACATAACCGATACATCCTAATAGGCATTGAGGCGGTGTCATAATTTGTGCAAGGCAGGATGTTTGACTGTTAGATAGAGCGTTTATCTTTTCAAAGACTGTCAGCCTATAAGTAGACTGACTCTTTGAAGGGGTATGTGCCGGTAACAGAACTATCTGAAAACTTACCTTGTATAAAATTAGCAACCTTCTCCAGATTTACTCTTAAGAGCACTATAAAGACCTATCAAATTTTGTAATTATAGGTTCCTAAAAATAAGCCTGTTTTCATACTCAACATATAGAAGTTTTTGTAGACAGGCTAGGGGGGTGAAACCCTTGTAGATTCTATATTTATCGACACTTCGCCAAAATCGATATACTCAGTTCGCTTGATATAGAA
>JBCAWO010000026.1:0-63353 GCA_038534515.1 Cyanobacteria bacterium J06554_1
CCAGTTTCTTCATTTGCTCAATGGCGGCATCCATGGCGGTGGCCACATCCTTATCTATGCCTTCGCCAAAGGTTTCTTTGACCAGACCGATGCGCTTGCCCTTGAGGTCAGTTTTTAGATGCTGGGTGTAGTCGGGAATGGTGACCTTGAGGCTGGTGGAGTCTTTGGTATCGTGACCTGCGATCGCACCCAATAAAATTGCCGCATCTTCCACCGTGCGGCTAAAGGGACCAATCTGATCCAGCGATGAAGCAAAGGCCACCAGACCATAGCGGGACACTAACCCATAGGTGGGCTTCATCCCCACCACCCCACAGTAGGCGGCGGGCTGACGGATGGAGCCCCCCGTATCTGAGCCCAGGGAAATGGGAGCCTGGTCAGCGGCCACCGCCGCCGCCGAGCCGCCGGAGGAGCCACCGGGTACACAGGAGGTATCCCAGGGGTTGGCCGTCAGCTGATAGGCGGAGTTTTCGGTAGAACTGCCCATGGCAAATTCGTCCATGTTGGTTTTACCCAGGAAAATCGCCCCGGCATCCGCCAATCGCTGGGTCACCGTAGACTCATAGGGGGGGATAAAGCCCTCCAGGATTTTTGAAGCGCAGGTGGTGCGAATGCCCTTGGTGCAGAGGTTATCCTTAAGGGCAATGGGAATACCCGCTAGGGGACCGAGGGATGTGCCAGCTGCGATCGCATCATCTACCTGCTGGGCCTGGGCCAATGCCTTGTCCGACGTCACGGCCAAAAAACTGTGGAGTTTAGGTTCTAACGCCTGCAACCGATCTAAATAATCTTGAGTAATTTCAACCGCAGTACGCTCTTTCTGGGTGAGCTGTTGCTGCAACGTGCGGATGACTGACATTCGGGCTCCTTATTTAGTATGCCTAGCAATTCCAACCTAACAGTATAGGTGGGAATGACAAGGCTGGTGACGACTAATTTAGGCCTGCCAGTGCGATCGCTACTCTGCCAATGTTAATTTTTCGGTTCAGCCTCCGGTGGGATGAATACTTACATGTAGGGCCCTAGACTACAAATACTAGATACACTCTCGGCCCCGGCTCCTCGGACAGACCGATGCCATCGATAGCAACATCGCCCTAACCATCCCCATGGATTCTTTAGGGTTTTGCAGGAAATGTGTAGCTGAGTACAATCTTTTCTATTATTTTTCTATTAAATCTTTAATAGGCACTTAGTGTATTTAATAACGAGATCTCAGGGATAATACCCATTGCTAATGCAGCTATTGCTTTTCTGAAAACCGTCGTCAATCGCTATCGTTGTGTTGGTTTATAGGCGTGTATGATCATTTTCCGTTCTACTCCTAAGCCTATTTGGCGTCAAACCTGGCTGCGACTGCTGTTGCTATCTGGTAGCGCAGCCGGGTTGGCCATGCTAATGATTCCTCGCCTGCCATCAGAATGGGTTGCTGCCGCCAGAGAGTTAGCCGACCCCTCAACCGTGGCTGCAGTGGGTGCTAATGATGATTTGGCACAGCTGCAACCAGTGGATACCACCGGTGTTGTAAGACCCTATGTGGCGCTGACCCAGCTTAGCAACAGCCTCACGCAACGTGTCCTCCAAAAAGAGCAGGCGGCCGGTAGCTATAACCGGGCCATCAAACTGGCTCAGCAGGCCCTAGCCCTACGAAAGCAGGACAGTACCCCTGAGTTGAGCCAGCAAGAAAAGCAGCTTTGGCAAGATGCCGTCAATATCCTGGCCTCCATTGATACCGATTCGGACCAGTACTCCCAGGCCCAAGCAAAACTCAAAGAGTACCGCACCATTGCCACCCTGGTCGATCGTCGCATTAGCCAGGAAAGATCCGACTTTCTGGTGCCGATTGCGGCGGCCAGCGGCAACCCAAACACTGTGCGCATATCCCTCTGTCAGCTGGGGACCGATGAGTGTCGTTCATTTCGGGGGGATGTGCCCCCCGTGAGCTTAGCTAGCTTAGTAAAGCTGCCCCTTGCTGTGGCCCTGATGCATCAGGTAACCACTGGCAAAGCCAGCTTAGATGAACAGATTTACATTGACCCGAGCAACTTTACCGAAAATGCCCAGGGGGCAAAAATCTTTGTTGACAAGACTTATACCCTACGGGAGGTGATGGTGCGCATGATTACTGAAAGTAATAATATTGCCACCAATCAGCTGGTCGACTACATGGGCTACGACACCATCAACGCGGCCCTTAAAGCCGAGGGGTTTTCCGAAACCACCATCGGGCATAAGCTCGTTGGCGACAGCACCTATCCCAAAAGCATGGGGTCAGGGAAAAATCGCAGTACGGCTGATGAGCTCACCCAGATGATGATGCGCATTTACAGCTTTACCAAAGCTAGCGATGAAGAAATTCTCAATGCCTTAGTGGGGCAATATGACCTTGATTTTGGCTACCGGGCCCTAATCAAAGAAAAACCCGATATTTTTTGGATTGGCGAAAAGACAGGGCAAAACTCATCGGTAATTGGTAGCACCGTTGCGTTCAAAGTGGGTGAGGAACGCTACGTCATGACCGCAACCATTGATAAAAGCGCCAACCAGGGACGGCTGCGGCAAATTATCCGCGATGTGGCCCGGCACGTGCTCGAGCATGGTCCCTTGGATCAGCAGCAAGCACCTAAGTTGGCCAGGCTATAGCCTAGCGCCTGATTAGCCCTTCGCCAAAACTGACGGTACGGGTAATTTTGACAACAAAAAACCGTGCCTGGGATTATTTTTGGGCTCTAAAAATAGAGTCACCTGATTGTTTTTAAACAGTCATTATTTTGCTGAGCAATCCCTCTAAATCATGGCTCAAGTAAGGCCATGAAAATTCCCGGCTACCATAGCGATACATCGTTTTAAGGTGACGTCATTGGAGTTATCAGCTTGTTTCATTTAGTTAGCTTATAACGGCTATAAGGATGGCCTTAGGGCGATCCCAATTCGCAGGTATCTGAGAACACAAAGCAAAAATAAATTGTTGCAACCTCTTGTCAAGGGTTAGATACAGCCTCAAACTAAATAGTGAATTAACAAACTGCGCTAGTGAGACGAGCCTGTGAAAAGAGTTCTTTCGATTATTCTCGGCGGCGGTGCTGGCACTCGCCTCTACCCATTAACCAAGTTTCGTGCAAAGCCCGCAGTTCCCCTGGCCGGTAAATATCGACTGATTGATATTCCAGTTAGTAACTGTATCAATTCCGAAATTCTCAAGATCTACGTCCTAACGCAGTTTAATTCAGCGTCGCTCAATCGCCATATCACTCGCGCCTACAACTTTTCTCAGTTTAGCGACGGCTTTGTCGAAGTGCTGGCTGCCCAGCAAACCCCAGAGAGCCCCAGCTGGTTCCAGGGCACTGCCGATGCTGTTCGTAAGTACCTGTGGCTGTTTGAAAGCTGGGATGTGGATGAAGTCATCATCCTCTCAGGCGATCACCTCTACCGCATGGACTATCGGCTATTTGTGGAGCGTCACCGCAGTACGGGGGCTGATGTCACCCTGTCGGTGGTTCCCGTGGGTTACAAAGTTGCCCCCAGCTTTGGTCTGATGAAAATTGACACCTCCGGTCGGGTGGTTGACTTCTATGAAAAGCCCAAGGGTGATGCCCTTGAAGGGATGAAGGTGGACACTACCACCCTGGGTCTTAACGCCGAACAGGCCAAGGAAAAGCCGTTTATCGCTTCCATGGGCATTTACGTCTTTAAAAAGCAGGCTCTGATTGATCTACTGCGACGGTCTCCTGAGCAAACTGACTTTGGCAAGGAGATTATTCCTGGCTCTGCCCGTGACTACAATGTCCAGGCCTATCTCTTTGATGGATACTGGGAAGATATTGGAACAATTGAGGCATTTTTCAATTCCAACCTGGCCCTTACCGAGCAGCCCCATCCGCCTTTTAGTTTCTACGACGAAGACGCACCGATTTATACCAGGGCTCGCTATCTCCCCCCCAGTAAGGTGCTCGATTGTAAAATTACCCAGTCGATTGTGGGCGATGGCTGTATCCTCAAGCAGTGCAACATTACCCGCACCGTCATTGGCCTACGCCAGCGCATTGGTGCCAACTGTGAGATTGAAAATGCTTTGCTGATGGGCTCTGACTACTACGAGTCTACCAGTGAGAGTATCCAGCATCTAACCCGTGGCAAAGTGCCTGTGGGTATCGGTGAAGGCACTGTAATCAAGCAGGCCATTGTGGATAAAAATGCTCGCATTGGTCGCAATGTGAAAATCGTCAATAAAGAAAATATTCAGGAAGCTGAACGGGAAGACCTGGGTTTCTACATTCGTAGCGGCATCGTCGTTGTTCTAAAGAATGCGGTGATTCCTGACGGCATGATTATTTAGGACCCCCTGGCGCAACCCACAGGGTGGGCACGGCCTAAAACTTACAAACGTTCATACCAACAAAAGGGCTCTTGAGAAAGGGGCCCTTTTGTTATAAATGTCGTTATTCAATCTGGGGTTTATTCTGGTGGTAGTGTGCCCGGGCGGTTTACCCTGCCACAGGCGCTGCCTTTCTTTGTTCACGGTCAACGTTGTTATATGGATTTTCGCGAAAGTCTCACAATGGCGGTTAAAACCCTGACTGCCAGCAAGCTTCGCAGCAGCCTAACGATGTTGGGCATCATCATCGGTAATGCGTCGGTTATTTCTATGGTGGGTCTGGGGGAAGGGGGGCGTCGCTACATTAACGAGCAGCTCCAGAGCCTAGGGCCTAATATTTTGTTCATTGTGCCGGGAAATCGGGAGACTCGCGAATTAGGCGGTCTAGAAATTACCCGCAATCTTGTGTTGGCGGATGCCGAGGCCATCGCCGAGCAGGTGCCGTCCGTGATTGATGTTGCAGCTGAAAATACGACACCAGGACTGATTAATTATCTCAATCGCAATGCCAATGCCAGTTTGATTGGGACTAACCCAGCGTTTATCACTGTTCGTAATTTCACGACAGAACAGGGACGGTTTATTTCTGAGTTAGATATGCAGCGCACCAGTGCGGTGGCTGTCCTCGGTAATTCTTTGGCTGAACGTCTGTTTGAGGATCAAGTCCCCCTGGGAAAATCGCTGCGCATCAATGATATTGCGTTTGAAGTGGTCGGTGTGCTGGCTGTTCAGGGCTCAAATCTGGGGGTTAACTACGACGATGCGGTGATGATTCCCATTACCACCCAGGCGAGTCGGATTGTAGGACGCACGTCTCCCTATGGGATTGAGGTTGGATTTATTTCGGCAACTGCCCGCGATGCCCAGAGTATGCAAACGGCGGAATTTCAGATTACAAATTTGTTGCGTCTGCGCCACGGCATTGTTGATCCTGACGAGGATGATTTCTTTATTCAAAACCAGGATACGCTGCTCTCCATTGCCGATACGATTACCAGCGCCCTGACGCTGATGCTGGCTGCGATCGCAAGCATCTCTCTCTTGGTCGGCGGTATCGGCATCATGAACATCATGCTGGTGTCCGTACGTGAACGCACCCAGGAAATCGGCTTACGCAAAGCGGTCGGAGCCTCCCGTAATGATATTTTGATCCAGTTTTTAATCGAGGCGATTATTCTATCCGCTGCGGGCGGTGCCATCGGCACGCTGCTGGGCATTAGCGGCATTGGGCTGCTCAGTGTGCTCACCCCCTTTGAAGCCTCCGCTTCGGTCAGTGTTATTGTCATCGCCGTGGGGGTCTCCGGTAGTATAGGGCTATTTTTTGGCGTTATCCCTGCCCGCCAAGCTGCCAAATTAGATCCGATTGTGGCGCTCAGAAGCATTTAGGAACGTACCCATGCCCACCCTCATCAACCTCAGCCACATTTCCAAACTTTATGGCAGCGGCAACACCGAAGTAAAAGCGCTGTGGGATGTCAATTTGACCATTGACCAGGGAGATTATTGCTCAATTATGGGTCCCTCGGGGTCAGGCAAGTCAACGGCCATGAATGTGATTGGCTGTTTGGACCGCCCCACCGAGGGTCACTATTTTTTTGACGGTCAAGATGTGGCCCAGTTAGACGACGATACCCTGGCCGCAATCCGCAATCGCAAAATTGGATTTGTATTTCAGCAGTTTCATCTGCTGCCCCAGCTGAGTGCCCTGGATAATGTCGCGTTGCCCATGGTGTACGGGGGAGTGGCTGCTGCCGAACGTCGAGAACGGGCGGCAGCAGCCCTACAGCGGGTGGGTCTAGGGAATCGACTGATGAACAAACCCAGCCAGCTGTCGGGGGGACAACAACAGCGAGTGGCCATTGCCCGAGCCATTGTTAATCAGCCGCTGCTGCTGCTGGCTGACGAACCGACCGGTGCCCTGGATACCACCACCACAGAAGAGGTTATGGCGATTTTTGCTGAGCTCAACCAGGGGGGCATTACCGTGGTTATGGTTACCCACGAACCGGCGGTTGCCAGGCTGACTGAACGGGTGGTGTGGTTTCGAGATGGCGAAGTGGTCCATGCCCACATGAGCCCCAGCGATGTCAGCTATGGGGCACTGGTGGAGTAGTTATTAACAGGAATAAGCAGAAACCGCTTCAGGGATTACCCGGAAATTAGGTAGACGTTTGTGAACCATCGGCCTATATTATTGGGTATTCATTAAAGCTTTGATAAAGCGTTCACCTTTAATCCAGTTCAGATAGGGTGACATCGCTCGCTAGGCCATTTGCCACTCCGGGGGAGGACTTTCAATGAACCTAGGCCACCGCCATGGGCTACCGCTGTTGCTGGCAATGAGCATTATTGCCGCCAAACCAGCCCTGGCCCAACAATTTCGCAGTGCTGAAGCCGCCTTGGAGCAGGGGGTAATCTATGTCCAACAGGGGCAGCTAGACGATGCGATCGCAGCGTTTCAAAGCGCGGTGACCCTTGACCCCACCCTGGCCATTGCCCACTACAATCTTGGCCTTGCCTACCGTCAGCAGCAGCAAATGCAGGCGGCAGCCGATGCCTTCTGGCAGGCGACCCAGGCCGATGGCGAATTTACCATGGCCTATGTAAATTTAGGAGCCGCCCTGCTGGACGGGGGCAATCTGGAGCAGGCGGCCAGCTACCTACAGCGGGCCGTTACCCTGGAACCCGAGTTGGGCATCGCCCACTACAACCTGGGTTTGGTCCAACGGCGTCAAAGCAAACTAGAAGCGGCATTAGGTTCATTTTTGTCTGCCGTAGACCACAGTCCCCAAGCTCCAGAAGTCCACTATCAAATTGGTTTAATTTATTTACAACAAAACCAGTTAGATGGGGCTGTGCAGGCCCTAGAAACGGCCATTACCCTGGATAGCAACTATCCAGAAGCCCACTACAATCTTGGTATCACCCACTTTGGTCGCGGTGAATCAGACCTGGCCCTAAATCATTTTGATCGTGCTATTCAGCTCTATCCTGACTTTGGCCACGCCTACTACTCCAAGGGGTTAGCTTTGGCCGAACTCGGACGCACAGATGAAGCTGAGCAAGTCCTGAAGCAGGCGCTGGGTCTCTATATAAATCAAGGACGAAACGAATGGGTAACTAATACCCAGACTCAGCTAGATCGTATTCGCCAGTAGTTACGCAGTTACCGCTTACCGTGAGCGAACAACTTGCATAGACATTCGCACAGAGATTTGCCGCTAGACCATCTCCACGCGAATGCTTATCAAACTTTCTTAGAAAAATGCAAGTCTTTCACGACATGCGAACAAAGCTATAGTGCAGCCATAGCAGATGTTCTAAGCATCTATCAGAGGCTTAACCTGGGAACCCTTAGCTCTCAATATTGAAGAAATCCAGTTCAAATGCACGGGGCTGACCGCTTTCCAATAGGGCCAAATTGCTTTTTAGCTGACGCCAAACCAACCCTGCACTCAAAAAGGTTAAAGGCGCAGCCGCTGTGTAGGATAGCCATGTGGGTGTGCCAAAGCAGCCTAATCCGGATGCTAAAAAGATTGCAGTTCCCGTACAGATACCAAAGAAGGGTAGCTGAATATTGATACCCCCCAGCTTGGTTACTACTTCAGACGAGCGGGTTTTACGCCACGCGGCCACAATATCTTTGAGTACAGCGCTAAAGGCTGCTCCCGATGTGATCGCAATAAATAGACCAGCCACCATAAAGAAGTAGGGAGGCGTAAACCAATAGTAATAAGTCATGACTGGGCAGTAGCGCTCTAAGTGTAAAGTTGTGTTAATGGTCCCATTATACGCTCAGTGGTAGCAGCTAGCGCTGTGTCCCCCTTATCGCTAGGCTAGGTAATCGAGAGTTGGTACAGCGGTCGACGGATGCATATCTCCCGAGCAGAGGCTACGCCAACGTCGACTGTGGGTCATCAGCTGTTGTGATTTGGCTTCTTACCCAATGTCCTAACCAGCCTGAGGGATGCAATATAGGGCAGCTCCGTCATCAACTTTCCCACTGCTGTATAGTTCTCCTACGCTATGTCCCAGACATCGATTGGTGTTGCTGTTGTTGGTACAGGGTTTGGTCAAAAGGTTCATATTCCTGGCTTTAAGGCCCACCATCGCACCGAGGTAGTGGCGGTTTATCATCGCGATCGCAACCAGGCCGAGACCATTGCCAACCACCACGGCATTCCCCATGCCTGCGACACCATCGAGGCCGTTGTCGCCCTACCCCAGGTTCAGGCCGTGAGTGTGGCCACCCCACCCTTTGCCCATCACACCATGGCAACAGCCGTGCTGCAGGCTGGCAAACATCTGCTGTTAGAAAAACCCACCGCCCTCAATGTCCAAGAAGCTCAGCAGCTACATGCCCTGGCCCAGCAGCACCAGGTAGCCGCTGTTATGGACTTCGAGTTTAGATTTATTCCGAGCTGGCAACGGCTGGCCGAATTACTCAACGAAAATTATGTGGGCCAAAAGCGTCTGATTAAAATTGACTGGATTGCTGGCAGTCGAGCTAATCCAGAGCGGGCCTGGAACTGGTACGCCCGCAAAGATCAAGGCGGCGGTGCCCTCGGTTCCATCGGCTCCCACATGTTTGACTATGTGGACTGGCTCTTTGGCCCGATTAAACGCCTATCGGCCAATTTAAGCACCAAGATTACCCAGCGCCCGGATCCCGTATCAGGTGAGTACAAACCCGTCGACTCAGACGATACCTGTAGCATTACCCTAGAGCTGGTGGATGGCACCCCCGTCCAAGTGACCCTGAGTGCCGTCGCCCTTGCCGGTCGTGGCCATTGGGTCGAAGTTTATGGTGAAAAGGGCACCCTAATACTCGGCAATGCTAACCAAAAAGACTACATTCGTGGCTTTACCCTGGCCGGTAGCCAGGCAGGGGAGCCCTTAACCCCGATAGATATTCCAGACCGTCTAGCATTTCCCAAGCTCTACGATGATGGCAGACTGGCACCGTTTATCCGGGTTGTAGACCATTGGGTCGCTTGCATTGATCAACGGCAAATCAGCGCCCCATCCCTCGCAGAAGGGGTTTATTCTCAGCTGCTAATGGATCTCACCCACCAGGCCCATGCCCAACAAACCTGGGTTACAGTGCCCAGTAGAGCATCTGGTTAAACCCACGGTTGCCCCAGCCATGTCGTCACAACTTCAGTTCCCTATTACCTCTCTACAAACCCTCAGACGCTCCCTCAAGCAGCAGCTGGTGTTGCCAATGTGTGAGCACGCTCCCATGTCTGACGCTGAGGACGTCTCTGAACCCGACTCCCTGGCCAGCTTGAGTAATCTGTTTCGAAAGGGGGGAATCACCCACGATGAGGGCTCCACTCCCAATGCCAACGGTCGCTGGTTTATCAGCACCGTTGATGCCAGTACTGCCCTTAAGCAGCTACCTGGCATTGGCCTCAAACCTAACCATTGCCTGGTGACCTATCTCTATCGCATCAGGAGAGCCAACACCAACCATGGAAGCTCGGCCACTTGGGCCATGGCCAATCAGTTCAGCACCACCGCTAATTTAGAAGCCGCCCTGACAATAGCTGGCGACCACAGTAAACCCCCTTACCCCGAAGGAGCCTTGCCCAACTATATGACCGCCATTACAGGGAACCTCACGGCAGGCTCTTTTTTAATCGCCTCTGTGCTCCAGCGAGAATTGCAGGAATTTGGTCGCTGTGGCAAATTTCATCGTTGGGAACACCATCGACTGATTGGGTCTGTACCTCAGCAGCGGCGGTGGCGGTGGCGCATGGAGCAGCCAAAGAGCCTGACGCCAACGGTGCACAAACTACCTAACGGTAAGACAGCGGTTGAGTTTTATACCTGCCGCATCGTACCGCCCATCGGTATCTTTCGTCACATCGATCGTTACCCCGCCAACAGCTATGTGGCCAAGGCAAGTGACCAAGCCATTGCAGCGGCTACGCGGAAATCGCCCTAGCGCAGAAAACTACTGACAAACCAGAGCAGCGCCATGGTGATAATCGCTACGACAGCGTTTATTCGCTCCGGCGTTAGACCCAAGCTTTGCTCACCCACTAGAGTGATAGCCAAAATTCCTAATAAAACGCCCAGCAGCAAACCACCGGCTGCAAACGCAAACGAGCGCCAGAACTTGCGCTCCTTACGGTTGATAAAGAAAATGGTCGCTGCAACAGAAAAGCCCAGGGCTGTTGAAGCACTGTTGACGGCAAACCAAGCCAGGGCCGCCAACGCCAAAAACGCCACCGAAGGCCATAGAATATCGTCTCGACTGGGAGTATCTAACCAATCCTGTAGCCAACTTGGTGGCTGGGGGGCAGGCAAGGAAATCTTGGGTGCTGAGGTCGAAGACTCTGCTGTCTTTTCAGCAAATCGAATTCGATCGGGCACTTTTATCTTGCCCTCCTGTCGCATCCGCAGCCGTTCCATCAAAATGGCGTCGTAGGCAGCCTCAATAGCTTCCTTTTGCTGGGGGTCGCTGCCACATTCTTCTAGAAGGCGTTTACGAGCGACTTGCACCTCTTCAAATGAAGAGGATTCATCTAATCCCAACGTTTTATAGTTGCTCTCATTCATGTCGACACCTGGTATGTACGGTGGCCATTACGACGTTTTAAAATGATGATATGACATACATCTGCGGCCCACAGTGTGCCGCCCATCAAAAAACACCACTGCCCATAATAGATACCAGTTTAACCACCCAGGCAAAAAAATAGGACCAGGGTAACAGAAATGTCAGATAACTTTTTAGAAGTTTCGCTGTTTCCCAGACCTCCATCCTTATAATTACGGCATCTCTGCATCTAATCCAGACAGCTCCTAATCTAGGCCATTTACCTGGGGCTGTTTCGACATTACATCGGCCATTCCCCGTTCGTAGGCTGATTTTCAGTAAACCCGTATGTGACATCCCAAGAATGCCGATCGACCCGCTGTTTTTAGCAGAATTCTTTGATAAGGTGTGGAAGCCCTATAAAACTTCTCTGAAGTTATTGAAAACTTGTGAAATAGGACTTTAGACATGTCTTTGCGGGCAGTCTAACTTCCGTAAGATTTATGCCGTCGCTGATTTATAGAGTGAATCGATCTAGAATAAATGCCAATTTACCAGCCTATCTAGATTAGATCCTTTCGAGGATCAGCCGCGCCAGATTTATTTTTACCTTTTTACCTAGACTCGTATTTTTTTTGGTGTAAGGATTATGACCACGGCCTCTGCCAAAATTTTAGTTGTAGACGACGACCCAGCAATTCGCAATCTTATTCATCGATTCTTAGCGAAACAGACCTACGAAATGGAATCGGCTGAGGATGGCAAACATGCCCTGGCTGTGTTTGAGCAGTTTAATCCAGATTTAGTTATTTTGGATGTTAACCTGCCCGATGCCAATGGTTATGACCTGTGTAAGGAAATGCAGTCCCGCACTGGCGTTTTTGTGTTGATGCTCACAAGCCGTACTGATGAGTCGGATAAGATTCACGGCTTTAACCAGGGGGCTGATGATTATATTACTAAGCCATTTAGCTTAGGTGAGCTTGAGGTCCGGGTAGGGGCGATTCTTAAGCGTCAGCGTCCCGTTACAGCAGCTGAACAGCAGTGCCTGACGTTTAATTCCCTCGCCATCGATCCGATCCGTCGCGAAGTCACCTTGGAAAGTCAGCTTGTGCCGTTAACGGCCCTAGAGTTTGATCTGCTGCACTTCTTGGCCAGCCATCCGGGGCGCGTGTGGCGACGTACCGAGCTGATTCAAAAAGTTTGGGATTATGAATACGTGGGCGATCAGCGTGTGGTTGATGTACACATTGGCCAGATTCGTAAGAAAATTGAGATTGATACCAACCAGCCCACACTAATTCAGACAGTGCGGGGCGTAGGGTATAAGTTTGAGCCTCCTTCTACTGGTGCTGAGGCGGTAGAAGCTTAGGCTTTAGGCAGGCCGCAATCATCTTAATCACCAAAAATAAGGAGGTATAGAAAACGCTATACCTCCTTATTTTTTATTTTCTTTTGCGTCCATAGCTGTCTACGGATGTACTGCAAATTCTAGACGCACCCTGCACCTTGCCTTAAAAAAAGCCTTCGCATCAGCGAAGGCTTTGGGCGTGCACTCAAGGAAATCTCTTAGGAGCTGTGGCAATCTGCTAAAGGCCTCTAGCAGATTGCCACAGCCGTTTATTTGTGGCTTTCAGCGATCACCCGTGGTGTGAGCCATGGGCCAAACGATGGTTACTTTTCTGTCTTAACGACCGGCTTAGCAACACGGTTGGTGTTACGAAGCTTCCAGGCACTGGATACGATTTGGCTCCAGCGGCGCTGTACTCGCTTGGGAGTCCACCCTAGCTGTTGAGCAATTTCAGCATCTGATGGGGTGGCGTGCTGTGGATCTTGCATTTGCTGCTGTTTTAGAGCGAGCAAGTGCTGCTGATCGGCACTTAATTCACCGATAAACACCGTCCACTCCTTAGGAGACAGTCCTAGATTTTTGTCTAGGTCAGCGCCTAACCACTGGTGAACCAGTTCCCAGTTGTGGGACTGGGCAAATTTTTCCACGTGGTACTTAAAGCGCTGTTGTAGGTAGTCCCGTTGACGGGGCGTCAGACCGAGCACTTCGTCAATTTCAGAAGCGGCCATGTCTTGAAGACGCAGGGCTAGATAGTCGATACAGGCGGGCTGATCCTGGTCTTCGAGGTAGTCTACTAGCTCCCGAATAATGCGATCGCGCAGAACCGCTTCTGCCGGGTCGGTGACATCGGCCACCATCTGCTCACGAATTTGCTGCAGCGCTGAAGACCGAGAATCGGCATCATCACTTTTGGGTGAATCAACGGCCATCTCGATATCAACACAGGTTTCTGCCGGTAGGCGCTTTGCAAAGCTTTGAGCCCTCAGAACCAGCAGCTGCTGGTTGTAGCAACCGGGAAGAGAGATCCGTCGCTTGGCATATTGCTCGCTGAAAGCCATATATTCAGCTAGCTCCAACCGAGTTTTGGGGGTGTAGTCAGCTTCAAGATGGTTTTCCCGGCGGAAGGCCTTGAGCACTTCGATGTAGAAGCCTTGGAGGAAGTCCTCTAGCAGATTGCAACGTCCCTGGAAGCCCAGCTGGGTCTTTGCCGGGGCGATATAGCGATAGGCGATCGCACTCAGCCGACTCTGAAGTTCCACCCTGCCTTGGCGAGAGCCCAGACGATAGTACTCCAGATACTTCTGAATCCGGTTTTCCGCTAGGGAATGCTGCCAGGCATTGACTTCACCAGAGGCCTGAATGCGGTCACTTTTGCGGCAAATACGTGCCACTTCGATGGCCAAACGGTTAGCTACAGCATTGACAGTGCGGGTACTGCCTTTGACCTGCTCCTGAATCAAACTGATTAGAAAACTCACCAGGGCCTGATCAACAGGACACAGTTCGCTTTGGTTTGTAGATTCAGGGTCGTTCTTGGGAGGCTGGATGGAAGACCCAGCAGTGGGATGGAGAACGACGTTATTAGATGATTTACGAGTAGTTAGGTTTAATACGGATGTAGCGGTAGATTGAGCTTTCATAATTCCCTTAGTGATGCACGCCCCTTCTATTCGAGGAGCTGTTCATTTGACTGTTGGAGCTGTAAGGCTGTCCCCTAGTGGACAGTTTCACTGTAGAAGGACTCAATTCCGAATCTAAATAGCAGTGTGTCAGTATCCAAAGCAAATGGGCTAGAAGTCTATTTTTAGACCGAGTGCCGCTCGAATAAATAGGGCATCAATAACTCTAGAATATTTACTGGTTAATCGTTTGGCAGATCGTTCGAACAGGATGGTAGCCAATAAAAGGCAATGTCCTTGACTGTGACAGTTGAGTAGATAGTCTATCCTGTAAGTCTATTTTTGACCCTGTGACAGTTGTGTGAGAATTGATAATTCTCGACGCATCAACACTTATTGATGAGCTGTCGACTAATCTAATAGTTCCCTGACGTATTTCACTATTTAATAGCTACGTGAATGGTTGAGCCTGTCCGGTGGTTTTACGGGAGGCCAGCGTGAAGTATATGTAGGGAAAATCTGCGCTCAGGGGAGCTTCTATAAAGCTATGGAAAAGATCGCTTATTTCGATTGTCCAACGGGCATTGCTGGCAATATGTGTCTCGGTGCAATCTTGGCGGCAGGGATGCCACTAGGGGATCTGTTGGCTCGGTTAGAGGGTCTAGGGCTAAGGGATGAGTATGAGTTTACGGTTGCTCAAGTCAGGCGTCAGGAACAAGCTGCGACCGCAGTTACGGTCAAGTTGGTCAGTAATGCCATTCACGGTCATCGTCATCTGTCTGCAATCGAGGCGCTGATTCAGCAGGCTAAGCTGCCCCCTAGAGTGACGGATTGGAGTCTGGCTATTTTTCGAGAGCTAGCGGCAGCAGAAGCTGCAGTCCATGGAATTCCAGCAGAGCAGGTGCATTTCCATGAGGTGGGTGCCACCGATGCTCTGGTGGATATAGTGGGCACCTGTTTGGGATTGGACTGGCTAGGGGTAGATCGGGTGGTGTGCTCACCCCTGCCTGTGGGTGGAGGCACTGTAAAAGCGGCCCATGGGCGGTTGCCGGTACCTGCTCCGGCGGTGTTAGAGCTGCTGAGACGGGCCCAGGTGCCAATTTATAGCAACGGAATTGAGAAAGAATTGGTGACGCCAACGGGGGCTGCGATCGCAACCACCCTCAGCCAACAATTTGGCCCACCGCCCGCCATGACCCTACAGCAAATAGGGCTGGGAGCAGGCAGCCATGATTTACCCATACCCAATATTCTGCGGCTGTGGATTGGCACAGCGCCCCGGTCGGCCCACAGCCAGCACCCAGAGCACCAGCACCCAGAGCACCAGCACCCAGATCAGCACCCAGAGCACCAGCACCCAGAGCACCAGCACCCAGAGTCTCCGCAGGCGGTCCCAGGCCATCGTCAGGCTCTAGTGGAACTACAGACGCAGATAGACGATCTCACACCCCAGGCCATTGGCTATCTTTATGACGGTCTATTTCAAGCCGGTGCCCTCGATGTGTTTACCCAAGCCATCAGCATGAAAAAAAATCGTCCGGGTATTTTACTGACGGTAATTTGCGACCCGGCCCATGTCGATTCCTGTCAATCACTGCTATTTTCAGAAACCACCACTCTGGGCGTTCGCATAACCACCCAGCAGCGACAGACGCTTTACCGTACCTGGAAATCCATCAAGACAGACTATGGAGCTGTACAGGTTAAAGCCGGTTTAGCCACACCCGACGGTCCCATCCTCAATCTTCAGCCCGAATATGAAACCTGTGCCCAGCTAGCCCGTGACCAGGGCATTAGCTGGAAACGCATTCAATGGGCAGCCATTGCCGCAGCTCAACCCCTATACACAGCCCCCTACAATCCCCAGCATTGGCGGACCAAGCGTTCTGAGCTAGATAATTCCCCTTAAAATTCAGTCAAGTTCAGCTCAGATCTCGGTATCCTTCGCGTCTGCTGATGAATGGATCAAAGGTGCCCAGTGGAGTTCCTTCATCATTTGGGAAAAAATACGATATTCGTCTAAGGACGCCGTCTCAGCATTACTTTCAGTCGTATCTTGCTGAACCTGCACCAGGTTGTATTGCACATCACTACCGCAAATGGCCAAGGTGACACCGTATATCTCTAAAAAGTTGATAATCCACTGGCACTCTTCCCGAGGAAATTGCTCGTAATAGCGGATCAGATCAGCAATTCGTGCATCTAAATAGGGATGGGAGTTGGGAGAAATTAGAATTAGCTTGAGCAGCACAATAGCCAGCGTCAGCGGTCGACCGTTGGTCAATAGCAGGCTAAATAACGTCGACGGTGTGTCAGCATCCTCCGTCATCAAATAGTCAATCACACGATTACTGGTCAGCAGCGCCAGGGATGGGTCAAGGGGATGCTGATTGAATTTCACATATAGTTTGTCAAGCTTTTCCCTCAGCCTATTTTCCAGAGTCACCACAAAATCAGTTTTGATGGCGGAAAAAAGCAAATATTCAATCAGACTGTTTTTATAGCTGGCATAGCTCAGACCTCGGGTTTGCTCATGAAAAATCCGGGCCAGGTTGCGATGGCTAAACATGCCTCGTTTAGCCACCAGGGCCCTGATAACCCGTAGGGCGCTATCCCCCAACATAGTGGGGTTATCCCGGCGATGCTCGGCCGGCACCTTTTGAAAATGGGCCGTATACATGGCCAAATCAAATTTAAACTTGTCCCTCAGCCGCTGAGATAGAGCCCTAGCCGCCTCGCGCTGCTCCAGCGGATTGCTGGTATCTATGTATTGGGGTGCCAGTAAGTAGGCCGTATACCGTCTTGACCAGCTTGGATCTTCGTTGTTAAAACGATTGGCAACAAAAAGCTTTAGATCCTGAAAATCATCGCTATCAACAAAGCTCTGTAGCCACTGCCGCAATCGCTTGATGGTGGGCGATATGGACAGCTTACGAATAGTTGGGTCCGCAAACAGCTGAATTAACCCTCGAATAGCACCATACTCACGGGCAACTTCCCAGTTATTGATCAGAATGTAGCAGGAACGCTTTAGGGTGTTATGAAACTCCCTTTCGTTGTTAGAGAATAAAATGGCGTAAAGCGCTGGAATCGTATGCGCACTTGCGGTTTCATGGTGCTGTAAAAACAGACCTTTGAACTCCTCAAGCACATCTTCCGCAGACCAGTCTTTAACGATGTCTAGCAGAAAATCATAGATTGTTTGCTGTGCCTGCTGAACGTCCTGGTGACGACGTCTAGGATTGAACGAATCAGAAACTCTATCAACAACCATGCAGATTACTGGTGTACAAGGCCGGTCTTGCGGTTAGCATTCACGGCAAAATAGATAGATATTGGGATGAAGCAAAGAAATATGTCCGGATAACCACTTTGTAGCAAGAAACCACCCATCTTGAAAAGTATATTTCCCCTAGGGCCTCCTCCGTAACACCACTGATTACCCCAAACTATACGTTCTATTGGACGGGCAGAGCCCCTACAGCGTATACCTTGCAGCGATATTAAATGACGTATGTACGACAATGGTTGCAAAGGGCACTGTGCTATTGCTCACGCAGCGTACAAACTTACAGACGAATTATAGAATTTTAGCTTTATAACGTGGCTAAAGAAACTCTTAAAGATGGGGGCGGAGGGACTTGAACCCTCACGACCGTTTAAGGTCAGCGGATTTTCACCCTCCCACAGCTTTCGCTGTTGCCATGCTACGCAGGCTTTGAGGATTGGACCCTCCCTTTACCCTCGACTTGACGTTAGGGTAGCTCCCGTCGGGCCTCTGCACCTTCCGCCTAAGCTATGGATACCCCACAGGTTTTAGACGGCTTGGCTCAGGATTGCCATATCTCCTACCAAAAACTTGGCTAACGGAGACTTAGGTTTCCCTGAGTTTGAGAGCTTCCACTTAACAGGTTTCTCCGTTAAGGCTCAGTTTTCTAAGTCCGCAGCGTCTACCATTCCGCCACGCCCCCTCAGTTTGGTGATTGACCTGCCATCGGTTTGCTGCGATTTTGTCAGACCCACCTAAAGCGCTGTTCAAATAACACCTGTCTAATTCCAACACCAACTGGTATTCTGTGCAACCCCCTGAACGCTATGATGACTTGTGCGAAGTAATGTGTGCCTAGGGGCTATGGATAACCTCGATATCTCACTTTTGATTACGCTGGCGGTTTATGCCGGTTTGGCAGGTCTCTATTTAGTCGTTATACCTGCAGCGCTGCTGTTTTATCTAAAGCAGCGTTGGAATGTGGCGTCATCCGTAGAGCGTCTTTGGATTTACTCCCTGGTGTTTGTATTTTTTCCGGGGATGCTGCTGCTATCGCCATTTCTTAACTTTAGACCCCAGCGTCGTGAGATTTAGCCATGCGTCGGATTGATGTAATTGGCATCGGATTGGGCGTCTTTGTGGTGGGGGGCGGGGTGTATTTAGCCCTCTCTCTAGCAGGGTTAGATGGCATTTCTGCCGGTATATGGAGCCAGGTTATTTTTACGGGTGGACTGTTGGGTTGGGTGCTTACTTACCTCACCCGGGTGTTTTCCCAGAAGATGACCTACAATCAGCAGCTGAAAGATTATGAGGATGCTGTCCTCCAGAAACGGTTAGACGAGATGTCCGATGAAGAGATAGCTCAGCTGCAGGCGGAACTGGAGGCGGAGAAAAAATCCCAGTCATCGTCTTAATTGTCTTATTTGCCAGCCGCCAGCCACATATTTGCCAGCCGCCACATATATCGGCCACATATCGGATATACAGGTCCCACACAGGTGTCATACAGATGTCACACAGAAACTATGGGTAAATCGGTTTCAGCTCAATTTCAGACTTTGCGTGGTCACAATGGCTGTGCGCTCATTCCATTTATTACGGCTGGCGATCCTGATTTAGCCACCACAGCAGACGCCCTACGGGCATTGGACCGAGCTGGGGCTAATTTGATTGAGCTGGGTGTTCCCTATTCTGACCCCCTGGCGGATGGGCCGGTGATTCAAGCGGCAGCTACCCGGGCGTTGGAACGTGGTGTCACTCTGGATGCTGTTTTAGAACTGGTTGCTGAGGTATCACCGGAGCTGTCAGCGCCAATTGTCCTGTTTACTTACTACAATCCCATCCTTAATCGAGGGATTGAGTCATTTTTAAGGGATATTTATCAGGCGGGTGCCCGGGGGCTGGTGGTGCCTGATTTACCTCTAGAAGAGATGGAGGTACTTTTGCGACCGGCCCAGGAAATTGGCATTGAGGTGACGCTGCTGGTGGCACCAACCACACCCAAAGAGCGGATTGTTGCGATCGCAAAACAGTGCCAGGGCTTTATCTATTTGGTCAGCGTAACGGGCGTAACGGGGATGCGTCGCCAGATAGAAAGCCGTGTTCAAGATTTACTACAGGAGCTACGAACTGTTACCGATAAGCCCATTGGCGTAGGCTTTGGCGTCTCATCTCCTGAACAGGCGGCCCAGCTTAAAGCCTGGGGAGCCGATGGCGTGATTGTCGGCAGTGCCTTTGTTAAACGGTTGGCACCCGGCGGTGTTTTAGAAGTGGAAAACTTTTGCCAGCAGCTTAAAACCGCCCTAAGCTGACGACATTTGCCAGATACCAGTAGCGCTTGCCCGGCATAGAACGTTCCCCTCTGCAAAACGTTCTGACACTTTTTGTTGCCTGCCATAGACAACCGGTTAATTGCATGCATGCTGTTACAGAGCTGTTACGGAGTAACGATAAGCATTGCGAAACGTAAACTTCAATGAAACTTCACGTTGGTTCAACTGAACTTCAATCAAGGGTAAAACTCTCTTAAATCAGGACATGGCAGTAGCGATCCCCATGGATTTACTCAGCTAAATAGCCAAAATTTAGAGAAAATTTTCAATTTTTTATCAAACTTTCCTGATTCAGCAAGCCTCAGTATATGCTCCTAAACTTTGCCTTGTGTTGTGAGGTATTGCACTCTTCCAAACCAGAGTGTAATAATCCTTGACCAGAGATAGAGATAACCGTATAAATACGGCAAACTTCCTTGATTTATCAGTTGTTTGACGGTCGCAATCAGTGTTTCTTCTCAGACCTACTGTCAAGGGGACGTCTGGAGTATTTACCGATTTTTGCAGTTCAGTCAGGTTGTGTTTTTGACCCAGGTGAACTGGCTGCAAACAGTTACGGAATGTTGCGTCTGGTTGCTTGTGGAAAAGGGCGATGGTGATAGCTATTTGCCTTGTTGTTGGTGCCTGTGAGGGGTCATGAGAGTTTTGAAAAACCGTCCTAGAGGTGCCGTTCGGCACCTGCTTAAAGCTGTAAGTTTTTTCCTGGTGGGCGTGCTGATGAGCACGCTGCTGGTTTATGCCCATACCCCTGTGATGCCTGTGATTGCACAGGTTCAGGTGACTAATACCGCATCTGGAGCCTTTGATGATCCGAGCAACCCCAATCGCCCCAGGGTGGTTGCCCCAGGTAACACAACGACCATTGGAGTGCCAGGTGATACCAATCAGCTGCTTAGGCTAACCAAGACGGCAGATAAGTCCGCCGCTGAACCCGGTGATGTCGTTATTTATCGGCTACTGGTGGAGAACCTGAGTGACGTTCCCGCCACGCCCCTAACCGTTACAGATAACCTGCCGCGAGGGCTGGAGTATATCGAAGACTCGGTTAATACAACACCAACGCCACCCACGTTGCTCTCCTTTACCCCGGCGGGACGACAGCTAAATTTTCAATTTGACTCATTAGCCCCTAGCTCCACCGTTCAGATTCTCTATGCCGTCACCCTGACACCTGATTCTGTCAGAGGTTCCGGTGTAAACGTCGCCAGCGCGTCGGCCCCCGGCTTCCCTACGGCCCAGGCTGAGTTTCGCCTAACCATACGACCTGGCATTCTGTCTGACTGCGGCACCATCATTGGCCGCGTATTTGTGGACAAAAACTTTGATGGCGAGCAGCAGCGTGGCGAACCAGGGGTGCCCAATGCAGTCGTTTACCTCGATGACGGTAACCGCATTATTGCTGACCCAGACGGTCTGTTCTCCATGGCTAACGTGGTGTCGGGTAATCGGGTGGGCGTCATTGACCTGAGCAGTTTGCCGGGTTACACCTTAGCCCCCAACCTCTATCGCCTAGAAAACAACAGTCAATCTAGACTGGTGCGCCTAGAACCAGGCGGTCTGGCACGTATGAACTTTGCAGTAACACCGACCTACGGGGAGGGGCAGAACTAATAATGAAGATGCGTCTGTTATCAAATTCGATTTGTTTAGGGTTGCTCACCACATTGACGGGGGTGGTAGCACTGCTGCAACCGGCTCGCGCGGCTCAAGAACAGTCCGGTTCGACGGCTGATGTTGTCAGCGCTGATGTTCTCTCGTTAGCGGATATCACTACGTTTAACCCGCTGGGCGTGAATTCGCTGGATGTGGAAACCCTGGAGCTACTGGCCCAAGCCAGTGATGATCTACCTAGCGATCTGCTCGACTCAAATACGCTGCCTGTGGAGGAGGATCCTGGGGAAGCTGAGGGATTTATTGACGGCACGATTATTCGTGAGGTCCCCAGTTCCCTGCCACCGCTGATTGAGGATGAGCTTGGGGATGATTTAACCGTTGAGATAGTGCCAACGGGCGACTCGTTTGCCCCTGCCGATGGTCGGTCCACGCTGGGGCTAAAGGGGGCCATCCTGGATGCTTCAGGGCAGCCTGTGCGTGAAGATGTGGTGGTGACCCTGACGGCTTCGGCCGGCACCTTTATCGGTGCTGACTATGACATTGACCGCAGCGGCTTCCAGGTACTGGCTCGTCAAGGGGAGTTTGAGGTTGAGCTGCGGTCACCCCTAGACGCCCAACGGGCGACTATTCGGGCTAGTGTGCCCACCCGTGAAGCCTTGGGTTTGGTCAATGATGAGGCAACGGCCCAGCAGCCTGCTGCCGAACTGGATGGCTACACCCAAGTTAATTTCACCACCGCCTACCGTCCGTCGTTGGTGACGGGGGTGGTTGATTTCCGTTTTGGCCCCGGAGCGACTGACTTTTGGGGGCGCTATGCGGACTTCCTGGACCCGGATAATATCGGCGATTATGAAGCCGAGCTAGATGCGGGTATTTTTGCCACGGGCACCATTGGTAGCTGGTTGCTGACGGCGGCCTTTAACAGCGATCGCGCTTTGAATGAACGCTGTAATGACAACCGCCTCTACCGAGATGTCCAAAGCTGTGAGCAAACCTATCCCACCTATGGGGACAGCTCCACCACCGACTTCTTAACACCGTCGATTGATAGCTTCTACGTTCGTTTTGAACGGGATTCCAACATTGTTGGCTACGAACCCGACTTCTTTATGTGGGGGGATTACGATACGGCAGAATTTTCCCGGTTCTCCCAGGAATTTTCCGCCTTAAATCGTCAGCTCCATGGCTTTAAGGGTAACTACACTTTTGCCAATGGTTTGCAGCTCACGGCGCTTTACGCCAATAATTTACGGGCTCTCCAGCGTGACACCATCGTGCCCGATGGCACCAGCGGTTACTACTTCTTGTCCCGTCGTCTGGTCTTGGCGGGCAGTGAGGATTTGTTCTTTGAGATTGAAGAACTCAACCGACCGGGAACTGTGATTGAGCGAGTGCGCCTGACGCGGGGTGTGGACTACACCATTGACTACGACCGCGGCGCTATTTTATTTAACAGCCCGGTGTCTTCTGTGGATGCCAATCCCTTTGGTCCGGCCTTGGTACGTCGTATCGTAGCCACCTATCAAATAGATGGTGATGACGATGATGGTGATTTGTTTGGTGGACGGCTGCAGTACAACTTTGATACCAGTCTGGACTCCCCAAGCTGGGTGGGTGCCTCAGCCATTTTTGAAGACCAGGGTGCCCAGGACTTTAGCCTGATTGGTGTCGATGCCCTGGTGCAGCTGGGGGATAGGGGTGAGTTAATCGCCGAGCTGGCGCGCTCTTCCCTGGATAATCCAACGGTGGATGAGGAAGGAACCGCTGTTCGGGTAGAGGCCAGGGGGCAAATTACCCCTGACCTGGCGGGAACAGCCTACTTTAGGGAAGCCGACAGCGGCTTTCGGAACACGGCCACCACGAGCTTTAGGGCCGGTCAGACCCGCTGGGGTGGACAGCTGGGCTATAACCTGGGCGAAAATACACAGCTACAGGTGCAGGTTGATCGCGAGCGCAACCAGGGGAATGAAGATCTAATTCCCACCACGTTGGACCAGCTGATCAATCCAGGCTTGGTGCGCACCGACGGAGCGACGGTAAACAACTCTATCACTACGGTTCGAGCTGGGATACAGCAGCAGTTTGGTGCCCTTACAGGCAATCTGGACTGGGTCTATCGCGATCGCAACGACCGAGTGACCGGTGACGATGTCGAATCCAGCCAAATATCCGCCGGATTGACTTGGCCCCTGGCTGAGCGGGTTACCCTTCGGGCTCAAACAGACATTGCCCTAGAGGATGAGGACGAAGCCTACCCCGGTCAGACAGTGGTAGGGGTGGACTGGGATGTGCTGCCGGAAGTTACCCTGAGGTTTGCCCAGCGCTTCTTCCACGATGATGACATAACCCCCGATGCGCTCACCACCGTCGATGCCCTGGTCAACTACGACCTCACCGACAACACTCAGCTAACGGGTCGTTACTCAGTGCTGGGTGCAAACAACGGCATGACGGGCCAGGGTGCCCTGGGTCTAAACCATCGCATCAACTTGGGTCCTGGTCTACACGCAGACTTAGGCTTCCAGCGGCTGTTTGGCGACAGTCTTTCCTCGATTACCGGCGGTACCCAGTTTGCCCAGCCCTACGCCGTGGGACAGTCGGCAGCATCCCTGGGGTTGGTCAGCGGCACCACCTACACAATGGGGTTGGAATACACCGACAACTCTGCTTTTCAAGCCAGTGCCCGGTTTGAGCACCGCGACTCTGAGGACGGCAACAACACCGTTGTGACCGCATCGGCCGCTGGCAAACTCTCCTCAGCCCTGACCACCCTGGCCCGGTTCGAACATGCCAATTTTGCCAACCAGACCATTACGGATCGTCTAAATAGCTCCACCAGTGCGCGGTTGGGATTGGCCTACCGCAACCCTTACAGCGACAAGTTCAACGGGTTGTTGAGCTATGAATATGCCATCAATCCATCCAGTACGCCTAACTCGCTGCTGGTGGGGGCGGGGTCAGATTCTATCCAGGAGCACACCCTGGCCATGGAAGGCATCTATGCCCCCAGCTGGCGGTGGGAATTTTATGGCAAATATGCGCTACGGGCCACCAATGCCGATCTGGATTCCCTGGGCGTGACCTCCACTAATGCCATTCACCTGGGGCAGCTTAGGGCCACACACCGATTTGCCTACCGCTGGGATATTACCGGAGAAGTCCGCTACATTACTCAGCCTGAAACCAACTACGACGAAGTTGGGTTTGCCCTAGAGGCCGGTTACTACATGACGCCGGAACTACGTCTCGGGGTGGGTTACAGCTTTGGTAGCGTTAACGATCGTTCCCTGGGGGGCAGTGGCTATCGGTCAGACGATGGTCCTTACATTGGGGTGACCTTCAAGGTCAACGAACTTTGGGATCAGTTTGGTCTCCAAGAAATAGCCCCCGAACAGCAGGAAGAGTCACTGGTGGAGGCGGATAGTTCGCCGCCAGGAGTACCGGTGAGTGGTGTTCGGCAAATAACGGATGAGGTGTCGCCGACAGATGTGTCGCAGGCAGACGTGTCACAGACAGGAGCGTCGCAGACAGACGGCCCACAGGTAACTGACGGGGGTGAGGAGTAATGAAATCAATCATGCATGTATCCAAACTGGTCAAACTAGTGGGAACGGCTGCCCTTGCAGTTACCTTGCCGCTAGCAGCATCAAGTGTTCAGGCCCAAGAGACCACGCCCTATTCAGTCATTGTCAATTCGGCCACCGATGGGGCAGTTCGGCCGGATGATGCCCTCACCCTGCGGGAAGCCATTGAGGTTGTTAACGGTACCCTACCGGTAGCTGAACTGAGTGCGGCAGAACGGGCGCGGGTGACGCCAGCGGCTAGCCCAGCGATTAATTTTAGCTTGGCTGGTGACACCACCATTGCCCTGGTGGAGCTGCTACCGCCCATTATGGCAGCAGGCACTCTGGTGGATGGTGCTAGCCAGCCTGGTTATGGCCCCCTCTCCAGCACCGACACCATGGTGACTCCGGTGCCCACGCCCATTGTTACCCTGACCCCTGCCGCTGGGGCAGAGGTGCCACGGGGACTTACCATTACGGCGGACGACGTGACGGTGCGTGGTCTAAGCCTCTATGGGTTTTCATCGAGACATCGGTCTACCCAAACCACCCCACCCGCTGATATTTTCATCACTCACCTGGCACCACCGGTGGATGCGGGCTTACCGGATGCGCCCGGTTGGCAAACCCTGCAGCCCAATGAAGATTCGGATGCGCCCGTTGGTGTGGTGGTTGAGGATAACTGGTTAGGCATGTCGCCATCGGGACAAATGCCGCCCGAAGAGCAGCTGTCTGCCCTGGGGGTCTTTGTTTTTAACGGTCTAGATACGGTTATTCAGCGTAACCGGATTGAATTCCATGAGGGCAGTGGCATTATCACCGGGGCCCAGGCCATGGGGATGGATGTGACTGAAAATACGATGCGGGCCAACGGTGTGGCTGGTATTCCCGATGGCATTCGTTTGGATGGCAATATTGACGGCGCACAGATCCACGGCAATCTGATGTGCGGCACTGACGGCAGTGGCGTCTTTATGTTTAAGCCAGAAGGCTCTGCCCGGATCTACGGCAACGATATTCGCTTTAATGGTCGCCGGTTTAGACGGGCCGCTGTCTATCTGATGGGTAGCGGTCATGAGGTGACGGGCAATGTGATTCAGCATCAGCCTGGGCCCGGTGTGGCGATCGCAGCCTACCCCCACAACGCCGGCAACATTATTCGCGACAATCAGTTTGCTGCCCTCGACGGTCTCAGCGTAGACCTAGGTTACAACGATGAGTCTGGCATTCAAGACTTTCAGCGCACCGATGGCCCCAATCCGCCTCGCAACTCCTACCTGCGTCGTCGGGATACCGCCAACGGTGCCATCAATGCCCCCGAATTTGATGACTATGTCTTCCCCGTAAGTGGTGGTCAGGCCACCCTGAGCGGTGTAGCCGATCCGGGGACTGCCATTGATATCTATACCGTGGTGGATCGCAAAGGATATTACGGGGCGCTAAATCAGTACGTCACCACGGTTGCCGCTGATGATACCGGTAGTTTTAGTGTCGGTGTGGATGCACCAGACGGTACGCTTCTAAGTGCGATCGCAACCGATGACACCTACGGCACCTCTGAGCCGTCAGCCATTACCGCCGTTGGCACCCTGGGCGAGGGGCCCATTAGCCCCACCATGCCCAGCTGCGAAATTGCCCAAGATCCGCCGGAGCCAGAGCCAGAGCTACCGCCAGATCCAATCGTCCTGCGCATTCCTCGCAATATTCACTTTGCCCTTGACAGGTCCGATATCACCGCCGAATCCGCCGCCATTATGGATGACATTATTGCTGTCCTACAGGAATATCCCTTTATCACCGTTGAACTGCAGGGACATACCGACCCCCGTGCTAGCAATGCCTATAACCAGGCCCTAGGTGAACGGCGAGCGCTGGCGGCTAGAAACTATCTGCTCCAGCAGGGGATTGCCCCCGAACGCATGCGAATTCGTTCCTTTGGTGAAACCCAACGAGTCTCTAGCGGAAGTGGACGCATTGACTATGCCCGCGATCGTCGTACTGAGTTTATCTTTACCGATACCCGCGGCCTCGAAATCATCTACGAAAATCTTGAGACTGACCTACAGATTGAGCCGTAGACACCATTCATTATCTCTTCCCAATGCCGTCACCCTCTACTAGGAATTAAGCGATGAAGCGCTTGCTCAAGCAGACAATTAAAAAACAATTTGGCTCTGTCGCCTTTCAGCGGCCCTCTGTTGTCTCTCTCTCAGACTGGTTTAAACAGCAGTGTAAGCAAAAAATTGTTGTCACCGCCTCGGCACTGACTGCCGCCACCCTGAGCTTAGTGACTGGTCGTCCAGCTGAGGCGGTGTCCATATTTCCAGTTGACCTGAGTAACTATGCGGTCAACAGCCTGAACGAAGATATCGAAGTCACCGATACCTTTGGTAACACTGTCAATGTCAATTTAAGTTGGACAGGTGATACCGGAAACTTTAGTGTTCTGGGTCCTTCCAATGCACTTACGGGCGGCTTTACAGGCGGTAGCATTCTCGAAATTCAGCATGATCCTGCCCTAGAGACCGAGGCCGTCACCCTTGATATTGATTTTGGGGCCCCCATTGAGCAAGCGCGTTTAGTTGTCATTGACGTTGACCGAGATAACGCCAACACCTGGCAAGACCTGATTCAACTTGGCGGTAGTGTGGCCCCTGCCACCATCACACCCGCCACCTCTCCTTCAACTCCTTTCCAAGTCTCACCTGAGGCATTGGCTGGGGTGGCCGGCATACCCCTGGGTATTGATCAGCCCAATGGTGGAGTGGCTCCAGGATTAGCCGCCGCCAGTGACTATACCGTAGACATTGTTGGTAATGAATTTGTTGGTGTCTATAACCCTAGAGGTCTGGATGCAGATTTAGTTGGCCCAGCAACCAGGGATGAGTTTACACCTCAAAATGCCACCCCAACCGGCGGCGTGGATGTTAACCCAACCGACCCGTTACCCAACCCGCAGAACCCTCCCCAGGCCGGTGTAGAAGCCCAAAACCAAAGCTCTGAGGGAACCATTACCGCCGATTATTCGGCCCTCAACGGTCCCCTAACCAACCTCACGGTTACCTATGGCAATGGTCCGGCTGCAGTACCTGCAGCGCTAAACCCTGCCGGAGGCGCTGGCTACATTACCACCAATGATGCCAACGGCGGTCCTGGAAACCACGGTGTTGGTCTTTACACCATATTTATCGTTCCAGGTAGTATCGGTACTGCCAAAAGTGCATCCACCCCTGTGCAGGTCAGTGCCACTGAGTTTGATGTTGTTTACACCGTTCAAGTTCAGAACTTTGGTGTGAGCACGACGCTGACAGAGGTGCAGGCAACCGATGACCTCACCCAGACATTTGGCGGGGCCACCGGTTTTACGGTGGTGTCTGCCCCTACGATCATCTCAGGCCCGGCAACGCTACAAACAGCTAATGCTGCTTTTAATGGAAACGGCGATCAGAATCTGTTAGATGGTACTGGTTCCCTGGCGCCGGGAGAAGCAGCGGTTATTCAATATACCGTTAGATTAGATACCTCAGCTGCCAACATTACCCCCGGCACAACTTACGACAATACGGTGATTGCGGCAGGTACCACACCGATTGGATTACGCATTCTCGATACATCGGTAGATGACAGCAGTACTCCCCCCAACGCTAACCCCAATCCCAACCCTGACCCCAACGGTGATGGCGACCCGCTAGAGCAGTTACCCACGCCGGTGGTATTGCCAGATCCGGTGCCACAGCCTCAGATCAACGTTTCTGAACAGTTTATTGATACGACGATCAATCCGGCTGACGGTATCTTCCCCGGCAATACGGCCCGGGTGCGCTATCGGATCCGGGTGCAAAATACCGGGCCTGAGCGTTTAACGGGTGTCCAGCTGATCAATGACTTTACCGAGACCTTTGACAACGGTACTCGCGGTGACGCTACCCCAGACAATGGCTTTGAAATTTTCTCAGTCACCCAAGTTGACGGAATTGCTAACCCTGCTAACCCTAACTACGATGGCGGTGACACATTTGATAGTGGTGGGCCAGCGACTAACGATCCTATCTTGGCAACAGGCGGAACGTTAGAACCCGGTGAGTTTACCGAGTATGAAATCTTAGTTGATGTGGACACCACCGGCAATGGTGCAACCCTGACCAGTGCCATTCCGGGGACATTCTTTAACAGCACGACGGCGACCGGTGTGGGCAGCGATTTAACCACACCGTCAGGTCGGGTTGTGAGTGATATTTCCAATGATGCGCCACCGCTGACTAATCTGGTGGATGCCCTTAACCCCGATGGTAATTCACCCACTGGGGGTAGCACCGTCGCCCCCACGACCGATCCAACGAATGCTCCACCACCGCCAGATCCTGCCGATCCGGCCAATGAGAATACCCCCACACCGGTTACTCTTCAGCTAACAACTACGCCTCAGATTAATGTCTCTGAGCAGGTTGTGAGCACTGTGTTTGAGCCGACGGGCACCTATGGAGCCAATACGGGGCGAGTCACGTATCAGATCTTGGTACAAAATACCGGCACCGAAGACCTCAACAACGTTGATTTGATCAACGACTTTACCGAAACTTTTGACAACGGTACTCGTGGTGACGCTATCTCGGACAATGGCTTTGAAATTGTGACCGTGTCTCAGGTTGATGGTGTCATTAATCCTGTTAATGACAACTACGACGGCGGTGATTCGTCTGAGGAGGGGGTTGGACCGGCTAATACCGATAACCCCACCCTGATAACCGACGGTAACTTAGCCGTTGGTGAGTTTAGCCTGTACGAAGTTGTTGTCGATGTTGACCTAACCGGCAATGGCGAAACGCTGGTGGCACCGCTGCCAGGACCGTTTAATAACAGCACCATAACCAACGGTACCGGCGTCACATCAACTATTCCTGTCAGTGATATTTCTAACGATGCTACAGGACTTGGGCTAACAGCCGCGTTGAACCCTGATGGGAATTCGCCCACAGGCGGTAGTACGGCCGGTAACCCTGGCGATCCGGCGGCACCAACACCACCAGATCCATTAGACCCGGCCAATGAAAATACACCGACGCCGGTTACGTTTGTCACCCAGCCTCAAATCAACGTATCTGAGCAAGTTACCAGCACTGCATTTGAGCCAACGGGGACCTATGGCGCGAATACCGGTCGAGTCACCTATCGCATTCGAGTGCAAAATACGGGGATTGAGGATTTGAACAGCGTTGACCTGATCAACGACTTTACCGAAACCTTTGACAACGGTACTCGTGGTGACGCTATCTCGGACAATGGCTTTGAAATTGTCACGGTGACCCAGGTTGATGGTGTTGCCAATGCGGTTAATCCTAACTACGACGGCGGTGATTCGTCCGATGAGGGGGCTGGTCCGACCAATACCGAAGACTCAACCCTGATAACCGATGGTAACTTAGCCGTTGGTGAGTTTAGTGAGTACGAGGTGGTTGTCGACATTGACCTAACAAACGGTGGTGAGACCTTAATAGCACCGCTGCCAGGACCGTTTAATAACAGCACCACAACCAATGGTATTGGTTCCACATCGACCATTCCCGTTAGTGACATCTCTAACGATGCCACGGGTCTAGACCTGGAAACAGCCCTGAACCCCCCAGGTAATTCGGCTACTGGGGGTAGCACGGCCGGTAACCCCGGCGATCCGGCTGCGCCCACGCCACCGGATCCGGCGGACCCGGCCAATGAAAATACGCCCACACCGGTTACGTTTACGGTGGAACCTCAAATCAACGTGGCTGAACAGGTGGTGAGTACCCTGCTAGAGCCAACGGGTACCTACGGAGCCAACACAGGTCGGGTTACCTATCGCATTCGAGTCCAAAATACGGGGGTATTTGAAGGTCTAAACAACGTTACCCTTATCAATGACTTTACCGAGACCTTTGACAATGGTACTCGCGGTGACTCTGGCTCGGACAATGGCTTTGAAATTGTCACGGTGACCCAGGTTGATGGTGTTGCCAATGCGGTTAATCCTAACTACGACGGCGGTGATTCGTCTGAGGAGGGGGCTGGACCGAACGGAACCAATGACCCCACCCTAATTACGGGTGGCACCTTGGGAGTAGGTGAGTTTAGTGAGTATGAGGTGGTGGTTGATGTCAACCTGGCTGGCAATGGTGCAACCCTGACAACCGCCCTGCCAGGACCGTTTGATAATTTCACAACGGCCACTGGTATTGGGGATACATCGACGATTCCCGTCAGTGATATTTCTAACGATTTCACCTCGGTAACACCGACGCCGGCTGATTTAGGTGGCGCGTTAAACCCACCGGGGGGATCACCAACGGGGGGCAGTACGGTGGGTAACCCGGGTGATCCGGCTGCCCCTGCTCCGGACCCTGCCGATCCTGAAAACACGCCTTCTCCTACTAACTTTGTTACGACACCTGAGATTTCGGTGATTGAACGAATTGATCAGAGCCGTACAGAGATTGGGGCCATTCCCGGGGCGACATTTGGGGGTAGCAACGTCCGTCTGGTCTATCAGATTGTGGTGCGCAATATCGGCATTGAGAATCTGCAAAATGTGGTGCTCAATAACGACTTTAGACCCACGTTTGGCACTAGCGGCACTGGCCCTACCGACGACTTTACAATCGTGGCTGCCCCGACGCTGATCACTGCCGGGGGCGGTGTATCGACCGTGCCCGTCAATCCTAACTTTGATGGCAGTGGTGACCTGCTGCTGGCGGGTGATTCTACGTCCCCGGCGAGCACGCTCAATGTCGGTGAGTTTGCTGTCTATGAGATTGTGGTTGATGTGAATACAGCCGGTAGCACCGTGTCGACCCAGCTACCCGGACCCTTTGACAACCAAACCACCACCACCGGTCTCGGTGTGATATCGGGAGAACTGACGGATGATATATCTAATGACATTAATCCGTTCCCAGATAATTCCACCACGCCTGACCCCGTTGCCAGCGACCCGAATGGAAATGTGGAGGCCAATGAGCCAGATGAGAATATTCCTACGCCTGCCTTCCTGGGGGCTGATTTGCAGGTGGTCAAGCGGATTACGCGCGTTATCAGAGGCGGTAGTGATTTGCCCATAGCGGGTATTAATGAGTTCACTAATCAACCGGGTACCACCGATGACGATACTCTGGCCAGTCTCTCGGGGAACAGTTTGCCGCTGGGTGTGTTTGATGTAGATACCCCATTGCAGTCTGGAGATATGGTGGAGTACACAATCTACTTCTTTAATGGCGGTGTAGCTCAGGCGGCCAACATTGAAATCTGTGATGAACTTCAGGTGCCCAGCGTTCTGCAGCCTGGTAGCCTAGAGCTGGCGTCACCTGTCGCCCTTTCTGCCTTGGGTACGAACCTTACCTTTGCTGCGGGCAGTCCGTTGCTATTCCCCCAGGCACCGTTGGCTGCTCTAGTGGAGTCTTGTCCGTCCTTCCCAGGTACGTTCCCATCGGGAACACCGACCGGTGGTCTGGGTGTTGGCGCTGGTGGTGGTGTGATTGCTGGCGGTCCCAACCTTGGTCTAAATGTTGAGGCAAGCCAGGTGGGGGCCTTCCGCTTTACGGTAACTATTCCATAGTTAGCCAGGGTCGGTCTCTGAGCTGATTTGACATAGGCGATGTTAGGGTGGGCTAGAAAATTAGCCCACTTTTTTTATGGGCTAATTTTGGGCAGGGCAGATGGATAAAATCGATGGTTTTTGAATAATGGCGTGGGGCAATAGGATTTTAGTCTGTGGCTTTTATGGCTATCACAACCTGGGTGATGAGGCCATGCTGAGGGGGTTGCGCTGCTGGTTACGGCGCTGCGGCTGTGATTTTCCACTGACGGTTTATTCTAAGGATCCTGAGGATACGCGGGGACGCCACGGGGTTGGGGTGCTGGACAATCGCTATGCGCCCAGACGTCGGGCTCAGCTAACCCAATGGGCCCGCCATTGGGCTGCGATCGCAACCCACCCCTATTTCATTCTCGGTGGCGGCGACTTGTTGCGGGATGCCCCGGACCGGGATGTGGCCAGCGAGTGGCTGCTGCCGTTGGAACGTGCGATCGCAGCCCGCAAACGCGCCCTAGTCCTGGGGATTAGCGTGGGTAAGCTGTGGCGACCTGAAACTAAAGCACGGATTAGGGCAGCGCTCAATCGGGTGGACATGATTGCGGTTCGCGATCGCACCAGTCGCAGACGGCTAGTGGACCTGGGGGTGACTCAGCCTGTTTATATTATGGGTGACTTAGCGCTGGAGGCTGTTTCACCCATGGACAATCGTTCCAAAAGCGGCAGTCCCCATATCGGTATTTCTGTGCGGGCAGTTGCCGGGCGCAGCAGCGAGCAAAGTGATACGGCATTTTACCAGCACCTTGCCACCATGGCCGATCGGCTGATCGAAACCCACAATGCCACCATTGATCTGATCCCGTTTCAAGCCTATCCCGCTGACTTTCGACGACGGTACAATCCTCCGGTGGATGACGAAACCGCCATTGCCCAAGTGGTGAACTTAAGCCGCTATCCAGAGCGGTTAACCCCGGTGCCCCGTCTCCCATCCCTCGATCAATTGAGCGATTGTTTAAGTCGGTTAGATGTGATGGTGGGGACTCGTCTGCACGCTGTTATTTTGGCGGCAGGTCTTGGCGTACCCGCGATCGCCATTGAATATGCCCCCAAGGTGCAGGGTTTTATGGCTGAGATCCAACAGTCTCAATGGAGCATTGCCCTGGCGGACTTTACCCCTCAGCAGGCCTTAGATCGAGTTGAGGCTGTGCTACAAGATCCTGTTGCTGTTCGACAGGGGCTCAGGTGCGGGGTAAAGGAGTATCTCACCCAAATGGGTCCTGTGGATCTGGCGTTGCAACGAATAGTGTTAGGAGTCAAAGGCTAGACCCGCTATCTTCCTGTGATACCCGCTGACTAGTCAACACACATGTTTGTTTAGCTGCAACAAACCCATATCTATGAGTAATTCAGGCGAGAATCCCATTTTTATCGTAGGTATGCCCCGTTCGGGAACCACATTGTTGACCACCATCCTCTCGGCCCATCCCCGCATTGCGGTTTCTCCTGAAAGCCACTTTTTAACCTATTGGGTCCCCACCTATCGCCATTTAAAGTTAGATAAAACCAAAGATTTTCAACAGTTTTGGCAAGCGTTGAGTCAAAGCAAGCGATTCTCTTACTTTGATATCGCACCAGATAAAACCCTGGCTGCTATTTTGGCTAAGGGGTCTCCTAGCCACGCAACCCTCTTTGCCGGTTGGTTAGAAACCTATGCTGAGCGTTGTCATAAACCCCGGTGGGGAGAAAAGACACCGCTCCACTATCAACATTTAAATCAGTTGTTACAGTGGTTCCCCCAGGCCCAAGTGTTATGGATGTTACGAGATCCGAGGGCAGTGACCGCGTCGCTATTAAACATGACCTGGGCCAGCCGCTACGTCCATGTTCATGCTGAACAGTGGCACCAAAGCACCCAACTCTATGAACAAACCTGGCAAGCTGACCCACGGGTCAAGCTGGTGCGTTACGAAGACCTGGTGCAACAGCCAGATCGTACGTTGGGTGGGGTTTTTCAATTTCTAAATGAAGACTATCCCGAGGGATTGTTAGCCCAGCGCTCAACCCAAAACATGCCGATTGTAAATCGGGATGGATGGGCCTTCTCCCACCTGAACCAGGCGCTACAACCCCTGGAAACCAGTGCCATTGATCGATGGAAACAGCAGCTGTGGCCTGCCCATGTCGCAATTGTGAACAGTCTGACAAATAAGCTACAACAGCGATACGGATATACCGATAGACCTTACCCATCGCTATCACCCCAGGCCATGGGGCTGTTAACGGTGGCAAAGCTGCGCTGGAAGCTAGATCGAAAGCTTATGGTATGGCGTACAAGACTGTTGGGACCTTCGTCTCGACGAGCCCAGGATATTGGCGCTGTAACCACAATAGAAACGTATGATTAAAGCACTCCCTATAAAAAATCCCCATTTAAAAATTAGACAGACTGCCCGCTATCTGTTGCATCGTCCTGCCCTCACACCGGTACGGTTTGTCCTCTTTGGTCGGGGTCGTTCGGGGACCACCGCCCTGGTTAGCCTCTTGGACAGCGTCAGGTCAATTCAGTGCGATGGAGAGATCTTAAGTCGTCCGGTGCTGCTGCCCAAGCTTTATTTGCAGAGCTGTTGTGCCAATGCGTCAACGGTTGCCTATGGTTGCAAAATCTTGAGCTATCACATCCGAGATGTGCAGCCAATACTGCGGCGGCGACGGTTTTTACAACGGCTAGACAAGACCGGCTTTAAAATTATTCATCTCCAACGGCGTAATCTTTTTTACCATGCCCTTTCCAACATCAAGGCACGGGTTTCTGGATACTACCAAAAAAAGACCGATGCTCCTGCCAAACCTAGGGTGATTACGGTAAAACCGGAAAGCATGCTGGATTGGATGCAGCGTAGCGAACAGCTGGCAACCTATGAGCAAGAGCTACTGCAAGGGCTGGACGTACTATCGTTAACCTATGAGGACAACATCCAGCACAGCGCGCAACATCAGCCGACGGTGGATCAGATCTGCAGCTTTTTGGGGGTTGAGTCATCGCCGGTGGTCAGCGCCTATCGCAAACAGTCCTCGGGACGGTGGCAAGATGCGATCGCAAATCATCAGGAACTCACCGAGTTTTTTGCCAAGACTCCCTACGCCCATTACCTTGATGATATCTAAGCCAACGTATTTTTCGGTTTACGCATGGGCCCCTGTCGCAGTCTGGTTATTGTTCAAGTTCCCCCCTATCCCCCAACGGGCGGCGTTGCGTTACGAAACTGGCAAACCCTAAACTTGCTCAAACGCCAGGGAGAGGTGGCTATTTTTTCCATCCATAAGGGTCCCGATCTCTCTTCTCAAGTACTTGCCCCACAAGGGTTTGAACTCGTCCATTACAATATTGCCAGCCCCAATCGCCCCTGGACAGAAAAAGTAAAAAATCGTCTCGGATTTCTTCGTCCTGGCGGCTATACCTACTCTGACTGGCTCTATACCGCTAATGCGGCCAAAGCCCTGCGTCAGCTGATAAAAACATTTCAACCCACCGTAGTTGTCTTTGAAGAACTGTGGCTATATCCCTATCTCCAGGTTGTTAAAAATCACACCTGCGCCGTTGTTCTAGATAACCACAACATAGAAGGCAACAAAGAAGACTATCGCCTCCAGCGCCAGACATTACGCCAGATCCGCCACATTGAAAAGAGCTTTGTGCAACGGGCCGACCAAACCTGGGTATGCAGTGCTGTGGATGCCGCTCAGATTCGTCAGCTTTACGGTCCTGGCCACAGAGTTAAGGTGATTCCCAATGGGGTGCAGGCTGACTTTTACCAGACAGCCGGACAACCCAATCTCCCCCAGGGGCCGCACCAGCTTCTATTTTTGGGTAAGTTTTCTTACCAACCCAACGAAGAAGCTGCCCTGATTTTGATCAACGAGATTTACCCCACGCTAAAACAGCGCTATCCTGACAGTCAGCTATGGTTAGTGGGCCGTGACCCTACGGTGGCCATGGGAACAGCCGCCATGGTCCATCGCGATATCCATATTACGGGACTGGTACCCGATGTGCGACCCTATTTAAAGAGCGCCAGCGTCATGGCGGTGCCCCTACGCCAGGGGGGCGGTACCCGGCTAAAAATTTTAGAAGCGTTTGCCAGTTACTGTCCGGTGGTGAGCACGTCCAAAGGGGCAGAGGGCCTTAAAACCGAAGACAACCATCACCTTTGTGTGGCAGAAACGGCCGAACAGATAGTTAAAAAGATTGAGGTTCTCTGGCAAAACGAAACCCTGGCCAAACAGATGGCCGAGAACGCCTACGATTTGTTTATAAAAACCTATTCTTGGGCTGCGGTGGAGCAGTCGGTCTCGGCCGCGGTGGCTGAACTAGCCAAACCTTAGGAGACCAACAGACCAACAGACCAACAGCCAACAAAAGCGGCGGCGGCGGTAGCGGCCCTAGGGCGGGCTTAAAAGTGACTGGGTAGCTGGTAGAAGTTTGTCATAGACCTCTCGGTGCATTTCTGGTGAAGGGTAGTAAATATTTGGGGCCAGGGACTTGCCGCTGTAGGTTTTGAGCGGCTGGGGTAACCCAGGCTGCCCCACATATTCAACATAGCAATCGGCGTGGGGTTTGAGCCGATCAACCATCTCTTGATTAACCAGGTGGGGAAAATCGCCCAGGAATCGTTCCACACGGGTTTCATTGCGCCGTCGCCACAACCCAATTTTGCCCTTTGATATCTGCTCGAGCCAGCGGTTGATCTGCCGGGGCCAGACTGGGGGGTAGATCTCTTGGTAAGCAGGAGATCTCACGGAAAACCACAGCAGTATCGTTGGCACTTGGATTTTCTCCAGTAGGGCTACCATGGCTGTGACATAGTTATGCCGGGTTTCAGCCACTAGCTGTTGGAGAAAGGCTGGGTCTAGACCCCTCTCATCTTGCCCACTGACCAACTCGTAAAAAATGATATTGGCGGTGGTTTTTTTACCATTGCAGCGGCGAATTCCTGAACGACCTCCTCGGGTGGACTCAAAGACTGAATTGCTAATACTACGCCCGGACATAATCTGGACAACGGCCAGTTGAGCGTTGTTGATCAGCTCCAAAGCCGATGGATTTTGCAGATAGTATTGGGGCCCTTTACCCCCTGATGCCAAATTTAAGGTACCAAGCTGGAGTTGTTGGCCCAATAGGGTGGGAAAGGGCTCGTGACAATAGCGACCAAAGGTTTGAGCTGCCCCCAGATAGGCAATATAATTGGACTGGGTTAGGGCCGGTCCCCGTAGATCTAAGCCCTGTAGGGTATACATGTCATAGTCGATAATCTCAATATCCCAATCTTGATAAAACTTACCCATGCCGTTGGTTGTTAGTTATCGTTAAAGCCCCATGACCTGTGTCAGCGTCATTGTTCCCCTTTACAATAAGGCTCCATTTGTACGCCGCACGGTGGAGTCTATTTTGGCACAGTCAATTGCGGATTTAGAAGTGGTGGTGGTGGATGATGGTTCAACAGATGGGGGTGGCGAGGTTGTTGAGGGCATGGACGATTCTCGCATTTGTTTAGTGCGTCAAGATAACCAGGGACCGGGGGCTGCCCGCAATCGTGGGTTAGCCTCAGCCACCGGGGACTATGTCACATTTTTGGATGCGGATGATGAGTGGCTGCCTAACTTTTTGACGGTGACGTTACAACATCTCAAACAGCGCCCAGACTGTGCCCTGTGTTTGACGGGACAGTATCGGGGAGAAAGTCGATCGGACTGGGGTAGGGTTTTGTCGTCATTGGGGCTAAGTTCGGGCCAATGGCGGCTACCGACAGAGTTGCCGATTGAACAATATAAACCCAATATTGACGTGCTCCATTCTGGGGCGATTGTGTGCGATCGCAACATCGTCAATCGCTTTGGTGGCTTTTATGACAAAAACCGCTGCACCTATGGCGAAGACATTTACCTCTGGCTTCAGGTGGTTCTCAACTATCCCATCTACCGGGATCTGCGGCCGCTGATGTGGTATCACACCGAAGCTTCGGATCTGGCGGTGTGGAAGCAAGTGCGCCCCCCCTGGCCCATGCTCCTGGAACCCGAGCCCATTCGCCGCAGCTGTCCCGATAGCTATCGGCCCATCCTGGAGAGTATCTTTAATACCTATGCCGCCATCGCCGCCTATCGGGCCACCACCGCTGAGGATTTAGCCACCGCCAACCAGCTATTTGAGGCCTTTCCCGATGCCCGCAAACAAATGTTTCAGGACTGGCGCAAACGGGTCGACTATCTGATTGCAAACGTGCCTAACCTGCGACGCACCCTAAAGGGGTTCAAACGCAGCTCGTAGGGGCCAGAGACCTGACAGAGACTCGCTGTGGTAACCTCCCCTAGCTAACGTGATCTACCCCGAAAATTGGCCACCACCTCATCGTAAATTGTCTCTAGCTGGCGGGTGTTTTTTTGCAGGTCAAAGTTAGCTGCCACATGGGCCTGTCCGGCCAGGGCAAATTTTTGTCGCAGGTCCAAATCCCCTAACAAACGGATCAAATCCTTGGCCAACTGCGCTGTGTCTTTTTCTGGGGCGAGTAGGCCGGTTTCTCCGTGGCGCACGGCTTCAGGGATACCACCGGTGGCAAAACTAACCACGGGCAGCCCCATGGCCTGGGCCTCGGCAAAGACCATACCAAAGCCTTCGGCATCGCCTGAACGGGCAATAATGCTGGGAACGCAAAACACCTGGGCCCGGTTCATCCAGTGGCGCACCTGGTCAGGAGACTGTTTGCCTAGAAACTCAACTCGGACCGAGAGCTGATGGGCTAAGGATTGGAGTTGCGATCGCAGGTTTCCCTCCCCAATCACCACCAGTTTTACATCAGGCCGCTGACGTTGCACCCCCGCCATGGCTCGTACCAGATACTCACCGCCCTTTTTCTCCACCAGTCGCCCTACAAACAGCACTATCGGCTCTCTCTGGCTGACAATGCTGTTTGTGGGGCAAAAACGCCGCCGATCGATACCGATATAATGCACCACAATCCTGTCGGCAGCGGCTCCCCTGAGCAGCAGTTGACTACGAATAAACTGGGATACAGCCACCAGCCTGTCGGCCTTGGTCAGGGCCCAATCTCGCTTGCGCAATAGCAGTGCCCTAAAAATATCTCCCTGCCCCCGAACCGTGCTCCAAGCGGGCGTATCCCAGGTCGCATCATACCCATGGAATGTCACCACAAGAGGACTGTTTAACCGCTGACATAGGGGCTGCACCAACCCCCCATCACTGCCAAAATGAGCATGGACTAACGCTGGCTGATGCGACTTGAGCACCCTGAGCCACTGGGGGGGAACAACTCCAGCAAACTTATAGCCCAGCTTCCAAAGCCGACCTAATGCCGACGGTTCACCCAAGATAACGGTTGTTTGAGCATCCAGACTCTCCGTCAGGCGGCTGGTGCCGACATAGACGGCCCCATAGCGAGACAGGCTGCCCCCCTGCCCCGGAATAAAGGTTTCTGAATAGGGTAAAAGCTGGTCACGATAGATTAGAACCGTGGGCATGGGGGGGAAGGACCGTTTTCTTTTCTAACTCAGTAGCTAGCTCGTTGTGGTTATCCAAGTCAGTGGATGACCGAGGGGCAAGACTGGCATCACCAGCAGGGCCAGTTCCCATCAGACCCTGCTGCCAAGCGTAAAACGGGCTCAGAAAACTGCTAATTAACAACTGGAGCTCAGCTGCAGACACCACATCTTGTTTCAGATGGCGATAATGTTTAATCAGGTGCAACAGTAGCTTACGACCATCGTTACCCATAAACAAAAGGACCAACAACGGTCGCTTCCAAAGGGGGATACCCACCATGCGGGTAGCATATTTACTCAGACCAATCCCATGGAAAAATCGTAGTAAATAGGCCCGCTCAAATCGCCAACTTGGGATCTGGTGATCGATGTGCATCAGCGGATTAAACCAGATCCCCCAGCCAGCCTTCTTCAGGTGTAGCAATGCTTCTACATCTTCTCCCTTACAGCTCAGAGAGTCCCCCACCGGTCCGCGCAATGTTAAAGAAGAGGGCACATGGTCTAACCACGCCTGTCGTAAGATTACCAACCCAGCTCCGGGGGGTACCAAATTACTCATGGCCCGCCATCCAGCCGTAAAACAGACGATCTCATCGCGCTCTACCACAGGAATAAACGGTGCAATCCGCTCAAAATTGGCTGGGGGCGTGGTCTCATATCGGGGGTGAATTTGGCCGCCAAATGCTGCTGCCTGGGGATGAAGAATGCCAAAATCATAGGCAGCCTGCACCCAGTGAAGATCGGGAATATTGTCATCATCCAAGAACCCAACCCAGGTGCCGCTTGCTTCCAAAATCGCCCTACGGCGAGCAAACGAAGCTCCTTGACGAGGCTCCAACACATATTTCAGGGGACAGACGGTCCATCTTTGCTGATAGTCATCGACAATGTCAGCTGTTCTATCAATGCTGTTATTGTCGATGATGATTATTTCCCAACTAATGCGCCCCGTAATTATCTGAGCGCCGAGAGCGTCTAAAATCTTTGGTAATACCGAAGCACCGTTGTAAAGACGAATAGCAACTGAAAAATCAACCATGGATTAAGTAAAGCTATGATCGCCTTGGCACCTGCAGGAACGCACTATGTTATGAAACTCCACTAAAACCACACTGCTTAAAATTAGGGGCGCATACCCCCACGCTATTCCCTTACGGTATCTAAACCGCAGCTCAGAACGTTATCTAAACTATGGCTTACTAAGCAAAGGGATGACAATAGCCAATCCTTAACAATACTTAGAATAGCAACCTCCAATCACATCCTGGATGGGGGGAGTGAACCGCAAGGGCGGTTGGCTAAGGGATACACCCTGTAGATATACAACCGGTAAAAATTCAAAAATTCACAACTAAATTACTGTTTCATTAAGTAATTGACCACAGGATACCCAGATCGTTAGGGATGGGTATACCCTTGATGACTTCCAAGACCGATCTCACCTACAGCCTCTGCTGACCGAACCCGCCACCGGTTGCCATAAGACAGCATTTGGTGACACAGACGGCGGGCACGTCACAATAAATCCCATGCTAAAAAGCTCCTGGAGCAAACGCATTAGAGCCTGTCTAATACTTTCTTATCCAGAAGCTTCTTTAATAAACGTTAAACAGCTGACTCCTTAGCCAGCTGAGAACAGCTCTATGACAGAGCCTTCTTGTTCATGCTGTACTTACCGCCACGGCCACGGTACCACTCACTAGTACGTGCCCCAGCAGACAAGATATTGGAAACACGATTGCGCGCTTTCAAGAAGGTTGCCTTAGGCATATCGCTTTTGAAAATTGCTTCCATTACCTCAGCGATTTTGAATGCTTCATCGGGCTGAGCCTTCAGAATATTTGCAACAACATCGGGTAAGGGGGTCTTACGGAAAGGATCTTGAACATAGCGCTGCCAGTTAGGAGACTTACCACCCCGGGGCTTCCGAGTTGTCTTAGTTTCGGAGGCAGCGGCGACTTTAGTTGCCTTAGCTTTAGCTTTAGGCTCAGCCTTAGCTTTAGGCTCAGCCTTAGCTTTATTAGTGGAACCGGGCTTCCGTCCACGACGTTTGCCTGGTTTTTTTGCAGGTGCTGGCTCAGGCTCGGTTTCTGTAACGCTAGCGACCGCATTCGTTAAAATTTCGGTCACACTGTCTACAACACCATTGGTGCCGCCAGTTGACTGAAACATATCGATAACAGTCTTGAGACCTTCGCGCTTTTTCTCTGTAGCGGATAGCTGACCACTTAGTTCCTCAATTTGAGAAGCAAGCTGGGATTCAACTTCCTTGAGCTGATCAAGGACAGTATTAGCCATATCGAGTTAAACCTCACTTTGTTGCAATGAATGGAGCGATATTCGAGAAAGACAGTCTCGTTAGTTTTCTAATTCTACAAACATATAGCACTAATTCAACAAGTTTTTAACACCAAAAAGATACCCAGACGCTAAAAAGTAATATCACTAGAAGTATTTTTGCCTGCCAACAACCTGTAAATATCGGCATTAAATTAACTTAGTGGCGATTGACTCTAGACTTACGGCTGTTAAAACAGCCTTGATCAACAAAGCCTGAAGTCTTCTGTTACCAAAGGGTTTAGTCAGAAACACCTCAGGGAATTAGGATGGCAGAAGTTCCATAAAGGATTGGAAAAGTCCCTTCACAGACAAATCTGCTAGATGGGTTTGCCTGATTATTTACTTGAAAAAAAAATTCAAAAATTTTCTTCAGAATTTGAAGATTCAACAATGAAAACTGTTAACAATGAACTAAGTCTTTCCCTTTAAAAGAACAAAAGTAGTTCGTACGAACTACTTTTGTTCTTTTGCCTGTGTCATTGTCGGTAAAATTATCCCCAGCGAGTGGAGGGTAAGTCGGGGGGAACATCTTGAAGCCGTCCTGGACCAATCGCTTTGATGGCTTCGGGCAGGGCAACATCACCGGTATAAAGGGCTTTGCCAACAATCACGCCACTCACCCCCAATGGGGCCACCCCCAATAGACTGAGTAGGTCGGTCATGGAACTGACGCCCCCCGATGCGATAACGGGAGTGTCAATCTTTTCGGCTAATTCTCTAAGGGCTTCTAAATTGGGTCCTTTGAGGGTGCCGTCTCGTTTAATGTCTGTGTAAATAATGGCCGCAGCTCCCAGGTCTCCCATGCGACGGGCAAGATCGTCGGCCATAACAGTAGAGGTTTCGACCCAGCCTCGGGTGGCGACCCTACCGTCGCGGGCATCAATGCCGACAAAGATACGACCGGGGAATTCAGTGCTGAGTTCTCCCACCAGATCGGGGTTCTCAACGGCAACAGTCCCGAGAATGGCGTATTGCACACCCAGGTCAAACAGTTGTTTGACTCGATTGCGATCGCGTAATCCTCCCCCCACTTGAACCGGCACATCAACGGCTTGAACAATTTTAGTAATTGCCTGCCAGTTCTCGGGTTTCCCAGCCTTAGCGCCGTCTAAGTCCACCAGGTGAATACGAGAGGCTCCCTGCTGAGCCCAGCGGCAGGCAACAGCCACCGGATCGTCATCAAAGACCTGGGATTGTTCATAGTCTCCTTGAAATAGACGAACACAGCGGCCGCCGAGTAAATCAATGGCAGGGATCACGTCCATGGTCAGAATTCACCGTTACATGAGGATGGGCAATGGTTCCCAATTGTACAGAAAAAGGTGAGGTGAGCTGATGTTTGACACGTGTCTGTAATGAAACATCTGGCCCTAAAGACTATCCGTAATGTTATCTAAGAGCTGGGAGATCTGGTCGCGGTCTGGAGCCTCTGGACTATGGGCCAAATAGGTTTCTAAATCGCTGCGGGCGGCCAACAGGTTTTGTAGCTGATAGTGTACTAGCCCCCGATCTCGGCTGTTGCTGGGCTGATTGGGAGACAGCAGCAGTAGATAGTCGAGAATTGTCAATGTGTGGCGTAAGTCACGCCGATTTAGATAAATCAGTTTCAAATTGGTCAGTAATCGAGCCAACAGGGATTTGGCGGTGATGGGGTTGAGATAGGCAAGATTCCAGGCGGCATTAGCCCCGTATAGGCGGTGGAAAATAGCCTGACAATCAGAGGCAAAGAGTACTTCTCCCTGGTCAAACGGGTCCACATATACCGCCATGTCCTCAATGGTGGGACGGATTAAAAAATGTCCCGGCATCCCCACCCCTACCATGGGAAAATCTAAACGCTGGGCCACTTCCAGATACACCAACGCCAGGGTGATGGGAATCCCCAGCCGTCTTTCGAGCACCCGATTGAGATAGCTATTGTCGGGATCGTAATAGTCAATTTGGTTACCGCTAAAGCCAAGTTCTGTATAGAGCTGATGGTTGATGGCCTGGATTGTTTTGAGTGGGTAGGCGGAAATGTTGGGACTGATGGCTGTCGCAATGTCGTCAAGCTGTTGGTAGCAATCAGCAGGGTTGCAGTTAGGGTAAATTTCCTGCGCCGGACAAAGTGCTGCCGCCGCTAAATTGAGGCTGGGCTGAGCGATGAGATGACGAAACTGCTGTTGGGTTTGGGAGAAGCGCAGGGACATGGACGTAACAGTAGATGAAGCGGCGAGATGAAGCGGCGAGATGGAGCGGCAAACCAACAAAGCAGAAGTCAGGGATGAGCCCCATAGTCGCCACCGCTGCCATAGGCCAGGGACTCTCGCCATCGTCGCCAATAATAACCAGACGCAGCTGTGCCCTGGGGGGTGGCCGATAGCAGCCGATTGAGGGCACTGTAAACCGCCAAACTAATGTAGTGCCCAGTCCAGTCAACAACCGCCGGAATGCCAACCTGGGGCAAAATCTTAGTAACTAGCATGGGGTGATACACCGAGGTGCGCAACAGGGTCTTGGCCAGGGGCAGGAACTGGACAACATCTTGTAGAAAAGGGCGTAGTACCGGGTCTCCCAACGCTGCCATATCTTGAAAAATCGTGGCCAGGAGGGTGTTGATACGATTCTCGTCAAGGGACTGATCCATGGAAAGGCTCATGGCTTTTTGGAATAGCCAGGTCACTGCAATGTTGGGCTGATACGGCTGTAGCCAGCCCAGGGCAGAGGCGCTGAGCTGATCTTGTTTTAGGGCATCATCAATGCCGTTAGTCAGACGCTCCAGGTGTCGAACCATGGCACCAAAGCCCCCAAAACTTAGGGGTGACTGGTGGCCGCTGGCATCTCCTACCGCCAACAGGCGATCCCAGGAAAATCGTAGGGGACTGTTGCGATAGGCGGGGAAAAATCCAAACAAGGCTCGTTTAAAGTGGAGCTGCTCCAGGGTTACCCCCTGATAGTCGGGCAGTAGGTGAAAGTAATCGTCAAACAAATCTTCCAGGGTGATGCGCTCAGGATGGGCATCGAGATAGGTAAACAGATAGGTGGTGCGGCCATCGCGGGCGGGAAAAGCTTCCCAAAAATATTGACACTGATGCTTGATCGGGGTGAACGAGGCGATCAGGTCTCCGGTTTGGTTCTGGCTGTAGCCCGTGGCGCAGGTGCCCACAACAAGACAGACCGCATCAGGGGACTCTCCCTGGCGAGCCTGCTGCACAATGGGGGAGAAATGACCCATGGTGTCAATCAGTAGGCGAGTAGTCAGGGTTTTCTCGCCAGCGGTCACCACAACGCCGTCAGGGGCGACCTGAGCGGTGGAGAAGGGAGTTTGTTCGAGGAGTTCTCCACCTGCTGCGAGAAAGACCTGTTTTAACCGATCTAGCAGATACACCGGGTCAACACCGACATTGAGCACATCGCGCACCCAGAGATCGTCACCGCCGTCAAAGCGAATGCGGGCCGGATTGTATTCGGTTGCGATCGCAACCTCCAACTCATCTTCACTCAAAAGACCTAGCTCAACAAACGTCCTTAACTCACTACGAGAAATATTCCACTCCTGACTGCGACCCTTCAGGCCACCTCGCTCTAACAAGGCCACCCGCCATCCCCGTCCGGCCAGGGTAGCCCCCAACAAAATGCCAAGGGTGCCCCCACAGATCACCACATCGTAAGCATCGGGTCTATTTTTTAAGTCCAGGGGCTGGGACTGGGTCGACACCACGGTGGGGGTGGGAATCTTGCCATGGCGATAGTCATGCCACAGGGCATCGGCACGCTGAAGACCCTGATGGGGGTTACCAGGAATAGATTGGAGGATGGATTGGGTCAGGGACATGGATGGGGTATAGGAACAGTAGGTGGAGAATTGTAAACAAGTGCTATTGCCGTGTTTCTAGCATGAGGGATGTTCCTGTCCAGTTTCCATCAGTTCCATAATCGCGCACAAGGCGTTGACGCTGGTGAGACGACAGATACCAACAAAGTTCGAGACGGGCACCCTGCTGTTTTGATAACTGGGGATAGACAGTGCAGCTGACGCCACCGGGCAACAGCCAGAACTGCAAAGAACTATCGACGGCCTGCCAGCGGTGGGGATCGATGGGGGTAAATCGCTGGGCTGTTGGTCTGTTTCCTTGTTCCCAGGTCACCGCCAGGTCATTCCCCCGGCGTTGAGCTTGCCAATGGCTGTTCCCTATCTGCGGATTGTCCATGGTGGCTGGCAGATAAAGGCTGTTGCCTTGCCAGGTTCCTAGCACAGTATCCAGGGCCAGAGGTGTTTTAGTTAAAACGTCTGGCCCCACTGCCGGAGCACGATATTCGGGAATAAGTGTGACATAGTCAAGGGTATGTTCACCGCTGGCGGTGCCGTTATACAGCTGTACTAAACGCAGCCGACGATTGTCCGCCAGCAGAGAGAACTCAGTGCCAAAACTACTCCATGGACGCCGCACCATGGCCCCTTGGGAGAATGCTCCGGTAGGAAGGAAACAAAGATAGGGGACGGCACCGGGATAGCCCAAATCGCGCTCCATGGTTTGGGTCGGCTGCCCCTGGGGGGTGCGTTTTAACACCAGGCTCATGTGTTGCTCCAGGCGGTCTTCTTCCAGGGTGAGCACACTGGGGGTGTCACTTACCTGGACTGCCGCAGGCGAGAATTGGATAAATGAGCCCCGCCACTGGCCAATGTTTTTACGAATATAGGTCCACTGATCGGTGGACCACAGGTGATCGATGGGGGTATCGGCAAACGCTGTCATGAGGTTGTTACTGATTGGTGACCGCACCAGCCGGGCGCAATGCCAGGTAAATGGCAGGTCCTAGCAATGGCAGTAGGGACACCGCGCGCCATAGGGGAGAAGCATTACGTCTGACCAGGTCATCCCACAACAGACTGGGGGTGAGCAGGGTGAGCGTGCAAAAGTCTAAGCTCATCACATGGATAAACTGGCTGGTGGAGAACTGAGCCAGAAAGTCTTGCCAGGTCTCACGGCCATATCCTTGGGTAAACCCATAGCTAAGGAGTAGGAGGGTTGCGATCGCAACGCCCACCCCCAACAATCGATGCGTAACCACCCTTAACAAGACCGTATCAGCGGCCCTGTAGGGCACGTTAGAGGTAGGTTTTCTCAGCGCCAGATAAGGCAACAGGGCAAACGCGCCCAGCCCAAACGCCCCCACCACAAACGGCCAGGCCGGCACCGTCTGATCGCGCCCATCACTCAATGCCAAACTGCCATAGACCACAGGCCACACACCCATCAGGTTAAACAAAACAACTACCCAAGAGTTGAGATCTGCCCATTGCCCGGTTGACAATTGACGAATCACCACCCCAGTGTCTGGAGCACTCGGCGGTGATAGCAGCACCGCATAGGTAACAAAACCTAGCCACAGTGCCCCTAGGGCAAATGACTGCAGTCGTCCTACTGGAGAAGGAGTTACGGCTATCTCCTTGGGCATATTCATATCAAGTAAGATGTGTTGAAATTTCAGACTTTTTTAAGTTTTAAGTTGGTATATCAACCAACGTCAACCGCCTTACTTATTGTACGGGGTGCCGTCTACCCTAAGTAAATAGGGCGTTGCTGATCCTCGGGATGATTTTATCTGCAAGATGCTGTCAAATAGCATGTCTAACCGATCGGTTCATCTTCTAAATCAGCAACGGCATAAATAGTGATTGCCTCTGGGTGTCGTTAACGTGAACTTCTAGAAACATCCCCTGGCCAGCGGTGGTTACTACGACTATTGCCGTTGCTGCTCTATAAGCCTCAGCAATAGCCATTTTTATAAACAATAAGGTCCTAACCTGCAATGAGAGTTCACGAGTTCCTGAAACTATACGAATCAGGCCACCGAAATTTTAAGGGAGTCAACCTCAGTGGAGCCGATCTATCGAGCTGCATTTTAGTTAACGTCGATCTGTCCGATGCCAATCTGATCGGCACCAATTTTAGTCGAGCGTTCCTCACCAAAAGTACGTTTGTAAACACTCAGCTTCAGCAGGCCAACTTCCAATTTGCCAAGCTGAGTGAGAGCGACTTTAACCATGCTAACCTCACCAAGGCTCAGGCCCGTGGAGCCTTTTGGATCAAATCTGAACTCTCCCATGCGCGATTTAGCGGTGCCCAATTAGCCCATGTGAACTTTCGCCAAAGCCATTTGCGCTGTACTAATTTTTCTGGGGCTAACCTGACGGGAGTAAACCTGCGAGAGGCCCAAGCAAACGGAGCTAATTTTGCCTGGGCAAATCTGAGCGGGGCTTTGTTATATGGAACCAATATTGCAGCAGCTCAGTTTAGTGGCGTAAATTTAGAACGCTCTCGGCTGAATGGGCTCCACTTTGACGACTGCGATCTCAACGGGGTTAGCTTTTCCCATGCCCATATGAAAGGCACAAGTCTGCAGCGGGCTAACCTGACAGCCGCCAATTTTGCCTATGCCCAGATGCAAAACGCTAATTTACAGCAGGCAAAGATGATGGGGGCCAACCTGCAGCACACCCAACTCCAACGCGCTAACCTTACCGATGCCAATCTCAGCCGTGCCCACATTGACCAGACCGACTTCTCTGATGCCGTACTGACCAACGCAACGTTGCAAGATCCGGCAACCCCAGGCAAAACCCACAGGGAATTTGCTACACGGCAACCCGTATCCATTCCTCCCATGCAGGCTCAGGTGCCAGCAGTATCCCCCAGGCTATACATGAGCGTTTCCCCAGCCATAGTCAGGTAGCCCCTCTCCTTAGCGCCCCAACCATCTCCTAAAGAGCTATGGCAACCTCTTCTCAACTCGGTCTTATCTTGGTGACGACCGCTTCTGAAAACGAAGCTCGCACAATTGCTCAGGGGCTGATTGATGCTCGGCTAGCTGCCTGTGTTGCCCTAGCTCCCATCGAGTCTGTTTACCGATGGCAGGGAACAATTCACCAGGATGCTGAATATCAGCTGACCATCAAAACAGACCTGTCCCTATTTGATCAAATTGCTGCCCAAGTGACCCAACGGCACAGCTATGAGTTGCCTGAGATTATAGCTGTGCCCATGGTGAGCACAGCTGCCTATGGGCAATGGGTGAGGGAACAACTAGCCGTTGCTGATTTAGAGGATAAACCGATCGCTTAGATATGCCATAGGGCGGCACCCTGCAGATAAAATCCTCCCGAGGACAGCCGCGCCACAATCACGCCACAATCACGCCACAATCACGCCACAACTAAAACAGCGCCGCCGTATGATTGGCCACATCATACTGATACCGCGTCTTGTGATCGGTTACACCATAGAGGTTAAAGGAAATTGTTGGTTCATCTCCCAGGGGTTGTACCTGGTGAATGGCACCGGGGGTAAACCCGATAATATCGCCAGGCACTAAGATTTTTTCCCCAACCGACTCCAGGCGATGGGGCTGCGCTGTCGTCGGTGAGCGCCGCCAAAGGTGATTTTTTTCTTCGCCACCGATGAGGGCAACAATGCCCCAGGTCGCATGGTTATGAATGGTCGAAACCTGACCCGGTGCCCAAGCCACCATCTGTACCGTTAATGGAAACTGATGTTCTCGGTATAAAAATTTTACAGACCACCCAGTTTGAGGGGAGGGAGGATCGTATTCCATTTGCAGCCAGTAGGAACTGGTTAAAAGCTGACGTACAAGCGGTGCGATTTTTTGGACCCGAAGACTGTCGTCGCTCTCATCTGCCAGGATATCTTCTAAATCTGTTAAAAATCGGTACAGACGATAGACCCGTTCAGGAGTCTGCACGTCAACATTTCCAAAGGTCGTTTGCTGACCATCGTCGGTAATCAGCCAATTATGGTTAGTCATGGGCAAATGAGAAAAAAGAACACCCAGGGCATGTAAAGCTTTGCGCAGTTTACAACATCACCGATCGTTAAACGTTCTAACTAAGATGTTCTAACTAACAAGAGCATGTGCGACACCATCTGCTGAAGCATTTAGCAGGCTACTATATCAGGCCCAAGACTTCATATTAGTTTGTTAAACATACAAAGATACGGTTACCGGCTGGTACCTAGGACGTTTCACCACCGTAACAATGTTATACGAAAGAAACGTTTCATCTTGAAACAGCGGTGCGGCCTACCTCTAAACTATTGGATCTATAACTCTTAACCTCTGCCCCAGATCAAGGGCAGTTGGTCAATGCCTCTATGCGGTCTTGAGACGGCTATGGTCAGTTATGAACGACCGCACGGCCACCAAATAAATCGTCTTCTGTTCTATTCCTTAACTCTCACACTGGCTTGCGTATCAGGGCGAATGATGCAAGCTTTAGAGAATCTTTCAATTAGACCCTGGCCCAGTACCCCGAAACGTTTTTGGTCCGTATGTATAATCTACGCTCGAAGCAATATCCCCGTCTAATCTGGACGCTGCTTGTAGTTTCCTTGATGACCGCGTGCGGTCAAGCGAACTCGCAGGTGGGATTGAGCGATGGCATTATCCAAGATGGTCAAGATACACGCTGTGTTGAGAACTCTGTTTACATAGAGCGGGGGCGCTACGCTGCTGGCAGTGACCAAGACGAGCGGGACTATGCCTATCGCATTTCTTCAGAGGCCCTTGCCAACACCTCTGAAGAAACCGTTGATGTAGAAACTCGACTGAGACAGCAGCGATGGTTTGACTTTGAACCTGACCAGGGCAACCGTCGCATGGCGGCGTTTTGTATTCACCGTAATTTGGTTACAAACCAAGAGTATCAAGAGTTTGTACTGGCTACCGGGTATCACCAACCGGGTATTACGGCTGAAAACTACCAGGAGCAAAACATGCTGGTGCACTCCTACCAGGAGCTACGTCCTTATTTTTGGCAGGGCTATCAGTTTCCTGCCGGTAAGGCCGCCCATCCGGTTGTGCTGGTGTCTCAAAAAGACGCGCTGGCCTATGCCGCCTGGAAAAGCCAGGAAGATGGCATTGACTATCGCCTGCCCACGGCGGATGAGTGGGAAAAAGCGGCCCGGGGGACTGATGGACGCTACTTTGCCTGGGGTAACGATTGGAAAGACACAGCTACCAACTGGCAAAAAAATGGACCGGAAGGCACTAGCCGAATCGGTGCCTACCCCCTTAGCAAAAGTCCGTATGGTGTGGAAGATATGGCCGGCAACGTATTTGAGTTTACCTCAACGGTCTATGTCCAAGATGGCCAGGAACGGGCGATTATGAAGGGCTGCGCCTGGGATGACCTACCAGGATTTTGTCGTACGGCCTATCGCCACGGTCGGCCCACGACCTATCGCCATATTCTATTTGGGTTTCGGTTGGTATCAGATCCGCGCTAAACCACCTGGGGTGTTGTATGCAACGTCTCTCACAGGCGTTCTTAACAAATGGCAACCCCAAGCTGAGGGGGTTAGACTTTCAGCTGATTGGCATCTGTTTCTCAGCCAAAATTAAGGTTTATCGTGAATGATCATTCACGGATTAATTTGTCGATTTGGTTTCGGCTGCATTATTATCTGTGTCAATGCTTTAAGAGGAACCCTCCAATGAAAGTTAATTATTTAGCAGCTGTAGCAGCAGCTTCCGTTCTGAGTGTTGGTGTCTTGACTGGTTGCGGCGGCGGTGCCAACCCTTGTGCGGCTGACCCCTGTGCAACTCCCGCTGGAGAAGTTGCCCCTGACCCCTGCGCGGCCGATCCCTGCGCGGCCGATCCCTGCGCGGCTGACCCCTGCGCGGCTGACCCCTGTGCAGCTGACCCCTGTGCGGCTGACCCCTGTGCTGGCAGCTAACCTTAAGGGTCCCTAACCCATAAGCTTGATATTTCATCTAGTTGGCTTCCCGACAATTGCGTTGGGGAGCTTTTGTTTTGGCTGGGGTGTGAAATCTTGGCTGATAGTGACCGGTATCGAAGGGCGCGCTCTAACCGAAAATCTAACTAATGCCCCTAAGCTGGAAGCAAGCGCCATACATTACCAGTTTGGGAGATTGTTTCAGATGAAGGTTGCATTTATTGGCCTTGGTACCATGGGCAGGCCCATGGCGATGAATTTATTAGCTGCCGGTCATCACCTCACCGTTCACAACCGCAGTCGCGATCGCGAACGTCCCCTTGTCAGCGCAGGGGCTCAATCCGCCGATACTCCGGCAATAGCAGCAGCAGCGGCCGACGTTGTCGTCATTTGCGTCAGCGATACCCCCGATGTTGAAGCCGTTATTTTGGGGCCAGAGGGCGTCATGGCTGGTGCCCAGCCAGGCACCCTGGTCATAGACATGTCCACCATTAGCCCCACCGCCACCCGCGCCATTGCTGCCCAGCTCGATACCCAGCAAATTGCCATGCTTGACGCCCCCGTCTCCGGTGGTTCAGAAGGCGCAAAAAATGCCACCCTTTCAATTATGGTGGGGGGTGAAGCCAACGAGGTGGCGAAGGCGATGCCGGTATTACAAGCCATGGGCAAAACCATTACCCACGTTGGCCCGATTGGTGCTGGCCAAACCACCAAAGCCATCAATCAAATCGTTGTGGCTGGCACCTATTGGGCCGTCGCCGAAGGCCTCACCCTAGGGCTCAAGGCCGGACTAGACATGGAAAAAGTGGTGCAAGCCGTTGGTAGTGGCGCTGCCGGTTCCTGGGCCTTTACCAACCGCTCTGAAAACATGCTCAATAATACCTACCCCCTTGGGTTCCGCATGAAACTCCACCGCAAGGATCTGCTCATTGCCCTAGACGCCGCTCGGGAACTGGGGCTGCCACTGCCGATGGCAGCCTATGTGGAGCAGATTGAAAGCGGTTTGATTGCCCAAGGCTTTGGCGATGAAGATATGTCGGCTGTGGCCCGCAGCGTGAGGGATATGGGCGGAATTTAAGGCACTCCAACCGTCGTTATGTAAAGCACTGCCTCATCTTCGGGAATTCCCAAAACATCATTTACCTGGTCATCAAAAAATCCTGCAATCCCGCTAACCCCCAAACCCAGACGCATTGCTGCCAAATTTAGCCGCTGGCCCAAATGCCCCGCATCCATGTGTAAATATCGGTAAGCGCGATCGCAATGGCGCTCAATGGCCAGCTTTAAATTAGCCGTATGGATAATCGCCACGCTGGCATCACGCCCCAAGTGCTGTCCCAGGCAAAGATGGTGTAACTCACGCCGAAAATGCTTAAACCGCACCTGGCGTAATGTGGTGGCCGCCGGATCGTAGTAGTAGCAGCCCGTATCCAGGTTATTCACCCCCAACACCACAATGAACGTCTGAATTAGACTCAGATCAAAGTAGTCAGGCTGAGTATCAAACCCTTGGGCACCATAGTGTTCAGGATGATAGGAAAAGTCCAGCAGCTGGCGCAGCGGATCGAGTGAAATGGCGGCTCCTCGATAGCGCCGGGTGGAGCGGCGGTGCAGCATCGCTTTGGTCAAATGTTCTAGACCATCCCCCCAGTCGATGGGGGTTACAGCGGTGCTGGCATTATTGCCAAATGGAAATCCATATTGGGAGCTCGGCAGCTGACGCGGCCTAGCTGTCTGGGCCTGCTCTAAGCTTTTGTCGGCCTGGGGGGTGATCTTACTGGCCTGGTGGATGGCCCCTAGCAGTCCGTCATCTTCAGGCTTAACCCCATCAGACGGATGTAGGTCGCTGGGCAGCGCCGTACAGCCACGGGGCAAATTTTGCTCGACCTGGAGCAGATCGGCCAGGGCTAAAATTGCGATCGCACCCTCCTCTTCTCCGTTCAGATACAGCAAATCATTCACCGCATCATCCACAAACCCGCCAATCAGATGGGGCCGATAGTCACAGAGGGAGGCCGCCAGCTCAATATTCCCCAGCAAATGGCCCGTATCTAAGCACACCCGCCGATAGGCTCGGGCCTGATAGCGCCAGGCCGAGCGTTGAAAAATCACACTTGTGACCACGGCCAAATGGGTATGCTCCAGGGCCGGATGCCAAAAACAGGCCTCCTGTAGCCGCTGCCACGGATGATCGTCCCAAAACCTCACCAGGCTGTGGGTTTTTACCTGATAGTTGTATAGCCCGGCAGGCAGCTGGGATGTCCCCCGCGAAATTAGATATACCTCAGCCGGGTAGAGGGCTCCCGCCGACGGTGCGGAGCGCAGGTAAACCGTATCCCCGGTGGAGCTGGTGAACTTGGCCGTAAGTCCGTAACTATGGAATAAGAACTGCGATAATCGCTGCCACCACTGATCGCTAGCCTGCTCCACAGACCCCAAATATCCCTGCAGGTCAAACCGGCTGCCCAGGGGATAGGTTTTATAGACCTCAGGCTGCTCGGCCCAGTTTAAGGTGCCTTGGGGCAGCGCCTCGGGAAAATACTTAGTGCGCTGGTGATAGTGCTGAGCGAGAGAAGGCGATGCCTCAGTCATGGTTGTGCGGTGAAGCTGTAGATGGAGCTGGATATGCGCGGTCAAGTTGGCCGTTCGTCTGGACATCAACTTAAGCCATGGGCAAGGGCGAGAATGCCCTGAAAACCTTAAGTGACGCTTAAGAAAGCCCTTTTTTTACTTCATGTATCGTAATTTACATTTTGTAACATAACGCTCTCAGGTGCTAAGGCTGCCTGGGGATAAGTCTGTGGGACCGATGGTTTAGTCGGTCTGCATATGGGTTGGTATCTGATAATTTTGACGTAGAAGTGTATGACAGTTGATGAATTCTTGGCAGCCTATCAAGCTGGGAAACGTAACTTTCAAGGCATTGTGCTAGAGTCAGCCGATTTATTTGATTGCGATATCCGTAGCTGTGACCTCAGTCGTGCCCAGCTACAGGGAGCCTATCTGCCCTATGCCAAGCTTAGCCGTGTGCGCTTAATCCAGGCTAGTTTAACCGGGGCCAACATCGGCAACGGTTTTTTACAGGCCGCCGATTTATCAGAAGCCGATCTCCAAGGAGCATTGCTATCCTATGCAAATTTGCGGGGGGCTACCCTGCAAAAGGCCAACCTACGGGCCGCCAATCTCTATGGGGCCGATCTGACCGGAGCCGATCTGACGGGGGCCAACCTGGCTCAGGTTAACCTGAGCCGAGCTAAGTTGGGCCGAGCTAATCTAACCAATGCCGACCTGCGTGGGGTCAATTTATTTCGCGCCCAGAATGTGGATCTAACGGGGGCAATTTGCGATCGCACCACCATTAGTCCCGATGGCTACCCACTAGATGATGAAGTTGAGGACCAACCGATGTAGAGACGTTCCATGGAACGTCTCCACCGAGATTCACCCCCCCCCAACACCAACCGAACCCCCAAGTCAGGTAATCCCTCCAAGGAAGACTAAATCAAGCCGCACCAGCTCAGGTATGCTATGAGCAGCTTCGACCACCCACCTGCCATCCCCTGTCCTTATGACTTTGAGCGCACCATCAAAATCCGCTAACTGGCCTAAGTTGGTCCTCATGCTGATAGTGATGTGCAGCCCCGTTCAGCCCAGCTTTGCCCAAGCCGTCCCAGACGTTCCAAGCGAAACCATCGCTAGCCAAAGTCCCGAAAATGACACTAGCGACTGGAGTGTCATTCTACTGATTGTTCTCATTACTACCCTGATCTTGCTGCTGGGCATGGGCATGGCCATGCTGTGGGTGATGCGAGGCGCTGTAGAAAATGAAGTCACCAAGAAAGTAACTGAGAACGTACTGGGGCAGCTAAATGAAATAGAAAACCTGGAGGGCAAAGTCCGCTCAGCCACGCGTAAGATTGACGACATTTTGGCCGAAGCCGATGACCGAGCCGATGAGCTAGTGAAACGCTCCGGTAGTTTTCAGCAGGACCTGGCAACCCAGCAGAGTATTCTCACCAAGCTATTAGCCGACATCACCGATCTCAAGGCCAAAACCGTTAAAGACTGGCAAACCGAACTAGACAGCGCCCGTCAGTCCCTGGGCAGCACCCAAACCGACTTTTTGCAAGAGTTAGATAACCTCAAACAAACGGCCATTCAACAGCTGCAAACCCTCCAGGCAGATACCCGCCGCCAGCAACAGTCCGTATTCCAAGGATTAGACAGTGCCCAGTCTACCCTGGACAATCATCTCTCCGGTCTTAAGGCCACCGCCGACCACCGTCAGGGCATCTATTTAGACGAGCTAGAACGCAAAGAATCCATCTTCTCCGATGAAATTGGTACGCTCCAGGCCGACACCATCGAACAGCGCGATCGCTGGCTAGAAAACCTGGCCTCCCTCGAAAAAGATATTGGCCCCCAACTCGAAGACCTGCGCAAGTCCATGAAAACTCAGCTGGAGCAGCAGCGGGACAGCATTGTTGACGACATGCAGCAGGGGCGCGGAGAGTTTGCCCAGCAGATGAATGACATGCAGGTCAATGCCCTGGGGCATAAGGAGCTGGCCCTGCAAACCATTGAACGCTCAGTGAATGAGCTGCAGCAACAGTTTCAGCAACTGCGTAACGACACCGAAGGCCGTAAAGCCGACCTGATGCAGCAGCTGCGTCAGTCCACCGACGACTTTTTGACCCAGTTTGCCACCCTCAGGGTAGATGTGGAGGGACGTAAGGGCGTGCTGCTGGGCGACATGGACCAGGTGGCCACCGACTTCAAAACCCAGCTAGATCGTCTGCAGGGCGATCTTAGCACCGAGCGCGATCAGTCATTTCGAGCCCTGCAACAGACCGCCAACAGTTTCTCAAGCCAGCTCAGCCAGTTACAAAGTGAGGCCGGTGACCAGCAGGCCCGCACATTACAAACCGTTGAAGCCGCCGCCAGTGCCTTTAACCGTCAGCTAACTGAGCTCCAGTCAGGTATTACCCAACAGCAGCAGCAGTCGCTTCAAAGTTTGCGTCAGCTAGAGGGTGACTTTACCCAACAGCTGGGAGAAGTGCGGGATGTGGTCTTTGGTCGTCGCGATGTGGTTATAGACAAGCTAGATAAATTTGATGCCAATTTGGGTGAGCAAATCAACGAACTAGCCAATGCTGCTCGAGGTCGGCAGCAAGAAGCCCAGCAGCGTCTCATGGTGATTGCCGAGCGGTTTGCTGCTGCCCTGGATGACCTCAAAGCCAAATTTGAAGGGGAGCAGTCTGCCACGGCGACCGACCTGGAGCAGCTCAAACAAAGCTTTGCCCAACAGCTAGAAACACTGCAAACCGAAGCCAAGGTGCAAAAAGACCAGATCATGCGCCAGCTGGGCGAAGTCACCCCCGACTATGTGGCCGACTCCTTTGTGGAGACAGCCCAGACCCAGCTGCAAAGCCTGACCGAGCGTCTATCGCGATTGCAATCTAACCGCCCCGAGCTGTTTGAAACCATTGACGAGCTGGTGGCTGAAGCCGAAGCCCAGGTGAGTGACAACAAATTAGAAGAGGCCATTATCACCTATGATCGGGCCTTGGCCATTCAACCCAGTAATGCCGACATTTGGTTAGCCCGCAGCAAACCCCTCGGGCAGCTCAAGCGCCGAGATGAGGCATTGGCAGCCCTGCAAAAGGTGATTGATCTGCAGCCCCAGCGCATTGAAGCCTGGTACCAGCGGGGCCTGGTTCTGCGGGAACTGCGCCGCTACGAAGATGCCCTTGCCACCTTTGAGCGGGTGATTGACCTGGATGACAGCGACCCTAAGGCCTGGCTCAATAAAGGCATGGTGCTCAGCCGTCTAAAGCAGCGGGAAAAGGCCATCATTTCCTTTGATAAGGCCATTGCCCTGGACCCTACCTACCATGAGGCCTGGGTCAATCGCGGTGTAGCCTATGGTATTTTGCAACAGGCCCAAGAAGCCTTTGAGTCCTTTGATAAGGCCGTTGTGATTCAAGAAAACGATGGTGTGGCGTGGCTCAACCGCGGGCTAGCGCTAATGGAGCTAGAACGCTTTGAAGAAGCTGTATCATCCTTTGAAAAGGCCACTCGATTTAAGCCAGATTTGGTCAAGGCTTGGGACAATCGGGGGCTGGTGCTGGTAAAACTGGGTCGAGACCGAGATGCATTAAAGAGTTTTGACAAGGCGCTGGAGTTGAATCCTGCCTATGCCAAGACCTACTATAATCGCGCGGTTTGTTATGCCCTACAGCGAGAAACAGACAAGTCCTTAGAGAATTTGCAAAAGGCGGTGCAAATTGACCCGCGCTACAAAGAAGAAGCTCAAGCAGACGAGAGTTTTGAAGACATTTGGCAAGACAATTGGTTTAAGGAGTTAGTGGCCTAGGAAAAATGCTGTTGCTGTTTTAGACGATGAACCGAGCGGTTAAATATGTCACAGGACAGCGCCTTGCAGATATAATCGTCTCGATGCATAGCAACGCCGGAAAAATACGTGGGAATTAGAAGATTCTTTGTCTTAGGAACCACTCTGCTCTATGGTGGCCTGAATTTGCTTATCCCAGCCAGGCTACAGGCTCATACCTCAAGCTTTCTCGGTGTTACTAGTTCTAGTCAGGAGTTCTCTAAGTCTGTCTTAGACAGGCTTTCTGTCTCAAGCATTCCCATTGCCCAATCTTCTGAGCCAGCTGGGATGCCTAGCGAGGCGCTGCTCCGGCAGGCATTAACTATCGTCAATAGTCTTGAGATTAACGATGTTGAGGCTGCCAGGTCCAAGATTTCTCAGCTGCAATCGCTGGCTGTAGCCTATGGCGAGCTCAAGCAAATCGATCAGGGACAGGCCATTGTGGAACAGGCTATTGCGATCGCAAATGGCCCAGTCTTTGAAAATGTCAGACCGTCCCGTCGATTATCAACACTATTAGATCTAGCGGTTCTTCACGGCACGCTCAACCCCAATGAGCGCACATTTTCCATCTTAGAAAATATTGCTGATACGGTCTCTGGTGCAACAGGTGGCCCTAGCGAATCTGACGTTAGCTCTTTAAAGCGGGTTGCGATCGCATACGGTCAATTTGGCCACCAAGATAAATCCCTACAACTATTACAACAGGCACTTGCCATAGCCTATACAAATCAATGGTATTGGCTATGGACCGACAGTCTAACTGACATCGCTGCCATCCATATCCAGCAGCAAGATCAGAACCCAGCAATTGCCGCCATCAATCAAGCGTTACAGCCAGAGAACATCGCATTTGCCGATGTGTCCGATACCGAAGACGCCTCAACCGAAGAAACAGTAGTCTATGCCCAAGACACACCACCCATCGGTTATCCAGGATTTCAGCCAAACTCTGAGCAGGTCAGGTACCTTAGCAACCTTGCCAACACTATTGGCCAGTTGGAGGTAAATGAACAGAGCTTGGCTTTATTGGAGCAGGTTTATACCCAGGCCAACGAACTAGACATCCGTTTAGTCGGGTTTAAACCCTTCGAAGAGATTGCCATTGCAGCCCATCAATTAGGTCAACCAAACCTGGGTCAGCAAATTTTTGAAAATGCCCTTGGCGTGGCTCTAAACACTGACGACTGGAATCAATTGACATTCTTAGGTGACAACGGCGAATTTGCTAGGGGGCATATCCTACAGCAAATTCTCACCGCTGCCACTAACCTCAAAGACTCCAACTTAATGGAATCAGTCCTAAAACAAACACTGACAGAGGTAACCACCACCCTAGACGGTATAATTCCCAGCTACAAGCTGCAGGAATTTGCCAATATTTACAGCAGTGTAGAGCAATACGACGGCGCTCGGATTCTTTTAGATACAACCTTAGACAAAGCAGAAACGAGAACCTTTACGCGTCCTAGCTATCAAACAAAAAGTTTGGTAGAGAGCGCCATCGCCTACAGTCAATTTGACCAAACAAAATCCCAAACAATTTTGCAACAGGTTCTTACCCTGGTCGACGATAGTATTCGCCTATTTCGTACAGACGTTTCTGCCATGGTAGACATTGCCAAAGCGACCGTCTATTTAGACGACTCTGAGCAGATTGCGGCTATTCTGACGCATCTGATGGAGATGGCTGAGACGATTAAATCTCCCAATTCCAGAGCCACCGTCCTTGGAGCCATTGCCTATGGTTATAACAGTCTGGGAGAGCACGATATCGCCCAAGAATTATTGGAAAATGCCCTGGGCTTAACAGCTCCTATTTACACCGCTATTCCCCAACCCCCGGTGTCATCCCGTGACATAAACCTCTCCCCCAGTACGAGACAAGGTTCGCGTTCTGCTTCACCGAATCCCACCATAATTCGCCACAGTGGGCGGAATGCTACGCCCACACCGAGTCCTGATGCCCTAGGGTTCATTATTTATGTGACTGGTCAGTTTGATCAGGTTGAACGTACCCAAATAATCCTCAATCAAGCGTTAGAGACAACCAATCGTATTCAGCATCCTCAAATTCAGGCAGATAGTCTAAGACAAGTCGCCACCACCATGACCAGCTGGAGAAGTCCTCAATAGCTGTAGGCAGCATCCTGAGGAACCGGGTAACCTTGTGTAAGGTCTATCCTGGTAGCGCATACCTCCTCAACCCATGGCAAATCGCTTAAATATTCACGATACCAATACCCTGGAGGATAATGGCCCCATCCTGGTATTAGATTTTTTAACCGAACAAATTACGGTGCGCGAACTCATTCGCAGTCGGGTGTATCAAGAAGTCAAAGACTTTAACACCCAGCAGCCAGAGTTTTTCAGAGGGCTCATCCAGCCGACCGAGACAGAACAAACCCTCAATGGCTACAAGCTACGCAAACCTCGCAAAATTAAGTGGGAAACACAGTTTGAAAAAGCCATTACCGCTTTTCAAAGTAACGGCTTTATCATTTTGGTAGATGACGAACAGGTCACGGAGCTGGAGGACGAGATTACCATTGCTCCCGACACATCGATCACCTTTATGAAACTGGTACCCCTGGTGGGTGGTTAGTTAGAGGGGTTAACCATGAACCACGACAATATTATCCAGGCTGTTCTGAAAGAATATGAGGAGAATACCGCTGGCTACTCCTATAACTTTAAGGAGTCTGAGACCTGGGTTGAGATTTCTAAGCTGGGTCGGCCTGAACAGGCTAAGCTAGCTGTCGCCATGGTGCGAGATTATCAGCAATTCATAGAACATAACCTTAAAAATGACGACGGTGATGCCTACCGCAAAGCCTGGAATCTTTTGGCTGCCCTAAGACTGATTCTGGGTCGCAAATTACCGTTTACAGCAGAGAATGTTATTGAATTTTTAGGGGCGTGTCGATGTCAGCGATCGCAAAGTTGGTACTGGATCGCCCCGATCAAAAAGCTGGTGCGAGATTATCTCAAAGACCATGAGTTAACCCCTGAACTACAGACAGCAATTGAGAAAACTAGCGATAGTTGGTGTCAGGGCTACGGCGATACTCGCAAAGCTGGTAGCCAGCTACGTATGTTTGTCTCTACCGAAACCAAGACCCTGGCAATTATCCCAGGAGAAGCCTGGTCTGATGTGGCAAAACAAACCATCGAAGCACTGCCCGAGACCGATCAAACTGCCTGGATTCAACTAATCGAAGCCTGTTCTACAGCATCTGGCGGTAAACCCACGGCTAGGTGGCTCAAGACTACTCGCCCACTGCAAAAGACTGTGGGTATCGACACGTTTCAACAGCATGTGCTGCATTGGTATCCACTAGTAGATCAGCCCCGTACACAACCCTTGACCCACGGCGGTGACGATGCAATTCAAGACCAAAATGCCGACATTCTCAAAGGATTGGTATGGCTCTGTGCAGACCAAACAGACATAGAACTCGTCCGTGCCGTGGGGAAGCTGGCCATCTCTACCTATCGCAAAATTCCCGGCGTTGGGCCGCGCTGTGTGAAATTAGGCAATGCCTGTGTCTGGGCTTTGGGGCAAATGCCAACAATTGAAGCCATTGGCCAGCTAGCCCTGCTCAAGGTAAAAGTAAAATTTGGCACCGCCCAAAAAGGAATTGAGAAGTCTTTAACCGCAGCAGCAGCGCGAGAAGGGCTACCCCGCGAAGACATCGAAGAGTTGGCGGTACCTACCTACGGTCTGAGCGCCGTAGGTCTGCGGCGTGAGTCTCTAGGGGACTTCACGGCTGAGCTAGCGGTAACCGGGACCAGCAGCACGGTGCTGCGGTGGATTAAAGCCGATGGCAAAGGGCAAAAGTCAGTGCCAAAGACCGTTAGAGATAACTATGGTGAGGAGCTAAAAGAACTTAAACAGGCCGCAAAAGATATTCAGAAAATGCTGCCTGCCCAGCGAGACCGGATCGAGTCATTTTATTTGCAACAAAAGACGTGGGACGTTGCCACCTGGCAAGAGCGTTATCTCAACCATCCGCTGGTGGGGACGTTGGCAAGACGGATTCTCTGGCAGTTTGAGGACGATGGAAACCACGCCGTTGGCATTTGGTTTGAGGGAGATGGCCCCCCCGGCCTCCCAAATTTGAGAGGAGAGTCGGCTCAACGTTCCCCAGAATTGGGGAAGCCCAGTATGTCTGATGGGGAGAACATCGATACTTCCATAAAAGGGGGGCAAAATGAGCAATCCTTCAGGACAAATCTGGTCGATCTAGCCGGCAACCCCATCGACTGGCTAACCGACAAGACCCGTGTAAGTCTCTGGCATCCGATTACGGCTTCTGTAGCCACAATCCAGGCTTGGCGTGAGTGGCTAGTCACCCATGAAGTCCAGCAGCCGTTTAAGCAGGCCCATCGAGAGATTTATTTACTCACCGCCGCCGAGGAGAACACCCGCGTTTATTCCAACCGGTTTGCGGCCCACATTATCAAGCAGCATCAGTTTAATGCCCTGTGTGGTCAGCGGGGCTGGAAAAACCAGCTGCGGCTGATGGTGGATGATGACTACAATCCGGCTCGGCTGCTGTTGCCCAAGTGGGATTTACGGGCGGAGTTTTGGATTGAGGGTATTGGCGATGACTATGGTACCGACACCACCGAAGCGGGGAGCTATCTGTATTTGGCGACAGATCAGGTGAGGTTTTACCCGATTGATGCCGGTGATAACTATGCCCATGCGGGTGGGGGTGGCTATGGTGTCTATGGCAGCACCTCGGCGGAGCCCATACCCCTAACGGACATTCCAGCCCTGGTGTTGACGGAGGTACTGCGGGATGTGGATTTGTTTGTGGGGGTGGCCAGTGTGGGCAATGACCCCAACTGGGCCGATGGGGGTGCTGAAGGGCGAGGGCGTTATCAGGACTATTGGCGGAGCTATTCGTTTGGGGAACTGTCGGCAACGGCCCAGACACGGCGGCAGGTGTTAGAAAATTTGGTGCCAAAGTTAAAGAAGATTGCGCACCGCTGTTCGTTTCAGGAGCGATTTTTGGTGGTACGGGGGGATATACGCACCTATAAGATTCATTTGGGCAGCGGCAATATTTTGATGGAGCCCAACGATCAGTATTT
>JBCAWO010000027.1:0-62042 GCA_038534515.1 Cyanobacteria bacterium J06554_1
GTTTTTGCAATCCTTCCGGGCTGGCCAGAAAACTGCGCGATTTTGACGACATAGACGGGGCTTTTGGTCGGTATCGTTACCAAGATACTTGCCATAGCCCCAGGCTGCCAGGATTCCCTAAAATTTTTAATGGACAGCGCGCTGTATAAATCCTACGAGCTAACCGAAAGGATTCACAATTTCAAGTTGCTCATTAACAATCAGACCATTTTGCATATCCTCTGAATACAGTGTGGAAAGACCTGCATAAAGAGCACTGGAAACAATTAAACTATCAAAAAGACAACGCATATCGTTCTCGCAGGCTAGACGCCTGTGTCAAAATCTCCATATCAAATGAAATCACCCGTGATCCCTTGTAAAACGCAGTGATAAGGTCTCTGACCTGTTCTTCGGTAAAGTCAGATTTTCTAATCAGATTGATGCAGACCTCATTGATTACCTGCGTACTCACCACAACTGATGTTGTTTGAATTAGCTGAGCCGCCACTGTCTGCTTTTGTTCATCCTGATTCTTGGCTAATCCATAAATCCAGATATTTGAATCCAGATATTTGAATCCAGAAAATAACCCGATAGGTTTTTATCGCTCATAAATTTCCCCTCGTGTCAGAGGAGGCCCATCAAAAGCAGCAGGCGTCTTAATTAACTCAGCGATAATCCCAACGGCGGAAGTAGGGGCAGCTATCGCAGCAGACTCTTCTGCTACAGGTACAGTCTTCTGCATCGTTTGCTCAAGCAGTTGCACAAGTTGGCTAACCAAACGCATTTGGTCAGTAACGCTCATATTACGAGCCTGCTGAATAATTTCTTGGATAGTCATAGGTAGAATATCCTGCCTGTTTTTTCATCATGATTGAACTACATCACACTCAATTGTAGCTGGAGCATTTGCTAACCGTGCATTCTTGCAGGCACAGAGGACCTTCATCATCCAAGTTAAATCCGTAGTTGCTGCTCTCAAAGACTCGATGGATGGACAATTGCTGCGGATTGGATATGGAAGAATAGCCGAAACTATTTAGCGATGCGCAGTGCACACCCTACCAGCTTGGTGCCTAACCCTGTTTACTAAACCTCTGCCACTGTGCCGGCGGCGGCAGCAAAAACTCATAGGACCCCGCGGCACTCCCTGGCTTCGCCGCTAGCACAATGTCAAACGACAGCGAAATCCGGGTCCCCTCCGTATGATTCACCGTCACCCCATGACGCTGCTTTGACGGAAACAAGATCAACCGCCCCTCCGTGGGCACATACATCGCCTGATCCTGGTTCAGCTCGTTCCACTGGGCAATAATATTTGTATTTTCACTCCCCAACCCAGGGCTCACCTCATTGGGGCGCACATCATCAAAAAACACCAGACTACCCGCCTCATCACTACCCGAATTTGGCACCGACACATAGTACACAGCGCTAATGTGGGCCGTATTATGACAGTGGGAGCCCACCTCCTGCTGATGGCGGGAGATGACCGGCCAGGCCCGCTGAATGTAGAGATCAATTTGGCTGAGATCTAGGCCTAGCTGCGTCAGGTACTGCCGAACGTGGAGTTCTACCTGACCCACAATCCAACTAAAGCGAGGATCGGTATGAATTTGTTCTGCCCCGTGCAGGTCCCCGGTCCAGGCCATTTCTGGAAAAGCTCGACGTTCGTAGCCGTCTTGTTCTAGCTGTAGGGTCGCATCGATGAGCTGTTTTTTATGGGTTACCGACTCTGCCAGGTCGTCGTAGTAAACAGCGAGGGGAAACCAGGTATCAACGGGCATAGGAGTCTTTGCTAAGAGAGATCGGCGTGCTGAATCCATTGGTGTAACAGATGCCAGCAGGGTAGAAAATAATCCGCCAGTACCGCATCCATTTGCCAGAAATTACTATAGCTGTCTCCGGAGCAAAAACACCCAATAAAAATCATTAATAGATCGTGGTAGAGCGGCGGTTGAGGAGAGTTTTGATCTAGGTCGGCGGTGACATCTTGACAGGCTTCGACGCATAGATGGTTAATGGTATTTTGTAGGTAAACCAGATTTGTTGCGGCCTGTCCAAAAATTCCGGTGGTTGATTTGAGGGATGATAAATACTGCTGTCGGTAGTCGTCTAAAAAGATCTCATGGAGACGACTTAATTTTTGTTTTAGGTGGGTCCTGAGTTCTAAAGACGGCGATCTGATGCCTTGCTGTTGCCAAGTAGAGAGAATTTCTTGTTCTAAGGGAGAGGTTTTTAGGGCAGAAATGTTGATTTCCATGAGGGGGTTGATCACCCTGATAAACAAAAAATCAAGGTCGATCAGGCTCAGGTCTAGTTTGACCGGTGCTGTTTTAAATACTGACGAGCTGGGCAGCTCATTGGTGGCGTTGGGGTTGCGCCAGACAAATTTAAATTCGGCGACGTCTGCCATCATTTCGGCAATGAGATGGGTAAAGACCAACCCCAGCCGCTGTCGCACTTCGCCATGGAAAAAATTATGGGCTTTGGCTTCGTCTAGGGTGACTTCATCGCCATTGGGATGAAACAGTTCTCGACAGGCGACCGGACCCTGGTCAGTATAGGCGGTTTCCCCGGCCCGCAGTGGGCTATCGCAGTGGGCCAAAATGGCATAGTCGGCTTGGAACTGGGTCATCATCAGCTGCCAGTAGTGTCCCCAGATGTCATGGATCAGAAAAGCTTCGGCTTTGTCGGTGGGTAAAACGCTGACGGAGTGGGAAAGGGCCTCAATGATGGAGTCGACCGGTTCGCCTAGCTCCTGGGCGATGGAGTTGGCCCAGGCGGTGTTGATGTGTCTGGGCTGACAGGGGCCAAAGGTGGGAAACCGACGAAACTGATCAAAGCTAAAGGCCTCCATGGACTCGGATAGCTCCTTTAGGCGCGGTTGCTCGGTGGCAGGTACCTGGGTCGCCAGATCTGCTGTGGGCAGACAGAAGTAAATTTGGAGTGGTGTGTAGACAATATCGATGGCGGGTAGGGTAATGCCGAACAGATGTTTGAACAGGGCCGCTGCTTGGATGCGCCGCAGTGAAATCATGCTGTTTTGGGGGGCTGGCGCGTCTATCCCCACGCTGCTGAGCACACTGTGAATGATGGCGGCCTGATGGGCAATGCGCTGATCGACCTGCTGCACCATGGCCCCCAGGGCGGCCTGGTTATTGAGTTGAAACTGGGTGCATAGGGATGCGATCGCATCCTCCGATTCCAGCACCGATGGAATCTGGTCGGGCACCTGTTTGCTGAGGGTGGGCGATTCTAGGGTGCCCTGCCACTGGTGCCCCGCTAGCTGGTGATAGCGCCGTACCAGGAGTGCGGCCCGCGCGAATGTCTGCCGTACCGGTAGTGGGATTGTGTCTATCGGTTTGAGGTCATCAGTAATGTCGTGCAGTCGGTAGGTTGCTAATTCTGCCTGTAGCCCCTTGAGCCGCTGCTGCTGACGTTGATAAAACGCCTCATTGGCCTGGGGTGCTCGCTGTCTCAAACAACGGGCAATATCTAGAACTTCTGCTAGAACCTTGGCTGGAACCTTTTCCGGTAGAGTTTTGCTGACCAATGGTTCACGTGTCATGGGTCTATCGAGTGTAGGTTTTGAGAGAGAGTGCAGGTCTTGGGACCCGTCTGAGATCAACTGGGATCAACCTATCTGCCCTGGGCGATTACTGGGCGACTACAGTGGGCAATTACTGATTGATGCGCACCAAACGGATCTCCGTTCGCTGGTTGCGAGGATCGCTAGGGGGGATATTGGGTAATGGCGTGCTAAACCCCTTACCCTCTGCCAAAATATTGTGGGTCACAGACTGACTTTTTAAGTAGGCGACAACCGCTTCTGCCCTGGCCTGGCTAAGGCGCTGATTGAGACCGGCTGCCCCGGTTTGGGAGGTGTGGCCAATCACCTGTACGGCAATGGTTTCCCGGTTAAATTCATTGATCTCAGTGGCTAGCTGGGCCAGGGTTTGCTGACCTTCGGCGGCCAGGATAGCAGAGCCCGTGCCAAAGTTCACTTCGCCCCTAACTTCCAGGTCGCCAATGGGTTGAGAGCTTTGAATGGCTTCTGGTGTGAGCTGGGTTTGGGGCTGGGTTGGATTAGCGTCGCCCGTTAGAAACTTAGCCAGTTCCGGATCGTCTGCCTGCACCAGCTGAATCAGGGACTCAGTATTGGCCACGGCTTCAGCAATAAAGGCATCATTATAGAGTTCGCTGGCTGGGGGAACCTGGGGCAGCTGACCCGACAGCACTAAGATTGCAGCCGTAGCATCAATCCGTTTTTCGAGGGTGCCATCCTCCATCCATCGCCCCGCTTCTACTGAGGTAAAGAAATCAATGCCGCTAATAACCGTGTTGGTTTGGGCAGGCGACAGATTGCCATCGGTTTGAATCAAGGTTTTGAGCTGGCTATCGTCTCGGGCAGCTTGATCCATGCGCCGATAGTAAGTGGATAAAAACGCCGTTAGCTGTTCTTCCTCTTCACCGATGATGCTATCTGACGCCACAATCACATCCAAAATGGCATTGGGGGCGTCCTGGCTGGAGAGCACCACCGTATGCCCCTGGCCTCGTGCCTGGCTGACAAATGGCTCCCACAGCACAGCGACGGCAATGTTTTGGCTAGGATCCTGAAGCTCTTGCCATGCTTCTGAGGCTTCTGCCACCTGGACCTGTCTAAAATCCGATAGATTAAAACCATCAAAGCGAATATCTAGCACCTGGGCTAAGAACTCACTGGGGGTATCCGTTGCGTAGGCCAAACCCAGGGTCTGCCCCTGGGCCACCATCTGACTAAGATCGTTTAGCGACTTTAGCTGCTGATATTTAGGGGTGTTGAGCACCACCGCATCGGCCCCCACCGTACGGTCAATCAGGCCAATAATTTTGCCCGCTGGCTTGTGCTTAAGATACTGATCTAGGGTGGTGACAATCAGATCAGCATCCCCTTTTTCAAGGCTGGCAGCCCGTTTTGCCTGGTCAAATTCATTGTCGTACCGTAGCGATAGACCCGATTGTTCCAGCTCTGTTTGAAACTCTGGCGCGCGGAATGTGCTGTAGCCGCTAAAGGTATCCCCTAAAATCACTAGCTCATCAGTGTTGCTACCGAGAATTGCCAGCGGTTGACTTGACCCTGAAAACAGAGTGTCTCTCAGGCTCCACGCGCCCAATGAAACCGCAACAACACCTAGAATATAAACAATTGGTGGGGGACCTGTACGACTTGTCACAACACTGCCTCTGGTACTCTGCCATAAAGTTTTACATACAGCTAATGTTCCTATAAGTCAGAACATTACGTAGATCGCTTTATGGCCCTATGGTAATAAAACCCAGGGTTAGCGTCGCCATAACCATCGCTAGGATTTACGATATGGTCCCTAACCTAGCGCCTCTTGGTCAGGTGTCTGTTTTTGCTCTTTTAGGGCCTGAAGCCGACGGGCAATTTCCTGCTGTTGGGCCGCCGGATCCAGGTCGACTCCTAATGGGTCAGCTGGATCTACCGATAGCTCTATATAAGCTCGTTTTTCTAGATAGCGGGTGTGTACGGAGTTTTTCGCTTCTTCAAACTGGGCCCGGGCCGATTCCATATCCTGCTCATTGTGGGTTTCGGCAATGGCGCTCAGGGCCTCATTGACTTCGGTTAGGTTTTTTAGGGCCTGTAAATCGCTTTTGTAGCTTTCGAGGCGGGCTCGTTCCTGTCGCAATTTTGCTAAAGACGCTTTGGATAATTTTTCTGCTTGTTCAACCTGGGCTTCTATTTTAGGTAGCAGCTGCTCTAGATGGATGGCGGAGGATATGGCAGCTTCTGCATCGTCGTGCCGTCCTTCTTTTTCAGCCTTGATGGCTGATTCTTCAGCGCGTTTTAGGGCTCCTACTTTATACAAATAAATCCGTTTTTCCCGTTGGTAGGTGGCGTACTGCTGGTTGGTGGCTTCGGCTAGCTGGCTGACGGATTGTTGCATCTTTTTAAGGGAGGCTTCGGCGGTTGCGATCGCATCCTCATCCTCATCCCGCTCCGGCTCAGTAATTTCCTCAGAAATCCCCCACAGCCAGTTCCATCCTGCTAGGGTTGCCTTACCTCCACGCTCCCCCATCAACCAATAAACGGCCTTTTTCATGTGTCGTAACAGTTAAAACAGTGATCGATGTAGCATTTGCCTTTATTTATTCAAGCATTTAGCCATCCCATCGGAGTATGCCCTGGGCATTTCTCCTATCCTAATCAATGGGATCAACGCTACAGGTATAGCTTCAAACAATTCACCGATAATTCCTAATCTGTCCTTATCAATCGCAGATTAGCAGCATGAACGTATAGCGTTGACCCATAGCTCAGAACATCAGCAATCGCTAAAACCTTTAGCTGAAGAACGCTACGGTATGAACTGTGATCGCCATCATCCATTCCATTCAGTCTTTTTCAGATAGCGTTTACCAATCTCTTATAAATCCATCAACCTGCCCTCAGGTATGACCTCGATAGTAATAATCAAGCCACTCGGCCAAACGTATTCGGAGAACGCACCCATGAAGAATCTACTGTCCACTGGTTTATCTGCCCTAATGCTTACTGCTGCTATCATCCCCTTCGCTCAAACTGCTAGCATTGACGACGCTCTGGCTGCCACCCCCAGCATTACCCGAGCTGCAAAAACGTTGCTGACGTCTGGTCAGTTTGTCACCGTTGACCAAGCCAAAGACACCACAGGGACCGCCCGAATCGTAGAAAAAGACGGTCAGCGCATCCTAGAATTTGATGGTGCCTTTGATACAGCTCGTGGTCCTGATGTGCAAGTGGTGCTCTACAGAGGCGACTCTGTTCCTGTGAGCATAGATGAGAGTGACTATATTGTCGTAGGTGACCTCAAGAGTTTTGAAGGCTCCCAGGGTTACGTTTTACCCGCCGATATTAACCTGGATGACTACGGTTCCGTGGCTATCTGGTGCGCAGAATTCAACGTCACCTTTGGCTACGCCGATCTTTAAGCGCACTGATGGATGGACATCCCCAAAAAATAGGGTTGACTCTCCAGAGGGAGACAACCCTATCAGAAAATTTTCATAGAGGATGCTCTAGCTCCCCTTTGATGGCAATGTCCACGCTTGTTCTAGGCATGCTGGGTTTTCCAAATCAGTCCTCTCATGCAGGATGATAAGGAGCGTTGATTAGACTACTCAAATTCTGGTAAATCTAATTGCTTCTGCTTTTGCACGTCTACAGCGGGAGCCTGAGCTGGCATCAGTTCCTTCTGACGCTCTTCTAGTTTCAGCGGTAGCTGTACCTTCTTCGGTTTCTGAGCCTGCTTGACCTTCGGTAGGCTGCGTTCCAAGTCATTCAGCGGTCGAGGGATTACCATGACCGCGCTCAGTTCGCCAATGCGCTCCGCCTCGTGCATGCCAGCTTCGACGGCAATGGCCACATTCGACAGCGACCCACGAATCAAAATCGTACACAGACCGTCGCCAATGGTTTCGTGGGAAATTAGCTCTATTTCAGCTGACTTGGTCATGGCGTCGGCTGCCCCTACCATGGCCGGAAAGCCTTTGGTTTCTAAAAGCCCGATTGCGCCACTGCTCATGTGAGTTTCTCCCACACCATCTAGCTCGCTCATGCGTGGCAAAATTGGCAATACCTTTTCCATATCAGCCATGGGCCGGGGAATGAGCGACGAGGAGACTAACTGACCAAACTGTTTGGCTGTTTCCACGCCAGCATGAACGGCCATGCGCACATCGGCGACACCGCCACGAACAATGGCGCTACACTGACCGCCGCCAGTTTTCTCGTAGCCCACCAGGTAAACGTTCGAAGACTTCATCATGGCGTCGGCAACACCGATAATGGCTGGGAAACTTGTCGTAGACACCACACCCAACGCCGAATCCTGTACCCATCTTAGTAATGACCTGGCTTTTTCTGTGGAATTAGCGATAGCGGAGGAGTCTACTGGCATCGTAAGGATCAAGTACCGTTGGTGAGCCCTTGAATGTTTGTTGCTTATATCTGATTTATATCAACACTGTAAGGGGAAAATCCAAATAGTCCCTTAAAAGCGACGTTATTTATCAGTTGTTTATTAAACGTCTTATGTTGTCTGGCTATGCTAACAGAGCCCAATGGGATAACTCTCTCCTAAAAGAATTCTAAACGTCTTCCCTAGACTGATCGCCTGCATTGCCATTATCTGCAGTCCCGTTACTTAAGGATTGCCTGTGGGGAAATAGTGCCGATAGTAAGCTGTTGACGTGGTCACGACCGTAGACATAGCCATTGGGTTTCACGATGGCGGATTTTCCATTCTCCGGGGGCGGGGGCGGTTCCACATCGGGTACATTCACCGCCTTAGGCGAAACGGCCTGGGGTTGAACCGTAGAGGTGGTTCTGGGGGGAATTGGCATGGAGGGCACAGGCCCTTCACTGGCTGTCTGAAAGCCGGTGCTTTGGAAACTAGAGCTACCAGACGTTTGGAAACCGGACGCTCCGTTTCCAGAGGTAGAACTGGCTGGGTTAGAACTGGCTGCCTGGGATTGTATTAAAGAGCAGGGCGGGATGGTGTCACTGGGTGCGATCGCAGGATTGATCAGCGTGCTAGACGACCCCACACAGGCGTCTTTACCCACATAACCATGACCTACAATCAGCACACCCGTGCCCAAACTTACCCCGGCCTCGATAAACACACAGCCGTGCTTAGCCTGAATCACCACCCCCGCACCTACACAGGCACCCGCACTAATACGAATTGATCCCCCAGGGGCCGCCCTTAGCACCACACCCGGAGCGATGGCTGCCGCCGCATCAACAACAACGTCGCCGCCGCGATAATAATGGGTATGACTCACAAAATGTAGAGGCGAGGGTTCCATCGCGGCGGTGCTGGAGTAGGACTAACTAACGTAGACTACGGGCGCTGAATCGTAGTTTCAAGGACACGGCACTTGGCTCTGGGGTCTACCCCCACTAGACGCACATAGTGCCCAGAATGCTCGGCTAGCTGCGCTTTTAGAGCCGCGATTACCTCTGAGGGCCGATTTCCGTTGATGGGGTTGCCCGTTTGCCATGCACCACTTCTGTAGCGACGCTTATCAGCATATTCAGTGCTGACGCGATAGCCTTGGTTGACCAGCTGAGTGACCTGCTGCGCCAAATCAGAACTCACCGAAGCCTGGCTACCGTTGCCGTTTACATTGGCAGCACGGCTGTTGCCACCACCGTAGGAAGCAGGCTGGGCTTTAGCGCTGCTGGTGCCGCTGGGAGCCTGACCCGGCTTTTGAATGGTGATAGCGCGACCCCGCTGCTTGGCTCGGGGGTCAACGGCGAAAATGCGTACATAATCATTAGCATGGGCTGCTAAAACCTGCTGCACAGCAGCGAGTGCCGCCGACTCACTAGACGCTGATACGGCTGGAACTGTCTGCCATATGCCGCTACGATAGCGGCGCTTATCGGCCACTTCAATACCGATGTTTTGGCCCTGGGCCAAAATGGAGCGAATCTGGGGGACAAGTTCATCACTCGTTGTCGGGGCTGCTGCACTGCTCTGGCCGGCAGCTGGTGCAGAACCGTTGCTGGCTGTCTGCAAGCTTGCGGGCTTACCATCCCCTCGCTGAATGGTAACCGGTGCAATCCGACGCTTGGCAACAGGGTCAATACCAAACATGCGTACATATTCACCCGCATGCTCAGTCAAACAACCCTGTAGGGCTTCCATGGCCTCAGATTCGCGGGTCGCTTGGATGGGGCTGCAAGTTTGCCATACACCGCTGCGATAGCGACGCTTATCAGCATGCTCGGTACCAATTTTATACCCTTGACGAATCCAGGCCCGTACTTGACCGGCAACGTCACTACTGGGAGCACCACCGTTGGTTGCTGAGGCAACCGGCTGAGACGATGAGGTAACCGTACGCTTACTAGCTTCAACGGGCTTACCGTCGGGTCGCTGAACCGTCATCATGCCTATGCGACGCTTGCCAACAGGATCAATACCAAAGATTCGCACATAGCTTCCTTCATGCTCTGCTAAACAGCGCTCCAGTGAGGAAAATACATCCCCCTCACGGTTAGATTGAACAACGGGACAGCTCTGCCAGACGCCGCTACGATAGCGACGCTTGTCTGCATATTCTGAGCCAACCTTGTAGCCCTGACTTAAAAACTGACGAACCTGCTGAACAATTTCGGGTGCTAGTGCTTGCATAGTATCTATACCAACGTCGTCGGTGGTGTGTGGGGTATTTGAGCTGCTCGCCGAATGGCGGGCTAATTGAACGGCGACAGCATTGGCTGCACCATCGGGATATTCGGGATATTCGGGATATTTAAATGCGTTAGTAGCGCCTCCTACCTGAGAATCGTAGGAACGCTCATGAATATGGGGCTCAACAATATCTCGAACCAGGGCCAGTTCCGCCTCGGTTACCCTGGGTAAAGCATCGGCCTGGGCCTGGGTAGTAACCACCGCGCCGGAGGGTACGCATCGGCCTGGGGGGACCTCAACATCCTGAACTAAGGCATGCATCATCACAATCACACCAGCACCCAGGCGAGCGTTAAAAATTGTTGACCTAAAGCCAACAAAACTCCCCTCACCCAAATAGGCAGGGCCGTGGATTAATGCCTTGTGGGTAAGGGTAACGTTTGGTGATAGCCAAACAGCATAGGACCGATCGTTGTCACCCTGTACGCATCCCTTACCAAGACCGTGTATGACAACACCGTCCTGGATATCGCAGTGACTACTTATGTAAAAGGGCAATCCCTCATCTGCCCGGATTGAGGTACCAGGGGCAATTGATACCTCGGCTCCGACGTACACACTACCCACGACCTGGGAAAACGAATGAACAAAGGCCGTGGGCTCAATCGATGGCTTAGCCATTGATTGATATTGGACAGAAGATGTTGCCATGGCTTGATGAACCATTGGCCCATATCCTTCAAAGAAAGCTACTAACTAAAATCCTCACGCTTGTCGTAGAGCGAGCCAGAATCCAGACTAACGGTGTCGACAATGGCAACGATCGCAGCATCCACCGGTCTTTGCCCATAGCCGTCGTGCTGACGAGCAGCGCTGCCGCGGGTGACCAAAACCCATTCTCCAGGTCCGGCCCCCACAACATCGGCTGCCACTTCATAGTCAGGAAGCAAACCTCCATCCTCACTGACAAACTGAACCAGTAAGAACTTTACGCCCGTTAAGCTCGGCTCTTTGCAGGTGCTAACAACCGTGCCGCGAACTTTACCAAGGCGCATACCCTATCTACCGTAGGGACGAATGCCACTAACGCTCTCACGAAACTGCTCAACAGCCTCGGTATAGCGGATAGGTAGTACAAATTCCAGGTTTTCGTGGGGACGGGCAATGATGTGGGTGGACAGGGTCTGACCACCGTTGACGCGCTTAACGTTCTCAACGCCAGCAGCAACCGATGCCTGAACTTCAGAGACATCGCCACGTACGATGACGGTAACGCGACCGCTACCGATCTTTTCGTAACCAACTAGGGTGACGCGGGCTGCTTTGACCATGGCGTCAGCCGCTTCGACTACCGCTGGGAAACCCAGGGTTTCAACCATTCCTACTGCAATTGCCATTGATTTTTACCTTGGTATGCTGACTATGTTTTACTGAGCAATTGAAACTAAAGCCCTAGGTTCGAAACTGTTCGACTGCTTCGGTGTAGCGAATGGGCAGTACAAACTCCAGGTTTTCGTGGGGACGAGCAATAATATGGGTGGATAGCACTTCACCACCGTTAACTCGCTTAGCGGATTCAATACCAGCGGCAACTGACGCTTGAACCTCAGATACGTCGCCACGAACAATAACGGTCACACGACCACTACCGATCTTTTCGTAGCCAACTAGGGTCACACGCGCGGCTTTAACCATCGCGTCAGCAGCTTCTACAACCGCGGGAAAACCGCGCGTCTCAATCATTCCTACGGCAATCGGCATTGTCGCAAATCTCCTAGATAAAACAGCTCTTGTTTAAGCGTCTGCGTCTCGACTGAGTGCGATTAAGAATTCTTTTTGAATCCCGTTACACATCGAGACGTACCTTGCAAACCTTTGGTCTGCAATAACTCCATGACTACATTTCAGAATACGAGGGGGTAAGCAGTTTGACAATATAAGTCTCAATGATTGTTTCTAATGTTAAGCATTATCAATGCTGATGATCATTTGCTGCGAAAGGTAAACGATTAACTTTTGGACGGAGGTTTATCGCTTGGGCGTTGGTTTCTTGGGGCGAGAGCCGACTAATCGGGGAGGGGGTATTAGGGCTGTTATTGAATTTTTACGATGTCTGCTTATGACGGGATGTGCATAAACTGGTCGGGATCTGCCGATTGTTGAGGAATTGGTACAAGCTCTCGTCAGGGGGTGCCCATCAGGTACCATTAGAAAAATTATGTGATCTAAAAATTAGCTGTAGATTTTGTCTGGGCTAGCGATCGCAACTGAGGTGTGATTGCCAAGCTTTCAATGTGTCTTTCTATCTTAAGTTGTCTGTGCGTCAGGAACGTGATGGACAATTTGGCAAAGTTTGTGTCTGAACGTTCTGGACTTTGGGTCTGGGGGGTCAATGTTGTGGCGCGTGGTTGTGGGCGCGAACGGGCTGATGTCTGTGTAGGGTGGTTTATGGGTTGCCGGTGGGCTCTTTAATGGCAATGATGCAGTCTTTGATTCAGTTAAGTTGGTTAATCCCGATCTATGGGTTTGCGGGGGTCCTATTGTCCTTGCCCTGGTCTATGGGGTTGGTGCAACGAACGGGGCCTAGGCCAGCGGTCTACATCAATATTTTCATGACTGCCCTAGCATTTGCCCATGGCAGCTGCGTGTTTGCGGGCATATGGAATGTGGGTTCAGTGGAGCTGCATTTTCAGTGGCTGCAGGTAGCAGACATGACCCTGAGTTTTGACCTGGATTTGTCGGTTCTCAATCTTGGGGCTCTGGAGCTTTCGGCGGGGTTGGCGCTGATGGCTCAAATGTATGGTCTGGGCTACATGGAAAAAGACTGGGCCCTGGCTCGGTTCTTTTCACTGCTGGGCTTTTTTGAGGGTGCTGTCAGCGGTGTTTTGCTAAGTGGTTCCTTCTTTTTGGCCTACTTCTTGTTAGAGACCCTTACCCTCTCGACCTACTTGCTAGTTGGTTTTTGGTATGCCCAGCCCCTGGTGGTTAAGGCTGCTCGGGATGCGTTTTTGACGAAGCGTGTTGGGGATATTTTGCTGTTGATGGGGGTGCTTGCCTTGGCAAGCTGGGCAGGAGATCTCCATTACAACGAGCTGTATGAGTGGGTGAAGGTGGCGGATTTGAGTCCGCTGGCGGCGACGTTGTTAGGGTTGGCTTTGATTGCGGGGCCGACGGGTAAATGTGCTCAGTTTCCGCTGCACCTTTGGTTGGATGAAGCGATGGAAGGACCTAGTCCGGCGTCAATTCTGCGGAACTCGGTGGTGGTGACCTGTGGAGCCTACGTATTGATTAAGCTGCAGCCAATCGTAATTCTGTCTCCGGTGGTTTTGAATGTGCTGATTGGCATTGGGACGACAACGGCGGTTGGGGCGTCCCTGGTTGCGATCGCACAAATCGACCTTAAGCGAGCTCTCTCCTATTCCACCAGTGCCTATATTGGCTTAGTGTTTATTGCCGTCGGTGCGGAGTGGCCCGGAGTGGCCATCGGTCTGCTGTTTACCCATGCCGTGGCCAAAGCTCTAATGTTCATGAGCACCGGTGCGATTATCAACAACACCAGCTGCCAAGACATTACTGAACTGGGTGGAGTTTGGTCCCGGATGCCAGCGACAACAATTGCCTTTGTGGTGGGCGGTGCTGGCATGGTGGGCGTTCTGCCGTTAGGTGGATTTTGGGCACTGCAGCTAGGGATAGACTTTCTTCGACGCGAGCATCCCGTCTTGGCGGCTGTCTTTTTGGTGGTCAATGCCCTAACGGTGTTTAACCTGGTGCGAGTCTTTCGATTGGTATTTTTAGGGCCTGTCACCGCCAAAACCCGTCGCTCTCCCTCGGTAAACTGGCTGATGGGCACCCCGATGATCTCGCTTAGCATTTTTGTCTTGCTGTTGCCCCTGGCGCTGATGCGGATGTCGTTACTGCCGCCGCTGCGCTATTGGAACCCTTGGGTGTTCGGCGCGTTGATTTTCTCGGGAGTAATCGGTTTAATCTTTGGCTTTACCGCACCCCTGAGTCGTTCCCTGGCCCGCTCTACCCAGCGACCTATGCGTCTGATGCAGGATCTGCTGGCCAACGACTTTTATACTGAAGAACTCTATCGGGTCACCGTTGTGTTCTTTGTTAGCCAGTTTTCCCGCATTGTTAGCTGGTTTGATCGCTACGTGGTGGACGGGGCCGTCAATTTGGTGGGTATGGTTTCGCTGATGAGTGGAGAGGGCCTGAAATATAGTATTTCCGGTCAATCCCAGGGCTATATCTTCACCATTGTGTTGGGGATAAGTCTCTTGGGCTTTTTTATGACGTGGGCAATGTGGTAGGGAGATACTGATGCTGAGTGCGCTGTTATTGATTCCATTGCTAGGGGCACTGGTTGTTGGCTGTTGGCCCTCTAAACTCACTAGCGAACGAGCTAAAACCCTGAGCATAGGTGTTTTGGTGATTAACCTGGTTGTTAGTCTGTATCTGCTGAGTCAGTTTGATCTGGCGATTGCAGGACTACAGTTTCAAGAATCCATACCCTGGCTTGAGCCCTTGGGGCTAGGCTACGAGGTGGGGATTGATGGTCTATCGCTGCCCCTATTAATTATCAACAGTTTGCTATCGCTAGTGTCGGTATTTGCCAGCGATAGCGACGTCCGTCGACCCAGGCTGTATTATCCTCTGCTGCTTACCATTACCTTTGCGGTAGCCGGTGCATTCGTGGCCCAAAACCTGCTGCTGTTCTTTATCTTCTATGAGCTTGAGCTTATTCCTCTGTACCTTTTGATTGCCATTTGGGGCGGCACTCAGCGGGGCTATGCGGCAACAAAGTTTTTGATCTACACAGCCATATCTGGCATTTTGATTCTGGCCTCATTTCTAGGATTGGTTTGGCTGAGCGGGTCGTCTAGCTTTGACTACAGCGCTACCATGGCCCACGGGCTGCCCTGGATTCAACAGGCGGTTTTGTTAGCCGCATTGTTAATTGGCTTTGGTATCAAAATCCCCCTTTTCCCCCTTCACACCTGGCTGCCCGATGCCCATGTGCAGGCGTCTACACCCATTTCAGTGCTGTTGGCAGGGGTCTTACTAAAGCTCGGCACCTACGGGTTGTTCCGCTTTTGTGTGACTACGTTTTCTGAGGTGTGGGTAGATTTGGCCCCCTATCTCGCCTGGTGGGCTGTGATCAGCGTTCTCTATGGCTCGTTGGCCGCCATTGCCCAAACCGATATGAAAAAGATGGTGGCCTACAGTTCGGTAGGGCATATGGGCTATGTGCTGTTGGCGGCGGCGGCGTCTAACCCCCTGAGCTATGTGGGGGCAGTATTTCAGATGTTGAGCCATGGATTTATATCGGCGCTTCTATTTTTGGTGGTTGGGGTGGTTTATAAAAAGACAGGCACCCGTGACTTGACCGTGCTGCGCGGGCTGCTTAACCCAGAGCGGGGGTTGCCGCTGATTGGTAGCGTCATGGTGTTGGCCGTCATGGCCAGTGCGGGCATTCCTGGCATGGTGGGCTTTATCTCTGAGTTTATTGTCTATCGCGGTAGTTTTGTCAGCTTTGTTCCCCAGACGCTGCTGTGTTTGCTTGGCTCTGGGTTGACGGCGGTGTACTTCTTGCTGTTAGTAAACCGTGCCTTTTTTGGGCGGCTGGCATCGACCGCATCCCAAGCGCTAGAGCAGGATCCTGTCTTACCGGTGGTGACCTGGCAAGACCGAGCCCCGGCCTTCTTGTTAGTTAGTTTGTTATTTATCTTTGGTCTGAGCCCTAGCTGGATGACCCGCTGGATTGAGCCGACAACGACGGCCATGTACGACGCCATGCCCATTAAGCTAGAAGTGACGGTACATCCGGCCTATAGGAGTGGCCGCGGAGATGTTTCAGCCGGTGGTGCGTCTGTTGTTTTGACCACCGTTGCCACCAATATAGATTTAGCGACCTGTTCGGATGGGGACTGTGACCTATGAGCCAAACGATGACTCCTCAAGTACGTAATATTCATCCGTTTGCCCACTATGTGGACCGTCTGCTCTCTGGCGGCACGCTTTTACCGGACACCCCTGACAATGTGGTGGAGGTGATGGGTGCCCTGGATAGCTATGGCATTGTGTTAGATCGCTATTCTAAAAATCTGATTCACATTGCCGATCATCAGTTTTTAGTCTTGTTTCCTGTTTTCAAATACTTTGATGGCGACATTAGCGTGCAGAAAATGTGGCAGCACTTTTGCCATGACCGCATTAACTATGAGTATGCCGAATACACCATGAGGGCCATGATGTGGCACGGGGGTGGCGGGCTAGATGCCTATTTAGATACGGATGAGTTTCGAGAGAACTGTCGGGTTGCGATCGCAGCCAAAATCAAACTCAACCCGATTCTGCAAGTTTTCCATCGTGTCTTTCCCGAATTCTTGACCGAACAAATTCGTCAGCTCTCTTACTACAGCGGGCTAGGGCAGTTTTGGCGGGTGATGAGCGACATTTTTACCTCCCTAGCCGATCGCTATCGTCGAGGGGAGATCACCCACATTCCCCAAATTGTTGATCACATTAAGAACGGTCTTGTGGCGGATGCTGCTCGACCCATTACCTACAGCGTTGATATCGGCGGCAAGTCCTACGACATTCTGCCTGCGTCTGCCGGTCTAACATTTTTGCCCGATACGGCGATTCCCTATGTGGAGTCTATTTTCTTTCGAGGAACGCCCTTTCTAGGGACCGTCTCCTACAACGCCCAGGCCCAGCAAATTTCCCCCGATAAGAGCCGGTTTACCTACGGTGCCCTCTATGCCGATCCCTTACCCATCGGCGGCAGCGGTATCCCTCCCACTCTACTAATGCAGGATATGTTCCGTCATCTGCCCGACTATCTTGAGGCGCACTACCTTAAAAGTGTTCGTGGTTTGGGTGATGTGCGGGTGAAAATTTGCGCTAGTTTCCAGCGCTCCATGTTCTGTGTGACGAATGCAGCGTTGATTGGCCTTCTGCCCAAAGGCGCTGACGCCACCGAACCGGAAGACGTGGCCGCTAATCGTGAGTTTTTGCAGGGTTGGATGGACCGATTGGTGTCGTCACAACTGGAACAGGTTCAAACCCCTTAGATATGGGGCATTGGATGTAGGGGCGTTCCATGAAACGCCCCTACCCTTGATGGAGGATTTTTCTTGAGAGTTTCTTAGCGTTGGTACAAATCCCCTTGATCGGCGTTAGGCTCAGGTTACTAAGATGATTGTTTCCTATGTCTTCGACGGTGTTACCGCCACCCGCCTCTGCTGTCACGCCCCCGGCTGTGGCTGTGCTAAACGTAGACGGAATGATGTGTGCGGGTTGTGTAAATGCGGTGGAAACCCAGCTACGTGAGTGTGATGGGGTAGACGTGGCCACTGTAAATCTGGTCACTAAGGCGGCGGCGGTGCAGTATCAGGCTGACCGCATTCAGCCGCAGCAGTTGGCGACTGTGCTGACCGAGGCGGGGTTTCCCAGCCAGCTGCGCCAGGATGATGATATCTCTAATGGCTGGGTCGAGCAGCAGCAGGCAGCGCAGCAAGGGCAGGGATTTAGGGTTGCGATCGCAACCCTGCTGCTATGCTTTTCCATCCTCGGCCATTTGCACCATGTGGGTGGTGTCACCGTTCCCATTCTGAGCGGTCTGTGGTTTCACTTTGCCCTCGCCACCTTAACCTTGGTGGGCCCGGCGCGAGGAATTTTGCAAGACGGTTGGACCGGTATCCGTCGGGCCCGTCCCAACATGAACACCCTGGTGAGCATTGGTGCTTTAAGTGCTTACGCCGCCAGCGTAGTGGCCTTAGTAATGCCAACTCTGGGCTGGGAGTGTTTCTTTGATGAGCCGGTCATGCTGCTTAGCTTTATCTTGCTGGGTCGCACCTTAGAAGAGCGTGCCCGTTTCCGCGCCACCGAAGCCCTCCGGGGGCTGATCGCCCTACAGCCTGGCAATGCGCAGTTGGTAACAACTCCTGGCAAAACCATGGTGATACCCATCGCCCAGGTGCAAGTAGGCGATCGTCTCCAGGTCTTACCCGGCGATAAAATTCCAGTGGATGGCCAGATTGAAACTGGGCAAACCACCATCAATGAAGCCATGGTCACCGGAGAAGCCCTGCCCGTCACCAAGCAAGTGGGGGACCGGGTAATCGGCGGCACCCTTAATGAGTCTGGGGTGATTGTCATCCAGGTGAACCGTACCGGAGCCGACAGCACCCTAGCCCAGATGATTGCCCTGGTCGAATCTGCTCAAACCCGTAAAGCACCGATTCAAGGGCTAGCCGATACTTTGTCGGGCTACTTTACTTACACTATTCTGGCCCTAGCCCTGCTCACCTTTGCTTTTTGGTATGGCATCGGTGTCGCCATTTGGCCTGAAGCGGTCCAGATGGCCATTAACCCTCACCATGGCCATACTGCCCACCAGGTTATAGCAACATCCCGACTGTTGATCAGTCTCAAATTAGCCATCGCCGTGGTGGTCATTTCCTGTCCCTGTGCCCTGGGGTTGGCCACACCCATGGCGATTTTAGTCGGGTCTGGTATCGGCGCTCAGCGCGGGTTGTTGGTCCGTGGTGGTGATGTGCTTGAAACCGCCCATCGTTTAGATACGGTCGTGTTTGATAAAACCGGTACCCTGACCACCGGTCAGCCTCGAGTCACCCATTGCCAAAGCTATGACCCCGACCTCACCCCCGACGATGTCATTGGTTTGGCTGCCAGTGTCGAAAAGGGGACCCGTCACCCCCTATCGGCGGCCATTCTTACCGAAGCCGCCCATCGACAGCTCACCCTTACCGATGTGACCGATAGCTCTACTACACCCGGTCTAGGGGTGGTGGGCCAGCTAAAAAAACAGACCCTTCACGTTGGCAGCGAAGCTTGGCTAACCCAGGCCCAAATCGCCACCGGCATGGCTAGCGATGCGGTCAATACCTTTAGTGCCCAAGGGCAAACCCCAGTCTATGTGGCTGTAAACCATCAGCTGGTCGGTATTATTGCCATTGCCGATCGGCCCCGTGACGAAGCTCTAACCGTGATTGAGCAGCTCAAAGCACAGAACTTACAGGTACAGCTCCTCAGCGGTGACCGGCCCGAAGTCGCCCATTGCCTGGCCCGTGAGCTCGGTATTGGAGTCTCTGAAGGAAGGATGACCCCGGCAGACAAGGTAAACGCCATTGAAAAACTGCAGCGTTCGGGGCATTGTGTCGGGTTTATCGGCGACGGTATTAATGATGCCCCTGCCCTAGCCCAGGCAGATATTGGCATCGCCATGCATTCAGGCACCGACATTGCCATGGAAACGGCTGATATTGTGCTGATGCGTGATGACCTGGCCGATGTACTAGCCGCCCTCGAGCTAAGCCACAGCACCTTCAATAAAATTCGTCAGAACCTAGCTTGGGCCTTTGGCTATAACCTGGTGTGCATTCCCCTGGCAGCGGGTGTGCTGCTACCTCGATTTGGCATTGCCCTCAGCCCTGGATTTGCAGGGGGCTTTATGGCCTTTAGTTCCATGGGGGTGGTGCTTAACTCATTGCTGCTACGTTGGCAACTAAGGGAACGTTGTGAATAACGATAAATCCCTTATGTCTTATAGCTTTACGCCACCCATGGTCACTGTTAGCTAAACGCTTACCAAAAGTCCGTTACCCGATATCCCAACTCCCCCAACATCTGTCGCAGCATTGGCATACTCAGGCCAATCACGTTGGTGTGACAGCCCTCTAGCTTGTCAATAAAAAAGCCGCCCTTACCGTCAATGGTAAAAGCTCCGGCACAGTTCATGGGTTCGCCTGTGGCTACGTAGTCTTCAATTTCGCGATCGCTAACCCACCCAAAATGCACTTTGGTCACCTGACAACGAGTTAGGGTCTTAATCGCTTGGGGCGATATTAATGTGTGGCCCGTAAACAGTTCACCCACCTGTCCCCGCATTTGGCACCATCGCTGCACCGCTGCTTCTGGGGTTTCCGGTTTGCCATAGATAACGTCGTTAAATGCGAGTACTGAGTCACACCCCAGCACCACCGCGTTTGGAAACAGGGGAGCCACCGCTTCGGCCTTGCCTAAGGATAGGGCCTGTACCAACGCGCATGGATCGGTGAGGGTGATCTGGTCCTCATCAAATTTGCTAGGGGACACAAAGGGTTGCACACCCGCATTTAGCAAAAGCTGTCGTCTTCCTGATGAAGCCGATGCCAATACAAACTGAGGAGCGGCCATAAAATAGAATCAATATTTAATAAACCGAAAATGAAGCAACCGAACGAGTCAGCGATGCCTTGAGTCGTTTCCAGCGGGCTTCGGGGACGGACGCATTGTAGGTAAAGAGCTGACCGCGACGCACAATGGCACTAGCCAGGTTGTGACGTGCTCCAGTGGGTGTATTGGTCAAATACTCAAGGATGTAGTAAGTCTTACCTTCAGCTGTTTCCACATTCTGTGCGCTCACCAGTTCCACATCGCGACTATCACCGGCCATTTCCGTAATGCTTTTTGAGAGCTTATAGCCAACTTCGGTCGGGCCACCTAGCTCTTCTAGGGTCTTACCCTCAGCCACCGGACTAACCACCACACTGACATTTTCAGTGGGGTTGATAATGTCGTGGAATACGACATCGGGCCCCTCAGATACATTGACCTCGATCCAGCCGGTCGGATAGCTGAACTGATAGCCTTGAAAGCTATTGACATAGTCCAGCAAACTTACGGGAGCCGAGCCGCTACAGGCCTGCAGACCAAACATTGTGGCAAGTACAAACATCAGGGCAGCTAGTCGCTTTAGCATTGGAAATACCGGTTAAGTAATGTGAACTAGATTGACAATCTTTATTGTCGCATCTTATGGAAAGTCTTTGCCAAAGCAACTTAACTGACCAGAAAATAGTGCGGGTTTACCCAGGAATACCTATGATAGGCCACCGCTTTCGTAGGGGAGTGTACAGGTTAATAATTTATAAGAGTTAGCTTGAGGCTCACAGATGCGGTTTGTTGCGGCGACTATTCCGGACCGCACTTTAGAGTCCAAGGAGTCGGCAGAATGCGCTCACGGTGACGATTACCGTTAGAACAACAGATACGATGATGAAGACTAAGTTCCCTTAGAACAGTGTCGAGATATTGCAACAGGTTATAGAAAAAGAGAGTCTCTCCAGCTCCAGAGAAAAAGATTGCAATGTCTCAATGTATCCGAGACTGCAGTCTCGGCCATCAATGATCTCAATCACCACATTGCCATTACAAATACTGTTCTCAGATGCGATTACAAATAGCGTTCTCTCCTCAGACCGACCGATGTTGGTTTCGTATCTCCGAACAAATACCCACCTTGCAACATTTTCTAACACGAGGGGCATTCCCCCTATGTGAGGTTTTAGAAGATATATGAGAGTTCTAAGAATAGCTCAATGGTTTGTCAGACCTAATTTCCATGGAGATTGGGTCAGCCCGTAGTCTCTCAAAATCCCTCTTTTATGAGAAGAAAACGATGATGGCTACCTAGTACCTCGTGCTGAACTAATTTTCTGATCGATAAAAAACAATAGACCCCTCTAGGCAGTTAGCTTCTAGCCACAAAATCCCTCTCATATTTTTCAAATGTCATGCTCTTCTTAAATAAATGTTGCAGCTTATGTTTCCAATTGCTAAGGTGATTTGCATGAATTGTTTGTGATGCAGTTTGAAACGATCACCCATGCATCATGTCTAATTCGCAATTCAATTGTCCCGTCGCTGATTTGGAGAAGATTGTGACTGGTGTTACAACAACTCATCAATAGACCAAAAATTGGCTAATAGCCAAGATCAGCAGCGACTATACCTGGAGGATTTCAGCAGGAATGGCGAAGTTCTCTATGTTCCCGCCTCAGGAAATATCTTGATACCAGTACGGCTCTGGTTCCTATCGGTCTTTTAATCAGGCCCGGTTCTAGACACCTTTGGAGAATTTTACGATGGATATGCAAGGAAAGACAGCTCTGGTTACCGGAGCCTCACGCGGCATTGGCCGTGCGATCGCAATTGAGCTGGCCAAACAAGGTGCTAGTTATATTTTGCTCATTGCCCGTAACCTACAAAAATTAAAGGACGTGGCAACAGAAATTCGGACATATGGAGCCCAGGCTATACCCCTGTCTGTTGACCTCACTGAATCCAAAGCGGTCAATATTGTTGTTGCCCAGGCTTGGAAAGACTATGGTCCGTTTGATCTCCTGGTAAACTGTGCGGGTATTGCTTCCCAGTCCAATTTTTTGCAAAGCAACCTGGGACAGGCCCACGCAGAAATCTCTACTAATCTAATGGGTCTATACACGGTCACCTGGCTAGTGGGGCGACGGATGGCCTGCCGTCGCCAGGGCACCATTGTCAATGTCTCTAGCCTCATGGGTAAGGTGGCGGCCCCTACCATGGCCACCTATTCTGCCACTAAGTTTGCTGTTGTTGGCTTTACCCAGGCCCTACGTCACGAGCTGGCTCCCCATGGTGTGCGTGTGGTTACCCTACTGCCGTCCCTGACGGATACCGATATGGTGCGCGAATTTAACGTGTTTCGTGGGGTGATGCCCCTAAGTGCCCACCAAGTGGCCCAAGGTCTGATGACCGGTCTTAAATCTCGCAATTCAGAAATCACCGTCGGTTGGCAGAGTCATCTAGCCCTTTGGGTTCAGCAGTTTGTACCCCAGCTGATGGACGCTGTGATCCGGGTTACGAATCCTAGCTATGTTCGCCCTACACCGCCAAACGGAATTTGAGCAATTTGTAGCGCTGAACAAACGCAGACCTAGTTTGGTTTCCCAGACATTTCACCCCAATATCAGCAATGTCTGGGAAGTTTCATCAGTGAAGATGACGAGAAAATCTCCGGACCAAACTTGTTTATCACTAATTCCCAAATTTACCCGTATCTATCTTTAGGACGGCGCTTATCTTAAATAACTGTCTTCTTTGTCTTCATAGGGTAGTTTATCGAGCATTAAATCCGTTGTTCTAAGTTGATGACAAGATTTTAGTAAGTTACTCAATTTAGAGATACGTAGCGATGTTTACTAAATGTGCATATAGAAGCATTTATTTCTCTGAACAAAGTAATACGTTTGTAATTGAATGACAGGCGTTATATCACGGGATTGTAAGGCTATAAACCCTGTGGAATAAAGCGTAGACGATGATCGATCCCGCGATCCCGCGATTAGAGTCTGCTCAATGTGTGTACTTAATTTAAGCAATGACTACTTTTTGAAATAAACGCTAATCTATATTTATCTAGTTAGATTGAACCCGAATCAATCACTTGGTAAATCGTCATTTTCGCATCGTCTTTTTCGATTTCGATAAGAAAAATAGCTATTCACAAATTGCATCGCAACTTGGCAGAGCGATAGTTATACTGGTAGGGTGTAACACCCCCTGTATAAGGCTTCGTAGTTACGAGCACCTAGGGACGACATGAGGATTTCACATCGATAGTTGTCCCGATTTGCGAACAGTGGTCCGGAAAATCATGTTGTGGTTTGGATCTATTCCTGCATGGTGAGGCTTGTTTTTACGAACTCGTTCCTCTATGTACCTGGAGCGTTTCCTGAGTGTCACTGATCTGAGTGTCACCCGTTCATTTCTGAAGCTGGAATAGGCTTCGACATTACATAGGTCTTATTGGCCAGATTGATACGGCGTTACGCCGGGCTTGTTGTTAAGTAGGTGGCAATACCATGATTAATGTGAAAGCATCTCCCCCGCGGGAATACATTAATGTCATGGAACTGTTGGTGGCAGAAGAGGTGGAGCAGCAGCTGCGCCAGCTACCAACTCGCGTTCTCAAATATATAAAGTCGATTGAGGTGGAAACCTACGCGTTAAATCGCTTGCCATCGTTATATGCGGCTAGTGAGAAGGGGTGGCATAGTCAATACCAGAAAGCTAAGTACGAGCTGGGTAAAGAGATTAGCGGTGCCGTAAGGCGGGCGATTGCTGCGGTACAGGTTGATCCGTTGCGCGCCTCTCGTCCGTTAGTTCATCGTCTGCCATCTGTTCCATCAGATAATGCAGTGTTGTTAGAACAGTTTCGAGCTGCTTTGGGGCAGCCTCACCTGACCTGGGAGTCGTTGTTGCGTAAATGTAAGCGAGCTGGGGCTGCCAGGCGAGAGGCCATAGATCGTCATTCAGATCGGCATCCGGCGACTGCTTCTGATAACAATGCTGATGAGCCATATGCTGCTGCCTATGCCGCTGGCGATCATGGGTCCCATGGTGGGAGATCTGACACCAACCATCATTCAGATCACCACGGGACAGTTTGGCGACCGGGCACCTATGGTGAAACGTCTTGGCGGCCTAAGCGACACCATAGTTATCAGGCTTCGACCTCCGCATCTTCATCGTCGGGCTACGATTGGAACGATTCAAGGTATCGCTAAGGAAAATTTAGTCTGCCAAGCATAGTGTGGAGAGGTTCCAGATTATTTGTCCACAATGTGCTTGGGGCTAGGGGAATTTACCTAATCCACCGCCACCATTTTTTGAGCATTGGCCAGGGCTTGCCTAACCTGATTAAAGCCGGTACCACCCAGGCTGTTACGGGCGGCGACGACCTGCTGGGGTGCGATCGCATCATAAATATCTGCTTCAAATGCAAGATGAATTGTCTGCCACTCCTCTAGCGTCAGATCCTTAAGCAGCTTTCCGGCGGCCAGGGATGTCTTAACGACTGTGCCCACCAAGTTGTAAGCATCCCGAAAGGGGACTCCCTTGGCGGCCAGGTAGTCTGCCACGTCGGTGGCATTGGAGAAGTCGCTAGCGACAGCCTCTGTCAGCCGCTGGGGGCGAAACTCCAGTCCCTGATGTAGCAAAATTGTCATGGCCTGTAGACATCCGTGAACCGTCTTAACCGTGTCAAACAGGGCTTCTTTGTCTTCTTGGAGGTCCTTGTTGTAGGCCAGGGGTAAGCCCTTCATCATGGTTAGCAGCCCCTGCAAATGGCCAAACACTCGCCCGGTTTTACCCCGTACCAGCTCGGGTACATCGGGGTTTTTCTTTTGGGGCATAATGCTCGACCCGGTGGAGCAGCTGTCGGTGAGGGTGACAAACCGAAATTCCTCTGAGGCCCAGAAGATGACCTCCTCGGCCAGACGGGATAGGTGCACCATGATCAAGCTGGCAGCCCCGGCAAACTCAATGGCAAAGTCCCGGTCGCTGACGGCGTCTAGGCTGTTGGTGTAAATCCGCTCAAATCCTAGCTGGTCAGCGGTGTACTGGCGGTCAATGGGGAAGGTGGTACCGGCCAGAGCCCCTGCTCCTAGGGGACAGGTATTGACCCGCTTGGCGACATCCCCCAGACGCTCATAGTCGCGCTGGGCCATGTCGACGTAGGCCAGCAGATGATGGGCCAAACTGATGGGCTGAGCTCGTTGCAGATGGGTGTAGCCAGGAATGAGGGTCTCAACGTGGTCTGTGGCGTGGGCTAATAGGGCAGTTTGGAAGTCTTTGAGGAGGGTGCGAAGGGTTTGTATTTGCGATCGCAAATACAAACGAATATCCGTCCCCACCTGATCATTTCGCGAGCGACCCGTATGCAATTTTTTGCCCAAGGGCCCCAGCAATTCAGTCAGTCGTCGCTCCACCGCAAAATGGACATCCTCTTCATCCACGCCAGGGGTAAACGCCCCCTGACGAAATTCCTGACGAATTTTTTCTAGGCCATCTACCAGCTGCTGGCCTTCAGCCGCAGAAATAATACCCACCTTAGCCAGCATTTTGGCATGGGCCTGGGACCCAGTTAGGTCATGGTCAACTAAGGCAATATCAAACCCAATACTGGCGTTAAATTCAGCAATAACCGGATGTAATCCCGTCTCAAATCGCTGACTCCAAGGGGTGGATGACGTACTCAAATCCTAAAAACTCCTACAAGTAGACATATTGCAGACTCACAGATACCAGCTTTAGCAACTGTTCTGATGCATTAGAACAGTTGCGTGTCAGGTTAGCTGCTGTATCTTAAAGCTGACAGAGATATCCATTGTCCTAACTAACCTGACAGATGCAATAGCTAAGATGACCCCACGGTGGACTAATAAGTCGTGATGCCTCGAATTACATAGCCTACTACCACACCAATTAGCAATGCCCACAGTTGTCCAGACTCAACAAAGTTCCCTATGATATCCCCTGAGTGATCAAAGAAATTATCCTCAAACTGTTGAGCAATGACCGGTGTGGTCACCATCGCAGTAGCCTGCTCCAGCATGGGAGCATCAGATGTAATGAAATCACCAAAGGAACGGACATCTGTATCGATTTTCATGGGGATTACTAAAAAATGGTAGACAAATAATCGTCACTGATTTGAACCCTAACGTGAACTGAACTGCCCAGCTTAGAAACGTTCAAGTATCAGTAACACCCACCAATACAGCGATGCAATAACTATGCTCATTGCATTGTGTCGCCCATAGCAGCCATTCCCTGAAGGGTTTGGCAACTACTCATGCTGTCAGCGATGTGGGCCAAGCCATATTTAGGCAACCCGATCATTGCACTACACCTAAATAACATCAAGCTACTCGGCAAATTGCCACGGTGCTCTGTGAAACACTACAGTTTGCCTCACGACTCAATCTCACGACTCAATAGTCGATAGCTGACGAAACTCGGCCGGTTGTGTCACCTTCATCACCACCAGCGTCGTATCGTCTTCCTTGGAGCGATCAGGACCAATAAAGTGACGCAGCAAATTAAATAGATACTCCAAAATCTCTTGGGAGCTCTCCAAATTATGACAGGCCCAGCATACGGCCTTAATTAAATTGTCTTCATCAAACCGTTCGCCACGAATATTAGCTGCATCTGTAAAACCATCCGTGTAGAAAATTACCACGTCTCCAGGATAAAGCTGCACCTGGCCTTCATGGTAGCGAGTGTCAATATCCAGCCCCAGCAACATACCATCGGCATCTAATCGATTGATGCTACTGGTAGACGCTTGCCACAGTAATGGCGGGTTATGGGCGGCATTTCCATAGGAAAACAGCTGGGTCCTAGGGTTGTATTCTGCATAAAAAAGCGTGACAAACCGATTTGAGCTTTCCAAATCGTTATGCATAACGCAGTTCAGATTCTGCAAAATTTGCCCAGGGGAATGATCGTTAAGCACTTCCGCCCGCAGCATCCCTCGCAGCATCGTCATAATCAAACCAGCGGGGACTCCCTTACCCATCACATCCCCAATGGCAATGCTCCAAGGTTGCCCCGATGACATGGGTGTGGTTGGGTTACGCAACTGATCGTAGGTGGTGGGAATAAAGTCGTAGTAGTCTCCACCCACTTTTTGAGCAGTTTGACAACGGGCTGCCAAATCTACCCCCTCGATCACCGGACACTGACGAGGCAGTAGCTTTTCCTGAATTTCTGCCCCCAGTTCCAGTTCCCGATCTAATCGTTCTTTTTTTCGCAGTGCCAGGGTAAGTTCGTCATTTTCAATGGCCACTGCTGTTTGATCAGCCACTAGCCGGACTAACTTCTGGCGGGTTTCTGTCCAGGCATAGTCCACATCATCGCTAAAAACATAGAGCCGTCCACGCTCAACGTTCTGCACAATGATGGATGTACCAAACAGCTGCAGATCGGGAGCCAGAAAGTGATTAAGCTGCTGATCGAGCGTGACCATGGCACTGCGCGCGGCCTGATGGGTAAGGGCGACCGCCTCACCATCTTTGCCTTTGGCCCCCAGGGATCCGGTCAGGGAAGACGTGATCTGGCGTGTGGCTGACTCTAGGGCACAACGCACGGTTTGGCAGGTGTCATTGGCCGGACAATAAAGCCGCTCTAGTCGGAGCTGGCCATTGGGTCGAAATAGCACCAGGGCACCACCCGTTGCATCGGTCACCCGACTGGCAATCATGGGAATCAGCTCTAAAAACTGACTAATATTATTGAGACTTCTGAGGGCAAACCCCAAAGAACTGAGCAAATCTTGAATTTTGTACTGCTCTCGCTGCAGTCGTGCCACCAGTTCCTTGAGGGCAAACACAGGTGTGCCACCCGGCAGAGTGCTGCCCTCGGGAAGGGAATTGAAGGGTAGCGATGGACTTGGCGACATAGGCACAATCGACGGCAAGGTCGATATTTAGGGACTATAGAGCAGTTATAAAATCAGCCGTAGCTGATGTGTAGGATGAATCGAGCCGAAAGGAATGCTAATTGTGCAAGATGATTTAGATCAAACTTCTAGATAAGCAGCAACACCAAAAATTATTAGCGAATGGAAGGCAATATAGCGGTCAAGGTTACGCTTGGCAACTAGAGAATCAACGTTAACTGTAAATTCTCTAGTAAGGTTGCCAACGCAAATTTTTAGACACCAAGATAGCACCTCAGTCATGGCAGTCAAGGACATTTTCCTGCAAATCCCTGACTTTCTAAGTCAATCAAAGGATACGTAGTTCTCTCACGATGTCAGGAATTAAACCCTAGGACCACTGCACGCGATACATATCAAAAACCTCGCCTGTAACTTGCTTTGTCACCTTAGCTCCCATGGTTTTAATTAAGCCCCGCCATTGTTTTAGTTCCGTCAGTTCGATGTCAGTCCCTAAATAGGTTTCTAAAATTGCCCAGTTTTCCGCTAGTTCTGACGTCGGATTAATCACATCAAACACAAAGCTCCCCCCTGGTTTTAAGCAGGGTTTAACCGCCGTCATCACCTGTTCCCAATAGTCCAGAGAATAGTAACAACTCACGCCCGTAGAAATAACGAGATCAAATGTGGCAGGCTCATAGTCCAGCTTATGGGCTGGGGAAAGCTGGACCCCTTTAAAGAGTTTTGAATCTAGCTGAGGCCCACGCTGGTTGAGAGCAGCCTGGGCAACTTGACTAATCTCTTGACCGACAAAGGCGGCCTTCCATTCTTTCCAGGGATAAATCAAAAAACTTAGCCCACAGCCAAGATCTAAACAACGCTGACCTTTTTTAGGCTTTGCCACTTCCCAAAATTTGCTGGTGATGCGTGGTGTTAGACTACCCGTAATCCATTCCCTAAACACTGCCATTTCTTCGACTTCGTCCGGTAGCTCAAATGGGTCGCCCCGATATTCTTGATCAAATCTCTGGGCGACTGCCTGCAGCTGAGCTACTACCATCCCTAATTATCCTTGTTGAATATTTTTTGTATGTGACAGGTATACCCTTCCTAACGACCTTTCAGGGCTCTGGTAAAGTTTTGACGATAGGAGGCACTAACAATGAATACAGGCCACAGCAGCGTGAGATACAGCTTGCCACTGCTAAAGTTAGTCCGGTTAAACCCGGTCCAAAATTTCCAAGCGCCATAGCCATAACTAGCCAGTAACAGTAGTCCTAATAAAGTGGGCATAGGTTTGTCCTCGTAATAGCTCAGTGCAATAATTGACTCGTTAAGACGGTCTGCAGCGGCCTGCTAGTCTAACCAAAAAGGCCCTGGAGTCGATCGTGATAGGGCATAGAACACACCAAACAAAGATATATGGCCCTAGACTAATGATCTTGAAGGCGTCTTAACCAATGTGAAGATCGGCTTAATAAAACAAGTACAATTAACACGGCAGATGGTTAACGGTGGCAAAGAAGGTTTGACCTAGTAGCCACTGCACAAGTCCATTTCAAAGGTTAGCGTCGTTAGCCCTTCATGGCTAACTCAAAACAATAATTGTTTGCGTTTTCACAAAATCATAGGAGGAATTATGCGCGCAGTACTCATGGCTGGTGGTTCTGGGACCCGGCTTCGACCCCTAACTTGTGACCTGCCCAAGCCCATGGTTCCTGTGCTCAATCGACCGATTGCAGAGCATATTGTCAACTTGCTAAAACGGAATGATATTAAAGAGGTTATTGCAACCCTCTACTATCTGCCCGATGTGATGCGCAACTACTTTCAGGATGGGCGCGACTTTGGGGTGCAAATGACCTACGCCGTTGAGGAAGATCAGCCACTGGGCACGGCAGGTTGCGTTAAAAATATTGCCGAACTCCTCGACGACACCTTTCTGGTTATTAGCGGCGATAGCATCACCGATTTCGACTTAAAGGAAGCTATCCGTTTTCACAAAGAAAAGGGATCTAAAGCTACGTTAGTGCTCACTCGAGTTCCAAACCCCATTGAGTTTGGCGTGGTTATCACTGACGAAGAAAACCGCATCAAGCGGTTTTTAGAAAAGCCCTCCACCAGTGAGATTTTCTCGGATACGGTCAATACCGGTACTTATATTTTAGAACCTGAGGTTCTAGACTACCTGCCTGCTAACCAGGAACAGGACTTCTCCAAAGATCTTTTCCCCTTATTGCTCGAGAAGGGTGAGCCGATGTACGGCTATGTGGCAGATGGCTACTGGTGTGATGTCGGTCATCTAGAAGCCTACCGCGAGGCTCAGTATGATGCCCTTGATGGTAAGGTGCTTGTGGATTATGCCTATCCCGAAATTTCACCAGGTGTGCATGTGGGCAAGAATACCCACATTGATCCGACGGCTGTGATCAAGCCACCTGTGCTCATTGGCCGTAACTGCCGCATTGGTGCACGGGTGACCATTGAACCAGGTACCGTCATCGGCGATAACGTCACGGTCGGCAGTGATGCCGATTTGAAACGTCCTATCCTCTGGAATGGGGCCATCATTGGCGATGAAACCCATCTAAGAGCCTGTGTAATTGCTCGAGGAACCCGCGCTGATCGACGAGCTCATATTTTAGAGGGGGCCGTTGTCGGAGCCCTCTCCACCGTCGGCGAAGAGGCTCAAATTAGCCCAGGGGTAAGGGTCTGGCCCAGTAAACGGATTGAATCTGGTGCCACTCTCAATATCAATTTGATTTGGGGTAACACCGCTCAACGAAACCTATTTGGTCAGCGGGGTGTGACTGGCTTAGCCAATATTGACATCACCCCTGAATTTGCCGTTAAGTTGGGGGCCGCCTTTGGTTCCACGCTGAAACCCGGTTCCCATGTAACGGTTTCACGCGATCAGCGCAGTATTGCCCGCATGGTGTCCCGCTCGTTGATTGCCGGGCTTATGTCCGTCGGTATTAATATTCAGAATTTAGAAGCTACTGCGATTCCGGTGGCTCGCGCCATTATCCCTACATTGGATGTGGCTGGTGGGATTCATGTGCGTCTCCATCCTGACCGGGCCGATCAAATTCTGATTGAATTTTTTGACAAAAAAGGGATCGACATTCCTAAGGGAAAAGAGAAGAAAATTGAAGGTGCGTACTTCAAAGAAAACCTGAGACGATCGCAGATTCATGAAATTGGTGAGGTGTCCTATCCTGCCAACCTGGTAGATACCTACACCACCGAGTTTGAAAAGCGTTTGAATGCAGAAGCTATTCGCTACAGCAAGTCTAAGGTAGTGATTGATTATGCCTATGCCGTATCAGGTGCCGTGCTACCTCGCCTTTTGGCTAAGTTTGGCTGCGATGCCGTTGTTCTAAATGCTAGCTTGAGTCAAACTGCCCCTTCTAACGCAGAACGGGAGGGTATGCTAGGGCAGCTGGGGCAGGTGGTACAGGCTCTACAGGCCACGTTTGGAGTCCAGGTAGCCGCCAATGGCGAGCAGCTGGTACTCATGGATGAGGTAGGTTCTCCCATTAGGGGTGAAATGCTTACAGCCCTGATGACCCATATGATTTTGACGGCCCATCCCCAAGGTACGGTGGTTGTTCCGGTACATACTTCCGGAGCCATTGAGCAGATTGCTCGCCGTCATGGGGGGAATGTGGTTCGTACTAAGGCTAATCCCACCGCCCTAATGGAGGCTTGTCAGGCCAGTAGCAATGTTGTGCTAGGCGGTAGCGGAGACATGGGCTTTATCTTTCCCCAGCTCCATCCTGGCTTTGATGCCATGTTCTGTATCGCCAAGTTGATAGAAATGTTAACGATCCAGGAGCAGTCCCTGGGGCGTATTTGGGGCGACCTACCCCGCATTTCCCATCGAGTTCAGACCCTACGTTGCCCATGGACCATTAAAGGGGCACTCATGCGTTATCTTGTGGAAAGTCATCCTGCTGACACCCTTGAGCTAGTGGATGGCGTTAAGGTCGTTGACCGTACCAGCGATAGCTGGGTGTTGATTCTACCTGACGCGGGTGATCCACTTGTGCATATATTTGCCAACAGTGCCGATCGCGACTGGGTCGATACCCATCTGCAGGATTATCGTCAGCGGGTGCAAACGTTTATTGAAAAAGAGCAGGGCATTCGGGAGGAACAAGTAGTATGAACCATTGCATTCTCATGGCAGAGATTGTTGAGGTGCCTCAGCTACGCTATACCTCTGACAATCAGACACCCATTGCTGAGTTTAAGGTCAAAATCGCAGGTTTGCGCTCAGAAGATAGCCCCTCCCAGTTCAAGGTTGTGGGTTGGGGTAACTTGGCCCAAACCATCCAAGACTCTGGTTATGCTCCAGGCGACCGAGTTGTGATTGAAGGTCGCTTGACCATGAAAAGCGTTGACCGTCCTGAAGGGTTCCGAGAAAAACAGGCGGAGATCACGGCCCAGCGGTTACATCGTATTGCTGAATTGCAATCCATGACGCTGGCAGAGGCTGCTCCCATCGCTGAAGGCAGCGTTGGTGGAGGCGGCAACCCTACTAGTCGAGCAGCCTCTGCGAGCACGCCGCCTTCTGCTAACCAGCCAGCTGCTACACCCGATTACGACGAAATCCCGTTCTAGAAAAATCTCATCCTACAAAACCATTACCTGCCTTATGTTTAAGTTTGGCGATGGTTTTGTAGGATGAGCCTCTCTGCTGCATCTGTCAGGTCAGTGAAGGTGATGGATATCTCTGAAAGCCCTAAACCATATCAGTTAGCCTGACTCGCAAGATATATCTCGCTTCTCAGATGTAGCCCTTTAAAAAATCAAACGAATCATCTTCCCAGCAGGGTTCAGGACAAAGCTGTTTGAGGCGAATACAAATATCAGAGACTATGTCTTCTATTTTGTCATCGTCAAACATATCCTCTAGGGCTTGCTCATCGCGCTGACGTAGAGGTGCCAACGGCTCGGCATGAAATGTTAGCGGCCTCAGAAGCGCGCTGACATCAGCCTGACGAGCACGTAGAGTCGCTGTCCTCCAGGGCTCTTGTATGGGCTCGACGAAGGATGGAAAACTAGATTTTTGCTCAACTCCAACGAAGGTTTGGATAACCGAGTAAAATCCTTTTGGGGGCTTGGCTGCAGGGAAACTATGGTCGGGCATAAGCTAAATGTCCGTTATCTGACCATTGTATTGGCCCATAAGGTCGTTCGCTATTCCAAACGACTATTTCAGACAAGCTTGAAGACTTGCTGGTATTTTGGCAGCCTGATTCAATTCCAGCCCTGTCAATCTCTTCGTGGTATCGGACCCCGAGGGTTAACCTATACTTAAATTTTTATATCGTACGTATAGTTACCCAGGTCTATAGCGGGTACAACCGCATCCGTTGCCAGCAGGTTAAACGCCTGGGTGAATTGCTTTATGAGGGTAAGTTTCACCTCATCTATTGATATGTTCGGTAAAAACTGAGCTATGGACCCCACGGGGCGGTCGGTAATCCCACAGGGTGTAATCCGCTGAAACCCAGATAGATCGGGGCATATGTTTAAGGCAAATCCATGCATGGTGATCCAGCGACTCACTTTGATGCCAATGGCGGCAACTTTGTAGTTATCGATCCATACTCCTGTGAGGCCTTTGATGCGTTGGCCATGGAGGTTGTAGTAGGCGAGGGTTTGAATGATGACGTCCTCAAGCTGTCGCAGGTACCAATGTAAGTCCTTATGATGACGACCCAAATTTAATATGGGATAGCCTACCAGCTGGCCGGGGCAGTGATACGTTACTTCTCCCCCTCGCTCTATGCGATGCACTTCATAGGTTGGATTAGTTAAATCAAAGTGTACAAACTTTGTTTGGGAACCGGTACCAAGGGTATATACCGGATTGTGTTCAGTCAATATCAGTAAATCACTCAACAACGGATTCTGCTTCCGAGCAGACACCATTGCTTTTTGATGCTGCCATACTAATTGGTAGGGCAACAATCCAAGATCTTGAACAATAAGTTTTTTATCTTGAATCATCACAAAAGCATTGTTTTTGTGAGGGGTTATACGTAATTTGAGCAGTCATATATTTGTCAAATTATTGATTTGACAAATGCTAAACAGATAGCTCAAAATTTACTGTTTGATGATAGGTCGACTGATATCATGAAGGTTAAAGAATAATTAAACCAGGAGCCGTTTGGACACGCTAATTGCGCCATGGGAAACTCTTTAAAGGCTCTCGGAGCCCCATTATATATGAAATTAATTCTCTAAGAGTATCCGTTTTATCTGAAATGATCCCGTAGTGAACCTAAAGAATTATCAACGGATGAAAATGTTTTCAAAGAAGAAAACTCTCTTGAAATTAAAGTGCTAGAGTGAAATTAATCGCTTATCTTCTATCGGTGGAGGCAGCTAAATGAGGCTTGTTATCCAAGGAAAAAATATTGAAATTACAGAGGCTATTCGCCAGCATGTTTCTCAGAAAATTGAAAAGTCAGTTAGCCACTTTCAACGGTTAATCAATAAGGTTGATGTCTGCTTATCTGTAGCTGGTGGAGCAACAATGCCTACTCGTCAATGTGCCGAGGTTACGGTGTATGTAAACCGAGCTGTAGTAAGGGCGGAGGAAAGCGGCGATAGCTTATATGCCAGTATTGATCTGGTGGCTGATAAGATTAGTCGACAGCTACGTAAGTACAAGGAAAAGCGTCGTAGCTCTGAGCATGTATCAGTGCGCTCTATGGACGTTAATGATGGTTCCCAGGGGGGAGTAAACCTGGAGGTAACTGAACTTTTAGAGCAGAGGCAGCCTCAGCTGCCCGAGGAAGTAGTGAGGACTAAGTACTTTGCTATGGCTCCCATGTCGGCGCAGGAGGCCTTAGAAAATCTGCAGCTTATTGATCATGATTTCTATGTGTTTCACAATGCAGAGACCGATCAGATCAACGTGATGTATGAAAGAAACCATGGTGGTTACGGGCTGATTCAGCCCCGTAATTTGGGTTCTAGCAATGGCCATAAAAATGGGCATAGTGTTTCCATCAATGACAATGGTCATGGTCACCCTAACAAGCGGCATTTGCAGTCGGCACCTCTGCGCAAATAGCGCTAGGCTCCCTTTCCCTTTGGGATAAAACTGCCACAACAAAGCCCTGACTCAATTTTGAGTCAGGGCTTTGTTGTGGCAGCTGTTGTGGGGACATGGCGGTTGATTGCTATACATCGTAGGTTTGGCCCGCAAAGGTGACCTGATCGCCTGAGTGTAATTTACGTCTGCGACGTAATTCGATTTCGTTGTTAACTAGCACATGCCCAGTCTGAATCAGGTGTTTTGCTTCACCTCCGGACTGAACTAAATCATTGAGCTTTAAGAACTGACTCAAGGTGATAAAACTGCCTTGCATGTAGTTTGAGGTGATAGAAGTCTTGGGTAATTGGTATTTGAGGGTGTGAAGGCTAATCGCTGAGTACTCTTGCTTTTAGACCCTTTATTAGGAGAGTTTGAGGGCGCTGATCGGAACCTCTTCCCAGGACTGAACCGTGCGTAACCTGGCAACCCAACCTGCTTCTTTTTGCTCGTCGGTCAGGGATGCTTGGAAAGTGACATGGCATTCTTCAGCGGCGGTGCGATCGCAACAAGCAATGGCCGAATAGATAATGCCGGACGGATCAATATGCTCATTTACCCAAATCATAAAAAGGCTGGTGTGAGGGGGCGATAGGTTTAAGGCTAGGCAGCTGCGGGCTCGCTCGACAGGCTCTGGATCGTTTGCTGCATCTCAGCAATGGCTTGCAGCTGATAGTCGTTGACCTCTTGAAAACGCTCCAACGTGCCAAAGACACCATTAAGCATTTGCTGTACAGCATCCATTTTTTCAGTGGCAGTGGGCAGGGACTCATGGCGGGTTGCGATCGCACTTTCCAAGCCAGCCCAATCCTTAATAGCCTGCTCTAGAGTTTCCCGCTCCTGCTCAAGGTTGGTCAGCTGATTAGACAGTTCTGCCTTCTTCGCATCAACCTGTTGCTGCAGCTCGCCATAACGACGTTCCAAATCAGCAATCAACTCTTCTAAATCTGCTGCCTGAGCAGCCAGTTGCTGACGAACCTGGTCAATGTGCTCCAGGACCGGTTCTAGATCAGCAGAATTAGCTACCGGACTCTCAACCGTTGCCTGCCCTTGGCGTCGGAGTAAAACCGCCCGATGCTGGCTCAGCACCTCTTCTCGCTCCAGCAAATTACGCCGCTGACCCACCAGAGTCTTATTCAGCATGTCGTAGCGATCCTGTTCATCGCTAATCTCCGCCCCAATCTGCAGCTGATCGTATTCACTAGCCGCTTCTGACTTTTGCTTTAACTCGTCGATTGCTTGCTGTTGATAGGTTAGCTCTTCCTCCTGATCGCTAACAAATCGAGACATTTTTTCCAAATCTGTCTCCATGTTCCCCACCAGAGCTTCCAAATCCTCGATGGACATCTCCTCCAGCTTGGTCAGATCAATCTTCTTACCCAGACGTACCTGATCACCCGTATTCAGAAGCTCATAGACTTTTTGGTAAACCCCACTCTGTTGGTTAACCTGCTCAGATACAAGCTGATTTTGCTGTTTCTTCTGAGCTAGCTCCACCTTTATCTGTTGGAGCTCTAAACAGAGAGCCTCTAAAGCTGTCCGTTCCGCATCAGTAGCCCCATGCTTTTGCTGTACAGACTGTTTGAGGCTGTCAAGCTCTCCCCCCTTCGTCTGTAATTGTTCCTGCTGCTCGTTTGCTGTTTGCTGCCAGTTCTGTAGCAGACCTTGATACTCACCCAAAAACTCTCTGGTTCCGCCCAACTGTTGGCGGAGGTCTTCCATGGGAGCGACGTTGGCCATCAGCCGTTCCACAGCATCTCGTAGCTTTTGAGTCTGGCCTGAATCCAGACCCGTTTGGGCCGACATAGCCTCGCGATGCTCTTCAAGTTTTTGCTTTTCCCCATTTAAATGGGCCCAGGCACCCTCTAACTCAGAGTTCTTGCGTTCGTAGTCTTGCTTTTGCCCGTCTAGCTCAGTGCGGAATGTTTCCAGTTCTGCCTTCTGTTCTTCTAGCTGAGCCAGTTCGTCCGCCGCTTGTTTCACCTCATCTTCACGGGTATCTAGCTCCAGCTCCCGCTGATTAAGCGCCTGACTTTGATAGGTTAAAGATTCCTTCCACTGCTCAATTTCATCTTCCTGGGTTTTAAATTTCTTGTTGAGGCTAGAGAAATTCTGCAGAATGCTTGCTAACTGCCGTCCTGCCTCGTAGTGACGCTGTACCTGACGACCGTTAGATAGTTCAATCAACACCAAAGCACCCGCGCCATAGCTGGCATCATCTGGTGCGGGGAGTAATTCATCCCCCGATACGGTACTCCAGTTTTGCTCTGAGCGCTCACATGCCAAGAGTTTGAACTCAGCTCGGCTGCCGCCCATAAAACCACTTTTTTTCTGAACTTCGGCCAAATAACGCACGCTGGCATCCCCTTCGTCTATACAAATAGCGATCAGTGATAGCTACTTACCTACACAATGTCTACGTCTCGTTCAGCTAGTAATATAGAAGCCCAAGGCAATGCCTAGGGAACTTTATCTATCAAAATATTGCAGCAAAATCAATAGCTTAGGCAGTATTTAGTGAGTCGAAATTGCACCTAGTCAGCTTAAACATTTCACCCAGTGTATCCGTCTCAAGCAGAAAACTCTAAAACTCTATCTATAAAAATGCCCCAACGGCCTAGTAAGTAAATTAATGTGCCCGTGGCTTTATCTCTAGTATGTACATTCCTACGTGCGCATGCGGGTACTAAACAGCCTCTAATACATCCCATTCACATAAAAAATGTCGCTTTATAAACACCAGCTAAACCCCTTGGCTCCAAGAGTCATCCATACAGAAACTATGCAACTACGCTTAAATGCTAATAATTGTAGCTAATGCCGTGTATCAATGTAGCCAACCTAGTTACCAAGTGCCAATTGTGGTCGCCCCATGGGATCAAAAGACGCATCATTAGGATCTACTGCTGCAGCACAGTTTTATTTTCTCAGGACAAATTCAGGCAAACCCTAGGGCAAAATCTATGCAGGGCCAGTTAAGTGAGCTGGATATTCACAGTATTTTTCAACTGATTGACATCGGCCAGCAAACCGGAGAGCTTTACATCGAATCTTTCAATGACCAGGCCCCACGCAACTCATGGCTAATGTTCTTTGCTAATGGCGGTATCCTCTATGCCGGACGCACTGACGAGCAACTTGAGCGGCTACAGGATATTTTGCACCCCCTAAATCTATCCATTAATTGGGCTGACGCCGAGCTGTCTGATCTAGCACCGCTGCGCCCCCCTGAATATGGAGCCCTTTGGTGGCTGTTAGAACACAACTATCTCACCACACAGCAGGCCCGCTCTATCCTTTGTCGTCTCATCGAAGAGACCCTGTTTGAAGTTATTAGTCTGCACCAAGGACGATTCTCCTTCCGTTTTCACGCATCCCTCAGTCCTCAGCTCACTGACTTTAGTATTCCCTCCCTAGTAAAACGAGTTGTTCGACAGTTACAGGGCTGGTTGCAGCTACATCCCCATTTCAGTTCATTTTATGACTGTCCCCTCGTCACAGATGCCCAGCAGTTAGAAAAAGCATCTAGCCTGCCGCCGCTCTTAGCCATGGCCAATGGCAAAACTCCCATTATCCGCATCTCACGACACCTTAATCGCACTATTTTTAGCGTTGCCCATGGGCTTTACCCCTATATTCAACAGGGGCAGCTCCAACTGCTACACCGTTCAACGCCGACTACAAACCAGCAATCTAGGGCCCCAATCATTGGCACCGTTCCCCGAATTGTATGTATTGATGACACGCTGGCCGTTCGACAGGCCATAGAAATGATGCTAGATACCTATGGCTATGAAGTTACCTCCATTGCAAACCCTGTCAAAGCCTTGAGCTTACTATTTAGTCTCAAGCCGGATCTAATCCTTTGTGATGTGGCTATGCCTGAGCTAGAAGGCCATCAGCTATGCGCCATGCTGAGGCAGGCCCCCTGCTTTCAGTCAGTTCCCATCGTCATGCTGACGGGAAAAGATAGTTTTGTTGATCGTGTGAAAGCAAATATGGTGGGAGCTACTGACTACCTCACCAAACCCTTTGGCGAACCTGAACTCTTGGCGCTGGTAGAAAAATACGTAGGCCAGGGCAACCCCAAACGTCTTGCACCTGGAACCTTGCTTGAGCAAGAAATATCAGCCACACTGAATCCGGAGAGTTGGAGCAGTTCATAGTCGTCTCAGAGGCCGATTTGCCAGTGATTATGGCTCAATCTAGGTTAAATCTGATAAATCTGAGTTATCTATGTGAACGTCACAGGTACTTACTAAGCGCTGCATGATCAAAAGAATTTTGATAAAAGTTTAATAAATTTGATGTGGGCGGGTATTTTATTAGGCACGAGCGGTAGGGTGTGCATTACTGACCTATGCACGGTCAACCAATCGCTGCTTGGCCAAACAACGGTCACAATCAACTGGGCATGCTACTCAACTTAAATAGTTATTTCCCCCTAGAGGGGCATAATGAGTTGAATCAAGATATGAACCGGTCTTAAACGGCGAAATTCAGGTTATGAGTACGGTTTTAGTGGTGGAAGACAGTGTTGCTCAACGAGAAATGATTATTGACCTACTAAAGGGTAATGGTCTTAAAGTTACCGTTGCTAGCGATGGTGTTGAGGCATTGGCTTATATCCAGGGAGATCTACCTGATTTAGTCGTTTTAGATATCGTCATGCCCCGCATGAATGGTTACGAAGTCTGTAGGCGAATTAAGTCTGATCCAGCCACTCAAAATCTACCTGTTGTACTGTGTTCTTCTAAAGGAGAGGAGTTTGACCGTTATTGGGGGATGAAACAAGGGGCTGATGCTTATATCGCCAAACCATTTCAGCCTACGGAGTTGGTGGGCACGGTCAAACAGCTGCTACGCGATTGAAATGCCAATGATTTGTGAGGTGACACAGGCCGATGGTAGGTAATCCAGACTTTCAGACCGGAGCGGGGCAGGATCAAGCCCCTGAACTACAGGAAATTGAAACGCCTGATGGTGAACTCCACCTGCGCTTTTATGTGGGCTCCGGTGACGAATTTGCCTTGCCTGCCATTGGAATTCGCCGCATCATTGAAAATCCTCCCGATCGAATTACCCCTGTGCCCAACGTATCTCCGCTGTTGCTTGGTACCTTAAATGAACAAGGGCGGGTGATTTGGGTGGCTGACCTAGGTCAGTTTCTTGGTTATTCTCAACCAATGAATACTGACAGGGCAGAAATTCCAGTGATCGCTGTTGAACATCAGGGGACTATGTTAGGCTTAGCCGTTAATCAGATAGTTGGTACGGATTGGCTGGATGCAGAACGCATGAAAATGTCTCGCGACTATTCCGATACGATGGCACCTTTCCTAAGGGGCGAATGGGTGTTGGGTGCCAATGGGGATAGCTCATTGCGTCTACTTGACCATATCGCCATATTACGTTCAGCGCGCTGGGCCGCTTAGGTCAACGGGTTCGACAAGATGGAGATGTTTAGACTGGCAGGAGAATACAGATGGCATCGGGTATAGATTACGCTCAAACGTATCAAGCGGCAGAGCGTGCATATATGCAGGGCAGTTATGAACAAGCTGCTGACATCATTGAGCAATTAGCAGAAAGCTACCCGAGCGATCCGAATGTGCTCCTACTTAAGGGTCACATCTATTGCTACGGTCTTAGCACCTATGATGTGGCCCGTACTCAGTACAAGTCCGTATTGGATTTAACCTCCGATCCTGAATTCGTAAACTACGCCAACAACGGTCTTACCTATGCTGAACAGATGGATGTTGGGCAGGGGCAAGCGGATGACAATGGCATTGAAGAGATTACGGCAGATGGATTGTTTGATTCCATAGAACTTTATGGAGACATGGGAGAAGAGGGGGATGATTTAAGTGCCGGTTTAGATCTGTCCTTTGAAGGTGCTGACGGTGCCAGTGTTCAAGCTGAGTCGTCATCTGCAGATCCGCCGACAGACGTGAGCGCTGTAGACCAAACTGCCATCACAAATGACGATAGCTATGATCTGAGTGGTGAGGCCATGGCCAATCCATTTAATGCTACTGCCGACTATGAAAGCACCTCTGGTGATGCTGGTATCGACTTAGAGTTAGACAACGACGATCCGTTCTCGATGGGCGATCTCTCAGTCGGTGGCGATTTAGGTAATGCCGAGCTGCTAGATCCCTTTGCAGATAGCAGCCTGGAGGGGTTGGTTGAGTCGTCTGAAGAAGAAGACATTACCCTCGACAGTGTGGTGCGAGATGGTCCCTCTTCCTCGGCTCAAGAGCTATCGCAGTTTGACCAAGATGATTTTGATCAGGCCTTTCCGTCCGGAGACGATGCTGAGGATGGTTTGGGAGATTTTCCTGGAATGGACGATTTCCTGGAGACAGGAAGTGCCCCAGCTGTTGATAGTCCCCTTCCCCTTGAGTCTGGCCTGTTAGAGGAGCCTGAGGATAAAACCCTCTTCATGATGGAGCCCGAGGGCGATGTCCAAGTCGGTGACATACCTGTGGGGGACTTCCAGGAATTTGAAGAGGCTTCGACGCTGTCGGGTCTGGAGGCGGCCCCAGATGAACTGGTGGATGATGACCTGGGTGACCAGACTTTTCCTGCTGGTGACCAAACGTTCCCTGGTGTCGACACCGGGGAACGTTTGGAAAGCCAGCCGGGAGGAGATATCGATTTCCTGGATGAGTTTGACGAGTTTGACGATTTAGGAAGTTTGCCAGAATTTGACCTGTCAGAAGGGTCCACTGAGTTTACAGAGCCTTCGGTGAATTCGGAAGGGATATTCTCTGAAGATCCTGAAACTCGTGGTGGTTCTGGGTTTAGCTTGGTTGAGGAGGATGACCAGGCCATTATTGGGGATGATGACATTTTCAGCATTGAAACCGCCGACCAGCTACCCTCGTTTACCCAGGGTGAAGAGTCCCCGCCCGTTGTTGCCGAAGTGGATGATGAGGGTGTCTTTAGCTGGCTAAGCAATGCGCCTTTGGCGACTAAGCGGCTGATTATGGCGGGGGTGGCGAGTTTGGTTCCCGTGATCGTGGTCGCTGGTGTGAATTCAGCTACCCTCGGCAGTCTCTCCGATGAGGTCTCTGCTCAAGATCGTACTCTGATTGCTCGGGTCCGCCCTGCTGTTATGGGGGGAGCGGCTGGGGTTGCTAGCTTCTTGTCGGTCTTGGGGTTAGGGTTTTTGATCGATCGGCAGGCCAAGCGCTCAATTGACAATTTACAGCAGCAGTTTGATCTGGTGTCCCAAGGGGATCTGAATGCTCGGGCAACGGCTTACTCCAGCGATGATTTGGGGCAGTTGGCTACAGGATTTAACCAGATGGCTCGGGTGATTTTGACCACCACGAGTGAGGCCCAGCGCAAGGCTCAGGAGCAAGAGCAGGCTAAGGAAGATCTACAACGTCAGGTGATTCGGCTGCTAGACGATGTAGAGGGAGCTGCCCGTGGTGATTTGACAGTTCAAGCCGAGGTGACAGCTGACGTATTGGGAGCCGTTGCTGACTCGTTTAATCTAACGATTCAGAACCTGCGGGAAATTGTTCAGCAGGTAAGTGCGGCAGCCTTGCAGGTAACCAAAAGTTCCTCTGACAATGAGATGTTTGCTCGCAGTCTGTCGGCAGATGCCCTGCGTCAGGCTGAGGAATTAGCCGTTACGCTAAATTCTGTTCAGGTGATGACTGAGTCGATTCAGCGGGTGGCAGACAGTGCCCGGGAAGCTGAGGAAGTGGCTCGTTCAGCATCGGCGACAGCCCTGCGAGGTGGTGAAGCGGTGGAACGTACCGTGGCCGGTATTTTGGAAATTCGAGAAACGGTTGCTGAAACAACGCGTAAAGTAAAGCGTTTGGCAGAATCGTCCCAGGAAATTTCTAAGATTGTGGCATTGATTTCGCAGATTGCGTCTCGAACTAACTTGTTAGCGCTTAATGCCAGTATTGAGGCGGCTCGGGCAGGTGAGGCTGGGCGAGGATTTGCCATTGTGGCGGATGAGGTTCGTCAGCTGGCCGATCGAGCGGCTAAGGCATCGAAGGAGATTGAGCAAATCGTTCTGCAAATTCAGGGTGAGACCAGCGGAGTGATGACGGCGATGGAGGAAGGCACCCAGCAGGTTATTGAGGGAACACGTCTCGCAGAACAGGCAAAACGCTCCCTGGAGGATATTATCCAGGTGTCTAATCGTATTGATGTGTTGGTGCGTTCGATTACGGCTGATACGGTCGAGCAGACGGAAACTTCCCGGGCTGTGGCTCAGGTCATGCAATCGGTTGAATTAACGGCCCAAGAAACCTCTCAAGAATCTCAGCGGGTATCAGGGTCTTTGCAAAACCTGGTGGGTGTGGCTCGCGATCTGCTGACGTCGGTGGAACGATTTAAGGTGGAGGGCGAGAAGAGTTAGTGGGGTTGACACTGCCTGGAGCCTGGGTGCTCAGGATAAGAGGTTTGGTTTGAGTGGGGTGGATTGAGTCAAGGTATCTAAATCAGCATGTTAAGGGACGATGTCAACTGCCATCAGGTAATTGAAGCACTGGCCTAATTTTCGATTTCATCTAGGGAGACAAGGGTGATGCTGCCTGAACAACAACAGCGTATATTGGGCTACTTCATTGAAGAAGCTAAGGATCATCTCAATACGATTGAGCAGGGGCTGCTAAATCTTCAGGCGACCATTGGCAATCCAGAGATGGCTAATGAGGTGTTTCGGGCTGCCCACTCGGTGAAAGGCGGAGCGGCCATGCTAGGCATTGAAAGCATGCAACGTACATCTCACCGGATGGAGGATTATTTTAAGCTCCTCAAAGAGGCCCCGATTAAGGTAGATCGTTCCTTGGAGTCTATGTTTTTGCGGGTGTTTGACGCTTTGCAAGAACTGCTCGAACAGCTGCAGGGACCGTTTGGTCTGACTGAGGAAAAAGAGCAAAGCATTATGTCTGGGGTGGAGCCTGTATTCCAGCAGTTGCAGGAACATCTAGATAAGCTGGTGGATGAGGCGGATCCCAATGATGTGCCGGTGGCGGCTGCACCGGTTATCTTTACCACCCCCTCGCCGCAGCCGGTTGAAGAAAGTGCGTTAAAGCTGGTATTTAGCAGTGATGTTTCTGCGGCATTGAGGGAAATGCTGGCCCGCTTTAAACAGGCTGATACAGAAGAAAGTCGGGCGGCGTTAGAGGGTTGTTGTCAACTATTAGAACGGTTTGGTGAGCAGTTTAATTTGCCCACCTGGATGAATCTAGTTAAGCATGGTCGCTGGGCAGTGTGCGATCGCAACAATGACTATCGCACCCTAGCCCCCGTTCTGATCAAAGAGATTAAAAAAGCCCAAGACCTGGTTTTAGCTGGTCGTGAACCTGAAATAGCCCTCTCCCAAACCCTGCAGACATTGGCTGCGAAAGGAGATGCAGTGGAAGCCAGCGATGATTTAGACTCCCTATTCTCAGATGACGCGCTGTTTGCAGAAAACGATTTAGACAGTGGCTTAACCAGTGATACTGACGATCTTGTCTCCCTGGCACCAGACCTATCCTTCGACGCCCTAGAAACGTCATCGTCGGATACCGATGATGGGCTCTCCTTAGATGAGTTACTTAACGATGCCGCCACCACCTCCCCGTCTGGCCCAGAGGTCGGTGCCGCTGAGCTGACCAGTTTGGCCGATCTCTTTGAAACTGGAGGCAGTGCTCTAGATAGTGACTGGCAAGAGGAAGATGTGCCCATTACTGAAGCAGCTGTTCCGGCCGAATCCCTAGATATTGATATCTCTCCCGACTTTGAGGATCTGCTCAACGATGATTCCTCTGACCTGGGTGCTAGCCCCAATGACTTTGAGTCGGGCAGTGAGCTGGCTGATCTATTTGGTGACACAGCAGATACGGTTCAAAACTTGAACAACGCAGATGGCGGTTCAGGGGGCGACCAGCCTACAGCCGACGATATCGAGTCTGCCTCGTCTGAAAATATCATGTCTATGGACAGTCTTTTTGGCGATGGGGCCGCGGTCGAAACCTCGGCTAGCGTTGACGATCTGTTCGGTGATTTAGAGTCGTCAGAAGGCGATGATGAGCCTGTAGGGCTAGATAGCTTAGGCGAACTCGATGCTGTCGCAGAATCGGCGACGGATGATGAATCTGGGGCGGCAGATCTCGATTTATCAAGCGATAACCCGGACGGTGTAGACCTCTCAGCAGATAGTTTCTTTGATGCTGGTTCAGCAGACTCTGACGGTTCAAGCGGAGCTGAGACAGATCCAGAACGGTCCGAATTTGATGAATTTTTTACCCTGGACGACACAGCTTCTGACCCCGCCAAAGCAATAGAATCTGATGCGTTGAGCAGTAATCTCTGGGGGCAAGACGACAATGAGCCTGAAGGTTTGCTCGCGTCAGACAGCCTATCAGACGATATTTGGGCTGAACCCGATCAAGCAGAAGAGTCTAAATTTTCTGGGCTAGACCTGGGGAGCCTTGCCCAAAATCCCGCTGAAGATGCAGAAGCTCTGGACTTGGATGATGTCTGGGCATCAGTGGAAGATATCCCCTTAGGGGAGGAGGCAGCTGACGCCAACCCGACTGAGGCGGAAACTTCTCTGGATAATGGCTTAGATAACCTATTTGGCGATGCGGTTGAGAACCCTGAGCTAGAGGCTGATACACCTGCTGCGGCCGATGGCTTGGACGGGCTGTTTGACGATGCGGCTGTTGATGAGGATGCCGATCTGCTCTCTGGGCATGAGCCGGCCACGGACGCGTCTCTGGATGATGGAAATAGCTTAGATAACTTGTTTAGCGATGCGACCGTTGAGGCTGCTGAACTTCCCTCTGAACCAGATGAGTCGGCCACAGATGCCTCTTCTCTGGAGAATGGCTTAGACGGGCTGTTTGACGATGCGGCTGTTGAGGGTCTAGAGCTATCTTCTGACCCAGACACATCTGATGAGGCTGGGGCTTCTTTAGGCGATGATGCGGGTCTGGAGGGTTTATTTGGCGGCGACGCTGTTGAGGGGGCCGATCTGCTTTCTGAGATGGGTGAGACTGCCACAGAATCTGCCCCAGATGAAGAGGGATTGGATAATCTATTTGGCGATGCTGCTGAGAGTTCTGAGTTGTCCTCTGCATTAGATTCTGAACTAGATGAGCTGACAGCTCCTCTGGATGATGGATTGGAGGGTTTATTTGACGGCGACGCTGCTGAGAATGCTGAGCTGCCTTCTGATCTCAAAGAGTCGGATGCGTCTGCGGAAAGTTTAGGTGGGCTATTGAGTGACGATGCAGAAACCGAAGGGACGTTAGATGACCTGTTTAGTGATGCTGAGGTTTCGATAGAGACCGGGGCAACCTCCGACATCGTTGAACTGGATGCTTTAGAAAGCTTGGAGCTAACTGCCTTGGATAGCGGTCTCCCAGAAATCTCTGATTTGGGCACTGACAGTCCCATCGCAGAAACTAGCAGCCTGGATACAGATATTACTAGCCAGCCTCCATCTAGCAATATTGAGTTTGATCTGTTGGATCTAGATGACGGCGGTATTGTCACCGGCATTGTTGCTGATGATGACGACGGCTTTGGGGGTGAAAGTGTAGAGTTAGGTGCTGACGATACCGGTCTAGATTTGTTGATGGGAATGACAGAGGCGGTTCCACCTGCCCCTGATGCAGGCTTTACCATCAATGCTGAAGAGCCGCCGGAGCTAGAGGACCCGCTGGCTGACGCGGTGATTGAGCCAGCTCAGCGGATGGAGACCGACAATGCCTTGGGCAATTTAGAACCCTTAGATTCCCTACTTTCGGAGCTGCCAGCAGAGATTGGTGGAGCAACAGCTGCTGAAACGGCTGATATTGATGATGAATTTGGTGACCTTGACGCCCTGCTAGACGCCCCGGACAAATCCGACAGTCCGATTCCTGACGCGCCATCCGATGTATCAGACATAGATGATGAGTTTGGGGACCTCGAAGCACTCTTGCAAGAGGCGGACCAAACTTTATCCACGACATCATCCAGTGCGGCGTCTTATCGACCAACCTCGAACCGATTATCAAGCCGTCGCGTGGTGACCGATCAAACCATGCGTGTATCGGTTAGTCATTTGGATAACCTGAGTAATCTGGTGGGTGAACTTGTTGTTAATCGCAATACCCTAGAGCAAGATCAGGAGCGTCTGCGTCAGTTTTTAGACAATTTATTGTTCCAGGTGCAGCAGCTAAACGACGTGGGGCAGCGCATGCGTGATCTCTATGAGCGCTCCCTATTGGAAAGCTCCCTAATTTCTAGTCGTCAGTCGTATCAAACCACGGCTGCTAATGCGCCAAATGCCAGCAGTATAGTCGGGGACCACGCGACAGGTGAATCCTTTGACGCCCTGGAAATGGACCGATTTACCGGTTTCCACACCCTGTCCCAGGAAATGATTGAGCTGATCGTCCGTGTCCGCGAGTCAGCCTCTGATATTGCCTACACGGTTGAATCGTCTGACCAGGTAACCCGTCAGTTTAGACAGGTTACCAATCAGCTACAGGAGGGTCTTAATAAGGCGCGCATGGTGCAGTTTGCCCAGACGGCAGCCCGCTTACCCCGAGCGGTGCGGGATATTTCTGTTAAGTGTGGCAAAGAGGCGCGCCTGGTGGTGGAAGGTCGGGACATTTTAATTGACAAAATGATCCTAGAGCAGCTCTACGATCCCATGACCCACCTGGTAAATAATGCCATTACCCATGGCGTTGAGACTCCTGAACAGCGGCGGCAGGCAGGCAAGGAGCCTGAAGGGGTGATTACGGTTCGAGCTTTTTATCAGGGTAATCAAACCGTCATTTCTGTTGGCGATGACGGTGCGGGGATTGATCCTGACATTGTTAAACAAAAGGCATTACAGAAAGGTCTGATTTCGCAAGCAGATGTCCAAACGATGACGGTGTTGGATGTGTATGACTTGCTGTTTCATCCTGGGTTTAGCACTCGAGATCAGGCTGATGACTTTGCTGGCAGAGGCTTTGGCATGGATGTGGTGAGGACATCTTTGGCCGATATTCGCGGTAATATCACCATCGATTCTGAGCCAGGGCATGGGACTAACTTCACCATTCGCTTGCCCCTGACCTTGAGCATTTCGAAAGCGCTGAGCTGTATTAGCAACCAGGCTCGCATCGCCTTTCCTATGGATGGTGTGGAAGACATGTTTGATGTGTCACGGGAGCGCATTCAGAAAAATGATCAGGGGCAAGATTGTATTCTCTGGCGTGATACGTTGCTGCCATTCCAAAACCTGTCTGATTTGCTGTCCTTTAACCGCACCCTAGGGCGCGGTCGGGTATACGGCGGCAATCAGGATGAAAACATGATTTCTATCGTGGTACTGCGCAGTGCCAATAGCTTTATTGCCTTGGAAGTCGATCAGGTGATGGGTGAACAGGAAATTGTGATCAAGCAGCTAGAAGGCCCCGTACCGAAGCCTACGGGGATTGCTGGGGCTACCGTCCTGGGTGATGGACGGGTGATGCCCATTGCGGACGTGCTGGAACTGATTGACTTAGCCCTGGGGCGGGTCCGCCGTGACCCCACTGCTGCGGTGTGGGCTCAAGTGGACGAAGCTCCTCCGCCAGAGGAGACTGCCAAGGTGAAATCTGAACCTACGGTGTTAATTGTGGATGATTCGATTACGGTACGTGAGCTACTGTCCATGAGCTTTAACAAGGTGGGTTACCGGGTAGAGCAGGCGCGCGATGGTCAGGAAGCTTGGGAAAAGCTACGTTCTGGGTTGCCCTGTGACCTTGTTTTCTGTGATATTGAAATGCCTCGCATGGATGGGTTAGAGCTGCTATCGCGATTACAAAAGGACGGTGGATTGCAGCAGATACCCATTGCTATGCTGACGTCCCGAGGTGCGGATCGCCATCGGCAGATGGCGGTAGATCTAGGGGCCAGTGGCTACTTTACTAAGCCCTATTTAGAAGAGGCGCTGTTGGACGCTGCTAATAAAATGCTCCACGGCGAGAAGTTGGTTTAGGACCCTAGAGGCTGCGCCTTAGAATGTCTTAGGCCCAATCTTTCAATTGGTTAACGTACGATTCGTCTTGCTGGGTTAGGATCAAGCATATAGACCTTGATTCTGATTGGCTGGCAATTGATGACTTCTGGTGTGGCTCCAACTGAGACGGTAACGAAGCAACGAGACTGGCAGCCGATTGTCCGGGCGTTTATAGATGTGCTGGATGACGATCGGGTGGTGCGCCGCAAGGAGGAACTGCTGGTCTATGAGTGCGATGGTCTTACTAGCTATCGACAACGGCCTGCGGTGGTGGTGCTCCCAAAAACCACTGAAGAAGTAGCGGCCCTGGTAAAGATTTGCGATCGCAACCACATCCCCTTTGTCACTCGGGGGGCGGGCACCGGTCTTTCTGGTGGGGCCTTACCCATAGAAGACAGCGTGCTGATCGTCACCGCCTGCATGCGCAAAATTTTAGAGATTGACTATGACAATCAGCGGGTGGTAGTGCAACCCGGTGTCATCAACAACTGGGTGACTGAGGCCGTCAGCGGTGCTGGCTTTTACTATGCCCCCGACCCGTCAAGTCAGTCCGTTTGCTCCATCGGTGGCAACATTGCTGAAAATTCTGGCGGCGTTCACTGCCTAAAGTATGGTGTCACCACTAACCATGTGCTGGGTCTCAAGCTGGTGCTGCCCAATGGTGACATTGTAGATGTGGGCGATATGCCCGAACCCCCCGGCTATGATCTGACCGGTGTGTTTGTTGGTTCTGAAGGCACCCTGGGGATTGCCACCGAGATTACCCTGCGCATCCTCAAATCGCCGGAAAGTGCCCAGACGCTGCTGGCTGACTTTAATAGCGTTGAAGCGGCAGGCAAAAGTGTGTCCGACATTATTAGTGCAGGCATCATCCCGGCTGGGATGGAAATGATGGATAACTTTAGCATCAACGCCGTTGAGGAAGTTGTTGCGTTAGACTGCTATCCCCGCGATGCGACGGCAATTTTGCTGGTGGAGGTGGATGGTTCCCCCGCTGATGTGGATGCCAGCGCTCAAAAAGTAAGCGAAATTGTCAAAGAAAATGGGGCTCGGCAGGTTGCGATCGCAACTACCCCAGACGAGCGCCTGCGTCTGTGGAAAGGGCGCAAAGCCGCCTTTGCCGCCATGGGTAAGCTTAGCCCCGACTACTACGTTCAAGATGGCGTTATCCCAAGGGCGCAGCTCCCCCACGTACTCCACGAAATCGAAACATTGAGCCAAAAATATGGCTATGACGTTGCCAATGTTTTCCATGCCGGAGATGGCAATCTACATCCGCTAATTTTGTACAACAATTCTGTTCCTGGCCAGCTCGAAACCGTGGAAGCCCTTGGAGGCGAAATCCTTAAGCTCTGTGTCGATGCTGGGGGCAGTATTTCCGGTGAGCATGGCATCGGTGCAGACAAACGCTGCTACATGCCCCAAATGTTTACCGCCGCCGATCTAGAAACCATGCAGTGGGTTCGAGCAGCCATTAACACCCAGGGGCTAGCCAACCCCACCAAGCTATTTCCCACCCCCAAAACCTGCGGTGAAGCGGCCGCTTCACCCTCAGCTGTAGCCCCCAATGTAGAACGCTTCTAGAGGCGTTTACCCAGCGTCAAAAAAAGACCGTTCCTAAGGGAAGAGCATTGCCCATACCCATATCCTTTAGTCAATAAATAAAACATCCATACATAGACAACTCAGTAATAATACGTAGGCCGTGCCGTAGCGATTTAACCAAGTTGTGTACATTGGCTGATAGGTCTGCTCAGATCCGAGGGTAGGTTATAACCGTAGCGCTAATCAAGCAAATCCAGGGCTTTTCAGGTTTTCAACCCAAGTGATAATAGATCTGATACCTATGGGTAGCTTAAGGCAAGGAGCTCAACGCTACATCCCAAACCTCAAGGAGACACTTTCCATAATGAAGACAACTCTACGCGCAAAGCTACTTCAGCATCTTGCTGGTAAGAAAAAGGCCAACGAAGGCTTTACCCTAATTGAGCTGCTGGTGGTAATCATTATTATCGGTATCCTAGCTGCGATCGCTCTGCCCTCTTTCCTAAACCAGGCTAACCGCGCCAAGCAGTCCGAAGCTGAGACCTACATTGGTACTCTTAACCGTACTCAGCAGGCATATCGTCTAGAAGAGCCCAGATTTTCACCTGATCTTGCCTCTCTGGGTGCTGGTCTTAAATTTGAGACCAACAACTTCAGATATGGTGATACTGGCACCTATGCGACCATGAATATTGGTCAAGCAGCAACAACAGCAACCAGTGCGGATCCCTTTGACGATGGTGCCAAGTTCTTTGCGGCTGCAGACGATGCTACAGCAGTAAAGGATTATGCTGGCATGGCATACATCCTGATTGAATCCACTGGTGATGCAACCACAACTGCAATCCTGTGCGAGGAAGAAACCAACCCTGCTACTGGATTGGCTCCTGTCATTGATGTAACACTCACCAACCCTGGTGCTGCTGCTGCTGAGGTTACACCTACTAGATGTGACATCCAGTAAAGGTAGATAAAAGCTGGCTAGCTAACTCGATAGAGTTACAAGGAAGTGTTATGTGCTTAAGTTAGACAAAGCCCTTTTAGTCTGATTAAGTGCAAAGCTTTGCTATCCTGGCTGACTCGGCAAATGTTTAAGAGGTGAGTTACTCACGTCTGAATCATGACATAGTTTCGACTTATGGCATCACTTAAGCCAGAGTAATGCGATTGAAAAGTCAAGTGTGCCCTAAACGGTTCACTTGGCTTTTTCAATTTTTGCCACGGCTGATTTAAGAGATACTCCAATCTGTTAAAAATGCCATACGCCCCCATCTTTCAGATAAAATCATCTCAAGGATTGGCAAGGCCCAATTTTTGAAACGGCTTACAGCGATTGACGAATACATCCGTCGATTGTGAGTCAGGTTAGCTGTTGCGGTTTAAAGCTTCCAGGGATATCTCATTTTGTCCTAGCTAACTTGACAGATGCAATACGCGTTTACGGCCAATGTCATTGGCAGCAGCTCCATGGGTACTATGCGTAATTTGTTGATAGCGTTGCTTCTCCTCAGCGGTATAACTGGACTTCAATACACTCGCTTAATGGTGTTGAAGCAAGGAGGCCAACAGCAGTCATCTCAAGTTGCACTGCGTCAGTCTATCGAAGAAGATCGACTACGTGCCCTAAACCAACTACCTGCGTTGGGCTTTGATAATCTGTTTGCTGATGGGGTTTACCTCGCGTTTATCCAATATTTTGGTGATAGAGAGCTGCGACGCTCTACAGGGTATGGTTTGAGTGCCCTATACTTTGATGCCTTAATTGATCGCGATCCTAAATTTATAGACTCGTATATCTATATCTCCAATACACTATCGCTATATTTAGCCCAGGCTGAACAATCAGTTGCCCTAATGGAGAAAGGGTTGGCGTCCTTAGCCCCCAACATTCCTCCCCGCTCTTACTATGTGTGGAGATTTAAGGCCATTGATGAACTGTTGTTTTTAGGTGATGGGGTAGCCGCGCAAAAGTCCTATGAAAACTCAGCCAATTGGGCAAAGCAATCATCGGATGAAGAAGCTCCCCTGGTGGCGCAACTGTCTGCCCAAACCGCACAGTTTTTAGCCAGAAACCCTGTTAGCCGGGCGGCACAAATCAGCGCATGGACACAGGTTTTATTGTCTGCTAAAGATGAACAAACACAGAAAATAGCAACCGAACGGATTGAATTATTGGGGGGCACTGTTGTTGTTAATAATGGCGGGCAGGTCTCTGTTCAGTTCAACATACACGATGAATGAGAAATTTGCCGTTGCTGATTTAGAGGAGGAACCGATCGGTTAGATAGGCCATAGGACAGCATCTCGCAGATAAAATCATCCCGAGGATCAGCAGCGCCAGAAATTTTAAGATGATTCCTGGGCTGAGCGCAGTAATAGTTCATTTCTCATGGGTTGTAATCGTTTATCTAATTCAGGAAAGTACCTTGCCGATGGAAATAACTCACTAAAAAAGAGTTTTACAGGTAAATTATCTAAGATTGGTACATAGTCTTTAGGACTTGCCCCATCAATATGACGGCTAAGCACACCAAACCCTAAGCGTTCGTAACGTGGCTCTACAACGGGGGCAGCTTGTTTAAGCCAAGTATCAAAGGTGTCACTGGCATTCATACTTGAGAGTAGTTGGTCTATTTGCTCTTGAGAGGGCGTTGGGGAAAATTGAGATGCATTGGCTGTGCCCATAACTAACGCCTCAACTATCAAAGCTTCTCGTTCTTGGGGTTGTTGCCAGGCTTGCATAATTAGCTGGGTTGGAGTTGTTGCCAGGCTTGCAATGTCCTCTGGCAGGGCACTTCCCTGAGACATTGCCAGCAAGGGCGGACCAATGGCAACGTTTGCTTTCTCTAAATCTGTTGCGGCTGTGGCTAAATTGCCCTGCCACCAAGATAATCCCCCCCGTAGACGATACAGATATTGCTTAAATGCAGGAGATGCCTCGGTTAAAAAGGAGGTGCACTGTTCTATGGACTGTTGTAGAACAGAGTCGTAGAGTGGAGCAAACTGTGGAAATTTCCAGATGTCGCTCGATATGACCAGGGGATGGCGCAAAACCTCTAATGTCAGAGCCTGAATGGCCAGGTCTGTTTTCCCCAAACGCAGCAGGCTATAGCCTAATCCTAGAAAAACCCCCGGTTTCGCTGGCACAAGTTGAATGGATTGGGCAAATGCGTTTTGGGCTGCTTGAGCATCGACTGCTATCAGAAGCCATCCCAGATTAGACTGGCCAAATTCTTGATAGGGTGATGCTTCATTGCCACGGGTAAACCAATCAATTGCCGTTGCTCGAAATGGCTCAGGGGTTTGAAAACTAATGTCGCCTAAACGCCAGCCTAATTGATAGGGATAATAGCTTTCCCACGGGGCCAGGGTATGGGCCTTTTGAAGTTGTTCTGTGAATGTGTTTAAGTCATCCTTTTGTAGCGCCTGAAAAGCCTGGCTAGATGCGGCCCAGGCCCGGTGGATGGGCGTGAGCCACCAGACTACGGCCAGTAGGATGCCAAGACCAGTAATCGAGATTAAGCGAGTTCGTTTATTGTGGTCTGTGGTCCCTTGGGCAACAGCAGATGAATGGGTAAAGGCTTTAGTTAGCACCGTCAGGTAAATAGCGATTGTACCGACGATGCATAGGTTGTCTAATTGATAATCTGTCAGACTGATGATGCCATAGGCAACAAGTCCGGCCAACAGACTCCAAACCATGGGTCTGGGCAGGGCATTAGGGCGGATAGGGGATTTGGCCCATTGCCAGGTGGCCTGCATCAGAAGAATGATGAGGATTATGCTTGCCACAATGCCCCAACCGCCAAGCTCTGCCCAGATTTGGGCGGGGGTGCTGTGGAGCTGAAAGTGCAGCTCGGCTTCTCTGCCTGCCCAGTAAGGACGATAGCGTTGATAGAGGAGTGATATGCTGCCGGGACCTGCACCGATAACGGGATGGGGCAACCCAATTCTCCAACCTGTTACGTTAGTAATCCAGCGATAGGCGATTTCTCCGCTAGCAACGTTGCCTTGTAAAAGGGCTAAGAGAGAATTGCGAGTGCGAACATTGGAAATTATTCCGCCTATTAAGAGCATAATGCTCAAGCTACTAATTAAGGCTGTCTTGAGTTTCGAGAATTGACTGTGCCATAGGATGATGCCACCCCCGATAGCAGCTGTTATGAGCAGGGCCAAGACACCACCTCGTGAGCTAGTGGTATATAAATCAATGACCCCCAACAGACATCCACCTAGCCAAAACCATCGCTCTCGTCCTTGGCTGGAGAGAGAGAGGCCAACGAGTAGCGGTAAGATCAGCAACAGGTAGCCTGCAACATAGTTTTGATGGCCGATAGGTTGCCAGTTACGCAGGGTCAACTGGTTGAAGTTAAAGGTTTCGGTGATGCCAAATTGTTGTAGCTGTTCTAGACGAGAGAGTTCTGGTAGATAGGTTTGGAATAACCACAATCCCAAACTCACCAAAATAAAAGCGCAGCCGAGGGTGGCCTGATATTTGAGCAGCTGCAGGGCGCGCTCTTTGGTATTCAGCCACCCAGAAATCGCATAGATGGCGGCGATACCACCGAGGGTGGCCCATGCATACCAGCGTGCCTGGTTAGGAAACTCTGCTAACAGGGTGGACCCAATTAAACCTAGGACAAACAGTGCTATGACCCGATCAAATCCGGTTCCCAGGCTAAACTGTCGCCACGGTTTAAACCACAGCTGCCACAGCAGCCAGAGAATTGGGAGAACTAAGGTCACTTGCCAAATAAACACCCAGGGCCAAGATACCATCATTGAATGGCTGCCAGGGAGTAGGGTAAATAAGCTATATAGAACCATTAACAGCAGACCTAAAAGGGTGCCATCCGTTGTGGAACTACGATGCTTAGGGAGCTCTGATGGGGACATAAAACTCTAGAGAGAATGGTTATAAGCCAGGAAGCGACGTTGGGTTAAATACTGATTGAGCTAATACGCCCCTAAGCCTGTTAAAACAATGCGTAGGGTGGCGGCTAAAATCTCCAGATCTAGGTTGAGAGACCAGTTGTCGATGTAGTTCAAATCTAATCTGGCTGCATCGTCAAAGGTTTCAATGTCGGATCGACCTGACACCTGCCACAGACCTGTAATCCCAGGTAGTACCTGATGGCGAATATGGTGCCAGGTTTCAAACTGAGCTACATCTCTGAGGGGGAGCGGACGGGGACCTACCAGACTCATTTGACCCAGGAGCACATTAAATAACTGGGGGAGTTCATCCAGGCTGCTGCGGCGTAGAAACTTTCCTACGGGGGTTACCCGTGGATCATGCTGGAGCTTGAACATAATTCCGTCTGAACTTTGGTTTTGCTGCTCTAGCTGGGCCTGGCGTTGGGGGGCATCCACCGTCATGGTACGAAATTTACATATTTTGAATACGTTGCCCTTGAGCCCCATGCGGTCTTGGTAAAAGAAAACAGGACCTGGTGAGGTGAGACGGATTGCGATCGCAATTCCTACAAACACAGGGCTCAGCCCTAACACCGCTAGGACGGCCACTCCATAGTCCAGCCACCGCTTGAGCCGATAGTCAACACTCTGGAAAACCGAGGTCTCAATCATCAGCGTCGGTAAGCCAGCTACTATCTCCGGCATTCCTCGCCGGTACAACATTTCCCGACTGGACGGCAGCAGCCGCATGGGAATGTTGGCCCCACGCAAGCGCCAATATAGACCGGAGGCCAGCTCCACATTGGGCACATCTTCAGCCATGACCTCATCGGGCTCCGTGGCCAGAATTCGCTGAAAGGTTGACTCAGTGTTGGCTGTTGAGGTCATAGCCGCCCCGACTACCTGATAGTGGGACCGCTGCTCTAGGGTTTTTGATAGTCGGTGCATCCGGTTAGGGTTGGTAATCAAAAATACCCGCACCGGTGCGCGCGCGCCCTGTAGAGACGCCAGTAAGCTATTGGTAAAAAGTCGAGTGATCATCACCAACACCACGCTACCGACCCATGCACTAAAAAAAAGTGACCGGGGTGCATCTAACTTTGGATCGTAAAAGTAGGCTAGCACCAGCGACATAAAGTAAACGCAGCTGACCAGCTGGGCTGCGCGCAGATAGTCTCGAGCCCTGACTGTGGCACCGTAGAGGCCATAGTGGGTAAATAGCAACAGCGTCGCCCCCGCAAATAGCCAAAACAAACTGGGTAGTCCTAGCCATACCCACCACACCAGCTGCTCAGGAATTGGGGAATAAAATCTGTTCAAAAATCGTGCCAGCTGCCAGGCCAACCCCAGGGCTAGGGCATCGCTAAGAATTAAGAGCACCATCCTAAGACTGTTCCACCCCAGTCTTCGCAGGGGGGGCATGCCCCGGGTCGAGCGAATATCTGTACCGATGGCAAACAGAAAATTCTGTCTGCGGCCTGATTTGAGGGAAAACGGCTCTTTCATTAAACGTCTTGGCAAACAAGCACCCTGAGAGCACGTATTAATTAGAAGAATGCTCTGAGTATGGCTTTAGGATAGACCGCATCGCCCGATTCATTAACTGCAGTCCAAATAATAGAAGAAATGCCGTGTTGTTAATGACGTAGCGCCGCCACAGTCGACGAGGCTCCTGAAGCAGCCGATAGAGCCATTCTAGACCCCAAGCCATCATCCACCGAGGCGCTTGGGAGACGACCCCACTGTGAAAGCTAAAGGCGGCACCAACACCAATCATCACAGCCTGGAGTTTGCCCTGCTGGCGAGCCATCCATTCCTCTTGCTTAGGGCAGCCTAATCCTACGAATACTACGGTTGCTCCAGACTGGTGGATGGCCGTAATGTCAGCGGCTTCTTCGGCTGGGGTGAGGGGGCGAAAGGGCGGCGCATGACTCCCGGCGATGATCAGACTGGGAAACCGCTGCTGTAAGTTCTGAGTCAGGTGTTGCACCATGGTGTCGGTGCCGCCATAAAGATAGATGGGCAGCTGCTCTTTGGCAGCGCGATCGCACCAGGCCAGCATCAGATCGGGTCCATAGACCCTCGATGGGTTAGCAATTCCCAGCTGTCGTAAGCCCCATACAAGGGGCATACCATCGGGGGTGACCAGGGCCGCATGGTTAAGAATTTTTCGATACGCTCGATTCCAGTAGGCGGTCATGACTACGTGGACGTTGGCTGCGACGATGTAGCAGGAACGCTTAGTGGTGGCCCAGGGGGAGATGCGATCGCACACATCCTGATAGGTGGTGCCATCTACCCGCACACTCAAAATATAACGACTGCCTAAACTCCCTAACTTCATGCGTGAAGGCACCTATCCAAGACGTTTAATCGGTTGTTCACAAGCTCATACAGAGACTTATAAGCTTATAGAGAGACTGACATTTTCAATAGTTTACATACGCCATAACGTTGTTAGTAATGGGGAAGCTATACTCAGAACCCCATCAAATCTAATGCTTTAAATGTCGCAGAAGCCACGAGCCATGCCCCTATTGAGTATATGCATTCCAGCATACAACCGTCCCGAATGGCTGAGACGTGCAATGTGCTCGATCCTAACAACATCCATAGAGAAACAATCGCAAATAGAACTAATCGTTTCCGATGACTCCACCATACCTGCCTGTAAACAGGTCGTAGATGAGCTTATTGCCAATTGGCACGGTCATCATCACTATTGTCAGAACATTCCTAGCTTAGGCATGGCGGGCAATTGGAACCACTGCATTCAAATAGCTTCAGGGGAATATGTGTTGCTACTTCATGACGACGATTATCTGGAGACAGCAGCGCCTGACAAAATTCTCCAGACTCTACAACAACATTCCAACGCCTCTGCATTGTTATTTGGTGTTAACGTTGTGACGTCACAGCAACGTATTCGTAAGCAGCAGATTTTTACATCCCTCCAGCCGCTTACCCCCGAATCTGCTCTAGAAAAAATACTAACCGATTCTTCTTTTATCCGTTTCCCAGGAATAGTGCTGAGAAAGAAAATTTTTCAAAAGATAGGCTATTTTGACAAAACGATTGGGGGGATTGCCGATATTAAAATGTGGGTCCGCGTGTGCCATGAGTGTGGCCTACTTTGCGTTCCGATTGTGACAGCAAACTATACAGTCCATGACCAGGCCCTCACCATGGAAATGTTTAATCCTCAAATTGTGAAAGGACTTCAGACATTATTTAACGAAGTATGCTCACAGGGTTGGCTCTCTCCAGAAACATTGGAAAAGTGTAAGACAAACTATTTCCATCAATTTATTTTAGCTGGCACAGTACGCCACATCAGAGTATGGAATATAAAAAAAGCCAAGCATGTTTTTAGTCTTTTTAATCAGCTCGAACTCCAACCCGGGCTATTAAAACCAAAGTGGAAAATTATTAAACATGTCCTGCAGATTTTTCTAGGCCTTTCAGCACTCACTTCTGGGCAGCAATCCAGTGGGGCTTGAGAAAGTAATGCAGATGATTCTTGAGAACAATTTTTTCCTTAAAGCCAACGTTACTTAAGGTCTTAAGCATTTCAGTCCTACTCATACCAATTTCATGGGTATTCGATAACTTGGCAACTCGATAGGAGATGTATGTGTGTAACAAATTGGGCTCACGACAGATAAGGAACCAGCCGCCTGGCTTTAGACTGTTGTAAACGGCACTAAATGTCTTACGCCAGTCATAGGCATGGTGTAACGCCTCAAAAACGAATATGACATCTACTTGGGGTTCTCCCTTTTGCTGAAGCGTCATGTCAATTGATTCCATGGCAGATTGAAATCCGCTAAGGCTACCTGGAAACCCTTTAACCTCAAGACTTTCTGCCCTTTTATGGATTTGCTCAACACTACTTTGCCCAATCGTAGTGGCAATAACCTTAAATTTCATAGTAGCTAAGAATTCTGACATCCATCCAGAGCCAGCACCCAACTCTAAAATGGTTTGAGGAGGGGCAATGCCGCATGATTTTAGCGCTTCACAAAGCTCAAGAAAATAGTTGAGATAGCGTTCATTCCCTAGCCAAAATGGCTTCCTTAGATCGCTTTCTAAGGCTTCTGCCGGATCAACCCCCGGTAGTGCAAAGAAAAATTGCTCCTCAGCCTCATAGGCTAAAGCCTGATCAGTAAACGTTGGTGGGAAACATCCCTCAGCATAGTCTCGCAAAATAATATAGCTGCCCACATAGACTTTTTCTAGCTTACTTAAAGACAGCCAATAGTCTTTTTGATTGGCTTGCCAAAGATCGTTTGCCTTTCGGTAAAGAGACGATTTTGAAATAACGTCAGCAAAATATTTAAAGAGGCCCATAGAATAAAATCTTAGAAAGCTATAACGGTTTTTTTTGAAAGAGATAATAGTTTTGTAGCCCAAAAATATTCCGATATATTGGCATTAATAGATTGCGTAGTGCCTTTTTAGGGCTATCCCAAACAGTCATATACTGATACTGAATAGAAATAGGAATTTTAACTTCTAATAAGTCTAACCTCTGGGCTAAATTAAGCATAGACTTACGATAAAAGCAGTTAATGTGCTCAAGTGGAGCAACTGGATTGAGTGACTTTAGCGAGCCTTTTGGAGCAGTCCAATCCATATGCATAAGGCGATACCGTATGCCAAATGAGTTGGGGACGCAGATTTTAATGATCCCATTTGATTGTAGTGATTGTTTAAGCTGAGTTAAAACATGAACAGGCTCAGAAAGGTGCTCAAACACTTGATCTGTATTGATAAAATCAAATTTGTAATTGGGGATATCATTCCAGCCAATGGATTTTATCCCGTTGGTTTTAGCATAGTTGATGCGCTGTTCCGATAGTTCCACACCGTACACCTCACAGCCAAAAGCTTTAGCCATAAGGGCCCAACGCCCCCACCCCATACCAAAATCAAGCACTTTTAAAGTAGCAGGAGGTTTACTAAGATAAGCCAATATCTGAAGGATATCTTGACTGTAGGTAGAGTAATAGGAGACTTTATAGTTTTGTTGTTGTCTTAATGCTTGTTCGGGGTCAATCCAACTGTCATAAAGTTCAACCATAAAATTTGATTTTGGGATGTATTCCTGAAAAATCAAATCACAGTTCCCACACTGAATTAATGAATACTTATAATTTTCAAGGTACTGAAAGTTTATGGTTTCACCTGGTCCATAAGCATTTATGAGATATGTTTGTATCCCTTTTTCTGAAAACTTGCAGTGATAAACTTCAGTGAATTTTTTAGAAGAGCATACGGGACATTGAATTCGTCTATTAAATAGATCCTTATTCATAATTTATTAGAGGGTAGTTAATAGACAAAATTATCAATGTAGGATTTTACAGGGTTTAATTTAATTGACCAGCTGAGGGTCTTAGATGCATAGGTTCGCATGTTCTTAACAACGTCATTCTCATGCTTTAATTGTTCAATGAAATCGATCAATTGACTAACGTCAATTGGACGTTCACCAGAACTTACATGTAGAGAATATTGAAAGTCTGCTGGAAAGTCTGGATCGCTATGACTAAAGATAAAAGGAATACCCCGGGCGCAGTATTCTCTATTTTTAAGAGGTGACATAATTTCTAGACCTTTTCGATGTCCACCCAAAACACCTATGGCAAGCTGACAATCTATAAAAAGGGAATCTAGCTCTTTGCCCTGGGTAGGCTCATGAAAAATGACATAATCAGCAATCCCTTCCTGGGATGCCAGCATTACGAGCTCATTCAGATAAGGAGCCTGAGCTCCAACAATATGAAATATTATTTCACGGTGCGTGTCTGAAGATTGCCGATAATACTTACCAAGCCCCCTAATGAATCGGTCATAACCATGCCAAGGGCTAACGTTTGCGACACCGATAATATTTATGAACTCTGGTGCAACTGGTAAGTTAGTCTTGGGCTTATAGTCTGCAATATTAATGCCATTATCAATTGAAATTGTGTCTATCCCAAATATGTGTTGATCATAATTAATCGCTACGACTCGATTAATAAAATGTTTGAGATACTGGCGAGTAATCTTATCTAAAAAGAAAACAAGCCGATCTTTTAGCTTGAGGTCTCTTTTATACTCTTGATCATAGGGGTAGGTTGGAAATTCACTCAGAATAATTAGTTTTGGAAACCGTTTATGAATTTTGGCAAGAAAATAGACATACAAGGGTTCTGAGCGTGGATACCTTAAGTAAAG
>JBCAWO010000028.1:0-61905 GCA_038534515.1 Cyanobacteria bacterium J06554_1
CGCTTACTTCTTACTAATGAGAAGCCACTCCGCACTCTTTGCCAGCAGCAAAATGTAACGGTCCATGGCACCCTATGGGTTATTCAAGAAGCTTATCAACGCAGGCTCTCAACTCCTGCAACACTCTGCCGATGGTTAGAAACCCTCAGTAATCTAGACAGACGTTTACCCAAACAAGTGATTAATCAGCTGAAAAATACTTTAGGTTGTGGGTGAGGAAGTTTGAGTTTGTCGTCATCACACGAGTCTTGCATAGCTGTTGCTACTTATGGCTTTCAACGATCACGTGTGACCTGAACTATGTGCGCCAAGCTACATATTTCTACAAGTTCCATGCAGATCAGTTGCCCCTGGCCAAAGCCCACTGGGTTAATTGGGGAAACAGGCGATTTAGTTCTGTCGCGATCACAGCCGGCCCAACAACAACCTCGGCCTGCTGTTGCTTAACCGCTTTCCAATACCCTGACCTAGCATGGCTAGCAGCAGTGTCTGAATGGCATGAATGCAGCGGTAGTTTAGTTTGAGGGGATATGCCCCAGATCATACTGCCGTCCGCGCCAGCTGGTAGGTGTGTGAAATGAGGACAGGCCAATGCGCATAACGGCCAAAGGGTCGGCCAGGGGTGACAGCCAAAATAGCCATTTCCCTTGGGCCTGGCTTAAATCGTAGGAGGAACTAACGGCCAGCTGAAGGGCAAATCGAATGGCAATAAGACCAGTGTTTAACCCCAAGGCCAGCTGCACCGATGGGCTGGGGGCTGCCCACAGCAAAATCGGCAGACTCAGCCACGGCAATGCTTGCACACTGGCCAAAAACCACAAATCACTCCAAATCTGTCCCGGCGAAGATGCATCTTTCAAGTCCAGGGAGCGGCCCCATTCTGTCCACGTTTCTTGCAGACCTTCGTACATACGCACTTTTAACAAGAAAGCGCCATCCCAAAAGCCTACCTTTGCTCCAGATTTGGCGGCGTACCGGGCGAGGGTGACGTCATCACAAAACGACGATTTAGCAATGGTATAGCCCCCCAGCCGATCTAGCAATTCTCGCCGACAGAGAAAACATTGGCCATTGGCCATGACTCTCTCGGCTTCTTCGTCGGCCCCCGCTGGTCCAAACCGATACACCAGGGTCATGAGTAGCGCTGGCTGCAGCCATACCTCCCCCGGTGTTTTCAAAATAAACTGTGGCGAAAGTGAGACTAAGTCATAGCCTTCGGTCTCGGCGGCCGATATGAGCGCTGCCACCAAACCTGGCTGGGGCTGGGTGTCGGCGTCAATGCCTAACACCCATTTACTCTCAGGCGAACTGTGAGTATAGCCATAGTGAAGTGCCCAGGGTCGCCCCACCCATCCTGGGGGCAACGGGTCGTCGGTTAAGAGAGAAAATCGGGGGTCGTTTGCCTGGGCGGCTTTGACTAACTCAGGCGTACCGTCGGTAGAACGACTATCCACCACGACAATTTCGCGCACCTCTTCGGTCTGGCGGGTCAAGCCCTGTAAACAGGGGGTAATCCGTTGCGCTTCATTCAGGGTGGGGACCACTATGCTGACGGCCCCTTTTAGGCTGGCGGGCCCCTTCTCGACGGGCTCATTCTCAGCAGCAAGAGGGCGGAGCGGACGTCGCCGACCGGGGCCCTTAAATAGTCGGGATAGCAGCACCATAACGGCGGGCAGCTGGAGGGTTAATAGAATAAGTGCGATCGCACTTATTCCATCCCCGCTCGATATAGACGACCCGATCACGACTCAGAGGCCCCAGCTGCCGACATTTCAACCGTCGGCTGCAGCCCCAGCGACATCAGGTTCGAATCATTGTCAGCTGGTGCCGCCAACCAGCACAGCAGCGCTGGAAATAAACCCAAGATCATCCCTAGCAACACCGGGGTGTAAATACCACCGGCCAAACTCATCACCATGGCAAAGCTAAAGTTGGCAACATATATGGCCAAAGGTAACCCCAGCTGAGTGCGGGTAAGGCCGTTAACACGGGTGTTCTCGCGCCAAAAGACAGCGGCTATAGACATAAACAACAGACCGGTAAAAAACCAACCGGCAAAGTTTTGATAGGGCATACCAAAGAAGGCCCCCGGTGTATGCCAATACCAAAAGGGCATCGCCGTCTGACTCATGGCTGGGTCCAACACAAAATCCCAAGACATTAACAACAGCGCTCCGATGGCCAAGGCTGGCAGCTGCCATAGTTTAGACCCATTTTGTTTTAGCAAACCGCCCCGCGCCAACAAGTAGCAGCAAATCCCTAGATAGAACCAGGACAGAGGAATCGTAAATGGCACTAATCCAGCGATTTTATAGCCCAACCCATTCAGATAGCTATAGTCTCCAAAGGGTAACCCCGTGCTTGTTCCATACAGCTCACTCGTCAATGACACGCCAATGGCAGGCACTAAAAAAGCCAATAAAGCGCCGAGGCCAATGGTTCGATAACAATAAAGAGAAACAGCCACAACCCCCATCAGAATATAGGCCACACCACCTCCCGCTAGACTCCACCGATAGAGGGTGGGACCCGCTGGCAAATGGTCCAAAATCTCTGGGTGGGGCATGACCCAAAGCAACCCCGCTAAACCAAACGCCATTGAGAGAATATGGCCCCAAAGGCACCACTTTTCTACACGCATCAACCAATTCATTCTGGTGAACCTCAAACTACACATACCAGCCACCTCAGGGTCGCCATGGCTGAAGAAAAAAATCTTGTATTAGAGTGCCGCCCAACATTGAAAGCTCTAAGCCCAAGACTTTAAAGAACCTCCAGCTACAGCGAGGAGGAGTGTCTCTGGGACATAAACAAAGCTTTTTAATGTCAGTGTTATGAACTAGCAACTAATCTTTAATGTTGTCATTCTGACGTAAAGAATCAACCTATTAAACATGTCGGTCATCAGAATAGACACTTTGTAAATGCATACACTTATCCTATAGTCATATCATAAGCCAAGGTGGCCTGTTTAAAAGAAATACGTGATACATAATCGCAGTCCCGTACACATTCATAGACTCTCCGCTGTACCTATCCCAATCGCTCAATTAAGTGCTCCCCCACCCGCAACGCATTGGCAATTACTGTCAGGGCGGGGCTAACACCTGCATTTGATGGAAAGAAACTGCTATCCACCACATAGAGATTGTCGACATCATGGGAGCGACAGTTTGGATCGAGTACTGAGGTGGTCCGGTCGTTACCAAAACGGCAGGTGCCGCACTGGTTAGCCATAACCTGGATCGGCACCTCTCCCCGGGGATGGGTGCCCCGTTGAAATCCGCCTAACTCTTTTTCAATTGTTTTAAGAATGTCTGTCCAACGATAGATGAGTCGGTCGTGGGCTTCTAAATTATTGGGGGTATAGTCGATGTAGAGCTTATTATTCTCAACCCGAACGCGATTGTTGGGGTCAGGTAGGTCTTCTGTCTGTATCCACCAGCCAATGGAGCGAGTAGCTAACTGCTTAAGACCAAAATTAGGCATATATTTGGCAAGAATAGACAGTAGCGGTGGGGCCTCTGCAAAAATAATGTCGCTGAGCAGTCCGCCTGTATTGTAAATGTGGCCCATGGGATAGGGAAAGTCAGCATCTCCCCAGTAGAAATCGTTAATATAGACGGTTTTAAAGAAATCGCCTTTATTGGCTTTATTCTTGAGCTGTACCACCGCTGTGAGCAAACTTTTCATCAGGTTACGACCGACCAGGTCAGAACTGTTGCCTAAGCCTTTAGGATGTTTCTCATTGGCAGACTGTAGCAGTAGGGCGGCGGAGTTGACAGCACCACAGGCCAGGACAACAATCTCAGCAAAAAATAAGTAGATTTGATCGCCCACCTGGGTTTCGACAGCTTTGACGCGCCGCCCGGAGGGATCGGTGTGGAGAGCGATTACCTTGGCACTGGTTTTAAGGATGACATTGGGATACTTGAGGGCAGGAACAATGCCGCTAACTTCGGAATCATTAGTGGGGTCATCGTCCTGACGGGTAAGACCGAGGGGAAGTCGGGTGGGGTGCAGTGTGGTGGACGAACCAGTTTGCGATCGCATAGCCCCACAAATTTCCTCAATCTCAGGCTCTTGATCAATCGCTTCAAACGGATACCCCTGGCTGTGCTCGGGCTCGGTTGGGTCGTCCCCCAGGGTGCCATGCACCTGATAGAGCTGTTCGGCTTCAGTATAGTAGGGTTCAAAATCAGCATATTTTACACACCACTCCAGGGAAACCCCCGCCTGGTGCTCTACCCGTTCAAAGTCCTGCTCTCGAAACCGTAGCAATGTGGCCCCATAAATTTTAGTATTGCCGCCAACGGCATAATTCATCTGGGGTGAGAATGGCTCTCCAGCCGTGTCGTACCACTGCTCGGGGGCGTGGTAGCGCTCCCGCTTAAACACATCCACATTGCTCCGATTTTGTTCTTCCAGGGGCATAAAATCCCCCCGTTCCAAGACCAAAATCTTCTTACCAGTGGGGGCCAGCTTATGGGCCAGGGTACCGCCCCCTGCCCCAGTACCCACAATAATTACGTCATACTGCCCATCGTCAATAATCACAATGCACCCCTCACTGCCAAATGTAGATTAGCAAAAACAAAACAATCCAGATGACATCGACAAAGTGCCAAAACAGAGATGTGGCCGCCACACCAAATTCGCCACCGTCATAGTTGCCAGGGAGAAAAGAGCGCCCCAGCATAATCAGCTGTAGCAGCACCCCCGTCAGCACGTGCAGTCCGTGGAACCCGGTTAGCAGATAAAAGGTACCCCCAAATAACCCATCGGTAATACCAAATTCTAGACCGCTCCATTCCACCGCCTGACCGTACAGAAAATAGCTACCCATGGCCATGGTCAGCAGCCAAAACGCCCGAAACCCCCACAGATTTTTTACATGGAGACAGCGCTCGGCCGCATAAATTACAAAGCTACTGGATACCAGTACCACGGTGTTGATGGCAGGCTCTCTTATATCTAACCCCTCGACCCCCAGGGGTAGCCAGTCGGCAGTGCTCGTTTTGTAGACAATGTAGCCCACAAAAAAGCTCAAGAAAATAACACTTTCTGACAGCAAGAAAACAATAAACCCAAACATGCTGTTGCCCGCTTCATCATGCTCGTGGGCAGTTTCAACTGCGATCGGTTGATCCAGTGCAGGATCTAGCTCGGTACTACTCATGGGCCACCTCTAGTTCGTCAGCATTGGAAACAAGCGGGTCAGATTTGCCATAGCCATAGGGGCCAGCCACCACCACGGGCAGTACTTCAAAGTTCTCATGGCTGGGGGGAGACGACACCAGCCACTCAATACCAATGGCCCGCCAGGGGTTATCGGGCGCTTTCTCACCCTGAATCCAGGAGCCCACCATATTCAAAATGAATGGCAGTGTTGACATCCCTAACAAGAAAGCACCCAGGCTAGCCATTACATTCCAAAAGGCAAATTCAGGGTCATAGGATGCTACCCGTCGAGGCATGCCTTCTAACCCCAAAGGATGCATGGGAAAGAAGTTAAGGTTAGCTCCAATAAATGTCAGCACAAAATGAAGCTTACCCAGCCCTTCGTTGTACATTCTCCCTGTCATTTTTGGAAACCAGTGATAGAGGGCGGCGTATACCCCCATCACCGTTGCTCCGTAAATCACGTAGTGAAAGTGACCCACAACAAAGTAGGTGTTGTTCACATGGATATCTACCGGTACCGCTGCTAGCATAATGCCGGTAATTCCAGCAAATACAAACATCACCAGACCGCCCAGGGCAAACAGCATGGCGCTGGTCAGCCGAATCTTTCCACCCCACACCGTAGCGACCCAGGCAAACACCTTAATCCCGGTGGGTACCGAGATTAGCATGGTGGAAAACATAAACAGCATCCGCATCCAGCCGGGGGTGCCGCTGGCAAACATGTGGTGTACCCACACCACCGCGCTCAGGGCAACAATAATCAGCGAAGAGACGGCAACAACCTTATAGCCAAAGAGCGGCTTTCGAGCATAGACAGGCAGTAGCTCTGAGAAAATCCCAAAGATCGGCAGAATAATCACATACACTGCCGGGTGGGAATAAAACCAGAAAAAGTGCTGATACAAAATTGGGTCGCCGCCTTTGATGGGGTCAAAAAAGCTAGTCCCCAAACTCAAATCAAACAGCAGCATTACGGCCCCTGCCGTCAGGGCCGGTAGCCCAAATAACTGAATAATCTGGGCACTCATCACCGCCCAAACAAAAATGGGCATGCGAAAAAAGGTCATGCCCGGGGCGCGCATACGGATAATTGTGGTGACAATATTCACGGCCCCCATAATTGATGAGATACCCGAGAGGGCAACTGCCAACAGCCACAGAAACTGACCGTTAATTAACGTTCCCGATGGATTTTGTAAACTGATGGGGGGATAGGACCACCAACCCGCCTGAGCCGGTCCCCCGGGGGCCAAGAAGCTGCCCATTAGCACCACTCCAAACACGGGCACCATCCAGAAGGCCACCGCATTTAACCGCGGAAAGGCCATATCCCGTGCCCCAATCATCAACGGCACCAGATAGTTTGCTAATCCCGCCAAGACCGGGAAGGTCCACAAAAACAGCATGACCGTGCCATGGAGTGTAAACATGGCATTGTAGACCGTGCGGTCAACTAAGTTGGCCTCAGGGGTAATCAACTCCCCCCGGATCACCATGGCAAACAGGCCCCCCACTAAAAAGAAAAAGAAGGCCGTGACAATATACTGAATACCAATCACCTTATGATCGGTACTAAAGCTAAAGAAACGACGCCAGGACTCACCAGGCTGGTTTAAGTTGCTGCCAGGTTCGTCGACTAAAACATTGGTCATGGAAGCTACTCCTCTAGAAGCGGTGAACCAGAATAATTAACCAGGGGAGGTGCCGCTGGAGCTACGGTTTTCCATCCTGCACTGATGCCTTTCTCAGTGGCACGGCGGTAGCTATCAAAGGCTTCGTTATAGGCCACTTTGGGAGATTGGGCCGCCGCCTGAGCTAGCCACTCACGATGGGCTTCGGGGGACTCTACAACAACATCCGCCTGCATGGATGAAAAATATGTGCCGCTGTATTCTGAATCTCGCAGTCGGTAGCTACCTTCTCGGATGGGGGTAAATTCAAACTGGATAGCCTGGTTGGGGATGATGTCTTGCTTGACCCGAAACGCTGGGATATAAAAGCCGTGAATCACGTCCTCGGATTTGAGCGTTAGTACCGCCCGCTGGTTGTTGGGTAAGTGAAGCTCTGTGCTACTGATGTGTTGTTCTGGATAACGAAACTCCCAGACCCACTGCCGGGCCAAAACCTCAATGGGTTCGCTCGCTGGGGCGGCCTCTGATGGTGCAGGGGCGGCTTCGGCCTCGGCCATGTGCATATGCTCCATTGGCCCCAGGATCGACATTTGGTCGTATACCTGAAAGCTATAGGTCGCAATCCATAGCACTAAAACAAAGGGGATGGCTGTCCAGACAACTTCCAGGGTAACGTTGCCCTCAAGGTGGGGGCCATCGGTGGTGTCATATTTACCCGCTTGCTGAAACAAAATCGAGTAAATCAATGTTCCAGATACCCCTAGGAAAATAAACGTGCCTATGGTGACTAGAAAACTAAACAAATCATCCACGAGCACCGACTCTGCCGAGGCTTGGGGGGGCATCCAACCATAGGCCTGCTGACCCACCCAGAAACTGAGTATCGCTAGAATAACGGCTGCGATCGCTAAAATTAAAACCGTACGGATTTTCACTGCTGTACCCCTCTAACCGACGACTGCAACAGCGAATTGGGATCTTGACCCATCTCCAGCAGCCGATCCGCACTAATATGTACGCCAAACTCAGCCGCTAGCTGTGCCCCTAGCGTGCCATGGACAAACATCAACGCAAAAATCCCCAGTCCGGCCAATAAATAGGCCCACTGTACCTGGCGAGCCCGGTCCCGATGCCAAACAAACCGTTGAAACCCTCGCCACACCGTCATCGCTACAATTAGCAGCAGCAACACCACACCACCAACTCCGTGCCAGAGCATGGTTTCCATGGCTTCAAGCCCCCAGGCGCTCTCTACGCCTGCCACAGGCTGGGCCAGCATAATCTCATAAAAGCCCGCAGCGACGGTAAAAAATGTGATGATGGCAGCCGCCAACATGTTGTACCACCCTACATCAAAGAAATTGGAGCGGGTAGCAGGGATGGCCAACAATTTAAAGACCGGCTTTTCCAATGGAAACAGCACACCGACAATGTCAAACCCGACGGAAACAATAAATAGCCCCAGGGTAAGGTGAACCAGGTTGGGATGAATGGGAATCTGATAGGGCAGATCGTTGGCACCCAGCTGTAGCTGTTCAATCAAGTCTGGATTCACTGCAATATCCCCTCCCTGGTGGCTTCTACCACAGGCACCGTATGTAACCCATAGACCCACACCAGCAGGTCGCCCAGATAAACCTGGAAGAACACCAGACCCACCAGTAAAACGCCCACCCCTAAAAATGGAGCAGGCAGCGCTTTGGGATCGCGAGAACGAAGGATGTAGCGCCACCCAGTAATCGCAGCAATAATTCCTGACAGGGACCAACCGATAAGGGTATGTAGGTTCAGGGTGGCTTCTGCCGCTGTGTAGGGTTCAGCTAAACCTGCTTCCACTTGTCCAAAAATAACAGCAATAAAAATAGACACCGTGGCAAAACATAGATTCCACCAGCTCACCTCGTAAAGACGAACATTACGGGTAAAGTAAGCGATAACATCGCACAAAACAGAGAACAACACCATCGCAATCACAAAATGCACCACAATGGGATGCATTGTGTCGGGATAGGGCAAATTATGGTCGTTGAGCGGAGGTAAATACTCAAACATATTTCAATCAAAAACTGACAGAAACTGACACGCTAAAACAACGTACACCCGCTTAAAAAGGCAAATTTGGCTTGAATTTGCACAATCAAAGCTGCAAAGACAATTACATTTAAGGCCATCAACATTAAAATTGTGTGGATCTGCTCACCTTCAAGTCCATCAATATGCATCGTTATCCTCCCACCTCAGGCAATGCTCTTCGGTTAACCCACCGTCAAGGCTGTAGTAATGGTTTTACAAGATTTATCTGGCTGCTAAATAAGAAAATTTAGGACTACGCAACAGGACGACATGGGTTATCTCATATCAATGGGTAACAGCGTGGCGACTAAATGCTTCGATAAAATAATAAAAAGCACCAAGCGATTCTGAAATTGAGAGCGTGCTATATCAAATGACAAACTGTCACAGCAAATCCAAAAAACTGAATTAAAGCGGTTTTAGAAATTACCCCTGAAGTTTAGCGTAAACGCCCATAACATTGGGGACGATCAGTATGTTTTAAGACTCATTTATCCAAGTACTCGGACAGGTCTCGATACCATTACATTGGGCAGGCCATTTTTGACCATAGAAATTTGATGATCCTAGAAATTTAAGATATCAATGCGCGGAAATTTAAGATATCAATGCGCGATTCCTGGCTGGATAATTCCTTCTGAAGAGCCTTCTGGAGAGCCTTAGTAAAGAGTAGTGGGATAACGTCCCTTTTACGATGTGAAGCAAACGCGGAACAGTGTAACCACCCCAACGAGCACCTAAACTGCCTAAAGGGGATATGGTTTCTATGTTTGCGGGGGTGTGGGGCGTTGAGGCCCCACGAACAGGGAGGGTTCGGCAGGGAACGTCCCGAGCAACCCTCCTTGCCATTAGTTAGCTGAATTGAAATGCGATCGCAATCCATCCCCATCAGTCAACTCTCCCTATGTCCTTTCCCGGGAGGAAATACAGAACCTAATCCACTCAAATGTATTAAAACCACTAAAAATAACCCATCACCAGATGCTAAGTGCCAACTCAAGCAATTAACATTAATGAGATGTAATACGTGCAGAATCGTATTTATTAACACAAACTTTCCCATGTCATTTCACCACGGCTCTCCCGAGCTCTAAATGGTTTAAGACCGCTGGCTCAAAGAGCCTGAATCCATGACATGTAATCGCCCACCGCAAGGCTCCCAGCCATCGAGTGCATCATATTAGCCCATGACCCCATCGAGTAATCACCCTAAGCCAATCAAACGCAACCAGGGTCACGGGTTCGTAGACTATACAATTACCCGTCGGCTACCAAAAATTCTGGCAAATATTGAAGATCAGCTAAAGGGACAAACTGCCCAAACAATGCTTCAAGCCATTATTACCGGTAGCCCCATCGACACCACAATTTTTACTCGCCCTACAGTTTATTGGAAAAATTACCTTGACCAGCTAACTGACTTAACCTGGGATGACCTATCATTTTTCGATTTAGAATTTCTCTTCTACCATGGCTTAAATTCTATCGCCAGATACTTTGATACTGGGGTTGATGTTTTCCTCCGGGCTCGCCAAAGTGCATTAACTGAAGCAATGTCAGACCTTGCCACTGGGTTAGAAAAAATCTCGGAATTATCCGGAGCAGATTTACTGAGGGCGACCATTCGCTGTGCATTATTTGCCAATGAGGCAGACTACAGTCAGCTAATTACCTCACGTAGTGACTCCAATTTATGGAATGATCGTGTGTTACTAGACGAAAGTGACATGTTTATCTCTTGTTTAGAGCAATATCCTAGTCAAGGAGATATTCACATAATCGCTGATAATGCCGGACATGAGCTGTGTTGGGATCTGGTGATGGTCGATGCCCTACTCAGCTTATTCAACAATATTCGGGTGATCATCCATGTAAAACCATGGCCTATGTTCGTTTCCGATGCTCTCTCCATTGATGTAGAGAAAACCCTTAATCGTTTTATTAGCGAGAACCTCTCTGAAAGTATTTGCTTGATGGGACAACGACTTAGAACCGCCATTGACTGCGATCGCTTGCAGATTCAGGCTGAAGTTGACTGGGGTGAACCCAGACACTTCAACGCGCTAGACAAAACTCTTGGCGATACCCTAAGTAACTCCATTGGTGTGATTTCAAAAGGCGATCTGAACTATCGTCGATTTGTACAAGATCGCCAATGGCCAATGGATACCCCCGTTCAAATGGCCACGTCTGGAGTTCCTTTCAAGGCCTTGGCGTTGAGAGTACTCAAGTCTGATGCCCTAGTCGGTGTTGACCCATCAATAACTGCAACCGCCGCCGCAAAATTTGATGATTGGCGCACCCGTGGTTACTTTGCCGTAGTCCAGTCACTGTGATGGTGCCCACTGACACTGCTCGCATCGACCTATGGCGATAGAAGCCTTGCCTTGAGCTATCAGCAGTATTTTAAGAAAAAGCTGCTAAATCTAAGGACTCAATCCTGTGGAAGAACTCCAACAGCCGTTGGGTTATTTGGGTAACACCACCCGTTATGTTTGATTCAATATTCAAAGGTAAAACTGGGTCATGGAGAGAAAGTCTCAGCAAAAACCAACCATCTTCTTCTGGAGATAAACAGGCGACGCGGATACCTTCATAGTTGTTGGGCACCAATGACCAACCTGCCTGGCTTTTAACAAATGCTTTAAGTTGTTCAATCACACTCTCACCATAGGTTTTAAAGTCATCTACTCCAATTTTGATCCGAATCTCTCGACTCTCTTGAGGTTCTTTAAGCGCGGCGATTAAATCTGTTAGTACTCGTCCTGTTTGGTGAGCTTTTGCTAACTCGATCAGTAGCTTACTAACCAGATAAGCCCCATCATCTAGGAAATAGTTTTCCCGCATGGCTCCATGGCCAGAGGTTTCAATGGCTAACCAGGAGTCTTCTCCGGTTTGGTTAAGGCGGACGGCTTCGGTGATGACATTTTTGTAGCCGCGCTTAAAGCGGTGGTGCTTGCCTTGCAAATCTTGCTCAATAAACTGAGCTAATCCATCGGAGGTAATGGAGTCTGTGACAATGGTGGAGCCTGGATGCTCCTGTAGCACAATGGCAGAAATCAGTGCAATCAAACGGTTACGGTTCAGTTCCTGACCCTGGTGATCGACGGCAGCCGAGCGATCTACATCTGTATCAAAGATAATGCCAAAATCGGCCTTGTTGGCGAGCACGGCCTGACAAATAGACGCCATGGCATCGGAGTCTTCGGGGTTGGGGATATGGTTGGGAAACATACCATCGGGATCTAAAAACTGGCTCCCGGTAGTGTCAGCCCCCAGGGGTTCTAGAACTTTGCTGGCATAGAAGCCCCCGGCCCCATTGCCAGCATCGACAATAATTTTTAGCCCCTGGAGCGGCTGGTCAAAGGTTTGGGGATGGTTGACGGCGGTGCGAATTGTTTGCACCAGCTGCTCCGCATAGACAGAGATAAAGTCCCGTTCTTCGATGGCTCCCGCTGTGGCAGCTGCAGGAAAGTCATTTTGCTCCGCCAGGGTCAAAATTTCGGTAATATCTGGTTTCCCTAGTCCCCCCTGGGCGGTAAAAAACTTTAGACCATTGCGGTTAAAGGGCAGATGGCTGGCGGTCATCATGATGGCCCCATCGCATTCGAACCCAGGGGTAACGGTACTCATAAACATGGCGGGAGTGGAGGCCATACCTACGTTGTAAACGTGAGCCCCCAGGGTTGTCATGCCATTCATCACCCCCTGCATCAGAACGGGGCCAGATATGCGGCTATCTCGACCGACGGCAAGCTGCAGCTCGGCAGGGGATTTACTTAATTTTGTGGCTAACCAGGTGGTAAAAGCCTGGCCTAGGCGCTGGGCAATGTCTGGGGTGAGGTTGACGGGTTCATTGGCAACACCGCCGATTGCAACACCACGAATATCCGAACCATTTTGAAGTTTTTTCCAGTTGAAATCTTGCATGGTAATGGAAGACCAGTTGGGTTTGCGTGGGGTCAGTTTGAGTATGCCTGCTGACCTGGGGAATTTGAAAAATTCACTGTTTTTGTTAAGCAGTGGATTTCCCTATCTCTGTGTTGATAAGTGCGAAGCCCGCTAGCTTCTCTAGGATCAGAGAAGCTAGCGGGCTTCGAGAGTCTTGCTGTTCGGGGGGCAGGGGCCTAACCTTGGCTAAGCCCCTGGGAAAGTTGCTGACTTTGGCAGAGATATCCCTTATTTGGAGAAGAAGTTGTCCTTTTTACGAACAAACAGATCGGTAAAGAAGGAGATAACCGTACGCTTTTCTGTTTTAATGTTGGCGTTTAAAGACATACCGGAGCGGAGTGTATATGTCTCACCTCTAGATTCTAGAACCTGGGACTGTAGTTGAATCTCTGCTGGAAATCGATAGAACTGATAAATCTCGTCAGGGGGTAGGGCGTCAGAACCAATACTTACCAGATGACCATCGATATCACCGTATTCACTGTAGGTAAAGGCATCAATCCGCACATCAACCTGTTTACAGTTAGCAGCGATCCCGGCTTGGTTCTCCTCTTGCACAGCGGCACGGCAGTTGTCGTTTAGCTGTACAAAACCAATGTCTTTGTTAGGAATAAAGACGCGAGCAACTAGATTATTTTGAGGCACAATCTCCAGGATGGGTTCGGTGGAGTTAGCTGCGTAACCTGGTTGGTTAGCCTTGAGGTTAAAGACGGCACCACTCACCGGAGCCGTCAGCTCTCGGAATTGCAGCTGCTCTTCTAGCTGGGCAATGCGGCTGCTAAGCTCTTGCCGCTGGGTTTCATTTTGTAACACTGTCTGCCCCAGATCGCTGTCAATGGAGGAAATGCGCTCACGATTGTTGCGGATCTGGTCACGACGGGCTGTCTCAAATTCAAATTCGGAACGCTTAATCTCTGATTCTGCTTGGTTTATCTGGGCATCGAGACGGCTAATTTCGTCGTTTAGGGTGCTGACTCGAGTAATTCGAGTGCTAACTTCCTGTTCCTGCTGTAGTCGACTAAGTTCTGCTACGGCTCCTTCTTTTTCTAGCCAGGTTAAGCGCTCCAGAATCTCCTGGTTAGTGTTTAGATCGTTTTCAGCATTGCTTAATTCTGCGCGCGCCTGACTTAGCCGACCTTTTAGGTCTTTAATTTGCTCGCGGTTTTGGATCTGGCGTTCCTGGGCCTCACTCCTGGCGCTGTTAACATCGGCAGCGGCTTCAGCTGATAGGCCAGAGGTATCACCATCAATTTGGGCCTGATAGATCCGATTGCTGGCTTCTAGGGCATTTTTTTCTTCCAGACGCTGCTGTAAGTCGCTGCTCATGGGAATAACTCTGCCGTCGCCGTTAGCATTTTCAGCCCGGTATACTTCGGTCTGGTTGGCTAGCTGTTCACGAATGATTAGCAGAGATTCCAGTTCGGCTTTGGCGGCTGACTGGTTAAAGGTAATCAACACGTCCCCTTTTTCTACCAGGTCCCCTTCTTTGACATGGATTTTTTCAATCACACCGCCGCTGGGGGTTTGTACCGGCTGGACCACTCCTACGGGTTCTAATTTGCCCTGGGCTGGGATGGTCTCTTCGACCTGGGCCAAAAAGGCCCAGAGAATACTGAGGCTGGTAACACCCAGAATGGCCCAGACGATGGCTTGGGACCAGATGGGAGACTGGCGTAAAATAACGGGTTGGTCAAAGGGCTGAGCCTGACCGTTGCCTGCTGAATTATTGGGAATACCGTTGTTTTGTAGTTGAGATGTCATGCCGATTAACCCCCTTGTTGCTGGTGTAGACAGTAGTAGCGCCCTTTGAGGGCTAGAAGTTCATCATGGGTGCCTTCTTCGACAATGGACCCTTGGTCCATAACTAGGATGTTGTCTGCTGTGCGCAATGCGCCTAGTCGGTGGGTAATGAAGAAAACGGTGCGGCCCTTTGACCACTTCATAAGGTTGGCAGATACCTGAGCTTCGGTGTCATAGTCGAGGGCACTGGTGGCCTCGTCCAGGATCAGTAGACGGGGATTTTGCAGAATTGTGCGTGCGATCGCAATTCTCTGCCGCTGTCCCCCCGATAGGGACGACCCCCGTTCACCCACGCGGGTGTTATACCCCACCGGTAGCCCCATAATAAACTCGTGACAGCAGGCAATCTTAGCCACCTCAATCACTTCCTCGGTAGTGGCTTCAGGGTTTGTCAGGGAAATATTTTCCTGAATGGTGCCCTCAAACAACAGACTGTCCTGGGGCACAATCCCCACCTGTCGTCGCAGGGAGTACAGCTCTACTTTGTTGATGTCGTAGTTATCAATCAAGATTCGACCTGAGTTGGGCTCATATAGCCTGGGCAAAAGTTTCATCATGGTACTTTTACCCGAGCCGCTAAGACCGACCAACCCAACAAACTGCCCAGCCGGAAATTCGGCATTGATATTCGACAGCTGTAGCGGGCCAGATGCGCCAAATCGGAAGGATAGATTTTCGTAACGCACATGGCCTTTGATGTCCGGCATCGGAATCTGGCTGCGTTGCTCTTCTTCCTGTTCCTGGGGGTGGTCGATGATATCGCTCAAACGCTCCAGGGATAGGGCGGTCTCTTGGAAGTTCTGCCACAGCTGGGTCAGCCGTAGCAGGGGCTGGGTCACATAGCCAGAAATAATTCGGAATGCAATCAGCTCACCCAGGGTGAGATCGCCCTCTAGCACCAAATAAGCGCCAAACCAAAGCACCAGCAGCCCCGACAGTTTGTTTAAGAAGCCGCTGGCTGAGCTAGCGGTGGTGGAGGTTAATACGGTCTTAAAGCCATCGCTAACGTAGCGACCGTAGCGATCCTGCCACTTCCAGCGGGTATTTAGCTCAATGTTTTGGGCCTTAACCGTTTGTATTCCCGATAGGGCTTCCACCAAAAATGACTGGGTCTTGGCATTTTGCTCCGCCTTGGCCCGCAGCTGACGCCGCACAATCGGAGAGACAAAGAACGTTAGCCCCAAAAATAGTGGAATGGTCGACAGGGACACCGCCGTCAGCTTGACGCTGTAAATCAGCATAACGACGATGTAGACCACCGAGAAAACGGCATCTAACACTACGGTTAGGGCGGTGCCGGTCAAAAACTGACGGATATTTTCTAGCTCGTTCACCCGGCTCGACAGTTCACCCACCGGACGGCGGTCAAAATACTTCAGGGGTAGCCGCAGTAAATGATCGATGGTCTGGGACGCCAGGGTCATGTCGATCCGGTTGGTGGTATCGACAAATAAATAGGTACGCAGACTGCCGAGAATGGCCTCGAACACCGCCACAATGACAAGGAAAATACCCAGCACATGCAGCGTATCTACACTCTGCTGCACAATTACCCGGTCAATAATCACCTGGATCATCAGGGGATTGGCCAGACCAAAAATCTGATAGAAGAACGAGGCGACCAGCACCTCCACCAGGATCCACTTATATTTTTTGAGGGATGGCGTAAACCACGACAGACCAAATCGCTGCTGGGGCGTTTGGGAGGTGGTCTCCAATAGAAGCACTTCCCCCTCGGGGCCCCACAGTTCTTCAAAGGTTTGGGGGGAATGGCGCACCAGCCCCTTATCGGTGGGGCAGCCAATGACGTATCGCTTCGCTGAGGTTTCATAGAGCACAGCGTAGCTGTCGCGCCATTTGATCAGGGCCAGCTTGGGCAGACGGCCAATGGCACTGGCGGGAACCTTAGCCAGCTGGGGCTTTAGACCCAGCATGTCGGCGACGGCACCACAGGACGCTAACGAAACCTGCCCCAGACGCGCCTTTTGATTGGTGATTACCCGGCGCACTACATCCCGCTTAAAGGGCATGCCAAAATGCTTGGCCAGCATTTCAAAACAGGCTACCAGGGCCCCTGCCTCGTCACGGGCGCGAATGTGGGGGTAGTCTCGCTCGCTGCTTGGTTCAGTCTCAATGTCAATGTCCCTGGGCAGGGCATCGGCATAGGGAATATCGGCAGCAGCGTGGGCCCAGGGGTCATCATTCAAGACTTCCGCCGCCTTGGTTTCGACCTGGGCGGCTAGCACCGCTGACGGAATCCCCACCAGACGGGCTCCTGTGGTACTGAGCACCTGGGTAGACGCCATGGAGGGGCTTAGCTGGCCCCCCTGCTCGTGGGATGCGATCTGGCCCCGGCTAATAAACCACAGATGCTGGCTGTCGAGGTCGCCACGCTTAAGCGGCCCCAGGGGGACTTCCCGAATGGCGATCCCCGCCGTTTGGATCGTTGTTGTCAGTTCAGCAATGTTGCCGACATTGTGGGCCTGATTTTCAAAGTGTTTGCTGACAATTTCAAATAGTTCTGCCAGGTAGCAGTGATTTTGAATGGCACTGGCAAAGCTGGGGTGGCTGGTGATCAGCTGCTTGATGGCCGGTACCGGGATGGCCACGGCGACAATTTCGGTGGATGCGATCGCACTTTCACAGGCCACCCCTCGAGCCGGACCCGCCAGCCCCAAGATATCCCCAGGACCCAAGAGTTTTAAGGTGATCGGGTTTTTCGTGTAGGGGTCATACCCCAGCAAACGGACCTGGCCTTCTTGAATAAAGACAACCTGATGCGGCATGGTTTCACGCCTCAGGATCGGTTGCCCCATGCGATAGCGCAGCAGCTGGCTTTGTTCAGACAGTGTCTGCAGTGCTGCCGGCGGCAGCCGGTCAAAGGGCGCTGCGCTCCCTAACTGCTGATGGATAGGATTTACGGTATAAGTCATAGGTTGTGTGAACTATGCGCGCTTAGGCGGCTAATGTCTTAAGGCAAAAGGGGCTGAACAGTAGTAACCTGCGTTTTTTCCTGTAGCCATGTCTTAAAAAGTTCATCTATCAATCGTTGACGCATAGATGCATCAAACTGTGCCGGTACAAACTTTTCTAAACGGGTAATCACATACCACTCACCAATGGGAGTGGGGGACCACAGCTGCCCCGGCTGACTGACCGATAGCATCCGCCCAATCATCGGATGGGGAACACTCAGCTCCACCGGCCCAATTAATCCTCCGGTTTGGGCCTCCTGACCTTCAGAATAATGCCGGGCCAAATCAGTAAATGATCCCCCATCGTCATTGAGACGAAAGTAGAGTTCCTGGGCCAGGCTAGGATCCTTGGTTCTAATCAGTGAATAGAGCACCCGATCCAGCTTGACCTTACGCTCCAAAAAGTAAGATTCTGCTTGATTACCCCAGTTATCCTCCTTAAACTTGGCAATTTTGGCTGTTCGCAGCGCCATCATATACATCTGTTCCTGGGTCAGCTTTTGCTGAGATTGCCAGGCCTGCTGCTGCTCCTCGGTGACCAGATTAAGCTGTTGACAAAACATCTTATAGGCCTCCTCAGGATCACAGGCAATCGATTCAATGGCCTGGTCCACAACGACTTCTTGCACCAACCTAGGCAAAAGCTGATGCTGCTGAAGCTGCTCTAGCAACGTGCGGATATCAAGCTCTGAATCGCCAATTTTCAAGACTGCTGCCATGATGAAAACCCTGATGGACTAAGCAATGTAGCGTTTTTTAGAGTGGTTGAGCAAATTGGGAACGTAAGCATATCTGAACATACAATCTGGCGCTCAAACAAGCCTAAACCCGCGATCAGAGAAATTCACCCTAACTAGGACAGCGAGATCGAACGCCAAACTAAACGTTAGGCAAAATTGCCGTAGATTTGCTTGTACGAGACTGAGATAATTTTACAGATTTACCAAACTTGATTTTGATTAAGCTTTCCCGTTTAAATTCGCATACTGAACAATTTTTTTAGATGGGATGTAACGCGTTAATTACCTCAATAACCGGTGAAATTAACCCACCAATACAGACAAGTCGAGTCAGGAAACTTAACTAGTCCTTCATAAATACATGTCCTATTCCGGTCGTTTTTACATACGTTTGTGCAGTCTAAGGAGGGATGAACGAGCCACCACTGGATGTAAATCCCATGAGTCTAACTGTGGTTTTCCCGATTGTGGCCAAGCCGGGGGACATAGTTGAAATATAGTTGAAATGACTTAGGTGCTAAGCATCTCAAAATTGGTTAAACGAACCTTATTAAGCAGGTTCCCATCTCAATCATTATTCAAAATAATTAGTACTGGCATGCAAAAGCAGCAAAATAATAAAGTTCTTGTGACCATTACCCTGGTTGGCTTAGGTGTAGTTGCTGGGGTTTTTGGCATAGTTGCCTGGTTGGCAGGGGGGGGCGGTATCAAGTCAGTGTCACAGGTAACTAACCAGCCAGCCAGTCAAACCACGACTCCGGCCGACTCGGTATCCGGGGACGCGTTGGGCGATATTCAAAATGTGCCCCAGGGGCTATTTAACTATGGTGGCAGCACCACCTGGATTCCTATACATGAGCCACTTAACCAGGCCATTACTGCTGCGCTGCCTGATTTTCAACTGCGATATACGCTGCCGTCCAGTGGTGCAGCCGGTTCAGGCACCGGGATCAAGATGCTTTTAGACAGTCAGCTATCATTTTCTGAATCCTCCCGACCGCTCAAGCCCGCTGAGTACGAAGCGGCTCAGCAGCGTGGCTTCACCCTAGAGCAAATTCCAGCCGCAATCGACGGCATTGCCCTAGCCGTTCATCCAAATCTAGGTATGGAGGGGCTTAGCGTCGATCAGATCACGGCAATTTACACCGGGGCAATCACCAACTGGTCAGAACTGGGGGGCCCCGACCTGCCAGTTGTTCCCTACAGTCGTTCGCCAGAGGCTGCCGGTACGGCCAAGTACTTTTTAGATGAGGTGATAGAAGCCGATACCTATGGTGAGAACGTGGTCTTTGTCGATGACACCACCACTGGCATACGACAGGTGCTCAAGAACCCGGGGGGAATTTACTATGCCTCTGCCCCAGAGGTTGTCAATCAGTGCTCGATCTATGCTATTCCCGTTGCTGCCCAAGGCCAACCGGATGATTTTATTCCTCCCTTTGCAGATGTCTGGAAAACGGGGCAAGACTGTATAAATCAGGCAAATACGGTTAATGGGGAGGCGTTTCGTGAGGGCACCTATCCGTTAACTCGACGTCTGTTTGTCATTGTCAAGGTTGATGACTCTAGCGATGAAGCCGCCGGGCGCGCCTATGTCGATATATTGCTCTCCCCCGAAGGTCAGACACTGATTGAAGAGGCTGGGTTTGTCAGTATTCGATAGGGCGGGTTCAGATTAAGATTTTGTAACAAGGATCGGCACCATTCAACATAGCGAATGCAGCGCATTACCATTAACCCAGCTCAGCGCATGGCTGACACGCTTCAGCTGACGGGTGAACAGGTTCACTACTTACAGCGGGTACTGCGGTTAAACCCTGGCGATCGGTTTATTGCCCAGGATGGTCAAGGGCAACAGTGGCAGAGTCAGCTGACAGAGGCTCCGGGCCAGGCAAAGATTCTCTCTACCCTGGTGCCTTCTTTACGGCCAGCGACATTAGAGTTGGTGGCAGCACTGCCCAAAACCGGCTTTGATGATGTGGTGCGTCAGGCTACTGAGCTTGGCGTAACTGACATACAGCCCTTACTTAGTGAACGCACCCTGCTCAAACCGAGTTCTAAAAAGTTGGAACGCTGGCAGCGTATTGCCCAGGAAGCATCGGAGCAATGTGAGCGCAGCTATGTGCCTCAGATTCCCCCTCCCCTCAACTTTGCTAAGTGGATTCAGCACAGGTCTGCAAACTCTGGGAACTATTTTTGTGTTACTAGGGTCAATGCACCAGGGCTATTACCTTGTGTACAAACACTTCTGAGCGATTCTCCTCAGCAATCGATTCAGGTGGTGATTGGTCCTGAAGGGGGCTGGACACCTGAGGAAATCACGGTTGCGATCGCACATGGCTATCAAGAAACATCTCTTGGTTTAGGAATACTCCGTGCAACAACGGCCTCGCTTACCGCCTTGGCGATTATTTCGTCAGTCAGAGAGCAGTTGATGTAAACAAATTTCGCGTATTTGTTCGGATGGCCACACGATTCAATCTTGATTAAGTTAAAGAAAATATAAAGATTTAGACAACAAAAGTTGCCTGCACTCGGCTAGAGAGTTCTGCATTATCAATCAACTACCATGCACTGTTCAACCAATCAGGATCACATAAGGACAGATCAATATCCGCTGCCGGAGTCAATGGGCAGTTAAATGTTAGAGATTCTACACAGAGAAGAGTTTTGCTCATGTGAAGTTGATATAAACAAATCTCGCGTGTTTGTCCGGATTGCTAGCTGATTTGACTTTGGCTAATTTTAAAAAAAATTCAGATGACATCGGTAAGTGATTTTAAGCTTACCTGAATTTGGATATAGGGTTTAGTGTTTATTAATCAATTGCCATGCACACTTCAACTAATCAAGAGCACGTATTTTCAGGGTTTCACGCCCTCTCCGAGCCCATTCGCATCCAAGTGTTAGAGCTTTTACGCGAAGGAGAGTTTTGTGTCGGTGACATGTGTGAGCGCCTCAGCATTGCCCAGTCAAAACTCTCCTTCCATCTTAAGACACTTAAGCAAGCAGGTCTGGTAACTGCCCGGCAGCAAGGTCGTTGGATGTACTATAGTCTCAATCCGGAGCAATTTAATATTTTAGAGACTTACCTCTCTAACTATTAGCTTACTGCGTTAATTGACTACCGAGAAAATGCCAGGCGCTAAGAAAATTTTGGGATCTCTAACCTTTCCCTAACCGGTATAGCAAACCGACGCTGGCGTCGCACATAGCTGCTGCCTGAGGCTTTCAGCAATCGTATGTGGCCTGAACTATGGGCGCAAAGCTCTAAATCGCAGACCGTATCATCTTTATGGTGATACGGTTTTGTCTTATCTACAGCCATCGACAGACGCAGTAGGGGAACTAAGGTTTACCTCCATGCTTTTACCAATCAGCAGCTGATGCACGCTGACTTCTCGATACGACGCTTTACACTGAATGACGATGTACCCGAGCTAAGCCTATGGAGAGCGTTGCCCCCCATTTTCCCGACGCCATCATTTTCGACATGGATGGCCTCATGCTAAATAGTGAAGTTATTTTCCATGAAGCCTGGCAAACGACACTGGTTGACCTTGGCTATGATCTGGATACCGCCACCTACCTCAAGTTGGTTGGCTGTAGTAATGACCTGGCCGAAAAACTGTTGCTCAATCTGTTGGGGACTGATTTTCCCATCGAGCGCTTTCGCGACGGTTGGATGGCTCGATGGGAACGTCTGGTGGCTCAGGGTATCCCGATTAAACCAGGGCTGTGGCCGCTGTTAGACTGGCTCGATAAAATTAATCTGCCAAAAGCAGTGGGCACCTCTAGCGGCGATCATGAAGCGCAGACCAGCTTAAAAAGTACGGGGCTGTGGTCAAGGTTTCAAACCATTGTGACCGTCGACCAAGCGGGGGCCGGTAAGCCCGCTCCAGATATCTTTCTGACCGCCGCTAACGCCCTGGATATCGCCCCAGCCAACTGCCTGGTGTTAGAAGATTCTAATGCTGGAGTCCAAGCAGCTGTAGCCGCTGGTATGGCCGTCATCATGGTACCCGACTTACAGACGCCTACGGCCTATGCCCAGCACCATGCCCTAAAAATAGTCTCATCCCTAAATGACGTGCTAGGCCACTTGCAACAGACTTGGCGACCAGAGGCTGGCAATGGTTTGCATGGTTTTTAGAGATTTAAGAGGGCTGTAGCAAGGGTGACGGTTGCTGACGCTGATATAGCGGGGCTGAGAGGGCATACTGCTGTAGCCATTGCCGCTCTGCCCCCTGTAGCCAGTGCTCCAGTAGAGAGAGCCAATGGACAGGCAGCTGCATGGATTGCCAGCTGGCCTGACTAGCGGCAGACAGTTTGCCATAGGTGTCTGGGTGGCTGAGAAGGTAGTCGATACTTTTAGACAGGGCGCGGGCATTGCCCGCTGGGAAAATCATGGCATTAACCCCATGGCTAAGACTGCCGGCAAACATAGGGTGATCGGATGCCACGATGGGGGTGTGGGCCTGTAGACAATGATTCAGCAGTGCGTTCGAATTTTCTGGAGATTCGTGACGGCTGGGCATCGCAACAACATCAGCCTGACGCACCAGATAGACCAGGCTGTGATCGGGGACATGATCAATAAATTCGACATGGTCTAGCTGCAGTCGTTTGGCCTGAATCTCAAACCGCTGCCTGTCGCCCTGACCGACTAGCTTTAAATGAATGTTCCAGCCTTGGGCTTTAAGCTGGGCTGTCGCAACCAGTAGGTCACCAATGCCCCGAGTGGAGAACAGGGGACCCACATATGTCAGCTGTAGCGGATTGGGACGCTCACTTAGCTGTTTGGGCTCAAATGATTCAGCCCGGTTTGAGGGGGGCCAGTCCCAAGGGATGAGCTTGTCACGGAGAACGCCTATTTGGGCTAAAGATTCACATTTCTCGATCCCCAAACCACCGACCCAGTCCACCCCTGCGTGGTTGAGGGCTTTAGAGAGCTGATAGTTATCCCATCGCTGTTTGAGACCAGGTTCCCCCAAGGTATCTCGAAACATGCCAACACAGCGTACTTGCTGGCGAGTGGCCCACCGAAAAAGCGCCGGATCGGGAACATCAATCACTAGATGGGTGGGGCAGAAATCTGCCAAGCGTCTAAAAATAGATTCATTGGTGTCTGGCAAACCACTGCCAATGACCCGTACCCCTGTGTCTAGGACTTCGTTGTAGGGCTCGTCCGAGGCGCATCCCAACACCCCTACTTCCTGTAGTTGAAAGCCCCAAGTTGTTAGTCCTTCTAGAATGGTCAGCTGCTCAGCATTGAGGGTCCCAGTCTCCATGCCATGTCGGTAGGGCTCATTTCCTTGAATGAGGAGTAAACGCAGGTGCTGTAAGTCCATAAAAAGATGACTAGGTGGTTAATGTAAGCGATGAATAAATAATTAAGTAGGCGTTGCTAATCCCCGGTATGAATTTATCTGGTAAACATCGGCACATCTCACAGATCGGTTCACACCCTGAATCAGCACCGGCATTGAATAAGCGCAAATATTGGTTTTTTGCTGTAGCTCTCCATCGGTCTTTAACAGAACTCGGAGAGCGTTCTTTTACATACTAAATCCTTACGGAAAAGAATCTTTCGCTCCTGTTGATGTTTCCAGCTTTGTATAGTCTTCATAAACTCTTCACTATTGTTGATTAGCCCCGTAAACATGACTATTGGGCCCATAGAGCCTTTAAACCATTTCAGCCCAGCCTAGTGAGTCTGGTGAGCATTGGTATTGTTTGCACCACGCTAGGGGCAAGTATCCTCAGAAAATTTACTGATATTGATCGTTAATCCTTAGGGGTAGCAGAGCGTTCTAAGACACTGGCTGCTGGGGCTGGGTACTCTATCGATGGCGGGCGGCACCGGTGCTGACACTGCTCGGATCTAGACGGCCCTATCCCTATGCTGATGCCTGACACCCCTACTTCAATGACAACTATTTTGGTAATTGATGATGACACGGACCTGGCTACGAGGGTTTGTGATGTGCTGGTTTTTAATGACTTTGCCACACTGAGGGCGGCGACAGGTCTCGAAGGTTTGCAATTGGCACAGGGGCATCAGCCGCAGCTGGTTGTATGTGATAAGGATTTACCTGATATCACTAGCGATGAGCTGCTAAAGCGGTTGCGATCGCACCCCGTCACCGCCCCTATCCCAGTCATTATGTTGGCTGCGGGTCCAGATGCATTCCGCCATAGCATGGAACAGGGGGCCGATGACTGTTTAAATAAAACAGTTGACCACCAGAGTCTTTTACGAGCGGTACAAACCCAGCTTACTAAGCGGGCAGCGTTAGCCCAGTATTTTGCCTCGAGGGTTGAGCCACCCTATGAGTGCCTTAGCGCGCCAGTAAAATCCGATGAGCTCGCAAAACAGATTGCCCACTTAAAACAGTCGCCATGGTCCAGACTTTGGGTGATTCAGCTACGTAACTATGGTGACCTTTATGCTAACTACGGTCATGTTCTGGGCCAGCTAGCCCTTCAGGCCATGGGCCAACAGCTGCGCCAATGGCGGGATCGGTGGCATGCCCCAGATTTATGGATCACCCTGGCCTATTTAGGGAGAGATCGCTTTGCTGTGTTTTTGAGGGCCCCCGAGCCGTCAGCTGAGCCTGAGGGTGAAGCAGCCAAACTCAATTTGAAAACAACGCTACAACAGCCCATGGTGATCAACAATCATCGATTAATTCTTGATAGTCACATCGAGGTTATTGCTCCCCCCAGTCTAGCGTCGCTACAAGCCTGGGAAAACTCTTTAACAGCAGCGGTTTCGGGGCACAATCAGCTATCTTTAGCAGAGCGACTGCGGCGGGCCATACGGCGGGATGAACTGCAGCTTTACTTTCAACCCCAGGTTGATTTGAGCAGCGGTCAAATCGTTGGTGCCGAGGCCCTGGTGCGTTGGTGTATACCGGGGGAAACCCAGATATTACCGATTCAGTTTATTCCTGTGGCGGAAGAGAACGGACTGATGTTGCCCTTGGGAGAGTGGATAGTAAAGGCGGCTCTACAACAGCTGGCCCATTGGCAAAAAAAGCAGTTTTCAGCCATTAGCATGGCGATTAATTTATCAGCCCATCAGCTGCGCAGCCCATGCTTTCTAGACCGGCTGATGGCCATGGTAAAAACCGTCAGCATCAGTCCGGTAATGATCGATCTAGAACTTCCCGAACGTTTGATTCTAGAAGATTTAAGCCAAGCCAAATTACTCTTGGCAGAGCTGCAAAGTCAGGGGTTTAGCACCGCCATTGATGACTTTAGCTCCGGTTCCCTGAGTCACTTGCAATATTTACCCGTCAACATTCTCAAGTTAGACAAGTGCTTTGTGCGCAATCTCCACCAAAACAGAAGTAATCGGGTGATTGTCAGAGCCATTATGGATATAGCTCGAGGTCTAAATATCTCTACCATTGCCAACGGTGTGGAAACCGCAAGAGAACTGTCAATCCTCAAACAGCTTAAGTGCCACAGTATGCAGGGTTATCTCTTTAGCCCGGCCCTCACCGCGCAGGATTTTGAAACATTGTTGTGGGAATCGTCGCACGCCCCCCCGTTGGTAGAGCCGTTACATGTAACGGCTCTACCAGCCGCCACCAGACCTCTCTAAAGCTCAAGGTCAAAATCGAGATAGATAAACACATCCTGGGGCGCATTCTCATCAATGTCCACCAGGGGAACACCGACATCTAAGCGCAAATCTAGCCCCTCGATGGGGCGATAGGTAAAGCCTACCCCCGTACCCAGGAGAAAGCGATCGTCATTGACGGTGGTGCCAGATTTGGTATTCCAAACAGCGGCCATGTCTAAAAATGGACTGAGCACCATAATAGGGGCACCAGACTCGTTGCGCTGAACGGTAATGCGGTCTTCAACCGAGAGCCGCACGCCGTTGTCACCAAACCGAGCATTTTGGCTGTAGCCCCGCACCGACTGGCGACCGCCGGTGACAAACTGTTCTGACCCCAGCAGGGTGTCGGTGGCCAGCTGCACATCCCCCTGCACAATCAGTAAATGATCTGGGTTGAGGATTTGGGCCCGCTGTACCTGACCTAGCCAGCTGACAAACTGACTGTCTGGCAAGGGGGAGGAGAGATTGGTGGCGTCTAACCAGTCTACCCCCAGACTGACTTGCGATCGCAATGCCCATGCCCCCTGCACATCTCGCCGCAGGTAGTCTTGGCCAAATTGGATCACACTGGCGCTGTTACTGGTAAAGTCCTGGCCCAGCAGCCGGGTGTCTCCGTCTCGATGACGGAACCCCAAAGACAGGGCAAACTCTTCTCGCGGAGTGCGCACCAGGGGCTGACGATAGGTCAGCTCATAGACCTGGGCGTCGCCTTCAATGTCAAAATCGGCCAGATCCCGGGGGGAAATAATATCAAACTCGCTGGGTAAAAATCGTGCTGAGATGGTGCCATTCATGGCGTTAATGGGGGCGCTGTAGCTCAGCTCATACAGATTAGACCCCCCGGTGGTGGCGCGATAGGCCGCCGCCCGGATCTGATCCCCAATCCCAAACGGATTGCGGTAGGTAACATTAGCTCCCGTCCGCACTACCCCAACACTTACCGGCGAGTCAGTATCCAGGGTGAGGTGAGCTTCAAACGGATCGGCCTCAGCGATACGCACCACCAAGATGCTCTGTCCCAAACCGGTTCCGGCCCGCAGGCTGGCTTCAATATTGTCAATCAGCGGATCGGCCCGTAACAGCCGCAGCTGATCCTCCAAGTCAAACTGATTTAGAGGTGTTTTAGCCCCCAGGTTAATGCGCGATCGCACATAGCTAGCCAGACGATCGGTATCCTCAATGCGGATCTCCTCCAGGCTGCCTTCTATAATCTGCAGCTTGACAATGCCATCAGTAATCGGCTGATTTGGCAACACTGCCCGTGAGGTGATGTATCCCTCATTCAGATACAGCTGGGTAATGGAGTCTGCGGCCTGCCGGAGCTGATCAATCCCCAAGGCCTGGCCCACAAAGGGAGCCAGCACCGCATCAAAATCTGAGGTTTCAAATACGGTACTACCCAACACATCAAAAGCTTGTACCGTTACCGTGGGCCCTGTCTCTGGAGCGGGGTCAGTTGACTCGGTGGGAGGGACGGGCGTCGTTGGCAGCACCGGTTCAGGGGTGGGTTCAGGGTCAGGTAGGGGCTCTGGAAAACTATCGGCAGGCGGGGGGGCTGCTGGCACCTGACTCAGGGCGGTGCCCGATTGGCGAAAGCCCAGACCGCCAATGTCCTCGGGTTGAGTTGTCGCAGGCAACGGTATGCTGCTGCCTGGATCAGGCTCTTCAGGTAAGGTGACAGCCGCCAGTGTCTCAGGTTTAGCGGAGGATTTAACGGGGGAGTGGAGTCCCGGTTCTGTCACTGGCTCAACCGGGACCGATGTGGCGGCTACTAGTGTTGGGGTGGGTAGCTCGTTTAACAAAGCGTCATTTGCATCTGCAGATGCCCCTGTCCCAATACCAATAACGGTGCTTAACAACACAAGAACTGTCAGTTTCTGTGACATGGATCTCCTCTTTTCTCCACCAGATTGCGCTATTACCGGCTAGCCGACTAAAAACGCCTATTTGCAAAACCTAATTTACCCGTGCCGACTGTATCACAGCCAACGATGCCGCCAGATGCTGCTAAGACTGTCTTAAGACAGTCTTAAATCGGTCGGTCTGCCAGGTCAGTGGGGACAATGATTATCCCTAAACGCCTTAAACGACAACAGCTAACCTGACTCGCCATCGACGGCCATACAACCTATCCCCTACCAGGATTTACGCAGATTTCCGGTAACTTTTAGCGGTTTGACATCAGCTGATATCAATACCTATTGATTAGGGTGCCCAGATAGCTGTATTTCATGACGGAGCAACGACCCGTGCGCACTATCGCCAAATAGCATCCGCAACCCGGGCCACATCAACCATGGCAGTACTGTGTACCCGCAAAATATCAGCTCCCCCGGCAATGGCGGCTGCACAGGCTGCCGCCGTGCCCCATTCCCGCTGCTGTGGGTCGGGCTGGTCCAAAATCCAGCCGATAAAACTTTTGCGAGATGCCCCTACTAAAATGGGGCAGCCCAGCTCTGCCAAATCGGAGAGTCGTCGCAAAATTTGTAAGTTTTGGGGATAGGTTTTAGCAAAGCCAATACCGGGGTCAATACATATATTTTGCATGGGCACCCCCACCGCCAGGGCCTGCTCAATTTGCTTGCGCAGTAACGCGGACATTTCACCGAGCAGGTCATCATAGTCAGTCATTTGCTGCATGGTTTCTGGCGTACCCCGCAGGTGCATCAGAATAATGGGCACCTCTGTTTCGGCCGCAACCTTGAGCATATCTGGCTCATAGGTAGCTCCTGAAATATCGTTAATCATGTCGGCCCCTGCTTCGATGGCAGCACGGGCAACGGTGGTGCGGGTGGTGTCTACCGAAACCACAGCCTGCTTAAGCGCATCGGTCTGGCGAATTGCCTCTATGACCGGCACAACTCGGTTGAGCTCTTCCCCCAGGGAAATCTGCTGGGCTCCTGGGCGAGTGGACTGGCCGCCAATGTCCAAAATATCGATATTGGCCCCCAGTAATGTGTGGGCCTGCCCCAGTGCGGCCTCCACCGTATTAAACTGACCGCCGTCACTAAAGCTATCGGGGGTAACGTTGATCACCCCCATGAGGTACGTGCGTTCACCCCAGTTAAACTGATGACCCCGAATATTCCAGGGTTGTCGGCTGGCGGCCTCTACTTTACCTTCGGCCATAAACAGCCGAGCCAGGCGATCATAGGTGCCAGGACCAATGTACTCTGGGTGGGCGCGCAGCTTGCTGTACATCCACACCAGGTTTTTATCGTCAAAGATGCGAATGTCGACAAACCAGCTTTTAAGCTGAGGTCTCAGACCATTGGCGGTTTCTAGCGCGTCGGTCCATCGTTCAAATTCCTGCTTAAAACCGCGGGTTATCACCGTAAAGGTCATGGCTGCTCAGACTATTCAAAAACAAGGGGCTCAAACCACCACCCACACTGCTAAGGTGGCAGACTTTATCTATAGTCCGCCAGTGGCGGCTCAGGGGGCAACGCGAATTTTAGTAAAGCCCAATCTGGGTTACCCCAAAGGTCCACCGGTCACCGTGGGTATGTCGGTTCTTTCTAGGGTGCTTCGGGGGCTGCGCCAGGCCAGTCCCCAGGCTGAGATTTTAGTGGTTGAAGGGGTGTGCTCCAAGCTATCCCTAGCTGAGATTGCCGGTAAAAATGGCCTCTATGACATTTTGGACGAGGGTATGGCCGTACTCGATGCGGATACGCTGCCCTGTGTTGCCTATCCCAATCGCCTGGCCCAGCCTGTCCGCTACCCAGAAATGTGGGCACCCAAACTTTTGCAAGAGGTGGACTGTCGCATTTCTGTCAGTGCCTTTAAGATCACCAGCCTCAAACAGCAACCCCTGGTATCAGCCACCCTCAAAAACCTCTATGGGCTATTTCCCAGGGCTAAGTACAAAGCCCGCAGCGTCAGTTCCAGGGGGCAGCTCCATCGGCCGTCAGTACCGCAGATTTTGCAGGATGTTTATTTTTCCATCGGTCACCTGTTTGATGGGGGGGTGGCTGACTGCAGCCAAAAGTTTATGAGTAAGGACTGGCGACCAGACGTCGGCACAGGGTTTGACCTGGGTCATGTGGTGTGGGGTGAAGACCTGCTGGCCATTGACAGACAGGCTTGCCAGCTGGCCCAAGAGCCGGTGGCAAACTATCTGGACCCGATTGAGCAGCTGCGAGCCACGCTCTAAGATTGACGCTTACCGTCGATGCTTGCGACCGGGCAGGGGCAGGTTCATCATGGTGTGAAAATCTTCCTGTACCTTGTAGGTAAGGCGCTTAGAGATTTGCCGGACAATCTGGTTAAGCAACTTATCGCCCGATGATTTGACCAAGGATTGGGGTAATGCCTGGATAAACTTTGGCATTTGTACCTTGGTCTGTAGGTTAAGTTCCCACTCTACTTGGGTGGATTGCCCTACAGGAAGTTCCTGCTGTTGTTTTTCAGCCAGGGACATGGCGGCTTTAAAGTCCACATCGTAGCCTTCGGGCTCATGACCGGGAACCGGAATCGTTTCAATGCGATAAACGCCCTGGTTTTGTGGCAACAGATGCAGACCTATTTTGGGTTGAATCTGAAAATTGAGACTGCCAAATCGGCCCAGGGAAATAGCATAGCCATTATGACCAATGGGTTTGACATCCATCGGCTGGGCGCAGCGGGTAAACCAGCCCTGATGGGAGTCTAAATAGTGGGCAACGGTATTAATATCAGCAAACATCTCCATGTTGCCAACGTAATACCCTTCAAAAACAATGGTTTCGGATGTCTGTAGAGTCTCCCTATCGTCGTTGACGGGATGTTCTGGTGTGGTCGACACCTGTGGTGTGCTCGAGGCTAATGACTGAGAATACTGCGCAGAGGACAGGTCCATAGATGTAAAAAGTTTTCGAAGATAACCTACAGGTGAGATGTCAAGGGTTAGGGATCGTTATGGTCCCTAGGTTACTGAGTTAAAAAAACAAGCTACCATCGTCAAACTACGGATATGACCTTAAGAACAGTACACATGGGTGAATATACACCTTGATCTATTACTTAAGTTCCATTGTGATTCATTAAGTTTAGTCGATTTTTCCAGGAGCACAATTTTTTCGACCCATGCTTAACCTTTTTCAAAGATACGGACAGCCTAGTGTAAGGATGCTATGAACCCTTTGCTGTCTGACGACTCAATGTCTGGACCAGCAGCGCACTTTGTCATTAATAGCAGAGGGTTTATGGGGATAGTGCAGCCGAGGTTACAGTTTGGTATTTTGATGGGGGTGGCGCTGCAGGGAGGATGGCATGAAGGTACTGGTGGTTGGGGCGACGGGGAAGACGGGGCGTTGGGTGACGACTCAGCTCGGTGCTAGTGCGGATATGGCGGTTCGGGCACTGGTGCGGGATCGGGCCAAGGCTGATTTTGCGGCTGGGGTTGAGGTGGTTGAGGGGGATGTATTAAAGCCAGACACGTTGAGGGCTGCGATCGCAGATTGTGAGGCTGTAATTTGTGCGACGGGGGCGGCTCCTAGCTTTGATTTTACGGGTCCCTATCAGGTGGATTTTGTGGGGACCAGGAATTTAGTGGATGTGGCGAAGGAAGCGGGTGTGGGGCGGTTTGTGATTGTGTCGTCGCTCTGTGTGTCGAAATTTTTTCATCCGCTAAATCTGTTTTGGTTGGTGCTGTATTGGAAGAAGCAGGCGGAGGCGTACATCGTTAATAGCGGATTGACGTATACGATTGTGCGACCTGGGGGGTTACGAAGTGAGGATAGCGGCGAGGCGATTGTGATGGCTTCGGCGGATACGTTGTTTGAGGGGGGAATTGCGCGGGAGAAGGTGGCGCAGGTGTGTATTGCGGCTTTGAGAGAGCCTGGGGCGGAGAATAAGATTGTGGAGATTGTGACGGGGCCGGAGGCGCAGGAGCAGTCGTTTGGGGATTTGTTTGCGGGGGTGGCATAGGGGGCGCACGGCCCACTGTTTCTCAAATAGGCAAAACCGGCTGCTCGGGGCTCCTCCGAGTTCCCCGAACCCCTATGGGCAGGGCGGGATGCCGCCCTACAACCCTCATATTGAGGTGTCGCTGGTGGCGTGGGTTTGGGGGTACGGCGGGGTGAATTCCAAATGTCTGGAAGGCTTTCCAGACATTTGGAAAGGGCATAGGTTTTCGCCCGGAGTCGTTAGTAGGCAGAAATTTCGGAGCGTAGGGGTCGTAGGGTGGGCACGGTCCACCGTTTTTTGATGCCCAAGGTTTTCTCGAATTTAGAAGAACCAGCCGTAGCTGTGTAACCCTTTCCCTAAGAGGTTTACGCCCAAATAACACACCCAAACGACGATGAAGCCGGTGGCGGCGATGAAGGCGGGTTTGCGGCCTTGCCAACCTTTGGTGATGCGGGAGTGCAGGTAGGCGGCAAATACTAGCCAGGTGATGAGGGCCCAGGTTTCTTTGGGGTCCCAGCTCCAGTAGGAGCCCCAGGCTTCGTTGGCCCAGACGCCGCCGGAGATGATGCCGATGGTGAGCAGGGGGAAGCCGAGGCCGATGATGCGATAGCTGATGTTGTCCAGGGTGTCGGCTAGGGTGAGGCGCTGCATGGAGAGCGCTGTTTTGGTGGTGGGTTGTTCTAGGACGGCGGTGCCGCCACCTGCGGTGGCTAGGGCTGGCTTGGGGGTTTCTTCGGTGGCGCGTTTGAGGGTGTATTTGCGATCGCGAAATCCGCCTGTGCCGACGGAGCTGCCTTTTAGTTCGACGACCTGACCACGGGTGACGACGAGGAATGCGATCGCAATTAACGACCCGACCATGAGGGCAGCGTAGCTCAGGAGCATGACGCTGACGTGCATCATTAGCCAGTTGGATTTAAGGGCCGGTACCAGGGGCTCGGACACCTGCATGGTATCTGGCAGGGTGAGGGTGGCAAAGGCTGTGATCCCCATGGCGGCGGGGGCAGTCATGGCCCCAACCCAGAGGCTGTTGCCCATGCGCTCGGCAACAAAGTGGATGGCGGTGATGCCCCAGGCAATAAAGAAGAGGGATTCGTAGAGATTGCTAAGGGGGAAATAGCCGCCTTCTATCCACCGGGCTACCAACAGAGCGGCGATGCAGAGATTGGCGATGGCCATGCCGGTGGTGCCCAGGGGTTTGAGCCAGGTGATGCTGTCAAAGGCCAGGCTGCTCCAGTAGAGGAGCATGGTAAGAAAGAGGACGGCAAAGGATATGTTGTCGAGCAGTCCTTGAAGCGTGACTAGATCCATTGGGAAGTGGTGTGAGCTCTGCGGTTTGGTCTGTAATAGCCGTCGCTATAACGGTGCTAGTGTGACGGTTATTACAATTTTACTAAAGAAATGTAGGGGTGGGAGGACCCTGACCATCACCCCTGTTTGTCACAGTGTTTACGGTTTCCACAACGAATCGTGAAATCCTTCAAGAATTTTGAGGGCCAGGGGATGAATGGTCACTACACTGGCAGTCGGTACACACATGTTCCAAACACATTCAAGTTATAAACTCTGAGTTTTTCAATACGAAAATTATCAGGGCTGAATGTGAATATAGTTTAGTGACAAAAAAATTGGCAGCCCTCGAGAGGTAACTATGGATGCGACTGCGTTGTGGCAACGATATCAAGACTGGCTTTATTACAACGAGCAGCTAGGACTCTACTTGGATGTCAGTCGGGTAACGTTCGATGATGCCTTTGTGGCTGACATGACGCCTCAATTTGCAAAGGCGTTTGAATCGGTGGATGCATTGGAAAAGGGTGCGATCGCAAACCCGGATGAGAATCGCATGGTGGGCCATTATTGGCTGCGGGATCCCGATCTTGCGCCCAATAATGATCTGCGTAGCGAAATTGTTGACACCTTACGAGATATAGAAAATTTTACCCAACAGATTCATACGGCCACGATTACCCCACCTGGCGAGACTCGATTTACCGATATTTTGTCCATCGGTATTGGGGGGTCTGCGTTGGGGCCTGAGTTTGTTGCTGAGGCTATCGGTCCGGTAAATCCGCCGTTGACCATCAACTTTATTGATAATACGGATCCGGCGGGGGTGGACAAAATCCTGGCTAAGCTTGGGGATCGATTAAAAACTACGCTGGTGTTGGTGATTTCTAAGTCTGGGGGCACCCCGGAAACCCGCAACGGCATGTTGGAAGTTAAAGCCGCCTATGAAAAGCGCGGTCTGGACTTTTCAAAGTATGCCGTGGCTACCACGGGGCGCGATAGCAAGCTAGATAAGGTGGCTAAAGCTGACGGCTGGCTGGCGATGTTCCCCATGCAGGACTGGGTGGGTGGTCGTACCTCGGAGCTATCGTCGGTGGGTCTTTTGCCGGCGGCACTTCAGGGAATTGATATCCGGGCTATTTTGGCCGGGGCCAAGCAAATGGATGCGGCTACCCGGGTGCCGGATCTGAAAAATAATCCGGCAGCTCTGATGGCCCTGGCCTGGTACCACGCGGGCAATGGTAAGGGCGAAAAAGACATGGTGATTTTGCCCTACAAGGATAGTCTGCTGCTGTTTAGTCGCTATCTACAGCAGCTGATTATGGAATCCTTGGGTAAAGAGACCGACCTGGATGGCAATCGGGTGTGTCAGGGCATTGCGGTATATGGCAACAAGGGCTCAACCGATCAGCATGCCTATGTACAGCAGCTGCGAGAAGGGGTGAATAACTTTTTCGTAACGCTGATCGAGGTGCTCAAGGATCGTGAAGGCCCCTCTACTGAGATTGACCCCGGTGTGACCTCGGGTGACTATCTCTCAGGCTTTTTGCAAGGTACCCGCAAGGCCCTGTTTGAGAATAACCGCCAGTCCATTACCATCACCATTCCTGAGGTGACTCCCACGATTGTGGGGGCGCTGATTGCTCTGTATGAGCGGGCGGTGAGTCTATATGCGGCCGTGGTGAATATCAATGCCTATCACCAGCCGGGGGTAGAAGCAGGTAAAAAAGCGGCCGCTAGCATTCTCAATTTGCAGAATATGGTGGTGGATACGTTGGGTAAAACCGGTGGCTCTCTGACATTGCTGGAACTGGCCGACAAGGTGGGCCGCCCCGATGCGGTGGAGGATATCTACAAGATCGTGCGGCACCTGGATGCCAACGGTCGTCTGGTGGCGATTGATGGCAATGCGGGCAATCCGGCGATGATGCAGGTCATGGCCCGTTAGGCTCGCTTATGGCAACTAAACCTCTCTAACAAAGTTTCTAAGCCTGCATTAGACGTTGTTGTTAGAGGGGTTTGTTGCTTTCAGGATAGGGTTGACCCAAAAGCCTACGGACACTAATATTCGCCGAGTTTATTTGACCGGTAACAAGATTAAAAACTCTGTTCCTTCTCCGACTACGGATTGCACGTCCAGGCTGCCGCCGTGTTTTTCCGTGATTACCTGATGTGCGATCGCAAGTCCTAATCCGGTTCCTTTACCTACGGTTTTAGTGGTAAATCTGCGGTCAAAAATCTTGGTGCGTACCTCTTCGGGGATGCCTTTACCATTGTCTTTGATACGAATTTCTATCTGCTGAGATGATGTGAGCTGAGTAGAGATTGTCAGCTGTTGCGGATGTTGCTGAAGCTCGGCAAACGATGAGCCCTCAGTGAGTTCATCAAACATATCAATGGCGTTGGCCAAGATGTTCATAAATACCTGACTAAGCTGCCCTGGAAAACAAACGATGTCTGGCAGTTCACCATAGTGGCAGGTTACCTGAATCTCAGGGCGGTGCTCGTTGGCCTTAAGCCGATACTTCAAGATTAATAGGGTGCTGTCAATGCCTTCGTGGATATTGGCCTTGAGCTTTATGTCGGCATCGGAGCGGGCAAACAACCGCAGACTTTTGCTGATGTTACGAATGCGATCGCAACCCGAACTCATCGAGGTCAGCATCTTAGGCAGGTCTTCTAACAAAAACTCAATATCCAATTCATCCCGCGCCGCTGTGATTTTCTCTCCTGGTGTGGGAAACGTGCGCTCAAACAGCTGGATATAGTCCGTAATATCTTTAAGAGATAGCTGTAGTTCAGCCACATTGCCCCCCACAAAGCCAACGGGATTGTTGATCTCATGGGCCACCCCGGCGACTAAATTACCCAGGGCTGACATTTTTTCACTTTGCACCAGCTGCAGCTGGGTTGTCTTAAGATGCTTTAGCTGGGTTTCGAGCACCTGTAAAAGATTTCGATTTTCTTGAAAGGCATTGGAGATAGCCTTAAACCAAGGGACCCAGATCTGGGGAAGGGTTTCAGGCATAGTGGTTGCAACCGCCTGCTTTTCCTGTTCGATATGGTCTACTAACTGACACGCCGGCTGAATAAAGCTGTAGTTTAATAATCGCCTGGTGGCTAATAGGCACAAACCTAGACCAATCAGCGGAATCAGTGACGCTAACAGCCCGTTGGTTATGACCGTATAATAAACGGCGCTTTTGGGAACAAAGAAAATCAGGTCCCAGGGTGTCTCGGCAATCGTGCGATGAATCACGAGAAAAGAGTCAATACTCTGGACCCAATCGTTAGGGCTAGACAAGATAGTCGCCGTCTGTTCTTTTAACCCATCGGGTAAAACCGCACCCAGTGTCCGAATTTCAGAAGCGCTGGTTGTTTTTAAGCCCGGATATGCCAACAGCTGCTGTTGGGCACCCGAAATGAGCATGGTTCCTTTTGCATAGTCAAAGTTTTGGATCGCCTGGTTGAGCCGCTCAAGGGTGATATCCATGGCGACCGTGCCACGAAACTGATCGTTCTCATAGATGGGCTCGGTAGCCGTGACCATCATGCCCTGCCCTGCCAAATCGAGATAGGCCTCTGTCCACAATGTGTGGCGCTGGGGATTATTCTCCGGTAGTCCCTGGGTAAAAAAAGGCAGCTCCAACATGCTCCGCTCAAAATCAAGCTCTGCATTATATGGGTACAGATTCATAAATGCACAAGCTGAAATGTAATAGACCCAGGTCACTTCCTGAAGATTTTCTTTGATGCCTCGGAAAATGGGGATGAGCCGCAGGGTCATACTGAGCTCATGTTCAAAGTCATCAGATTGATTCGATAACGTGCCTATGCCCTGAACAGAACCAAATGCATTCAAAGACTCGCCTATTGTGGGAAAGAGTTGGTAACGCTGATTTTTAGTCTGAATTACTTGCTGTCTGAGGGGGGAAATCGTCGGATTCTTAGACGATAGTCTTAGGTCTTCTTCGGCGTTAACCTGTAGGATATGCAGCTGATCGGTTACTGATTTAACAATGCTATCCAGGTAAATGGCATTTTCAGAAAATTTGTTCTGAATAATGGCTTGCTCGTGGTTATAGATAGCATGGCACTGTAATCCCAGAAAACTTAGGGAAATAAGCAAAACGACTAAGAAGGCTCCTGTGAGGAGATAGCTGTAGCGTTTGAATGGTGACATGGGCTGTGCTTGTAGCCAATCCGTTATCAACTCAAGGGTGACGCTATCGACAGGTGCTAGTTTTCCCATTCCCCATGGTCTAGAACCATTATCTCCAATGCCGTCACTCTATTTTCATGAAACTAGCACGTAGCTAAAATTACATCCAATTTGGGTTAGGCCCGATAATTAATTGTGGTTAATTGTGGGGGTTTCATTAAAAAACAGAAGAATACATCCTCAACTGGGTGAAGGAGCCCTAGAAATCATTAGGCTGACTGTCGGAGCCTGAACATCTATCGGTCGCCATGGTCTGCAAATCAGGTTCTACAATCTAGGTTCTACAATTTATAAATGCCGTAACTTCCTTCGACCGCTTTCATGGCTTTTGCATCCGTTACCCGTGCCCTTAGTAAGGCTGCTTTAACCCAAGAATTACTCACTAAGCTGGATAAGCAGCAGCGACTGGTGCTAAACGGGTTACCGCGTTTGCCAAAGGGGTTGGTGGCATCGGCCCTGGCCCAGGCCCAGGAGCGACCCATGCTGGTGGTGACCGCCACCCTCGAAGAAGCTGGTCGTTGGACCGCACAGCTAGAGGCCATGGGGTGGCCCAGGGTGTCGCTGTACCCAACATCGGAGGCGTCTCCCTACGATCCGTTTGACCAGGAGTCGGAAATGACCTGGGGACAGCTACAGGTGCTGGCGGACTTGCTCAAGGACTCCGACAAGCCCAGCGTGATTGTGGCAACGGAACGGGCGCTGCAGCCCCACTTACCGCCAGTGGAGGCGTTTAAGCCCTACTGTCTGCAGCTAGGGCAGGGGATGGAGCTAAACCTGAAGGAGCTATCGCGTACCCTAGCCACCTTGGGATACGAAAAAGTCCCTACGGTGGAAACCGAGGGACAGTGGAGCCAGCGGGGGGACATTATTGATGTATTTCCAGTGTCAGCGGAGCTACCGGTACGTCTGGAGCTATTTGGCGATGAGCTAGAGCGGCTGCGGGAGTTTGACCCGGCCAATCAGCGGTCGTTGGATAAAATCGATACACTGCTGCTGACGACGACGGATTTTAGTCCGCTGATTGCAGCAAGACTTGAGGATAAAGGGGTGCTGGCGGACCTAATGTCGCCAGAGGCCCAGGAAAGTTATGAAAATGGTCAGCGGGTGGAAGGGCTGCGTCGCTTCCTGGGGATTGCTTTTGATCAGCCGGCGTCGCTGCTGGAGTATTTGTCGGCAGATGTGCTGATTGCCATCGATGAGCCAGACCAGTGTCGCGCCCACAGTGGGCGCTGGTATGACCAGGTGGATACCTACTGGCATGAGGTGAATGAAACCTTGGGGAACAGTGATGAGATTCAGCTGCCGGGGGCAGAGGTGCCAAGGCTGCACCGACCGTTCGATCAGGCGCTAGAGGAGCTATCGCTGTTTTCCCAGGTGCTGCTGTCGGAGATTGCGGAGGCGGGGGTGGGGCTAAACCTGGCCAGCCGTCCGGTGCCTGCCATTCCTCACCAGTTTGGCAAGCTGGCGGAAACGGTGAGGGAAGAGTGCGATCGCAAACATAAAATCTGGCTGGTCTCTGCCCAACCCAGCCGCTCGGTGGCCCTGCTCCAGGAACACGACTGCCCGGCCCAGTTTATCCCCAACCCCAAAGACTACCCCGCCATCGAAAAGCTTCACGGTCAGTACGTCCCCGTTGGGGTTAAATACTCGGGTCTAGCCGAACTTGAAGGCTTTGTACTGCCCACCTTTCGCATCGGCATTGTCACCGACCGAGAGTTTTTTGGTCAGCACACCCTGGCCACCCCCAGCTATGTGCGCAAACGCCGCCGGGCCGCCTCCAAAAAGGTTGACCCCAACAAACTACGGCCCAATGACTTTGTGGTCCACCGCAACCACGGCATTGGGCAGTTTCTTAAGCTAGAGAGTCTCACCATCGACGCCGAAACCCGAGAATATTTAGTCATTAAATATGCCGATGGGTTGCTGCGGGTAGCCGCTGACCAGATGGGCTCTCTATCAAGGTTTAGGGCTTCCGCCGAGAAAAACCCACAGCTCAACAAAATGAGCGGCAAGGCTTGGGAAAAGACCAAAACCCGCGCCAAAAAAGCCATTCAAAAGGTGGCGGTGGATCTGCTCAGACTCTATGCCCAGCGATCGCAGCTCGAAGGGTTTGCCTATCCCACCGATATGCCCTGGCAGCAGGAGCTCGAAGACTCTTTCCCCTATCAGGCAACACCGGATCAGCTGAAAGCTACCCAGGATGTCAAGCGAGACATGGAAAGCCTGCGCCCCATGGACCGACTGGTGTGTGGGGATGTGGGCTTTGGTAAAACCGAAGTCGCCATCCGCTCAATCTTTAAAGCGATCATTGCCGGAAAGCAGGTGGCAATGCTGGCCCCCACCACGATTTTGACCCAGCAGCACTACCACACCATCAAAGAGAGATTTGCCCCCTACCCCATTCAAGTTGGGCTATTAAACCGATTCCGCACCGCCAGCGAGCGCAAAGACATTCTGCAACGACTGGCAACGGGAGAGCTGGATGTTGTTGTGGGTACCCACCAGCTGCTGGGCAAAGCGGTCAAATTTAAGGACCTGGGTCTGCTGGTGGTGGATGAAGAACAGCGGTTTGGTGTCAACCAAAAAGAGAAAATCAAAGCGATGAAAACCGAGGTGGATGTACTCACCCTCAGCGCCACCCCCATTCCCCGAACCCTATATATGTCCCTCTCCGGTGTGCGGGAAATGAGCCTGATTACCACACCGCCTCCATCCCGTCGGCCCATTATGACCCACCTGGCCCCCTTTGACCCCGAGAAAGTGCGGGCGGCCATTCGCCAGGAGCTAGACCGGGGTGGCCAGGTATTTTATGTAGTACCCCGCGTCGAGGGCATTGAAGAAATAGCCGCCCGTATTCGCGAGATGATTCCCACCATCCGACTGGCGGTGGCCCACGGTCAGATGCAAGAGGGCGAGCTAGAGGCGACTATGCTGGCCTTTAGCAGTGGTGAAGCCGACCTGATGGTGTGCACCACCATTATTGAGTCGGGGTTAGATATCCCGCGGGTGAATACAATCTTGATCGAAGACTCCCAGAAGTTTGGTCTCTCCCAGCTATATCAGCTGCGGGGACGGGTAGGTCGGGCCGGAGTTCAGGCCCATGCCTGGCTGTTCTTCCCCCGACAGGACAAACTCTCAGACAAAGCCCGCAAACGACTGCGGGCAATCCAAGAATTTACCCAGCTGGGCTCCGGCTATCAGCTAGCCATGCGGGATATGGAAATTCGCGGCATTGGTAACCTGCTCGGTGTACAACAGTCGGGTCAGATGGAAGTGATTGGCTTTGATCTGTATATGGATATGCTGCAAGAATCCATTGCCGAGATTCGGGGTCAGGAGATTCCCCAGGTGGACGAAACCCAGGTGGATCTGAAGCTAACGGCGTTTATTCCAAACAAATATATTGCTGACACCGATCAAAAGATGGGCATTTACCGGTCGCTGGTGGCTGCCGATACCAAGCGGGAACTGATGCAAATTGTGGCGGACCTGAACGATCGATTTGGCCCGATCCCTCCCGCAGTGGAGCAGCTGGTGAAAATGCTAGAGCTAAAACAAATTGCCAAACCGTTGGGCTTTGCAAAGATCAAGCCCGAGGGCAAGCAGCATGTGGTGATGGAGACACCGATGGAAGCTCCGGCTTGGAAGCTGCTGCATGAGAAGGTGCCGGGTCACTTAAAGTCGCGGTTTGTGTATGCCTCGGGCAAGGTAACCGTGCGGGGCCTGGGGGTAATGAAGCCAGACAAGCAGCTGGAGAATTTGATCGAGTGGTTGGGGTATATGCGAGGGGCTCTAACAGAGCCTGCCCTGGCGGGAAGTGGAGTATAGGGCCATTTCTCTGATTTTTTCTCGAGCAAACAGATAGCTAAAAAAATTAATCTTCCGAAAAATTTAATTTTAGGCCCTACCACGTTCCAAATCTCTTACCTTCTCATTTAACTCAATCCTTATTCTCTTATACTCCTCAAAAATTTCACGTATGTCGATGCTTTTAACAATTTGACTATTTAGCAATAACCTGGTTTCCTCAACGAGGCTATTGCTAGCATTAGCTGCATCTTCGTATAAATAACTTTTCTCTCTTGCTATTAGACTTCGCTGTGAAGGATTCAAAATAGGTAATATCATCGAAAGTGAAAATGCAATCAGCGTTGAAATTTGACCAGATGATTCGATGTCAAATATCCTAGATAGATTTCCACTAAGTGAGTCTCCCGAACTAAGAAAAACACAGGCACAATTGTATATTGAAACAACAACTATCGATATACTCATTCCAACATATACTGCGTGCATGAAATCGTAGCGCTTCTTATTTGTTTCAAATAGCTTCCTGTACTCTTCATGCTGACTATCAATTTTTTCCAAATACTTGTCCAAACAGTATTTGTCCGGCAGCGGAGCAACGCGCACTCGCTTATCCTCAGACTCTACCCTTAGATTCCATACCTTTCCGCTTAATAACCTTCTGCCTAGCCTCCACATGTGGTTATTTTTCCACAGATAATATTAACGGTAAATATACCATAAACCTATATGAAATTTGTACTTCAAGTCTGTAATTATGGTAGACTTATGAATAGAATGTAGTACCGCAAGTATAAAGCAAGTTGTATTTTGCCTATCTGTTCAAGATCTTAATTGATGAGCGTTAGATGTTCTCAATGAAGATTCTTGCCATTTTTCAATTGCATGCGGAATTCACAGCGGTTACTGTGAATAATGTCTTATTGTAGTTCGATAGTCATAGACAGAAGAAGTTGTACGACTGCTATTGTTATGTTCACAAAATTGTTTTTTATTGGGATTAGCTTTTCGGAGGGAAGTATTTATGTTCTTGTCTCATGAGGCTAACTTGAAGACTCCCGATGAAGAAATGATAGCAATGCAGCTTGCAGAGTCTTTGAGGACTAATCCTTTAATAGAAATTAAAGCCAGAGACAATATCATATTCAAGGGTATAGTTAATTCGCTCTTGTTCTGTCTTTTGGAGCCATTAAAGTATCCACTCAATGAGTATAAGCTTGAAGACCTTGAAAATGCTGATTTTGATGAAGGCAAGTGTGCCTTAGATTATATTCAGTTTGCATTAAGCGTTCAGCAGGACGAACAAGGGGCTCAATATTTCTTTGATGTTTCTTCCTCTTCTGATCTGTATGTTGCAATGGTACAGGATGAACTCATCAAGATCCGTGAATCCAGGAAAAAACAAAGCAGCAATATCTTTATAAGTTTGTTGGTGAATTTTGTGTTGTTTGTATTGTCCATTGTGAAATTCTTCTTGGGAATTTTTGGAATTCGCTTGTGAAGGGTGTCTCAATCGGAAACACAGTAAATAAATGAGTGCTGACATGATGCCCGATTGTGGCTCAAGCCCAGTCACCTCTTCTTACATAGAGCGTTGAAGATTCTGATAAATGATCACCAGAATTTTTTTCATGATCTCAGAAAGGTTAGTAGAAGCTACCTACTTTAGTCAACACACCCCCAGCAAAGCCGGTGGCTCGATGAATAGTACTGCCTAAAAGGCGGGTGTCCTTGCCAGGAGTGCTCTATCCCTGCCAGACGTTACTCCGGCTTGATGGGTTAGAGTTGGCCGCTCTTATCTGCTATATCCTGGTCTCGGACATAGCGTTTCACGGCTTCTATCTCAAACCCGACTGTCGAAACCACATACCCCGACGCGACAGAGTACTTTAATCCGACACTCTTGCTGGCGGGCCAATTCATGAAATATCGGCCCAATAAACTTTCGTATTTCTCCAAACCTCACCTTCTGCCGATATTTCGGCACAAACACAACATCGTAGGTACAGCCCCATTTTGAATGAGACAAGCTTTGATACAATTCCGTTATTATCTTTTACTCCTACAGTTTGGCTGATTCAAGCCACTGTGGGAGCTACTTTACTGCTGGAACGCTCAAAGCTTTTTTAGTCTCACTGGTCAAACCAGTGGCTTCCCTCAGTTATGTAGTGAGTAGTTTTAGGATGGCTCATCTAAGACCAAGGCTGACGCAATCGGTCAGGCAAATGTCGCAAAATCGTCATATGAATTATAGTATCAGCCTACTTACAAAGCTGACTGCTTTCTGCGGTAGGCATACTGTCCGTGAATATTGACGGAGTAGGGGATGCAGTAGGTGAGCATGCCGGCCAGCCAGCGAGCGGGCGTCATTTTTCCGTTGGCGAGGGCAGGACCGTGGTTGATGCTGAAGAGGACGGTGCCGACGACAAGGGCAACTTTGACAGCTCCAGGGCGGAGGTCACGGTCGATGAGGGCAGAAAAGTAGCCTTTCATAGTAGATGCAAAACTCAAATTTTTTTCAGGGACATGATTTAAAAGTTTACATTAAATGTAGTGAATCGAACAGTTTTTGGGGCACTCCCTTGGATTGGTCCGGCATGGACTTATCAATCTGCCTATGATTTACTGCTCAGTTGGGAATCAGCGTGGTGCGATAAATCAATCGTTTAATTGCCTCAGGATATCCCTGCTCCATCACCATTGGCGGCATTCCATACTTATCTAACGCTGTCTGAACCCGTCCATGGGCTTCTGGCAGCTGGTCAAATGGAATGCCTGGAAAGGCATGGTGAACTGCGTGATAATTTAATCCACCGATTAACCAGCTAAACCAGGGGCTGGCCTGTAAATTCCGAGAAGAATATAGCTGAGTCAGTAAATGACCTCCGGTCTGATGCCATAGACCATAGTGTTCTAAATGGGCGCGAAGCTGGGCAATGGCTCCTACCACACGTTCTAAACAAAACCAAAACAACAGATAGCGTGGAACGCTGGTATGGGTGAGCCAGACAACCGTAAGCAAACCAGTCTGTACCAGCGCCATTCCCAGTAGGTCGGTAAACAATTGAACCCTGAGACGGGGCAAGAGGCCCTGAAACCGTCGCCCATCCATCAGTGTTTTAACGATTATCCCTAGACCGCCCAATACAAAAATATTAATCACCCACTGATGACGAATGTACCACTGCATCCAGGGTGTGGCCTGCTGATACTCTGGCTCGCTCCACTGATAGCGCTCCGGATCTCGCAAGTCTAGACCATTCCATCCGTGGTGTAGGCGATGCAGCTCTGAATAAACACCCACTGGCCAAAGCATGGGCCAGGAGATTATCCGTGCCAATGTCTCTTCTAGAGTGGGCCAGCCTAAGAGAGTATGGTGGGTGGCATCGTGGGTGCACATTAGCCAAAGCGCATAAAACACCCCGGCTGTTACAGTCCATGTCCAGAAGACAATGTCAGAATTTGTTGTCCATGCGAGGATCAGACAGCTCAGGACTAAGCTTCCTAAAATGTTAAAGCGTTTGAAGCCCTGCCAAAAACTCACAGATTGCAGATCGGCAACAGCTTCTTGTAGTGCTTTGTGAGACACCGTGGGTTGCAACGCATCGGTCATGGTCAAGTTATTTCTGTAAGGCTGATATGGCTGACTATAGGTTAGAAAAATGAGAAACCTGTGAAGTAAATGATGTCCATGAGTGCGGTTTGACCTGGATAAACCTGGAGCTTGTTAAAAATTAAGCTTGCTGTTTGCAAGTCTGAAACCCATAATTCGTTGCGTCTTCTGGGGAAACATCTGGCAAATTTTTTAGCAGACTGTCCCAGGTATTGTGCATAGTTAAAGCTTCTACGACAACCTCTAAGGGCTCTGACAGAATTTGTGGAAAACTGGTTTCTTTGGCAAGCTGTAGTTTGAAGGCAAGCTGTTCTTGGGGCGGTTTAAATTGGGCATTAATGCCATCACGGTTGCCCCGTGCGTCTATGCGATACCAGCCGATTTCGGGTAAATAAACCGCATTTAACCCATGGAGACAGTAGGGAGCCCCCTGTTCATCAATGCTGAGACGCTGATAACAGAGTCCGGCTGGGATATTATTAGCGCGCAGCAGGGCCGCTAGCAGATGGCTTTTGGCATAGCAGTAACCGGTGCCATGGTGCAACACATCCGATGCCCGACAGGTGACTGGGTTTAACTGATAGTCACAACTGTGACGGATCTGGTCGCGTACCCACTGAAAACAAGCTTTGGCAATGTCGTTGGCAGTCTCATGCCCGGTGGCCAAATGGTTGGCCAGGTCTAAGATAGCCGGATGCTGCCAATCGATTATGTCGGTGGTCTGCAAATAAGCATCCTGTGTTGGTAAAGCAGTCATTAGCCGCGAGTGCAATCGGGTTTTGCCATTGTATGCGATCGCAACTTTAAATCAGTTGTTTTGACCTTAACCATCAAAAAAGCCCCAGTATTTACTGGGGCTAAATGCTCGAAACCTCTGTCGAACATTGATTAGACCTTGTGGTGAATACTTAACCCATAACGCCATAGTGAAGCGGGGCAACTGACCAATCCATACCGATGCGCAGCAATGCCCAAAAAATATTTAGCTAAGCAGCTGATTTCTCTACGGATATGCCCCACCCATATCAGGATCTATTGAATAGGGCGACAATTTTTGCTGCGGACGAGAATAATCCACCCATCTGTGAATGTAAACCTGTCAACAATCATCTAGGACCTAGCAACCGATGTTCTTTCATATACCTGTTGCAGATTTTTCAGCCCTAGCCGCCTACACCGTTCGTCCCCATATCAGTGTTGTGGCCTCTGCCCCGGCATCTAAATCCGGTGAAGGGACACCTGATGTTATTGATATTACCAATCTTCCCAAAGCCGTTTTTGTGGCCCATCCAGGTTTAGATAATGCTGTTCCCAACGATGGTCAAGATGATTCAAGGACGATCCAGACCGCCCTTAAATGGCTAAAGGCTGAGCGGGCAGCCGGTAACACCCAGGCTTCAACCATCTATATCCCCGAGGGCGTTTACGATCTCGCAAAGACCCTCAACGTGAATGCATCAGGCATTACATTTAAGGGCGCTGGTGCAGACCGAACGATTCTACAAAACGCCAATTCGTTTAAGGTTGGTACCCAAGAGCTGCCCGATGGTGAAACGGTGTTTGACTCCATCAATCAGAAGGCTTACTTGTTTGCCCTTAAGCCAGCCGCAAACAATGTTTCATTTATAAACATGACCCTCAGTGGAGCGGATATACACGGTGCTATTTTTAGTGGTCGAAACAACGGATTGAGGATTAAGGGTCTAGAACTTAATGACTTCTTATGGAGCGCCGTTCGACTCTTTGACGTCAGAAATGCCAAAATTCATAACAGCGTATTTATTGATGCCGGCGGTCAGTCCGACGGTGATAGTGGCACTACTGGGGGCTCAATTTTTGCCACCTATCTCAAGAATTCTGAAATTCATAACAACAGAATTTCTAAAACTAGACAGCGCGATGGCAACGTCTATGGGATTAAAGGTAGAGAGTTTAGAAATACTCGGATCTATAACAACACCATTGATACAAATTTTGCCATTGAGCTGCCCTTTGAAAATGACCACTTTGTTGAAATCGACCACAACTATCTAGACGGTGCGATCTCAGTGCCAAAGTTTGCCGGGGGTGACGTCCCCGAGGATGGGTTTACATTTCACATTCATCATAACTATTTTACCCGTTCCTACTCCCTAGAATGGGCCCGTAACGGAGCTGAGGTGAATCATAATGTATTTATGTTTGATGCTGATAAAGACGGAGGCAACCTGGTTTCCAACTTTGGTGAAGAACCCTCTGATGGTCCAACAAAGTTTCATAATAATCTGATTGTTAACCCAGGCAGAGGTGTGGTCTGGCATAAGGGCATTTACAATAATTTTTCGTTTTATAATAACGAGATTATTGCTAACCAAACCAAAACCCCACGCACTAATGGTTTGTTCGGTTTTAACAAGCAGACAGACTTTAGCACCATCACCATTAAAAACAACCTGATTAAAGTCAAGGGAGTCCCTCGACCCCTGATGCGCAATCCAGAAAGCTACGGTGCTGTAATTGAAAACAATGAGCTGATCAATGTTTCTGATACCAATAAGTTTGACAATCCTAATACCGATGCACCGCTGGGTCTAATTGAGCCACTTGCCTTTAGGGTGGGCGCAGAGGGGGAATTTAGCGTGAATGGAGCCGAGATCAGCGCCACTGCTAACGGCGAGAGTGCGGTCCTATCTGCTGATTCCGATACGACTAGATGGTCCATCGCCACATTACTGTCTAGCTGGTTAGATGGATTTTCAAAACTATGGTCATGGGGTTAGGCGCTCTGTGAGCCTTTGAGGCGTTCAGGGCTTGTTAAAAATGAAGCTCATTGTTTTGACCCTTGGTGGGTCTTACTCTCTATTGGCCAGTCTTTCTAAAATTAGGGGATTGCGGGCTAGCTGCTGCCCTAATGCGGCGGCACCTGTTTGGTTGAGATGGCTGGGGTCTGCAAAAAAGGCGTTTTGCCCCATCCATTGAGATAGCAGGTCAATCACGGCAAAGCCCTGACGCTGGCTTTGGGTTTGTAAAAACTGTTGAAACTGTTGATCAATGGGAAGTCGATAGTCGTCGAGGTAGTCGCCACTGAGGGGTAAATTGACATAGATTAAGCCGACCTCTTGTTGTTTGAGATAGCCCGCTAGCGATCGCAACGCCCCCTCTTGTAAACCCGACAGGGCAAATGGGGTATAAAACGCATCGTAGCGACCGCTGACCCTGGGGTAGGTCTGGTAGAAGATCTGTGGGTCAAATACCCTAGGCACTGGCAAAAAGCCGTAGGCGTTAATGGCGCTGGGCTGTCTGGGCGCTGTTCGAGACGGTTGCTTAGGAAAGCCTGGTCTGTTTCCGGCTTGGACGGCCTGGTACCCCGGCGAGTTCAAAATGCGGGCAAAGGTGGCATCGGTGCGGCGACTGTTAAAGGCCCGAGACCCATCACCCCAGATCACTAGCTTGGGCAGCTGCTCTGGGGTGAGCAGTCGCCGTAGGATAAAGTCCACCACCTGGGCGGTGGCTCCATTAACGCCAAAGTTAAACACTCGCACCGGGTATCCCTGATCATCCAGGGTGGTTTGTAAATACTGGGGGTCTAGTCCCTGGAGCGACCGGGAACTGCCCACGATCAAAATGTCGGGTGGCCCCACCACTGCCAGGTAGCTTAGGTAAAGCCGCAGCTGCTCATCTAGGACGGAACTGCCCAGGCTAGGAAACACATCGGGCCAGCTCAGCTGCGCCGCCCGCTGTTGAGCGGCGGCCAAATTGCTCAAATATTCCTGCTGTTTACGCTGGGCAAAGAACCGTTCTGGGCTGCGGGGGGGAATGGTTTGGAGCGTTGCGATCGCATCCGTCCAAGCCGCAACAACGTCATCCCACTGGTCAGCTGAAGTGGCCGTTTGAGCCAGGGCCGCCGCCTGCTCAGCCTGATTAAACCCAGACTGTAGGGTGGCCGCCGGCCCCCCAAGGGGCCAAATACTTCCAGCCGCACTCACCCCGTTGGCATCTCCACGGTATAGCCAACAGCTGAGCACCACAAACACCGTCAATCCACACAGCACCGCTGGTATCCAGCGCCGTCTGTCCAAACCTCTCATGCCAATTGTCCCGCGTTAGTTCCGATATACAACCATAGCGCGGAGAACGACAAGCGGGGAGAGCGAAAACTGGCGAAAATGCGTGGGTTAATTGCCCCCAAGACAATGGCGATGCACCAGCTCGCCAGACCGCTTTAACCGGTCATACATGTCGGCTGGGCAGTCCTTTAAAGATTGCACCCAGGTAGCATCAAAGCCTTCCTTAAGCTGCCAGGTTTCCCAGACCTGCTGACCAAAGCGCCAGGTAAAAACGCTCAGTACCGCCAGACCATTTTCGGTGTAATACGAATCAACGGAACAGTAAAAAGGCACCAGCCAACCCAGCTGCCGAGAGCGGAGGTTGTTTAAGGTTTGACGTGGGGACATGGTTTTTTTAGCCATCGTCTTAATACCAAGAACTCTTGTTACTTCATGTATTCACTGAACCCACCCCACATTCACGAAAACATGTATAAAAGTTCACCTTTGTCAACTATTGATCGATCTCAAGGGCCGTGAAACAACAGGAACGCCAGCGGCGGCTACCAATATCCATGGCGAATTTATCCTTAAATCACCTGCGAAAGACTGTATAGAAGAGTAAATCTACGGTGTTTGGACGTTTATGGCAATTTTGCGAAGCTTTGGCTGGGGCATGGGGATCGGTTTGCTGCTGGGGGCGGGGGGCGTAGCTCAAGCGGTTCCCCTGTCAGTTCCTATGGCTGGTGTCAAATCGCCCCAGGAGGCCCAGACCCAATATCAGCAAGCCCAATCATTGATTCGCTTAGGCAACAGCCGCTCCGCCATTCAGCCATTGAAAATGGCCATCGATCTGTATCGCCGTGCCGGTGACCCCGTGGGGGAGCACAATAGCCTGATTGAGCTGAGTTTTGCCCACTATCGCCTGGGGGACTATACCCGAGCGCAACAAGTCCTCGATCAGGCTGATCGGCTGGTCATTCCCCCCACCGCTGCTGCCGCCCAACGCAATCGAGGGTCGCTGATGCAGGCCCTAATTTGGCTAGAGCAGGGCAACATCACCCGGAGCTGGCAGCGGCTACGTCAGGTGCAGCGTGGGTTAATCCAAGATTTTGCAGAAAAAAATCGCATCAATCTGGCCCTGGGAGAGATCTATCGCCACACGGGGCAGTATGGCCGGGCCCTGGATACCCTCCAGGTGTCACTCTCCCAAAGCTTAGACCGGGTTGATCGAACCAGGGCCCTGGGGGAAATGGGCAATATTCACTACACCCTTGGGGACTATAGCCAGGCAGAGTCCGCCTATCAAATGGCGCTAGCCGCCGCTAAATCCGTGGGATATTGGCAGGGGGTGCCCCGATACCTGAATGGGTTGGGCCATGTGTACTTACAGCAGCAGGCCTATGACAGTGCGCGGGATGCCTATTTAGAAGCGCGGGAGCTGGCTATTTCCCTGGGACAGTGGCATGAGCTCGCCAACATTCTCAACAGCCTGGGGGAGCTATATGCGGAACAGGGTGAGTTTGACAAAGCGCTAGAGACCTTTACCGAGGCCCTGGGCTATCGAGATAAGTATGTGGGGCCAGACTATAGTCGTACCCTGAGTCATTTGGGACAGCTCTATGCGGTCAGAAATGATCGTGAAAAGGCGATTGAGTATTTTGAAGATGCCTATGGTTGGGCGAGATTTAACCAGGATGAAGTCGGTCAAATAAATGCCCTCAGCGGTCTTGCCGAAGTGGAGCGCGCTAAAGGGGGGCTGTCTAAGGCCAGGCAGATGTTGTATGACGCCCTGGACAAGTTTGAAGCCTTGGAACCTGGTCTACAGGACATTAACAAAGTCTCGCTATTTGAAACCCAGTCCTATCTCTATGACCAGCTACAGCAGGTATTAGTTGAGCAGGGGGATGTGGAAGCGGCACTGGAGGTGGCAGAACGGGGGCGGGCCAGGGCATTTGCTGAGCTGTTGGCGGATCAAACCCTGGAAACCCCCTCGCCTGTTCCCCATGGGGAGCTAAGCATTGCCCAGATTAAAGCCTTAGCCAAAACCCAGGGGACTACATTTGTTCAGTATTCCATCATTCGTCAGCCCTCACTGGGGCGCAGTCGGTTTAGCGATCGGGCCTTGTTTATGTGGGTTGTCAGCCCCACCGGAGAGGTGCACTTTGAGCAGGTCGCGCTGACGCAACGGCTCAAAAATCTGTTGGCGGCCAGTCAAGATAGCCTGGGGGTACGGGGGTTTACTCCCTGGGGCAATGGGCATATCGCCCGGGCAGATACTTCCCAGACTGATCTGAGACGTCTTTATGACCTGCTGATTGCCCCCATCGCTGACCATTTGCCCTCATCCGCTGCCGAGAAGATAGTTGTTGTACCCCATCGAGAACTGTTTTTAGTTCCTTTTCCGGCCCTGCAAGACCCCCGAGGTGAGTATTTGATCGAAGCCCATACCCTGGGTACAACGCCGTCGCTACAGACGCTGCATTTTTTACAACAGCGGTTGGTTGAGCAATCTGGCCAGGCTCTGGTGGTCGGTATTGATCGCGCAAATGCTTCGTCAGCGGTGATTGTGGGTAATCCTGACATGCCGTCGCTGCCGCAGCGGATTGGTGGGCCGTTGTTGCCGTTGAGTCAGCTGCCAGGGGCCGAGGCTGAGGCGGTTGCGATCGCACCCCTGCTAAACACTGACCCGCTATTGGGGGCCGCCGCCACTGAAACCGCTGTCCGTAAGCGTCTGGCCGATGCCGATATTATTCACCTGGCCACCCACGGCATTCTGGATGAGCAGCAGGGGTTAAGCAGTGCGATCGCCCTGACCCCCACGAGTGAAAAACGCGAACGGGACCAGCCCGATGATGGGTTGCTCACGGCCCAAGAAGTGATGCAGCTCAGGCTGAAGGCCGATTTGGTTGTTCTCAGTGCCTGCAATACGGGGCGAGGGCGGATTACGGGGGATGGTGTGGTGGGTCTGTCCCGTTCCTTTTTAGCCGCCGGGGCCAATAATCTGGTGGCCTCTCTCTGGGCGGTGCCAGATGAGGCAACGGCCATACTAATGACGGAGTTTTACCGGCAGCTACAGACTGAGCCCGATAAGGCGGTGGCCCTACGTCAGGCAATGCTGAGCACGCTGGCAGACTATCCCGACCCAAGAGATTGGGCCGCTTTCTTTTTGATTGGGCTATAGCTTGTTGTGAACCTTGGGGGCAACGCCATAACGTTTGAGCGTTTTTTCTGTATTTTGCCTGAGTGAATGGGAAGAACAGAAAGGAGAAACCTGGTTGTCAAATAAAGGATACGGATGAGTTGCGATCGCACCATTGAAACCTACATTGAGCGCCTGCTGGCCTGGAAAGAACCCATTACTGCCCAAACGCTCGACGAGTTAGCCACCGAGATTGGGCTCAGTCCTGATGATATTGCCGCCATCCACAAGCAGGCCCAGGACCACCTCTCGCGGGGCAAAAACTATCTCGGTTTTGACTGCTTTGACGAAGCCATCGAAGAACTGACCCAGGCCGCTAGCCTTGACCCGCTTAATCTCGAAATTTTGCAGACCCTTGCTGCCGCCCATGAAGGCCGTTACCAAAAAAATAAAAAAACAGCCGATAAGACCGCTGCTATCCAAACAGCTAAGCGTTGCCTGGGTGTGGCCCCTGACGATGTCACCGCCACAAAGCTGATTGCCAGTCTGGAGACCCCTAAGAAATTTCCATTAAAAAGCGTGATCGGTGGCCTTGGCACCCTGTTGCTGGTGGTTGGAGTATATGGCAGCAAACCCATCATTAAGCTGTTGTTCAGCAGCAGTAATTCATTACCCCCCATTGATATTGAATTGGATATCCCTGAGCGAGATCTAAATCTCGATGATATTTTGCCCGACAGTTCTGTAAATTCGGCCCCACAGGCAGCTGAGACAACAACAGATACCCCATCAACTGCCCTAGGCAGCGATAATACCCCCGAAGTCGATATTCCCGTTATCTTTGAACAGCCCGGCCTAACCATAGAACCTCGACTCTCCCGGCTCAGTAACTATGATGACTCGTCCTTTTATAAACTTCAGGGGGTATTAGTCAACGAAAGCGACCAAGAAATTGACAGTCTCCGGTTACAGGTAGACTACCTGGACAAGGCTGGCAACGTGTTGCTGTCTGATAGCACCATGGCCCTTGATACCCACGAAGGCATGATGCGTCCTGGCGATCACCATGCGTTTGATCTGATTAAAAAAATCAACCCAACATTAACCCAAGTGCGGTTGAGTGTGACCACTATTGATCAGCTGCCAGCCCCTGCTAGCTACCCGACTGCCCAGCTGCTTAACTACACCTGGCCCAGCTCCGACCAAAGCCCTGGCATCAAATTTGAACTCACCCGCCGGCGAGAAAACTTCAGTACCTATTCCGCCAGTGACGGCTATTTTGATGCTGATTGGGGAATCACCAACACAGGCGATCAGGCTATTCGCGGGCTTAAGCTAGCCGTCACGTTCTACTCTGAGAACAACCGCAAACTAAGTGTTAACGAAGTATTTGTGGTTAGTAGCAGTGACACGGCGTTGTTGCCTGGCGAAGTGAGGCCGATACATGTGATTGAACAATTGGCGGACACCTACAAGCGCTATGAGGTCAACGTTATTGAAGCCGAATAAAATTAAACCCGATTAAAATAGACAGTTTTGTAGGGGGCACTCCCATTACGACAGAAATGGCCATCTTCGCATGGTCATAGTTTCGTCTCTGCCCATGGGCAGAGGCCGCGGACGAACAATCAGGTCCAGCAAGCTAGAAATCACCCTAGGCTAATAACCCCAAGCTCTTAAACCAAATCTTTTCAAAACTGAAACCCTCAATCTTTATCGCAGCACTCGCTGCGGCTTGTAGGTCTGCCTCAGAGAGTTGAAAGCCATGGGTCTTAGCCAAGACAACAACATCATTGGGGGTATTACAGGTTTCAATTGCTTTATTTAAGGTTGGATTGTTGTGTGCTTCTACAAAGAAAGGACGCACGGTTAAATCAAGCGATGCCAACCAGGTTTGGTAGGCCTGCTGAGCTAAGGCCACTAGCTCTGGGCCTGTTAGGTGACAGTCCCACTCCTGCAACAAAGCTACTAGCTGTGGGACTGATTCGACAGTACCAATTTTTTGTCGAAGTTCAGGAGACTGGGCAAATTTTTGGTTAAAGTCTTGGATAGCAGGAGAAGACATGGCAATAGAATATGGATGTATGGGCGTTAGGGGTCTTTAAAGGATTAAGTTCATAGTTTGAGCTAGGAAAATAGCTTGGGCGGCTGGTTGGGAGTGAAAGGTGTCGCTTGGGGTCCCTCCGAGTTCCCCAAACCCCCATGGTTAGGGCCGGAACGCCGCCCTAAAACCCACCGTACTGAGTTTTCCCTGACAGCACTAAGTTTTGGGTTACGGCGAAGTCGATTATAAATGTTCTGGATCGGTTTTTTGCAGAAGATTTAGAGTGTGAAACTCAAATCACGAGGTTATTGCTTAACGAATCCTTACCAAGGCAGCGTTATTCTAAACAGCGTGTCAGGGCAGCGCTGTAGGCCTGATAAGGTTTTACCCCTGTTAGCGTCTCCATCAGTTCGCCATCTTTGAAGAACATGACCGCCGGCATTCCTTTTAACCCAAACCGTTTGGGCACCTGCTTATTGGCATCAAAGTCAATTTTCATCACATTGACCCGCTCTCTGTAGGTCTCTGCTAGCTGATCGATGAGCGGTGTGACTAGTTTGCAGGAGCCACACCAGGAGGCCATACAATCTACCACCAGCAGCGATTCTTTTTCTATTAGCGAATCTAGTTCTGATTCGTCTTGAATAAAGCGAGCGGCCCCAGCTCCTTCTTGACCCAACTTAGACAGGGCATAGTCTATTTCAGCAACAGATTGATTGCCGTTGATTACGGTTAACTGTTCTCGCTGCTGATAGTAGTCCGTCAACGGTGCGATCTCTTCCTTGTAGAGCGTCAGGCGCTGACGGATGGCTGAAATTGGTTCATCTTGACCATTTTCAGCCACCAATCGTTTTATTAAAAGCCCGGTTAATGCTTTAAGGTAGGCTACTTGAGCCGCGCCATGGCCCACCGCCAGCAGCCACTGGTCAAAGGCTTCTGCCTGGGCCAACGTACGTGGAAATCCAGCCAACACCCAGCCCTGCAGCATCACGTCCGGTTGCTCAAACCGTCTACGCAGTAGCTTCATCATCAGGACATCGGGAACGGGGTCTCCCGCTTCTACATAGGGGCGTGCCTCGAGGCCAAGGTTCGACTCTTTGGCGATGGCATCCTGAATCAGCTGCCCCATGGAAACATGGGGGACGTGCCAGCGTTTAGACAGTGCGATCGCATGTGCCTTAACCCCCATACCGGGAGGCCCTAAAAGGATAAGCTGCTTAGATGTCATGGGAAATTAAGATCCTATAAACCACAACGACACAAGAGAACGGTACGCACTGAGCAAATGGGATGATGTGCCTACAGTTGGGTATTATGTTCCACCCATCCACGATGCCGTCATTTTTGTGCAGATTCTTTTAGATTTGGACAGATGCCAGCCATAAAGTGTAAAGTCTCATCTCAAACTCTGGCAAATTCTTAAGTTGTGTAGCCCTCTTCGATCTACTTCGGAGAACTTCGCTTTGTGCCGTAGCCACGATGGTTGTTACTGCTGACTGCAAGGCACTCATTGGGGATGCACAGGTACTATTGCAAACTGAAGAAGACAAACAATTTGGGCGCTATGGCCGCTTACGCGAAATCTTGGTTGCCTGCCCCCGATATCGCCGGGAAATCATAGGGAGATTGCCCCTACAGGAGCGCTCATTTTTAATCGGGTTTACTGAATTTGGATTTGGGATTAAATCTATGTTTAACAAACTGTGTCGTTTTCTGCGACGTTTCTTACATCGAACTCGAACAGTCAATAACGAACCTTTAAATAAGGTCAGTCTGACTGTCATTATCTTGATCGATATTGTTATTTTATCCAATGTGTTTATTGGTTTAAATGATGTTGCCCAGTGGCATATTTCTCCTGCTGCTGCCTATCCTTGCTATGCAGAGTGGAGTCGCTATCATAATCAAACAGATGGGGATAAAGACTTTGAGATTGTTCAGCAGACGGTTAGCCTAGAGATACCGAATGTTATTGGGGGTCAGCAGCAATACCAGCGAGGAGAGCTAGATCATTTAGGTGAGGTCAATTCTGTTTGTCTGCGGTATGGGGACGTAAAAGATACGCTTCGAGAGGCTGGTTATGGTGCTATTTTGCAACGGGTAAGGCAAAAAGAAAGTGCGATCGCAACCCTAAGAAACACCAATAGCACTATCCGTAGGCAGTATGATTCCACACTGCTAGAGGAGATTGCTGGGCAGTCCCGTGACCAGTCAATCAATCAGGTTGGTGCCGCCGAGGCAAAGGTCACCTTAGCTGAGAATGAGACCAAGATTGATGCGCTGAAGGTGGAAATTTCAGCATTCAAAGATGAGCTACTGACGAAGCCAGAGAGTGAAGCGTTTTTAGCACTGCTCAAGCAGGACGCTACGTTTCAAACAGTGGAGCAGGGGTATAACCAGGCTAAGTTCTGGTATCCCACCATTCAGCTGGTTTTCCAGGCAATTTTTCTAGTGCCGCTTATTTTGGTCGCGTTTGCTATTTATACGGTAGCTCAGCGGAAGCGCTATGGGCTAATCGCGTTGATTAGCTGGCATCTGCTGGTGATCTTCTTTATCCCGTTAGTTCTCAAGGTATTTGAGGTTTTCCAGGCAGGGGTAATCTTTAAGATTGTTTTTGATATTGTTAGCGCTGTATTTGGCCGACTGTTGTTTCTAGTCAGCTATGTCTATATTTTGCTGATTCCATTATTGGGCTTTGGGATCATTAAATTTGCTCAACGGTTTATCTTTAACCCCAAGCTACAGGCAGCAGGTCGGGTGCAGAAGTCACGCTGTATTAAGTGTGCAAAGAAGATAAAGGCCCATGACGAACATTGTCCCCACTGTGGCTATTATCAGCATCGAGAATGTGGGCATTGTCATCAGCTGACGTATAAGTATTTGCCCTACTGTCATCACTGTGGAACAGCTCAAACTGTTGAGACTGTGCAATGAGTTGATATTATTCTTTTGTCATGATGTACATACTCTTCCGGTATGGACTCGTTTTACACCTAATCAGTGCAAAACCATGCGCTTAATTTTCAACAAACCCTATGGAGGTTAGTAGGGCTTTTTATTATCCAGGTTCTGCCGTTTTGATAGCTGATGCCCACTGTTGTCTGATAGGGTGACGGGGAGCGGCCTGTCGGGGAAGTTAATATCGCGTTGGGGGAAGGGAATCTCAATATCCATTTTACGGAAGGCGGTTGCGATCGCAAAATTCAAATCACTTCGAATCCTCGGATATTGTTGCGGTTTACGAATCCACACCAGCAATTCAAAATTGAGGGAGTTTTCACCAAAGCCCATCAAAAACACCTCAGGAGCCGGAGCCGCCATCACATCAGGATGCTCGCGTCCCACCTCAAGTAAGACAGCCTTAACGGTTTCTGGCCGGCTCCTGTAGGCCACCCCCACCGGAATGTGAATACGCGACAGCGGATTGCGGTGGCTCCAGTTGATCACATCGTGCTCTAAAAACCGAGAATTTGGCACAATAATCGACACCTGATCAAGGGTACGAATGTCGGTACTGCGGGGGCCAATGCGATCCACCACCCCCATTTTGCCACTCAGCTCAATAAAGTCCCCCACCTGAATGGGGCGCTCAAATACCAGCACCAGGCCGCTGCTAATATCCTTTGCAATATTTTGCAATCCCAAACCAAGTCCCACACCCAGGGCACTGGCCAGCAGGGTCAGGGAGCTCAGGTCAATGCCCCACAGCTGCAGGACTGCGATTACCCCCACAAATAAAATGGCATAGCGCACCAAAATGGTAATGGCCGCCTGCATCCCCAGGCTCAGACCCGAGGTTTGGAGCAGTCGCGATCGCAACACATTGGTCGAAATTTTGGCCACCAGGACCAGTCCCCCAAGCCAGCCCAGCAACGCCAAAACGTCAGCGATCGACAGGCTGGTCTCCCCCAGCGGTAGCGCCTGCCCCACAAATGTGGAAACCAGCAAATCTTGCAGCCTGTTTGCCCATGCCCGCGTGACCCGAAACCGTTTAACAACAAACAGCAACGCCGACAGCCAAACACCTGCACGCAGTGTCAAGAGCAGCAGTTGGGCACTAAACCACGCCAACGAAAACTGGGGACGGCTCAGACCCGTAGACCCAGGCTGCGGCTGGACAACGGTCTGGGGTAACAAAGGCAGTACATAGCGTCGCCAAAGAAACCCCAGCAAATAGTGGGCAGCCACAGCTCCCAACAACACAATCAGGGAAACGATTGACGCCCGTAGTAAATAATCATCACTGCGCTCTAGCCGCGCCTGATTCAGCCCCGCCTCAATTGTCTCAGCCCAGGTCCGAGCCTGTTGTTCTAGGGTTTCCTTTTGAACACTAGTGTCTGGCTGTACAGCCCGCAGATCGCTAGCCGTAACCGATAGCAGCTGACGTCTGGCTGAGCGACCAAAGGCGTTATAGATAATCGGTGTATAGCCAGAGCCATCCACGGTTACCGATAGCGGATCGCTCGATTTCATCAGCTCTGCCAGCTCTGCATTGATCCCCTGGGCCCGCTGCTTAGCCGTCAGATCTGGAGTCTCCGCAACCTGGAATAGACGTTGACCATCGATCACAATCCATGCGGTAGAAATTATCTCTCCCTTAACTGTACTCTCTTGCTCCTTCGTTCCCTGGGCAGAGGTATGAGGATTGCCCACAGCAAGGCACAGCACCATACTTAAGAGTACGCCAGTCAAAAATTTACCCGCAGTTCGCCAGCGGTACTGATGTTTTTTTACACACTCGGTGTAGTCTCGCCTAAACACTGTCCGCTATCCCGTGGGTCTGGGCCTATCCTACAGCGTTTTAACTAGACTGACACTTCATCTATCGCAACTCACCCTGGCGACACTTTTGAGCAAAGACGGGCATTAGCGATAGCACCATCAGCAGGCTAAGGCATAGGATCACGGGCCACCAGTCACCGCCACGCATGGCGTCTGCCCCCGTTACCCCTAGCCACGTATAGGCCATTGTTCCAGGAATAATGCCAATCAGGGTGCCAATGGCATAGGGGGCTACCGAAATATTGGTCAGACCAAATAAAAAATTCACCACATTAAAAGGTGAAATGGGAGCAAATCGTATAGCCAAAACACAGGATAACGCCTGGTTTTGCATGGCACAGTCTAACCGTTTGAATAATCCTTGAAAGCGAGGCTGCTGGCTAAACCGGCGCTCAAACCAATCGTGCAGTAAGTAGCGGGCCAACCAAAACGCAACCACAGCCCCAGCCGTAGCCCCAAGAATTGACCATAGGGTGCCCCAAACCAAACCAAACAAGGCTCCCCCTAGGACAACGAGCACAGTACCCGGCACCCCCACGGCAGCGGCCAGGATGTGGGCTCCCAAAAAGACCGCCACTCGCCAGGGACCAGCGCCCTGGATTAATTCACTCAGTGCCTGGTGATCAAATAAGATAGAGACCAATCGCCAACAAAAAGGGGCCGCTATGGCAGCTGCCAACAGACCCCACATATGTTTTTTCCGAACCATGGCGATGTGAATAACGCGATAACTGTAACGGAAAGTCCCTCAAAGGTCTATCAGACTATTGCCGCTGTCAGATTGGTTAGAGTAACAGGTATTCCTAAAAGCCTGACATTACAATCACTGACTAGACTAGCAATCGACGTTGGTGCAGCCTCTTCTTTGGAGATATGTATCTGTCGATTGCTAGATACGATTGACCTATGGGAAGCTTTATGAAAAACGGCTTAGGACTCAGAGGATGCAGGCTGAGCATTTTCAGGTAGCGATTCCTGAAGCGATTTTCGTGCAACCTTAGTAACAATAAAGACAACGGCAAAGGTGGCCACCAGTCCCACAATTAAAAAAGCCCATTCAGCCGGAGTTCTCTCTTGACCAGCGGCGGCACTGCCAACCACACCGCCCAGGTAAACATACAGAATTGTTCCTGGCAAAATGCCCACGGTGCCTAACACATAGTCCACTAACGATACATTCGTTAGCCCCAGGCCATAATTCAACAAATTGAACGGAAAGGCAGGAGAAAGACGCACTAAAAAGATAATCTTGCGGCCTTCTTTCTCGATAGCATCGTAAATAGCCTTAAAGATACGGTTACCCGATACCTTGTTAGAAACCCAATCGCGGGCCAGGTAGCGGCCAATCAAAAAAGCAACCGTAGCCCCTAACATGGCTCCAATAAAGACAAAGATGGTGCCTTTGACAATGCCAAATACGGCTCCAGCGCCCAGGGTAACCACCGATGCTGGTAAAAACGACACAGTGATTATGATGTACATAATCACAAAGACAATGGGTGCAATCGGTCCCAGTCCGTCAATCCAATTTAGAGCGTTTTGCAAGGCTCCCTGGATGCCGCCACCGCTGCCATCCTGCGCCATTGCTGGAGCGGCTGCTAGCAGGATTATGCCAATAAATGCAAACGACATAAATTTAGTCAGTAACTTAGCCAGCTTAGACCGATAGCCTGGCAAAGGGCCAGGTACCTTGTTTGAATGTTTCATTAGAACTACTCCTGTAGGATTATCTTGACAAAAAACAGTCTCTAAAGCGAATGTTCTGCTAAACCAGCGACCCCCCGCAGCTAGAACCACTGCCAGCGGTACAGCCAAAGCAATAGGGCCGAGTCTGTACATGGTTGATGACATCCAACGTGCCAAGCTCTAGCAGCGCCTTGATTGTGACGGGCTGTCCCTGGGCATCTAGCGCCGGAATTCCCTCCATTTGGTTAAAGTCACAGTCATACACCTGGCCCAAATAGTCCACCGATAGCTCACTGCGGCACATCAGATGATCAACCGTGCCAGCATTATGGTGCTGGGCTAAAAATTTCAGATAAGGGTCATGGATCTGACGATGTTCCAGGTGAAACTTAGTTCGGCCAATGGGCAAGTTGGTAATGGTAAACAGACTATTGAACTGAATATCAAAATGTTCGCTGAGATAGGCCTTGTAATCTTTTTCTAACCCGGTCTGTCCCGGTGTTAACGAAAAGTCTTCAGACATTGGCACCGGGGGGTTATAAACCAGGTCAATCACCAGATTAGGCTCTTGGCCATAGCCCTTTTGGTTTAATAGCTGCAGCGCCTGAATCGAGTCTTGATAAACTCCTTGCCCCCGCATTTTGTCCACATTATTTTCCAAATAGCAGGGCAGTGACGCCACCACCCGCAGCTGGTGCTGGGCAAAATAATCAGGCAGATCTTCGTAACCGGGCTCAAAAAAGATGGTCAGATTTGAACGGACAATCACTTCTTTGCCATGGCTACGGGCGGCTTCCACAATGGGCCGAAACCCATAGTTCATCTCTGGTGCGCCACCGGTCAGGTCCACAGTTTGAATTTGTGGAAAGCGATGAATCATCTCCACTAGCTGATCGCACACATCTGGAGATAGCTCCTCAGTACGCTGGGGTCCAGCCTCCACATGGCAGTGACTGCAGCTGAGATTGCACTTGCGGCCTAAATTGATTTGTAAAACGCTGATGGGCGTTTTGGTCAATGGTTGACCCAACGCAGACTCGAAGCTGGGTAATGTCTGTGGAGCAGGAATTGACTGGACCATAGGTTAGATAATCTGGGTGAATGGGTGGTTTATAGTAGGCAGCCGGGAAGCCTTGACTTCCACGAGTGTCATTGAACGATACCTTGCTGAATATTTGCTTAGAAGTCAGCGGTAATTATCTTAGAACTGAATAGATCAAGAAAACTGGCTATTTTGCTTAAGCTGATAGGGGTATGATCATCCCACAAACACAGTTGGCTATCTCCAACAGGGAGACAGCTTTGACCCTATTAATGGGGCCCATAGATACCGTGTAGCTGCGTCTTCTAATACCAAGTCCCTTGGTCTTGCAAGCCGTTCCCCATACCGATCCCAACGAGGTCAACGTTCTAAAAAA
>JBCAWO010000029.1:0-61762 GCA_038534515.1 Cyanobacteria bacterium J06554_1
GGGGCATTTTGAGAATTCAAAATTTCGACTTCTATCTTATAAAGAATTAGGTCAACCTACATCTTTAGCCGTAGCCCACCACAAATGTTCATTATCGTTTTTTCTTAGACCGATTTTGCTTGCGGGCCTGCTTTTGCGACTGACGTTTTTTCTTCCGTTTGGCCGCATCTTTTTTCGGTGAGCCAAAGCCTGATGACAGACCCAGACCGGTTGGCAACACGCGAGTCTTTTTGGGCGCATTTCCCTGGAAACAAGCCCACCACTCCAGGGAGGCAATGGTATCCGTTACAAAACAGTAATACCGATGTGAGGCTAAAATCTCTATGGATTGCTCTAGCCCAATCTCAAAGATCTCCTCTAGGTCATCAATGTCACTCCATTGAGGATCGACCTGGTCTGTTTCGTACGCTTCTCGGATTACACTGGCCAATGACTCATTGGGGTATAGATCCAAAATGCTCATCAGCAATGCGTGAGAGAGAAAGTCATCCTCTTCTTCTTTGGCTTCCTGGAGCTTAGGCCATAGCGTTTCAAAATATGCCAGCACCGATTCTCGGGAGACGTCTCCCTCTACCACCAGAGTAAGCAATGCCTTAAACCCAGCACCTCGGACATATTCATTTACTTGAGGATTTTCGATTAGCTGTTTGATGGGTGACAGATCCCCCCCACAAACTGACGCCAAAATGCAGCCCAAATCCTCAGTGACCAGGTCGCCCATGATATCCATGAGGGCTTTGTCAGGCACCGAGATGAAATCAATGATGACTGGATAGGCCTTCGTCTCTCTAAACTGCGCTAGCAGATAAAGCGCGTAGAGATGGCGAAAATAATCTGCGTTGGCGTCTATTGCTGCAATTTTCTCCTGGACAGGGACAAACTCCGCCAACAGCAGGGGGGTTATTTCATCCTTGTGGGCAATGGCTTGTTTGAGCGCCTCGCGGGGAAATTTGCGATCGCGAATTTCCTTTAAAGCCTCCATAATCACCGTTAGTTCCATTGGGCTCCCCCCTGATTTCTACCCTTTCCTAGGGTTTTATCGTAAAGCGCAGCTTCAGTCCAGCCAACTACCGGGCACCTCTACTCTTAATTCAGGTCATGGATTAATGACGGAATTACCTAGAGCTCGGGTGTAGAGATGAAAGACTCCTATCAACGAACGTACATGACTATCCTGACCCCAAAATCGTTACGGCGGTGTTTAGGGCTGTTTTTGGCGGGGCTGTTGACCAGCCTCATGGTGACCGCCCAGCCAGCAGCGGCCCAAACCAGCTTTTGTGAAAATCGGTCTGTCCCATCTGAGGTGGTGCAGGGGCGCAGCTACGGAGACCCCCACATCAATACCTTTGATGGCTTTCACTATGGGTTTCAAACCGTCGGTGAATTTATTTTGACCCACGCCCGCAATCGCGACTTTGAGGTGCAGGCCCGTCAGGCCCAGGTGCCTAACCGCAGCAGCCTATCACTCAATACAGCCGTGGCCATGCGGGTGTGTGACCACCGGGTGGGGATGTATGTGCAAGATAGCCCCGATGGCCGCAGTTTGATGTGGGTCGATGGGGCACCCATTGACTTTGTGGATGATGCCTTTCCGTTACCCGACGGTGGCGAAATCCAGCGCCAGGGCGATCGCAACTACACTGTGATCTGGCCCAGCGGCGACCAGGTAGCACTCAAAATCATTACCGTCAGCGGCGCTCGGTTTATTAATATCATGCCGATTGTGAGTCGCGATCGCAAAAACCAAATGGTGGGTCTGCTGGGCAATTACAATGGCAACCCCGATGATGACCTGGTGGGTCGCGATGGTACCGCCTTACCCGCTCGCTCCACCTACAGCATTGCAACGAATACCCTCAATCGAGCGCTACCGGCCGCCATTCCAGTATATGAGCTAGAAACCGCCTACTTTGAGCAGCTTTACCAGCAGTTTGGCGATAGCTGGCGCATTACCCAGGCTGAGTCCCTGTTTGACTACCCGGTTGGTCTGACTACGGCTAGCTTTACTAACCGGGGCTTTCCCGAGCAGTATCTGACCCTAAATGGTGTTAGCGAGGCTGACCTGGAAGCTGCGATCTCAGAATGTGAGGCGGCTGGCGTCCCTGACGATCAGATGGATGGCTGTGTCTTTGATGTGGCAGCGACGGGCAACAGCAGTTTTGCCAATGCAGCGGTCAATGCGGTTGCCAATGTGGTGGTCGACCGGGTGACTGACCGGCTGATTGATGAGGTCAATGATGTGGTGCCTCTGCCTGGCGGCATTCGTTTCCCGTTCTAAGCAGCGATTGGCCTAAGCTCAATCAATAAAGAAGGGCAATAAAGAAGGGGCGGTTGCGTTGCGATCGCTCCTTTCTTTTGAGCAGGACTAGCCGCCAGCCTGGACTGCATAGCGTTGGTCCGACCCTATTTGCCACCATACGTTACATTTATATTTTTCTTTTGGCGCGATTATTTAGAGTAGCCTAAGCGAAACCGTATTTCTACGGCCTAGCACCTATGCTGGCAGCCATATAGACATTTTGGGACGTTCTATGGCTAAGCCAAAAGTGCATAACACCCTAGAGGAAATCACTGCTGCCTCTTCAAAAGAGAAACCCAACGCGCCTAAATTGACAAGACAGGCATCTACTAAAAATAAAGCTTCAAAACACAAGGCAACAAAAACGCGAGTCGGGAAAAAAGCCCTAAAACATGTTGCCTCAAATTCTAAAAACCTGGCCAAAGCCACACCTGCCACAACCACCCCACAACCGTCCGACCAGGGGGCTGCGACCTTAAAGGCGATTCCTACCAAAACTATGAAAAAGAAGTCTGCTCAGCAGGAATCAACTAAAAAGACATCTGCCCAGACAAAACATAACAAAGATAAAACAAAACTCACCAAAGCTGTCTATGAAGCCGAGCTAGAGCGGCTACAGCTAGAGCTTGTAAAAATGCAAGAGTGGGTCAAGCATGCAGGACTCAAAGTCGTTGTTATTTTTGAAGGTCGAGATGCGGCGGGTAAAGGCGGTGTAATCAAGCGTATTTCTGAATGTCTCAACCCCCGTGGCTGTCGCATTGTGGCCCTGGGTAAACCCACTGAACGAGAGAGAACCCAGTGGTATTTTCAACGCTATGTCAGTCAGTTGCCAGCAGCTGGTGAGATTGTTCTCTTTGACCGCAGCTGGTATAACCGAGCCGGTGTTGAGCGGGTGATGGGCTTTTGCAGCCATAGCGAATACACCGAGTTTATGCGCACCTGTCCTGAGTTTGAACACATGATTCAACGCTCGGGTATTATTTTGGTCAAATACTGGTTTTCCGTCAGCGACAAAGAACAGGAAAGGCGCTTTCAAGACCGGATTGATGACCCGACAAAGCGATGGAAACTAAGCCCTATGGATCTCGAAGCCCGGGCGCGCTGGGTTGAGTACTCCAAAGCTAAGGACGATATGTTTGCCATGACTGATACTACCCAGTCGCCCTGGTATGTGGTCGATGCTGACAACAAAAAACGCGCCCGACTTAACTGCATCAGCCATTTGCTCAGTCTAATTCCTTACGAGGAACTCCCCTACGAACCCATTGTGCTACCAAAACGGCAAGGCTCTATTAACTACCAGCGCCCCCCGAAAGACATACAACGCATGGTGCCTACGCAATTTTGATGGGCCTGTAGATATACAAATACCCCCCGGTAGGGACGTTGCATGCAACGCCCCTACCGGGGGGTATACAACACCTGCCAGCGCCCGGCCCATTCCCTGTTGGGATAGTTAATTTTTATCCAATTCCAACGAGGGGGCAGATCACCCGGAATTACCATCACCGATGGAGCCGTCATCAGTCGTCGCAGATAGCGATTAGCACTGGGGCTATCCAGGCGAATCCAGCGATTGCCCCAATCTTGAGCCGCTGTCTGCACATCTGTTTGAAAGTAGGCCTCGTTGACGACACCATCGTTAATGGTGATCGTATCCCGGTTGAGACCAAAGGAGAGCGACGGCAGGGTTTCGTTATACACCAGCACAGGCAAGTCTTCTAGCCGTCTCTGTTGAATCACCCGAGACACCACATCCGTACTCTCTTTCCAAGGTCCGTTGGCATCCACATAGTAGCCGCCGTATAGCAACAGCATCAGCGACGGGACTAACACCAGGGCCACCATCCGAATTCTCACCGCTGCCCGAATTGAGCGGTATAACAAAATCACCAAGGCCAGAGTCACCAAGGCCAGGGTTACCATGGGCCACGTAGCCTTTAACGGCTGCCCCAGAATTTGATAGCCCAGGGGAATCACCAGGGCCAGCACGCCTAACGTGCCGTAAATTTGGGCAAACCAACGGCTGTATAGCCACACATACGGTTTAGAGAGCAGGTGTATCAGATAGCTAACCAGAATTGAAAACCCAGCCACCAGGGGCAAAAGCCCGGCCAGGGATGCACTGCCGGTGAGGGTATAAAACGCCAGGGGCAGCAACAGCCAGCAAATCGATACCGGTAGCACATTGGGATTTTGCCACAGGGGGCCTGCCGCCAAGTGGGGCAGTACCGCTATCCACCAGGGCAAGCTACCAGCCAGAAAACTCACCCCATATTGCCAGCGGGGGTGCCTGGGAGCGCTCAGGAACGTTCCCTGCCAAAACGTTTCATGGGTAAAGGCCCAAAAGTCAGGCAGATGGTTATTGGCATGGACAAACCAAAACCCGATCAGTCCCAGCCCCATGACCAAGGCGACCAGGCCATGCCGCCAGTGGATCCAATAGTTGCGGGGACCAAAAATCAGCACATAGGCCCCCATGAACAGGGGCAGCACCAGACTTCGCAGCCCGCCACACAGCAGCCCCCCAGCCAGGGAAACCGTTAAACCATAGAGGGCAACGGGCCACTTTTCTAAGTGATAGAGCAAAATGCAGTAGATGACGGCTAGCTCAAAGGTGGCCAGAAATACATCGGCGGACAGGTAGCGACTACAGGCCAGCACCAGGGGGCAGGAGAGATAGATCAGCCCCGCAAACAGCCCGATCTGAAGTGAGCCAAACAACCGTCTAGCAATGCGGTAGGTCAACACCACCTGGGCAATAATGCTGATCTGAATAAAAAAGCGCGCCCCAAAGGTATTGATGCCCCAGAGTTTCATTCCCAGGCTGGTAAACCATAGGGGAATGGGCAGCTGGCTAAAGTCGTTTACCCCCAGCAGACGCGGGTGCATAAAGTTTTGCCGGGCCAGCATATCGCGGCTAATGTCGGCGATCACCCCCTCAGGTCCCGTGGTGATCACCCATAAATGCAGGTTGTACAGCAGCACGATCAGCACCACTGTCAGCAGCAAATAGAGAAAGCGATCTGGTCGTGGGTCACCGGGGGGCATCGGTTGTGGGAGTCGGGGTTTCCCAAACATTACAGCATGGGGCCCAGGCACTCAAAACCGCCGTCTGGACCTATGCGGGGTGTTTATCAGGCGGATATAAACGACGTATGCCCATTGGCGTATTCAACGTCCTGGGCGACGGATAGAGGGCTTAGGGATAGGTACTGTATTTTCGTCCCCTGACTGCCCACAGGTTTGGTAAAGCAGCACATCGTTGTTATCAAATGTAGGAAAAGCATTGCCTTCCCCATAGGGAGCAGGCCACGTATAAACTATCGAATCTGTCTGCAAAGTCTCACGTTCATAACGGCTAGTCAATGCTTGGGCTTGGGCGGTCTGATCTGTTTGCTGATATAGCGTAACAAGATTATTAACAACTGTTCTTCGAGTTGGGGTAGTCTGCCCCATGTCTGGATGTATCGACGCCCGGCTGTTACTTACTGTGCTCAACAAAGCTGTGAAATGATTAATGGCAGTTTGCAGGTCTCCCTTACCCCAAGCCGCCTGGGCTAGCAGGTATAGGGCATTATTTTCAAAGTGTTCACCATCGCGCAGATTGTTTGTTAGGGTCATAGCTCGCTGAGCATGCTCACTAGCGCTGTCATACTCTGAGCGATTGATGGCATCTTTGCTACTCAGCAAAAGAGCGCGTAACTCTCCTGCCTGATAGCGATGGCGACGGCTATTGTCAAGCGCTGATGCCAAAAGAGCTAACGCAGGGATACCGTCCTCAACTAACACTTCTGCACTATCCAACAAACCGTCGACGTTTGTAATGGCACTAGCTTGTTGCCAAGTGTTTACCAGCCTCTCCTGAGTATTGGTAGCGGCAGCGCTATCGGCGGGCAGTAAGGGGAGTTGAGCATTTAAAAATTTAGCTATCTGCTGCCAATCAGGTGGCGTGATAGCCGACTGGGGTAGAGCTGCACTGTAGCTGATGCCGTCTTGGTATGCAGCTAGTGCCAGGTCTGGTTGTTCTGTCGCTTGATAGAGATCTCCTAGACGCTGGGACCAGAGACCATGCTGATTTAGCTGGTCTGATACCGTAAATCGTCTTCCCGGCAGCTTTTGCTCTATGAGCTCCAAGGCTTGATTAGCCCAGCCCACAGCCTGAGGATTACGACAGCTAGCATAGTTTAAGTCGACGAGAATACTAACTATACTCAGGCTGATATCTGTGTAGTCAAAGGCCTGGTAGGCCGCTAACGCCTGTTCATAGGCTGTCAGGATAGAGTCGACTGATGCATCTGCATCTGCAAGTGAGTCCGCCTTGCGCAGTAAGTCTCTAGCGTCCTGTTCAGCTGCAAAGCTTTCCATTTCTTGTCGAGTCTGGGCCAGTGTTGGAGCAGGCACCATGTTGAGTAAAACCAAAGCAGACACTAACGAACGTTGAAACACAGTCATAAAGCAAACACCACCTTAGGGTATGACTTTGTTTTGCTCACACTGGAAAAATTAGCCTAGAAATTTTCAGGGCGTTTTCATAACTGTAGTCTTTCCAACCAGGGGCGACTTATGCATAGCCGTCGGATACTATTCTATCTGTCAGGTTAGTTGAGACAATGCATATGCCCGAAAGCTCCCAGCAGCAAACGCTAACCTGACGCGCAAATGCCCTAATGCATCAGGATATTTGCTATATCTCTGAAAAGTGGAGCACCCTCGTGAGAACGGATGAGTTGCGCTAAGTAACTCATCCGTTTAGCTCCCTGCCAAGGACTTATTAGATTAACGCGTTAGTAGTAGTTACCAATCTTGCGGTGATGAACGGCGGTAATGGCCTCATCCTTCGAAACTTTGCCATCCTCAACGGTGGAATACACCAGCCAGTGATCGGTTAGTTCCATCCGACTCGTCACCGTACATTCCAGATAGGCCAGGGCATCCGCCAGAATCGGAGACTTGTTCTCGGCGGGGCGGGTACGAATACCAGCAAAGCGGTCGGCACCGGGGGGGAAACGCTTCAGGAAGTGCTTCATCAGCGGCAGATGATTGCCCTCCTCCAGAATATTTAGCACAAAGGTATCACCCACCTGCATCAGGGACTCAATCGCTCGGTCCTTAGCCACCGCGATGGTAAAGCCCAGGGGCTTAAAGCTGGCCTGGGAAATCCAGGAGGCTAACATGGCACTGGTTACTTCACCCTTGGCGGCTGTGATAATGTACAACCCGCTGCTGATGCGCCCCAGGGCTTTTTGCAAGTCAGCATCGAGGGCCTTAATCTTTTTGAGTTTCTTGGCCTGGGCCAGGTCCTGCCCCAGGTCAGTACCGGTCTCATCACAGAGCTGATACAGCCCCTCAGATGGGGTGTCTTTGACGCGGATGGGGTCAAACGCCACCTTCAGGTCCAGATCCTGTAGCTTACTTTGCAAGGTGTCAATGGGTTCGTCGTCACCCCCGTAGGACTCAAACAGACCGAAGGTTTGCTTGTTGTTGACGGCGGCCAAAATAGAGCTGAGGGCGGTTTGGACCTCTTCTGCGCCCCGGTCTGAGGAGGGGGGCATCCCTAGCAAAATTCCTTTGGCTCGGCCCACTAGCTCATTGACATCGTGGGGATCCGCCTGGCGCATATCCATCATTTCAACGGCGACACCGGTTTTGGTGATGCCTTTGGCCAGGGCTTGGGAGATGCGATCGCAATACCCATAGTCCGACACATAGAAAATTGCCACCATGTTCTCGGCTTTGCTCTTCTCATTACTCCAGCGGCGGTAGCGACCGGTGAGTTCTTCTAAGTTGTGGCGCAGCAACGGACCGTGCCCCGTGGCAATGGTGCTAATCTCCCCCAGCTTCTCCATCCGCTTCATCGCAGAGATGACCGAGCGGGCGTTGGGTGCCATCAAACACTCATAATAAAAGCGAAAGTCAGGGGACAGCGCTTCCAGGTCTTCGTCAAAGACATCGTCAGTACAATAGTGAGCACCAAACGCATCGCAGGTGTAGAGAATGCCGGTCTTTTGATCAAAGGTAAAAATGGTATCCGGCCAGTGCAGATTGGGGGCACTGACAAACTCCAGCACATGACCCTTGCCCAGGTCCAGCGTGTCACCGCTTTTTACCAGCTGCGACTGAAAGGGCTGGTGGACCAGGTCCTCTAGAAACTTCACCGCCACCTTGGCACCCACCACCACCGCCTGGGGGGCCAGGTCCAACACATCCTTCATCAGACCGCTGTGGTCCGGCTCAGTGTGGCTGATCACAATGTAGTCAATTTCTGTGGGGTCAATCAGCCCCGTCAGCGCATCCATATAGAGCCGCTGGAACTTAGCGTGGGAGGTATCGATCAGCGCCGTCTTTTCCCCACGGACCAAATAGGAGTTGTAGGTGGTACCGTTCTGCAAGCCAAACTCAATATCAAACCGGTCCCGGTCCCAGTCCAGGGAACGGATTACCGTCGTATTTTCCGCCAGATCACCCGTTGTTAGGGTAAGGCGCTTTTCAGCGGAGTTAGCAAGGCTTGGAGCAGCTACAACCATGGGTTTCCTCGATGGGGTGTCCTAAAACACGCAACTAAAACAACACGCATGTTGCTTTAGTCTCTATTGTGTATCAAAACATAAACTTTTGCAGCCCAATTTTCTAAGGTAACCGATAAGGATAGGTAATAGATGCCTGCTAATGAGTGCTGGGTCAAAAAGCAATTGCTTTATATTGAATTACGAAATTGAATTACGAATTCAGCTTCGACTGAATACTGCTTAAATTAGTCCATTACATTTGCTCATTCTGCTTTTAAGAGGATTATCCTAAGCTCTAGATGCCTTTTGACATTTGGAGAATCCCCATGGAATTTGGAGACAACCGCACCCAGAACTTGCCAGTGGAGCTGCCAGATGGAACTATCGTGCAAATTGAGGTAGCTCAAACAGGACGAGAGGATGTTGCTTTTGATGTAAAGCCGTTTGATGCAGTAGGCACGGCTATTGAAAGCATTGTGAAGGCAATTGCGGGTCCTATTCGTAAGGCAAAGCCTGATAAAGCTAGCGTCACATTTGGTTTGGAAATTGGTGTGGAACAAGGCAGTTTGATGGCTGCCATTGTGAAAGGGACAGGGAACGCAAATCTAGAAATCACTTTGGAGTGGGAAAAAGGCTGAGCCATTGCACTATGCCGAACCATTGCACCATATAGTTGCATCTACCCATTAAATCTATGAGTCAGCCAATTGAGGAGCTACTGCAGCAATGTACGGTCAGGCTTAATCTGCCTGGGAAATATGGCCACGGGACTGGATTCTTTGTGGCTCCTGGGCTGATTCTGACCTGTGCCCATGTGGTTAAGGGGCTGAATGAGGGAGAAAAAATCACTGTGAGGTGGCAGGGGCAAGATGACTTTGCTCAAGCTGATATCGAACAGACTCTACCGACATTTGATCTGGCGCTGTTGCGGTTTATGCCTCCTGAGGGAACAGTATTGCCTTGTGTTTATTTGGATGAGTCGGTGAAAACAGGTGACCCGCTTTATTTGTTTGGATATCCTGATCAAGATTTTCCCAATGGTTGTCCTGTCACGTTTAATTGTGAGGGGCTGACGGGGGATACGCCGCCGCTGATTAAGTTCAAGCTGGGGCAGGTGCGGCCTGGGATGAGTGGGGCTCCGTTATTGAATCGTCGTACGGGTAAGGTTTGTGGCATTGTTAAGTTTACTCGCGATCGCTCCATTGACTTAGGCGGAGGAGCCGTTCCCACCTCGGTCATCGTTACAGAGCTTGGCAAGCTTAAACAGCTACAGCGGACGTTTCATAAACGCGATCGCCGTTGGCAGCAGTTGATTGCCGCCTATGATCAGCTTAACCCTCGCTTGGTACGAATTGCCAGTGCTGGGGCAATATTTCTGGTTCTTCTAGTCCGTTTTTTGGGTGTACTACAGCCATTGGAATTGTGGGCCTATGATTTACTAATGAGCCGCCGTCCATCTGAAGAAGTTGATAAACATGTCGCCGTCATTGGGTTGACTGTAAATGAACGGACAGATGAGATTTCTGATGAAAATCTTTTGGAATTATTGACACAACTCAACAAACATACTCCCCAAGTTATTGGACTAGATATTTATCGGGGACACAAAAATGAAGAACAAGCCTATGAAGGTCTAATAGAATATCTTGAAAACACTTCAAATAATGTTGTTTCAATTTGTCAAATTGCTGAAACAATTGAAGAGAGCGATGCCTATCCTCCCTCATCTGACATAGCACCTACCCATCTCGGGTTTGCAGACTCTTTTCGAGATAGGAATGGAAATGTAGTTCGAAGACATCTATTGGCGGTTCCTACTAAGGCAATCAATGCTCGTAATACTCCCTGTAAAACACCAATATCTCTCAGTTGGCAACTAGCTTTAAATTACCTAAAATCGAAAGGAATTGCCCAGCCTCAGAATAAATCCTTTGAATTAGGTGGTATTGATGTTGGTAAGTTCCTTTTGGGTAAGCGTGCAGGAGGATATCAACGTCCATGGGAAAAATCGACAAACAGTGGATGGCAAATTTTACTGAACTATCGCCATCCCAACAATAACAGGCAAAGTTTTGATGTCATTGAGATGAAATATGATGAAATCACTCAAGACACAGATCTTTCAAAAAAATATGATTTATCCATCATTCAAGATCGTATCGTTATCGTTGGTTATTTCGTCGTTAAAGATGGCAAAAATCCTGATTATGTACCGACGCCCTTGGGTTATGAAGACTTGAGTTTTAAGCTTAGTGGAGAGTCTAATGATCGGAGAATTCCAGGGAGTTTTGTTCAAGCACACAAGGTGAGTCAATTAGTAAATGCCGTGTTGCCAGATGAGAATCAGAAGCGGCGCTCATTAATCTGGGTATGGCCAGGATGGATAGAGATTATTTGGATTCTTAGCTGGGGGGGGATTGCAGGATTTACTGTTTGGAGGTTTCGTGGATTGCATCTTGTCATTGCCAGCGCAGGAATAATTATAATCGTTACAGGTTTCTCTTATGTTGTTTTATCTTTTTCGGGTGGTTGGCTACCACATGTTCCTCCTATTTTAGGTGTTCTACTGATTACATCTGCTATTAACCCAGGCATATCACTGTTACAAAATTACAACCCAAAGCTTAATGCGACAAAGTGAAAAAATGACTTACTCTATCTGTGCTTAGAGGGAATGTTATGAATTTTGCCAAAAGTCTAGCTATAGTTTTTCTGATATTTGTTCAATTGATAGGGCAACCTAGTTCTGTTATTGCTGCATCCTTGAACAATGATCTTAATTCCTTTGATAAGCTTTCAATGCATGTGTTAGCTCAGACACCTGAAACCTACACAAATAGATTACTAAAGCAAACAAACAAAGATGAAGCCTGGGTGCCTCCTGACGGAGATGTGAGTGAGGGGTTTTGGGCTCGGTTATTAGGGCTTGGACGACGTGGCTCTTGCAGCGACTTAACTCATCCTCTTATTGCTTTGGTTCCTACATTATTGGCTGATGATATCAATACTGTTGAAAATCTTCAGCTACCCTCAGGTAATGGAGAACTGATGGATGTTGAATTTGCTGGACAGGGAGTTACATTAACATTAAGTAGTCAACCCAACTTTTGGTTTTATATTCCTAAGCAGGCTCGCGATGCTAAACGAGTAGAGCTAATGATTCAGGATATTAATGGTGACGATCTTGTAACGTTAGACAATCCCATAAAGGCGAATATAAAGACGGGACTCGTTAGTTTTCAACCACCAGCAGACTTGGTTGACTTTGAGCCAAATCAGCCTTATCACTGGTATTTTTCAGTTGTTTGCGATCCAGATCGCCCTTCTCGCAACCCCAATGTAGATGGATGGATAGAGCGGATAGATACCAACGCTTTGGGTATAGATACTACAAAGCTCGAACAACTTCCCCCTGAAGAGCGCCTAGATCTGTACAGTAAATTCAATATATGGAACGAAACGGTTACGCTTTTAGCAGAAAAGCACTGTCTCAACCCGCAGGATCCTACATTTATTGAATATTGGAATATTCTGCTGGACAGTAGTCTTCCAGGTGTTGGTCGCGATTGGATTGATCCACTGACCTACTGTGTACATTCAGGACCATTAACACTCACGGGTTAATAGTTTTTCCCTCATATTATCGCCAGTCTCCTACCAAAATATAGGGTGCCCAATGGGAAGGCCGGTAAAGGCCAGGACGGTCCTCTAGCAGATGCAGTTGGGCTTTGCGTAGGGCTTGAGCCTTGGACTCCCCTGAATTAACCATTTCCTGATAAAACGTTTTCATTAGCTCTGCTGTGGAGGAGTCATCCACATTCCACAAGGTTGCTAGCGTAGTTCGAGCACCAGTCTGGACTGCGACTCCTGCGATACCTAACACTTCGCGAGCATCTCCATTAGCAGTCTCACAGGCGCTTAACGTTAATAGTTCTACCGGATCGAAATCTCGACGGCGAAATAGCGTACTGAGTTCATCTAGGTCAACCTTTTCATCAGTTTCAGAGTCATTTTGCTCTTGAGATTTGTTTTGGGATGTAGATACTGATGGCGCTGTCAGGATAAACGTATTGTCTCGACGATCGCCAAACTGACCATGGGTAGCTAAATGCACCACATTATATTTTGGCGAGTCTAAAGCTGTTTTAAGACTTTTCTGGGTGAAACTCTGGTTTTGGATTTCATCGGTATCAGGTACCGTCTCTCGAATAAAATCTAGCTCTTTTTTGACAAAGGGTAAGGGGCCAAATTTAGGCAACTGGGGCTTGTCAGAAAGTCCTGCGGTTAAAACTTTGAATGTTGTCTCAGGGGGAGATTCTGGCAGCTTTAAATTGCCAAATGTTACGGCCACAGCATATTTTTCAATCAAGAACTGTTTCTTTTCTTTGTCGTATAGGGCCGCCATGGGGAGATTGCGAAATGCTCCATCCAGAACAAATGTCAGGGTATCAATAGATTCTGAGAACAAGTTTTGCTTTTCAGCGGGACGGATCAACCAATCATACAGATCTGCTGCCGGGACTTTACCACGCTTGCTAGAGAAATAGGGCTGTTCAAGTTCTTTACGGAACAGGTCTAGTTTTTCTTCAATAGGGGAAGCAGGTTTTGCATTATCGGTATTTGATATGATTTTGCGAGATTTATATCGCTTTATCGTTTTATCCGGTAATTGAACAAGGACTTCAAGGCGATCTTCTCCAGATTTATCTGGCAAAATAATCGGATAAATAATAGCTGTATTTTTTTCTTTGCTGACAATATCCTGGATGTCTGCTCGTGGAATGCCGTCATCGGGTTGAAGCAAACCACAGGCGAGAAGGCTCTGTAGCTCAGCCACTCGTAAATCATTAATTACGGTTTGAGCCTGACGCAGTTGTTTTGGGTCACCTTCAAAGGTTGTACTGTTTTCAGGAAGTAATAGACTAATGTACTCTCGGTATAGGGGTTCGATGCGATCGCGAAAGTCAAACCGGGCATCGGGTGAGACATAAGCTATGTCATCCCGTACCTTCTTTACATCTTGAAAGGCTTTATCGTAATACCAAAGTTTTCTTGTTTGATTTTTTGAGAGTCGTCCAAGTTGCCAATTCCATTGGTAATTAATACTGGGTTGATTGGTAAAGTTTAAAGCTTGTTCAGTTAGTTGCTGTGCTTCAGTCTTGTTTTCTTCTAGTTCGTCCAGATGTCCTAGATATCCCAAGGCGTAAGAATATACGACTGGATCAGACGGCATTTGGTCTGGCTCGTTTATCCCCGTATGCACTCTTACAGTGGTTAGTAAATTTCGGCTCTGTTGTGATGCATCAGCAAGAATGTCAGCAGGGGGACATGAAATATTATTTTTGCATTGTTCTACAACATCCAATAGTAGATGAGCCAGGGTCAGACGACTAAAGGCTGACGAACGTCCCAATGGTAGCTCATTGATTTCTGTTAATAATGAGGTGTAAAGGGCTTGAGCATCAGACCAGCTGTTAATCTCGATAAAAATGGCCAGTTGATTGAGCTGTCCACGAATGTAGGTAATCGGAGAGCCAGTTTTAGGAATACGTTGATATTGACTTAGTGCATCCTGATACTCTTCTATTTTATCGATGTCTTGCCCTGTTCGTTCAGCTGAAGTGATTTTTTGCTTGGCAAGGACCCGCTGGGTATTACCAAGACTTAAATAAAATCTTGTCGCTAGATCGTCTGATGGATTTAGACTCTCAATAAACTCTAATTTATCATTTAAGACTTCTTCGGATTCCTTTAAATTACCTAGCAGGCGCTGAGTTTCACCCATGCTAAGAGAAAGTTCAGCTTTTAGGATGGAGTCAGGTTTAGCTTCAAGTAGGGTTTTGACCTGGGAGATGCGATCACTTGAGCGCCGAAAAAAGCCCAAACTTCGTAGGGCCTGGGCCTGATTTAGCAGGCTTTTAACAACACCTTCAAAATAGTCTGCTTGTTGGTATTGCTCGGTTGCATTCTTCCAGGCTTGCCAGGCGTTCCTAGTTTGTCCTTGGGCTAAATACAGGCTGCCCTGAGTATTTAGGGTCTGGCCATAAATTCTAAATCCTTGAGTTGTTAGTCTACCCATTGACTTGACCAGGGTGACGCTGTTTTCGGCTGCGGCTACCCCATCGTCTATATAGCTGAGTTGTCGATAGGCCAATGCTCGATTGCTCAGAGCTACAGCCTGGTTTAAGGTATCTCCTTGAGTCACAAAATTTTGTTCAGCTTTTGCCCAAACAGCCTCAGCATTGGCAAACTGTCCTGCTTGGTAACAGGCTTGCCCCTGCCGTAATAAGTCTGAACCATTCGTGGATTGGGACACTAGACATTCGTCTTGTTGCTGGCTGACCGGTGACGTAATCGCACTGACCGGTTTTACCCCATTAAATAGGACATCTCCTTGCAGACTGATAATAATTGCACAGATTGCTGCCACCAGGGTTAGCAAGGGGCGAGGCCATCGAAGTAAGCGTAGGAATGGATGGAGGTTCATGACTGAGGGACACTGTTAGGGCTAACGTAGGTTGGAGCAGGATATGGATGAATCCCAGCCGTCTGAGGCTACTAGAAATACATCACCGGATTCGGTCATGATGGCAGCTTGGGAGTCTTTTAATTCTTTAGGTGAGTCTGTCTCTGAAATTGCTGTTGCTGTTGTTGTTGCATTAGTTTGAGCGTCTATCGGACCGAAATCATCTAGGGGAGTAATGTCGCTGCTGCCAGGATTTGCCGGGTCAGAAGACTGCCCACCGCGTCCGGTGATGATAAAGTCACCAGCGGCAGATGTTTCTTCAGGCTGGTCAGTCTGAGCAGCACGACAGCCTTGGGCGATGCGATTAGCAGGATCTACTAAGGTGGATGGGAGTTCGTTGAGACCCTGGTTTGGATCAATAAAGAGATTGTTGATATCTACTTCACCATCAGTGCCAAGACGTGATCTAGCACTGATATCACTGAGGCCATTCTCTCTTAATCTATCGCTAAATTGATCAACTTCTCGAAAGCCGATAATACGATTTGCTGTAATATCGATGTTGCCACCAGCATTTTCTCTTGCATTTGCCAGAATATCGTTGTTTTCATTTGGAACTGTGACAACGAATCCTGCATCAATATCAACCTCACCTCCACTGCCTGTACTGCTGGCTCCAGCTTGAATCAGGCTGCCTCGGCGCATAAGTAGCACATCTACATTCTGAACATTAATATTGCCAGCTCGACCTGAACCATTGCTGCTTGTAAGTAATTCAGTGTTGTCTAATTTCGCAATCTCTGCGTTCCGGATAGTAATATTTCCACCTGTACCACTACTGCCAGGTGCTGTAGATGCTGAAATTTGTGGTCCATCGCCAATGGTGTTGATTTCTATATCACCTCCTGTGTTGGGCTGAAGCACAATGCTCCCTCCAGAGGCTGCAGCAGTGGTACTAGCCAATATTTCACTACCGTTGTCAGAGAGATTAATTTCATCAGACTCAATCTTGATAGTACCACCAGTCCCATTGTTATTGGTTAGGACAGATACCTGTCCACCATTACTTATATTTAGTTGCGGAGTTGAAATACTAATTTCACCAGCACTGCCTTGATTGGAAGTAGTGCTGAATAGACCACTTTGCGATTCAAATGAAGTATCAAGCAGTGAAACGTGGAGAGTTGGTGGATTAGTTGGATTCACCTTCACTCTTTTCAAGTCTGTATTAGAGGGTGGCTCTGTCAAAACTTCGGTACGATCAAAGTCGGTTAAATTTATAACTTCAAACTTTTCTTCAAGTCGACGAGTTGATATTTGTATAAAATAAGTGCCAGGCTCCCTAAATGTATATCTGATATATGGGTCAGTACTATTGGTGCTTCCCTCTGCACCGAAAGAATCAGGAACCCCTGCGTTAGAAGCTAAAGTGACCCCAGCCGCATTCAGAATTGAAAGAGTATTGTTTTCAGTTATTCTTGTGAATTCTGTAACATTCTCTGGAGGATCTTCTGGCGGCAAAGAAAAACCGTTATCAATATCAAAAATGGCTGAAGTGCCAGGAGAAGATACTTCTAATGTATAAGAAGAGACTGTTTCACTAGGTTCCACATCACGTGTAACGTGAGCAATAACATCGGAAAAATTGACATCGTTTTTTTGTTTAGGCGTTTGAGGGAAAATCTCTCCGTCAAATAAGACAAATGAATCTCTCTCAGGCCCATTGGAGCCAACTCCAGAAATTATCACTCGATCAGTTACATCAATTTCAATATTGCCTGCATTGCCACCATTTTCTGAAAAAGTACTTGAGGATATTTGACTATTATTTTCGAGACTTAACCTGTTTGCCTCAATCGAAATATCACCACCGTCTCCGGAAGCATTTTTTAGTGATATACTGCTAATCCTGCTCAATCCGTCTAGGGATACTTCATTTCCAGCAACGATCCTGATACGACCAGCATTAGCAGCGCCATTAGTAATGCTGAGGATGCTACTATTTTCCAGAGAAACTAGGTCATCAACATCTATAGAGATACTCGTTGGCGAAACACTTATTGAATTACTTAGTGTCTGAGAATTAATAGCATCAATTGTGGCTTCCCTCATAATCAGAGAATGCCCGTCAATAAAAATGCTGCTGCCTTGAGAACCCATTGGGGGCGCTAAAATTGAACTACTCTCTAGCGAAATATTCCCCCCATGCTCACTTTTCAAGAGAATTTCTTGTCCGGAAGCAATGATATTAGGAGATTGAATGTTTCCTTCTGATATAAGTTTAACAAAATCACCATTACTTAAAATTGTTGCATTATTTGACGTATCAATAGAACTAGCCCATATTTCGACCGAATCTTGAAAGGTAGCACTTGCATTTACTATGACAGGAAATTGCTCAGATGCTTCTTCCAAGCCGATCTGTATTTTCGAAAAACCATCTTTAAGAGCTTCAAGATCGCGAGCACCTAAATTCAGTTGCATTTCGTCTTCTGATGTACCACCAACAACAACTCTTAAATTAGGAGTTTTGGGCTGCAAGATTAAAATACCTCCATTACTTCTGACTTGATCTTGACCTTGAAGAACTATTTCATCAGCAGTAAGAGCAATTGTATTTTCGCGACTACCATTGGATTCAATCCCACCACTGTCTGATGCTACATGAATCCCTTCTGCTAATCCAGGGAGACTTCTTGTCACTACAGGGTCTGGGCCACTAGGTCCACCCGTACCTTCTATAGAGATGTTTCCACCAGCCCTTATAAGACCACGTGCATTTAGCTGAACTCCATAGTTCTCAGGCCCAGTAGCTCGTCCTACTCCTATTAAACTAATATCACCATTTGTGGTTTCGACTCTGCTACCATTCGAGCTTGCTGTTGAGCTGATATGTATGCCTGGATTAGTACCTGAGCGTTCCCCTAAACCACCAATGCCATGCAGACTGATATTTCCAGTACCGTCGGCTCTAATCGCAGAACCTGTAGATGCTGCGATACCTTCATTGTTGAAAGAAGTTCTGGCATCAGAAATACCAGTTACATAGATATCTCCACTGCCACTAGAGAAAACTTCTGCCCTTATCCAAACACCAACATCTGTCCAGGTCTTAGCAAGATCAACTTTACCATTAGTAAAAGGATCAAAGTCTTCATCAAATCCAGCAGCATAGCCCGTTAGTTGTATGTCGCCATTTTCAGAGGAAATAGATGAATCGCCACTAATCAGGATTCCTTGTGTAGCTCCTGATCTATCATTGCCAATATTGTTATCTATTCCAAGGCCTCCCAAACCAATTAGCCGAATCTGTCCTGAATCAGATGTCCTAATTTGAGTGTCGCCTATGAGTTTTATGCCTACACCCTCCTGTCGTCTATTTTCAAAACCTCCACCTTCAGAACCTCCACCTAACAATAAAATATTTCCACTACCAGCATCAATAATCGCTCTATCCAATCCAATTCCATCAAATCTAGAATTACCATCAACTCCTCGTGTAAAAATATCTCTAGCTAAGGTTTCAGGAGCAAATAAAGGCTGACCATTATTCTCAGAGTTATACTCAGTGCCTTCTTCAAGTACATTAGTGATTTCTGATGGATGCGTAATATCTAATATGATGTCATTTAGTGATTCACTGCCGCCTCGCAGAATAATATCGCCTCCATTTGAGAAAATTTGAGCATTTCTTAATATTATTGTTCCTCCCTCACCTAACCCATCTCGCTCAGCATTTAAGATTACATTGAGAGGAGCATTTTCAGACTCGATTTTGAGAGATGTATTTGCAGATGAGCTTTGCTCATTCAAGAAGATACTGCCGTTAGCTTGTAACTCTAGCGTTCTCTCAGTGTTATGAGTTAGCGTTGCATTAGCATTCCAATTAATATCATTGCTAGCTGCTAAAGTCAGATCATTTGTCCCTAGCAATGAATTTACTGTCGCTGGGGTCAGATGACTATCTTGTTCAGAATCTTCGGTTGCTTCATAAAAGAAATCATCTAAAACTACATCTTCTGCTCCCACAGATGTAAATCCAGCTGGAGGTGTATCAGAAATAGTGATGTTACGTGGGTCAAGCAATACACTACCCGCGTTACCATTTATCGCTTGAGTATTGGCCTCACCATTAAAATCTAAAAACTCCAACCCTGACACTTCGACAAAACCACCATTTCCTTGCTGAGTTCCCCCTTGGGCGCTGATGTGGCCAGCAAAGTGGGTCATCCCATCCGCCCAAACAATCACCTGCCCACCATCACCCGTTGTCAGAGCATCCACATTGATAACGACATCTGATCCAACATAAGTTCTCTCTGCGTTCGGCACATCTCCTTGCCCTTGATAATCTCCTCCTACCAATACAGTGCCACCACCCGCATCACCAGAGACATCAATCAACGCCTGATCAATCAGTCCCACCCGATTACCCAACACCTCAACCCATCCTGCCGGTGCCGCTAGACTGCCACTACTCAGCACCGTATCCCCAAACAACGTTAACGACTGCCCCGCATCAACCGCCAAACTCCCCTCATTCGTCACATCCCCCTGCGGCTTCATTCCCCGCTGCACCCCCAGCGGCACACTCATCGTCAAAAAATCACTTCCCTGAATATCAACCGAATCTGCTGCCCCCTCAAACTGATACGTATCCGCCGTACTTGCCGTAAACGACCCACGAATATCCAACTCAGCATTGGGACCAAACATAATCCCATTGGGGTTCAACAAAAACAAATTTGCAGCCCCATCCACCCCCAGCAGCCCATCAATCTCAGACAGATTTGTTCCCGTCACCCGACTAAGAATAGTCTCAATCCCCACCGGGTTCGCAAAATAAACTTCTTGCCCAGTATTAACATTAAACTCCTCAAAACTATGGAAGAGATTCTCACCTCGGGTTGCCCCTCCCTCGATCCGATCCCTAACACCGCCATCAATAAACAGAGAACCTTCATTCCCTAACGTTTCATCAGGCATCACCTGAGCAAGCAGCATTCCATTTGGCACACTCGCCATAGCAGCCGTTGCCACCTGACTCGCAATCAACACTAAACCAACCTGGGACCATCGAACAAAAGGAGAGCAAATCATAGGTCAAGGGGGCAATTTTGCTAAATAGTAACAATCACGTCTAAAACTCAGTCCATTGACATCAACTCTTAACACTGGTTTACAAACTGTTTTCTGTCCCTAAGAGACAACATCAAAAAAACGAATACTGCACCGAGAAATACAAACCGTTCTCTTGAAGTGAATTATTATTCTCAGTATCTGGATCAATCAACGGAATCCCCCAATCCAGGCGAGCAGACAGATCCTCACGTTGCAAAAGCAGTCCTATACCCACACCCACTATCGGGTCAGGACTATCCGTATCCACATTCCAGCCGTAGCCCGCATCCAAAAAAGGTGCAACTTGCAATAACGTATCGGTAGAACGTACTACAGGAAACCGCACCTCAGCCGAGGCCGACACCCCATTATCCGTAGATAAAATATTCTGACGATAGCCCCGCACCGTAGACTGGCCCCCCAGACTCAGCTGCTCCAGACTTAATAACGAATCAGGCGTTAGCTGAGCACTGCCCTTCAGCAACAGCAACGTATCCGGGGCCAGCACATTCACCCACTGAGCCTGACCCTGCCACGAAAAAAAGCGACTATCCGGCGCATCGTCATTGATAGTGGCATCAAATGTATCTACACCGAGGTTAAACTGCGACCTTAACGCCAACACCTGCTTTGGGCTACGGCTGGTCCACTCTTGAAAAAATCGCAACGCAGATACCCGCGTGCGCCCTTCATCATCAGCGCCTGCTGACAGCGGCGTCGGACCAATATCATCAAGCCCGAGAGTCGTCTGCGATCTTTGATGAGACGCCGTCAACCCAATGGCCAACTCCTGAGTAGGCGTTTGCCATAGTGGATGATCCAAAGTCAGCTCATAAAAATCAGAATCAGAATCAATCTCCAAAACATCAAACGGCTCCTCGATCACCTCATTATCAGAAAGATTCACCGCCAGATTGAGCCTGGTACCGTAGGGACTGAGCGGGATCGTATAGTCAGCATCCACCCCATCACTACCACTCGTCAGGGTATATCTCACACTTAGCCTATCCCCCAGACCAGTTAGATTCCCTTCCGTGGCCCGCAGCTGGTGGCGCACCGTCCCAACACTAGGGGAGCGGTTATTATCCAGGGTATAGGTCATCCCAAAACTATCCGCTTCCACCACATCGACAACCAGACGATTCATGCCCGGTTGGGGACTGGCTTGTAAGTCAGCGGAGACAGTACTTACTAGGGGGTCAAGTTGTAGTAGCTGTAACCGATCTACCAGGTTATCCACATTTAGAGGAGCCCCGGCTCCCAACCCAATCCGACTGCGAATGTAGCTTGGTTGTAGTCGACGGGTTCCCCGCACCACAATCTCTGACAAACTACCCTCAACAATTTCCATCACAACCACCCCATCAACGATTTGCTGAGGTGGCACAATCGCTCCCGAAGTTGGATAGTCACTGTCGATATACAGCTGGGTTACTGCTTCACGGGCCGCTGCAATATCAGCAAACGTTTGAGACGTCCCTCTAAATTCATCCGTCACTTCCTGCAGTTTTTCATCATCAAAGACAGTGCTATTGATAAATTCAAATCGATCAATCCTGAACGTAGCATCGTTTATAGGTAAGGAAGGCTGACTCAGCGGCTCTTGAGACGGTTCCAACAGGTCATCAGCAGGCGGTAGCTCTTGCGGAGGCAGAGGCTCAGGCAAAGGCTCATCCTGTGGTAGTACAGTATCTTGGGACGGTGGCAGCTCTAATGGAGCAGTAGTCTGTGCCCAAGTCTTGTCTGCGGTGCCAAGCAAGCATAAAACACCGACCACACTGATAAACCAATGCCCCAATAGCATGCGTCCCTCAAAGATAATTGGGCCACGTAGCAAATAGTTTGATTGATGCACCTTTGTTCCCCATTGTCTTTAAGAGTCAGACATCAAACCTGTGACTATATGAAAGATAGATGTGACTTGGAATATTAATAAGCAAAGATTTATCACGCCTATCGAGACGATACAAAGAGATATCAACTTTGAGATATCAACTTTGAGATATCAACTTTGCCTGATAGCACAGTAAGTCTAAAAGCTTCTGATGGAAAATCCCTTAAAAATTCAGGATTATTCAGGTATTTCTTAGAGCAGCATGTATTTTAATGGGGATGCTTTGGCCTCAATGAGCCTGACATCACTCTTCCGACGCTTAGACCTAGTGGGAGAAGGTTGTGTTTAACCACAGGCATGCTATTTAGCATCAAAAAAAGCTAGATGAGTTAACCCATAGCGCTTTGTCCGTTGCAGTTCTAAGACATCAATAGACTCTGGTTGCCATTGCTCAGGGGTATACTCAGCAACAACCGTTGCCCCATAAGTCAGTAAGGATTTTTGGACTAGGGTTTCAAGTACCGGCTGGTAAAGTCCAGCCGCGTAAGGCGGATCAAAGTACACCAGGTCAAACGGTTCTAATGATAGGCTTTGTAGTCTTGTGATCACCTCCCCCCGAATGACTTGGAAGGTTTGCTCTGGCTTAGCAACAGTTTGCCAGTTAGTTTGAATAATGCGGCAGGCAGAACGTGATTTCTCTATACCAACAACGTTACTCGCTCCTCGACATAACGCTTCAGCACCCATTGCTCCACTGCCCGCGCAGAGATCTAACCAACGGCAGCCCTGTAGCCGCCCCTGCCAAATATTAAATAGTGCCTCCCGTACCTTGGCCGGTGTAGGCCGAGTTGCCTGCCCTGGCAGGGTTTTAATGGCGCGGTTACCGTAGATGCGGATGGACATGATGCAACCTTACAAATACGAACACCAATCACTCCAGCCGCCAGGGTAGAGCTTACCCATGGGCTTACCCGCCACCACCTGGGAAAACAGATTCACACAGGCAGTGACACCGGAACCGCAATAGACAATCACCTCATCAGCATCATCCATCGCTTGCCAATGGTGGGCCAGTTCATCGGCGGGCTTCAGCAGTCCCGCATCAGAACTAATGTCTTTCCAAAAATAGTTTACGGCTCCCGGCACCGAGCCCGCAATCGGGTCAATGGGTTCGCGCTCCCCACGAAACCGATCGGCTGAGCGTGAATCAATCACCAGGGTGCCAATGGCATCTTTGTGCTGGCGCACATAGTTGATATCTACAATCCAGTTGGCCTGGGGCTGGGGTACAAAGCGACCCACCTGGGGACGGGGTGTTTCGCTGCTGAGGGGCAACCCCGCGTCAGTCCAAGCATTGATACCGCCATCCAACAGGGCAATATTCTCATGGCCAAGATAGCGCAGCATCCACCACAGACGGGCGGCAAAGGCAAACCGAGACGCATCGTAAATGACAACAGACGTCTGGGGATGAGACTGAATCCCTAACAGATTTAGCTGAGCGACAAACTTGGGCCAGTGGGGCAGCGGGTGGCGACCGCCATGGGCCTGCACAGCACTAGAAAGATGGCGGTTGAGGTCTAAATAGTAGGCTCCAGGAATATGCCCAGCATCGTATTGCTGCTGCCCCAGGTCTGGCTCTGGTAAAGAGAATCGACAGTCGATAACAATCAGATCATTGTCGAGGTTGTCTGCCAACCACTGGGGACTGACGATGGAAACATTTGTTAGATCAACAGGGTGCTCTGGGGAAGAAGCCAAGGTTTTGGTGCAGGGCAAAGGTGCAGGGCAAAGGTGCGGGGTCAAGATGGTATTTATTATAATTCTGGACGTTGCAGATAATGGGTAGTTAATGGTGGACTCTGATGGCTTTATCCCGGAGGTAACAGGGGACGGTTCGGCGACGTTCTACTCGGAGGAGTTTGGTGAGCATTTTCACTGTCGCCATGGGGCCTATACTGACGCCCAGCGAAACTATGTGGATGCGGCGAATATTCCAGAGCTGGCCAAGGCGAAGCGGCTAGCGATTCTGGATGTTTGTTATGGTCTGGGGTACAACACGGCGGCGGCTCTAGATACGATTCAGCAGATAAATCCTGACTGCCAGGTAACGATTCGGGCGTTGGAGATTAATGCGGGTGTGGTTCAGGGTGCGATCGCAAATGCCCTCCACCATCACTGGACCCCAACTACCCAAAAAATACTGGCTACCCTAGCTACAGATCACCGCTACCACCGCCCCCCATTGGACATCCAGCTCATCCTCGGCGATGCCCGTCAAACGCTACAGCCCTTAGCATCCCAAGGCTGGCAGGCCGATGCCATTTTATTTGATCCCTTTTCCCCCACCCGCTGCCCCCAGCTTTGGACGGTGGAGTTCTTTAGCCTGGTTACCCAATGTTTGGCCCACAGCGGCATTCTGGCCACCTACTCCTGTTCAGCCGCCGTCCGGTCAGCCATGGGGCTAGCGGGGTTAACTATCGGCTCATTGCCCGGGATAGGCCGTCAGTGGCCCTGCACCATCGCCACCAAAGATCAGCGCCCCCTGCCCGGTCTGTCTAAGCAAGAGCAAGAGCACCTACAAACCAGGGCCGCGATTCCTTACCGTGACCCCACCCTGAGCGCCACCGCCGCCGCAATTGTGGCCCAGCGAGAACAGGAACAGCAGCAATGTAAGTTGGAACCAACTGGCGCTTGGCGACGACGTTGGTTAACGGGGCACCAACGCCCAAAGTAGGCCAGCGCACTTGGGGAGTCCAACCTCCGCGCGGTATACTCCTCCCGTAATTTTCGAATTTTTTAAGCTAACGTTTACACTCATAATTCCTATGACTAACTCACTGGCAGTGGCCGTATTAGCAGCAGGTAAGGGAACCCGGATGCGATCGCGACTGCCCAAGGTACTCCATCCCTTGGGAGGTCGCACCCTGGTGGAAAATGTACTGGCCAGTTTGGACCAGGTACAGCCCGAGCGTCAAATCGCCATTGTCGGATACTTGGCCGACGAAGTGCGCTCTGCCTTGGCCCACGTCAGTGAGTTAGAGTTTGTCGAACAAACAGAACAGCTAGGAACAGGCCATGCTGTGCAACAGGTGATCCCCGCATTGGCAGGGTTTGAGGGGAATCTACTCGTGCTCAACGGCGATGTGCCCCTCCTACGGCCTGAAACCATCGCCAAGATGGTACAAACCCATGTGGACAACAACAATGCGGCCACAATTTTAACCGCTCAGTTTAATGACCCCACGGGCTATGGACGGGTATTTTGCGACGACAACTATATTGTCTCTGAGATTATTGAACACCGCGACTGCAGCCCAGAGCAGCGCCACAACAAGCGCATTAACTCGGGTATTTACTGCTTTAACTGGCCAAAGCTAATGACGGTGCTGCCCCACCTTAAGTCCGACAACGATCAGAATGAATATTATCTGACCGATGTAGTCAAAGACCTGGCCCCAGTGATGGCCCTGGATGTTGACGATATCGAAGAGATTTCTGGCATCAACAACCGCAAGCAGCTCTCAGATGCGGCCACCGTTCTACAGCGCCGGATCAAAGACGAGCTAATGCTGTCTGGCATTACCATGATTAACCCCGAAAGCATTACCATCGATGCCACGGTAACTGTCGCACCAGATGTGGTAATTGAGCCCGAAACCCACCTGCGTGGCACCACCACCATTGCCGCTGGCTGCCACATTGGCCCTGGCACCCTGATCGAAAACAGCGCTATCGGAGCAGGCACAACCGTTCGGTATTCTGTTGTTAGCGACAGCACCATAGAAGGGGCTGGCCAAATTGGCCCCTACACCCACCTGCGCAGACAGGCCATCATCGGAGAAGGCTGCCGCGTTGGTAACTTTGTTGAAATCAAACAGTCTGAGCTAGGTAACAAAACCAATGCCGCCCACCTATCGTATCTAGGGAATGCCACCCTGGGAGATAACGTCAACATTGGTGCAGGCACCATTACGGCCAACTATGACGGCGTCAATAAGCACCCTACGGTGATTAAGGACAACACCAAAACCGGCTCCAACAGTGTTTTGGTAGCTCCGGTGACCCTGGGTAAAAGTGTTACCGTTGGCGCAGGTGCAGTGGTAACTAAAGACGTTGATGACAACTGTCTAATTGTTACCCGCGGAGAGCGACGGGTAATCAAAGACTGGCAACCTAAACTTACAAATAAGAACGCCCCTAAAAAGTCATAAGGACAAAATCTCATCGTTCCAACGACGGATATTCAGCCATGGGAATCAACCGTTGGGACGATTGATAGCGATCCTAACGGACGGCCGTTTCTATAAACTGTCGTCCACACTCCTTACATAGATAGTTTTGTTTACCCTGGCGACGACCATTTTTCTTAATACTATGGGACCTATAGCTTGGACAAGAGATTTGTAAATCATCAGACGTCTGAACAACATTTGGTGAATGGGCAAACACCTGCATAACCCGCATTTTACTGAGTTCTAAGTGCTGTCTAATAGATTGGGTAGCAGCCTCAGTATCTCGACTGGCAATGGCATCAAACAACTGCCAATGTTCGGTGTGGATTGCCTCTACATCAATGGGCACTTGTAAAATTTGTAGCCGTAGCAGTTTTACCTGGTTTGCCAACTGCTCAAGCAGGGATAGAAGCCAGGGATTTTGCGAACTTTCAGCAATGAGCCGATGGAAGGCATAGTTGAGCTCCAGCTGCCGCAGGCTTTGATTGTCGTGATGGGGAGCTGACCGGTTGTCAGCATTAACTTGCTTTTTGAAAGCTGCCTCGGAATGGACTAAATTTTGCTCCAATATCTGAATTTGAGCTGACGTGGCATAGCGACAGGCCCCTTCAACGGCCAGCTGTTCTAAGGCAATTCGGCAATCGTACAAATGAATCGCACTATTTAAAGAAATCTCAGCAATCGTCACACCGTCTGGAGAGTCAATCGTCAGCAACTGTTCTTGCTGCAATCGACGAATGGCTTCTCGAATGGGTGTGCGGCTAACGTCAAGCTGCTTGGCCAGCTGACTCTCATTTAAGCGCTCCCCCAAACCTATCTCGCCAGACAAAATAGACGTCCGTAGAGCCAGGTAAATTCGTTCGTGTAGGGGTTGAGAAAAAGGCTTACTAACCAATTGCTATGGACTTCAAACAATACTTGCATCTGTAATCTAGCCGATCACTTAGGGACTTAGAGCAAGCATGTAAACTTCTCTAAAGCACTGAGGCAATTGAAAACCTTTGGCTAGTGCGGGCTCCAGGATAACGGCCAGGATAGCGAACACTGTTTTTTAGTTCATTGGAAAAGACTTTGCTGCCGATAGGTTCAAAAGCTGTTGAGAGGTCCATCCAGTACTAGGTCTTTGCCGATTATCCTGGTCTAGATTAGCGCCATAGGCTTTGGCAAGACTCTGACTCAGGTGAACGAGTTGTGATCTTGTCCATAGGTTTGAAGATTGATTTCTCACTATTGTGCGACGTCCTATCTTATGTAGATTTTTTTGATATTTCTACAATAAAAAAACATAGCGACAGATACCAGCACCAGCTCAAATCATTTACATGAGTAGATTAGATGGAATGTCTCAATTCACCAGCCAGGCGATTACAGGTTTCGATCAGCTTCTCCATCTGGACAGTGACTAATCGTCCCTGGTCAATTACCTTTCTGCCATTAATGAAACTGTAGTCGACTGAGGATGGCTGACAAAAAATGAGGGCGGCAATGATATCGTGATGGCTGCCGACAAATGCTGGGGTATCCAGGTTAAAGGCAATGAAATCGGCTGACATGCCGGGAGCTAAGTGGCCAATGTCGTCTCGTCCTAAAACGGCAGCGCCTCCCCTGGTTGCCAGTTCCAAGGTTTCACGGGCGGTAATGGCATCTGCCGATTGCTCACGCACACGGGCCAGTAAGAATGCGGTCCGGGCCTCCTGCAACAGATGGGTGGCATCGTTAGAGGCGGCCCCATCAACGCCGATGCTAACGGGAACCCCCGCCGCCATCATCTTACGAACAGGCGCAATCCCACTGGCAAGACGCATGTTGCTACAGGGGCAGTGGGCTACACCTGTTTGGGTATGGGCAAACTTTTGGATGGCCGCATCGTTTAGCTGGACGCAGTGAGTGTGCCAGACATCGTCCCCTAGCCAACCGAGGGATTCGGCATAGTCTCCTGGCCTCAGACCAAATTTCTCCAAGCTGTAGTCCACATCGCTTTTATTTTCGGCCAGGTGGGTGTGGAGTCGCACACCTGGATAGGTGCGGGCTAGGGCCGCTGATTCGCGCATTAGATCGGGCGAGACTGAAAATGGTGAGCAGGGTGCCAGGACTAACCGCAGCATGGAGTGACGACTGTTGTCGTGGTATGTCTCGATCAGCCGCTGTGAGTCTTTGAGAATAGCGGCTTCTGGTTCGACCAGGCTATCGGGGGGGAGTCCCCCCTGGCTTTCGCCGACGCTCATGCTGCCTCGGCTAGCGTGAAATCGCAGACCAATTTCTTGAATGCCTCGAATTTCATCATCGAGGGTGCAATCATTGGGAAAAACATACAGATGGTCGCTAGAGGTGGTGCACCCAGAGCGCATTAACTCGGCGGCGGCCATCTGGGCACTGGCGTAGATGGCGTCACTGGTGAGATTTGCCCAGATCGGATAAAGGGTCTGTAGCCAGGTAAAGAGATCGCAATTTTGGGCGGCGGGAACAGCCCGAGTCAGGGTTTGATAAAAATGATGGTGGGTATTGATCAGTCCGGGTAAAACAATATATCGGCCTTGGAAATCCACCACCTCATCAGCGGTTACGGGTAAGGTCTCAGTGGGGCCTACTTGTTGAATAACATTGTCTTGAATATATAACGCCCCATCTTTAATTTCCTGTCGCTGGTCATCCATTGTGACTAGCGTATGAATGTGTTTGACCAGCAGAGTTCCCATCACAGTCCTTAGAACTTTAGAACAACTAACTTCCGCGATATGTACTATACGACCATGGAGACACTAGCAGCGGCACATGATAGTGGGCGGTTGTATCAGCAATGCCAAACCGAATGGGTATCCGGTCTAAAAAGGAGGGATGGGGCAATGGGGGATAGAGGGTCGCAAAGTAATCGCCAATCCAGAATTGCAGCTCATACGTGCCAACCGCCATTGTGTCTGCGGCCAGAAGCGGGCTATCTGTGCGGCCATCGGCATTGGTAATTTGGGTAGAGAGACAGGACCTGTTCTCTCCATCAATTTCTCCATCAATCCGATAGAGCTGCAATTTTACCTGTGCGGCCGGACAGCCCCTCGCCGTGTCTAATATGTGGGTGGTGAGTTTACCAATCGATTGTTGTGCCATATCAGTGCATTGGACCAAGCAAGATTGTTTCAGAGATGGCGTTCATAATTTTGGTGCCATCTTCAGAGGCTAGATCGGCATACCACTTTTGGGTTTTATCTGGAATTTTACCGTGGGTCATCTCTGAGCGTTTGCGGGCCTTGAGGATAATCTGGGCAACTCGCTCTAGACGACTAGCCTGATAGCGTTCTAGTGCGTCTGGCACGCTGATATTGGTGGTAAATAAATAGTTTGCTAGGGTCCAGGCGTCTTCCATGGCTTGACATCCACCCTGGCCTAGGTCGGGAGCAGTACTGTGGGCTGCATCGCCAATCAGGGCAACTCGACCGTTGACCAATGTCTTTAGGGGTTCGATATCGTGAATTTCTACCCGGTTTGTTTTGCTGGGTTCTAACTGTTGGATTAATGCCTGTACCGGTTTAGCCCATCCTTTAAAGTGTTTTGATAGTTCCTGGCGATAGTTTTCAGGGGTATTCTCCGTACCTTTGGGTAAAGGAACATCTAGAAAGAAGTAAAAATGATTGTTGCCAACGGGCATAACAGAGGCTCTTTGGCCATCGGCAACGTAAATATCCCAACTGTTGGGCGGTGCTAACTCATCACTGACGGGGACTAGTCCATTCCAGTTCACGTAGCCCACATAGCGACGTTCTGTTGGGCTGCCCAAGACATGGGTGCGAATAATGGAGTGGGTGCCATCGGCACCGATGACAAGGTCGCCGGTGGCTCGATGACCGTCTTCGAATATGGCGGTGGCACTGTCAGATGTCTGTTCGATGGCGATACAGCGCTTGTTTAGCTGCACGTGCTCAACGCCAACGGCGTCTAGCAACATGTGCTGTAAATCGGTGCGCGCGACCGGATAGGGGGCCTGCCCTACCCGGGCGACTAAAGGGGATAGGCTAAACCCGGTGAGCAACTTGCCGGTTTTGCCCTCGTAGTAGGCCATGTATTCCATGGGACCGCCGATGGTTGCGATCGCATCTCCCAACCCCAAACGATTTAATACCTTTACCCCATTAGACCAGAGTGAAATCCCCGCCCCCGCCGGTCGCAGGGCACTCACCCGGTCATAGATTTCCACATCGTAGCCAGCTTGCTGCATTGCCAGGGCAGTGGTGAGCCCCCCCATACCTGCACCCACAACAATAACTTTGAGCTTTTCCATAGGAGCGTGAGTACTTGTATTCGCTGCATTGGTGAGCCGATAAGCTAATTTTAAGCTAAATTTTCAAGCTCAATACAGTTTGCACCCGTAGTTCATAGCTTCAGTTTTGTCTAATTACGCTAACAGCAAGCTATAGATGCTGACTGTATACATAAGAACTTTTTTTGTTTCCTGCATCACCTTAAATATTGAATAGAAAGGCATAGGGCGGCTGTGGAGCGTTTGTAGGTTGCCACCCTACACCCATACCACCGGGGATAAAAGCTTAATAAAAAGGGGGATTTTGATGAGTGAGCAAGAGGGACTGATTCAATATCCAGACGAAACTGTGGCAGAGTTACCCCCTGAACCTGCGATCGCAACGCCTACGGACCTGATTTATGGATTAGACTCCAAACCACCATTACAAGATGCGCTCTTTGCAGCCGTTCAGCACGTTTTAGCCAGTTTTATCGGCATCATTACTCCCTCTTTGATCATCGGTGGTGCCCTGGGGTTAGAGCCCGAAGATCGAGCCTATCTCATCAGTATGTCTCTGTTTGTTTCAGGTATTGCCACCTTTATTCAAACCCGGCGGATCGGGCCCATCGGGTCAGGATTGTTGAGTATCCAGGGTACGAGTTTTGCCTTTATCGGTCCAATTATTGGTGCTGGGACCGCCGCCGTTGCCGGGGGAGCAACACCAGCCCAGACGTTAGGTCTCATTTTCGGCATGTGTCTGATTGGCTCATTTATTGAGATGGTGTTTAGCCAATTTATAGAGGCGATCAGTCGAGTAATTACCCCTTTAGTCACGGGTACCGTGGTGATGTTGATTGGTCTAACCCTAATTAACGCTGGCGTTTTAGCCATGGGGGGCGGTGTCCTTGCCAAACAGAATGAAACCTATGGCAGCGCCCAAAATGTATTCCTATCCCTGTTGGTACTCGCCATTATCATTATCCTCAACAGCTGTCGCAGTACCTTTCTCCGCATGGCTTCCATTGCCATTGGTTTAATCGTTGGCTACATTGTCGGCCTGTCCATGGGGCTGGTAGATTTGAGCAGGCTGAGTCAAATGTCGATATTTACCCTACCCATACCCTTCAAGTATGGCTTTGGGTTTAATCCGACTGCGTTTATTCCCTTTGCGTTCCTATATTTAATTACGACCATCGAATCAATTGGTGACTTGACAGCTACGTCAGTGGTCACCGGACAGCCCATTCAAGGCGAAACCTACTTTCGTCGTATGCGGGATGGCGTTTTAGGCGACGGTCTTAACTCTTTTATCGCCGCCGTGTTTAATACATTCCCTAACACCACATTTAGTCAAAATAACGGCGTCATTCAACTGACTGGCATTGGTAGCCGCTACGTCGGCTATTTTATTGCCGTTATCCTTAGCATCCTCGGTCTGTTCCCCATTATTGGCGGCATCCTACAAGCCATTCCTCAACCTGTTTTAGGCGGTGCAACCATCATTATGTTTGGCAGTGTGGCTACAGCCGGGATCAAAATTGTTTCGTCCATTGAAATTGGTAGACGTGAGACCCTGATTTTGGCGACTTCTTTAGGGTTAGGGCTAGGGGTCACCTTTGCTCCAGACTTACTGACAGGTATGCCCGTTTTAGTTAAAAATATCTTTGGTTCAGGCATCTCTGCCGGGGGGATTTGTGCTCTAGCATTAAATATTCTGTTACCGGGGGAACGTAGATAACAGACTATTAGTTTGGTGCAAACGGCCAACATCAGAAGATCAATTCACTAAATCACACAGCCGAAATCGAGCAATTTTAGCAATCTCTGATAGAGCTGTTTTAATCTCATCGTCTTTTGAATTGTTAAGACGTTTTTCAAAGTCCGCCAATACTTTCCCACGGGTCTGGCCTTTAATCGCCATAACAAAAGTTAAACCAAATTTCTGCCGATAGGTCTGGTTCAATAGTTTTATCCGTTCATATAATTGTTGACTAATTTTATCAAACCCAACACTGGCTTGCTCTTGAACAGACGCGGCAGCCATCTTACTCTGACTACCCAACTCCGGATGGGCATTGATTAGCTCAATCTGTTTAGACAATGGCATGTGCTCAACAATACCCACCATTTTTCGATGGAGGTCGAATACATCTACAAAAGGTCGTATATCCCAAACCTGTTCAGCAATGCTAGGAGTCTCTTCAAAAATACTGCCCAGCACCCCGACAAACTCATCCTGTCCCATTTGATTGAGCGCTTCAATTGAAACTTGCATAGATGGTTTACCCAGATTCTAAATTTGTCCGTTCATGGGCCAGTTCTCCTAAAATAACAGTCTTATAACAGTATTTGTGATGATTGTGGACGCTGGGTTAAGCTCCTGACACCAAAATGCCACCTGCAACGATTAACCCAGCTCCTACCAAAAGCTGCAGTGGATTTACCGCACGCCACTCTGCAAAAACGATCAGCGCCAGACCCGACGTTACCAACGTATTCATGTTATACAGAGGCACTAATTTTGCCAGGGGTGCCTGGTACTTTAGCAATCCTAGAACAACACAGCCGGTTCCCAATCCCCAGAACACCCCTTGCATAGATGACGATGCCACGGCCATTATCGATGGCACATTACCTGGCAAAAGAACATTAAATAGTAGCCCGGTAATGCTGATGGTAATACCAATGACAAATAGATGGCCGCCAACCGACATGCCAGCATTGGTGCTGCTTTTGGCAAATACGCTAGAAACACCGTAGAACAGAGCCGGGAGAAGCCCACCAACCATTAGCCCTATCAGATTTGATGACATCCTGACTGACCCCATACAAGACAAATTACCCGCCCAGTATATGGGGTATTTGAGACAGCGGACGATATCCAGGTCAACGCTTGGAGTTTGCCAACGACTAAGCGGCTTCAAATCTAAACGGGGGCAGATTAATCGTTGGACCGTTGGGTAACCCGATGGCTACCATAAATTGCTCTTGCCAGTAGCCCATGGCCTGGGCGTACAAATAGGTAACGGCCGTTTCTTGGGTCAGGGTGGAACGCGACAACTGTTCCTGCTGATCGCTGACCGTTAGTTCAATCCCCAAGGGCAGGGTTTCCCCGGGTGTTGGCCCCAAAATCAAAAACAAACTCCATTCAGGAATATCTCCTGTCATCAGAGGCCAGACCCACGCATAGAGACGACAGGGAAATCCAGCCATATTAATTTCTTTAAATGCACCCCGCGCCCGCTGGGGAATAGCAATACCCTGGGATGCTAGCTCCTCTACAATGTCTTCAATTTCTTCTTTAACAGGGCGAAATCCTTGGGCTGGAGTCAACGGTGGTAACAGTTCCCAGGCCAGCTGCTCAGCGATGGTGTCCAGCTCTCCTTGAAGCCATTTGCCAGCATTAACCACCCCTGTGGCAATCGTTTCCACCATCTCGCTAATCTGGTCAGGGACTGTGGGCTGGATCATGGTCTCCGGCTCTAAACAATTTAGATATAGCAAAAGCTGCTCTGGAGTCACCGTAAACTGCTCAAGGGGGATGCCGTACCCCTGAGCGGTTGGGCTGGGCTGTCGTTGCAGAAATTGCTGTAGCTGATCGTGCCGTAGACCGGTCACCACACGTACTTGATCCACCTCTTCTTGCACGTCTGCCAAAATATACAGATGGGCCGCCTGCGCCCCCATGGCAGTAGCAGAGATCATGACTATATCGTCACTTAGACCACCCATAGGTAATACACAAAGACGATAGTCTCCCACTGTCAGATTTACCTCAGAGGCTGGAGCTATGTTTTTTGGATAAGTGGAGGCCAGTCCAGCGTTATCAAGCCAATGTTGCACACCTGCCACCGCCAGTGCTCTCAAAAAAGTTTGCCATTGGCTATCACCGTCCGGAATGTCTTGGCAAATATCTGTAGCCCACTGTGTAGACGCGGTAGATAGCATAACTGTGTCTGTTGATAGGGGAATAACGTCAAACTGTTGGATACCGAGAGATGGGGTATTCATGGCGTGGAGAAGGACTATGGCGGGTTAAATTAACTAGAACAACTTCAATAACAGAACTATTAAGCTATTAAATAGCCGGGGCCGACACGGTTTTACATAGGCGACGAGAAAAAACGCTGTTGGCCGTACGATTTTTAGGTATTTGTGCCTCGGAGGCAGCTTCCGCCATCACGGACTCTGTTTCTTCAAGCAAAATATGATCTAACTGCTGGGCGATCTCGGTCAGTCGGTCGGCAGAGATATGCTGTAATGCATCGGTTTGTACCTGTGCTTTAAGTTGGTTTAGCCAGTAGATGCACACCTTGGCTCGAAACTGTTTGAGCTGTAGCAAACGGGTCACTTTTACCTGGTTAGTTAACCCCAGCTGTTTGGCAATCACCCCCATGGATAATCCCTGACAGTGAAATAAGGTGAGCGCCTGTCGATAGACACCATCCTGAGGCGGTTTTCGTTTTTGATAGGTGACACTGTAGGTCTGTATAGTCTGTTCAATTGCCTGATCAAGGCTGGCAATAAAACGAGTGCGATACCGCTGTAGAAAATCATCCTGGGATTGTTCCGCATCGTCTGATACAGGTGATGAGAGGTTGGAAACCCCCGACTCGGTACTGTCTAAGGACTGGGTGAGGGGAGTGCGCCGCCGGACGGCAATACGATACTGGCGCAGCTGATCCGCCAGGTCATGGAGCCTGGCAAACACCACATTAGGGACCTCGTTGGGGACGATCTGCTGGAGTTGCTCATCGGTGGGGTCAACACATCGACGGGCCCGCCCCTGGCGCTGTTTTAGCCGATCGCTCCGATAGACCCGGTGGTAGGCACTGAGTAGCTGGCTGGCGGCGGCTAATTCACTTTGGCTGAGGTGGGGAAGCGCCTTGGGTAGCTGCGGGATGCGGGTATCGTTGAGAATGGCCCAGGGACTTATGCGATACAGCCCTTGCTCCATAAAAAATCGGTTGAGGCTGGGGTGACTCTTGGTCAGTCGGCTGGCCCAGGTACCCAAGGCCGATTGACTGGGATCATACTTGGCCAAAATTTGCATCGTCAGGGATGGATAGGTAGAAGAAATCTGGCCGTCATCATCCAGGGTCAGGGGCCACAGGTCTGCTGCGGTAAAGCTGTAGGTTTCACCAAACTGCCGTGCCAGCTGACCACAGGCCGCTTCAATCTGATGGGAAAGCCAGCAGCGTAAACAGAGTTGAGCTATTGGAGCGTCCTCTCCATTGGTTTGGATTAAGGTCCATAATGTTTGCTGACAGTCTCGCTCAGATAGGGTTTCAGCCTCTAAGCCCTGACCAAACTGGGGCTGAAACCACCGTTGGGCGTCAGGAAAGTCTTGCCGCTGCAGTTGTCCTGCTGCGGTTAGCGCGATCATTTGCCAATAGCGAGAGATATCAACCATGGTGAGTGCAGCCATTTATCTGGAATTAGTCTAGACCGGTCTCTGCGACGGTCAGATAAAGTTGAGAATTTGTTGAAAAGCTACCAGCATAGTTACTGGGTATGCTCGTTGGAGCCATCATACGGTAGAGCATAAGTGCAGCTAATAGGGTTAGGGCATGGAGTAGTTTACTCATGGAACCAGGGGTCCTCCATAGTCTGTAGCAACAATCCGTAGCAATCTATTGCCCTACGGATAGGACTTATTCAGAGGAACAGGAGTGGTCTGTTCTTTAGTTCCCCATAACCAGCTGAGCCACGCTGACGGGGACATCGTAGAAGTAATTTCGCTGAAATTGTTCTTCCCGTAGGCTAGCTAAAAATGTACGCAGACTTGCTTGTTGTTGTTCAGTTGAAGCTGTCAAGGTAGCGTCGTATGTGAGGGTAATGGGGGCCGCTGCTGCACCCATCGCTGCACTTTTTTCATCTCGAAATCCCAGGGTGGCCAATGCGGCTAAACCAACCCGCAGCGACGCGTCTCCCAGGTCTAGCTTTATCATTAGCTCTGCCGCCGTTACCTGCGTCTTCGTTCGCGCCAGATACTTGGCAATGCCTACCAACTGCTTCCACACATCCACCGGAGCCGGCGACGTAGGATTGTCATAGGCCAACACCAGGGGCGTTTGTTGCTGAGTCGCCTGGTGAAACCAGGGGCGCAATTCTTGCCAGGTTGTGGGGCATTGGGTAACCACCAAGGCATCGGGTAGCTCTTTAGCGGTCTGGGCACGGCGGTCAATCACCTGCTGCTCTGGCACAGCGACCGTTGATGTAACGTCAGACTTTGCTCGCACATCGATCAACCGCACCTCATAGCCTTCATACTGGGGCTTTTTCTGCCGAGAATACGTGTTGAAGTCCAGCTCTACCACCACGTCGCAGCGGCCCACGGGCAAATCGTCTTTGTAGTGGCCCCACCACAGCCCTGGAAATCCGGCTAGGGCAGTATCATCCTTAAGTAAAAAATGGGTTTTGATAAATCGAAGCTTGCGTTTTGATACTGGATCCTTGATTTTCTGGTGCCAACTATTGTCAAACCAAGCATTACGGATTAGCAGACGCGGCACTGGATTGCCCATGCCGTAGGGCTCTAGTAAATTTAGCTGCTGAAACAGCTCCTTACCTAGCTCGCAAACGCTCACCTCTAGATCCACCCTGAGTATTGGACCAGAGGCAACGCCCACCTGCCGCAGCTGCCGGTTCAACGCATCGGCAAACAGACTAATATTCTCCACCGGCAGCGTCATCCCAGCCGCAAAAGGGTGACCGCCAAAGCTGGTGAGGAAATGGGACTGATTTGTCACCAGCTGATAAAGGTCAATTTGATTTACCGAGCGGGCAGACCCTCGGGCTACGTCACCATCGATGGTGAGCAAAATCGTGGGCTTGCCATATTCCTGAGCCACCTGCCCTGCCACAATGCCCAATACTCCGGTTGGCCATTGGGCATCGGCCAGCACAATCACCTGGACCGTCGCCATATCCAATTCGGTAAGTCGTTGGATCACCTGGGTATGGACATCTTTTTGTAACGCTTTGCGACGGGTGTTGGCCCATTCGGTTTGCTGAGCCAGGGTCTGGCAATGGTCTGGATCTTCACTCGTCAGCAGGTCAACGCAAAACCGCGCATCGCCATGGATCCGACTGACGGCGTTGATCCGGGGACCAATGCCAAAGGAAATATCGGTGGGGCGATCCCCCGTACGACGACACAGCTTTAAGAGTTCGGCAACACCAGGGCGAATGGGGGTGTCGGTTTTTAGATGGGTCTGGAGCTGACGAATGCCAATCTGTGCCAGGTAGCGGCAGTCACCGCTGAGCTGCACCAGATCGGCAATTAGGCCAATGGCGACCAAATCGGTTAGTTCTATCAGCGGGCGTTGGGGGGGCAGTCGTTTGTAGAGGGCTTCGACCAGCTTAAAGGCAACGGCTACACCGGACAGATGGGCCAGGGGATGAGGCGCTTCAAAGTAGCGTGGATTAATGATGGCGACCACGGGCGGACGTTCGTCGGGTAGGGTGTGGTGATCGGTGATTATCACCTCCATTCCCAGCTGCCCAGCATGGTCAATTTCTGTGAGGTTGGTACTGCCGTTATCGCAGGTAATCACCAGGGTCGTCCCGTCGGTAGCCAGGGTTTCTAAACCATGGATAGAGAGACCGTGGGAGTCTGTCAGTCGGTTAGGAATAAAGTAGTTGAGCTTGCCAGCCGGAAAAAACTGACGCAGACCATCCCACAGCACGGCGGTAGAGGTAATGCCATCGGCGTCAAAGTCGCCCCAAATGGTAACGATTTCCTCATTTTCTAAGGCTTGGAGAATGCGTTCTACCGCTTGGGTCATTTCTGCCCCAAAGGCAGTCGGTGGCAGCGGCTCGTAGGCATCAGGATTGACAAATGCCGTAAGCTGCTCAGAGGTACAAATACCCCGACGCCATAGCAGCTCAGCGGCGCGCTTTGGCGGGTTGGAGAAATTTACAATCGTTTGAACGGTATCAACCCAATCGGCGGACATTGGTTCACCGTTGGGAAGCTGCCACTGGGGGGTTGGGATGGTCAAGGTAACAGTTAGATATCAGGATTAAGTTTGCTTGTTAAAAGCATATGGGGCCTGGTTGAAATGGGCGGAATTTTGCTGGGTCACAACTATACCGTTCTCGGCACAGTATTAAACTGGTTGCAGATGAATTATCGTCGCTGCTGATTTGGAGAATAGAACGATCTGTCGTAGTTGCTCATTGTCAGCACATTACAGATTGAACCAAACGGCAGGGCGTCGTCTATTGACAATGCTGTGGTGATAGTCAGGAGTATCTTGTGAAGCTTGGTGAATGGATTGGCCTGATCAGCATCTTAGCGACTTTCTATATTCTTTGGCATATTCGGGCAATTTTGTTGCTGGTGTTTATGGCGATGGTGGTTGCGATCGCACTCAACAGCCTTGTCCGTCGCCTACAAGAAACCGGTATTCCTCGGCGATTTGCTGTCCCCACAGTCCTAACCATTAGCTCACTGGTAATCACCCTCTTTTTCCTGGGTGTAGTCCCCCCTTTTGTCGAGCAGTTTAGTTTGCTCATCGACCTAATTATCAACGCCATTCGTGATTTGCCCGATACCCTGGCCGAGCTCGAAGCGTACTTACCTGGGCAGCTACGCTTTCCTGAGCTCGACGAGTTTCTCAACTGGGCCACCTCGCCCGACTCGGCAGTACTCGATGTTTTTAATAACTTCTTTTCGGTTTTTAATTCCTCACTACGAGTATTGCTCCAGGCATTGCTGGTGCTAATTCTGTCCCTCATGTTTTTAGGGAATCCCAGCATCTATCGCAACAGTATGCTACGACTGCTGCCGTCCTTTTATCGACGACGGGCAGACGGTATTTTGCAAGATTGCGAAATCTCCCTGTGCAACTGGATGGGGGGCATTGTTCTCAACTCAGTGTTTATTTTCTCCCTCAGCTTTATTGGGCTATGGATATTGGGGGTCAAACTGGTCCTGGCCCACGCACTGATTGCCGGTGTTCTCAACTTTATTCCCAACGTCGGCCCCAGTCTAAGCGTCATCTTTCCAGCCACGGTGGCCTTACTCTCACCCAAACCCCTGACTATCATTCCAGTGATAGTGTGGTACGTGATCATCCAACAGATTGAAAGCTACTGGCTAACACCAACGGTCATGGCCCGTCAAATCTCTCTGCCCCCCGCCTTTACCCTGATCGCCCAAATCTGTTTTGCTACCATATTTGGTTTTCTGGGGTTGGTGCTGGCGCTGCCCCTGGCCGTTGTTGCTAAGATTTGGCTGCAAGAGTTTTTAGTCAAAGACATTCTCGACCAGTGGAAGATTTCTAGTTTTACTGGCTGGCAAATGTCCTTAGATGGGGTGCCCAATGATACTGACCCCCTGCTTGAAAAGACTGAATCCCCCCCGGCGCTCGAACCGAATACCAGCGAGCCTAGCGGCCCAATTGACGGACCTATCAGCGGCTAAGAGCTGGCACTTTCTTCTTTTCTGTATCGTCTGGGCATCCTGAACCCAGTTCCCGTCCCGTTATCACTATGTCCTTTGCTGCCAGCGTTCGTCATCTGCAAACCTTAGTGATGTCGTTTCATCCCATCATCGTGGTGGAAACGGTTGAAGAAGAACGAGTGCAACAGCTGATTAACAAAGCCACCCTCGATTTGCAGCTGCCGGTCTACGAATGGAGCATCGCCCAGGGGCTAGTCCGCATGGAGGGAAACCAATACAACCGCTGGAAAAATGAATATGCTCCACCGGGGGCCAGCCGTGCAGCCGTCGATACCAATACGGCGGAGCCCGTTGACGCCCTGCGCCACATGCAGGCCATCAGCCATCGAGCTGTCTACTGGTTAAAAGACTTTGCCACCCACTTTGACGATGTGGTTGTCACCCGCCTCTTTCGTGAAGTGTCCCAACAGTTTGCCCACAACCAGTCCACCCTGCTAATTTCTGGCGAGCAGGTCTCCTTATCACGGGAAATTGCCCACGAGACCGTTTTTTTTGACATGCCCTTGCCAGACCGAGATGAGCTGCATAAGGCGGTGGTGGAAGCGGTGCAGGCCCTGAGAGGGCGGATTAAAGTCAAGCTCAGTCCGGAGGAAATGCGCACCCTGATCAGCACCACCCAGGGCATGACCCTCAACCAAACTAAAAAGGTAATTGCCTACGCCGCCCTCGAGGATGGCCAGCTCACCGCCACCGATATTGGGCGGGTGCTGGAGCGCAAAATGCAGATTATCCGAGAAACCGGGCTGCTGGACTATATTCCGGTTGAGAAAAACACCGCTGAGCTAGGGGGCTTTAATGGTCTCAAGCAGTGGTTGGGGCGGGCTCGAATGGGGTTTAGCCCCCAGGCCCAGGCCCTCAACCTGACACCACCCAAGGGAATCTTAATCGTGGGCATCCAGGGCTGTGGAAAATCCCTGGCCGCTAAGACCATTGCCCGCGAGTGGCGCATGCCATTGCTCAAGCTAGATGCCGGTCGGCTCTATGACAAGTATGTTGGTGGGTCAGAAAAGAACTTTCGCCAGGCCGTTTCCCTGGCGGAAAAAATGGCCCCGGCAGTATTGTGGATCGACGAAATTGAGAAAACCATGGGGGGTGCCCAGGGCATGGATACGGATGGAGGATTAAGCCGCCGTCTATTTGGCTCATTTTTGACCTGGCTACAGGAAAAATCCCAGGAGGTTTTTGTGGTAGCCACCGCCAATGATATTTCCCAGCTGCCCCCTGAACTGCTGCGCAAGGGGCGCTTTGATGAGATTTTCTTTGTGGATTTGCCCGATGCCCAGGACCGCGCCACCATTCTCGCCATTCATCTCAACCGTCACCATCAAACTCCAGCTAGCTTTGATATGGTCGCCCTGGTCACAGCCACAGAGGGCTTTAGCGGTGCGGAAATTCAGCAAATTGTTGTATCTGCTCTGTACCAATCACTCCACGAACAGCGCTCGCTAGATACGGAGCTACTGGTGCGCACCATTAAAGCCACGGTGCCCCTATCAATTTCTCGGCGAGAAGATATTCAACGGCTTCGCTGTATGGCAACAGATCGGTTTGTACAGGCAAAGTAAATGTCGTTGCTGATTTAAAGGGGCGTACCGATCGGTGAGATATGCGCCGAAACTTGGTCAATGTGACCAATGCGATAAATCTGTATCGGGGAGCGGCAGCGCCAAAACAACATTGTTGCTATATGTTACATAGAACCTGGGGGCTAAAGTCTACAACCCTATGTTTTTCAAACGTCCATACTGACGTTAGCAAGTACATTTTACGGTTTCTAACAGATATCCTTTCTTGTCGGGAATTCTCTGACCAATGGCTGTAACTTTTGGTGGTTAGTACACCCATTAGACACACTATTTTCCCCATTGGAGAAATCGTCATGACACCTGCTCAAGTTCAAGGACTCTGGATCTGCCTCAGCTTTTCCTGCGCAATGATTTTGCTGACACCAGTTCTCGTTTGGGTATTGCCCAATCGCCAGCAGACCGTTTGAGTCCGACTGATTAGACCACTGATTAGACCACTGATTAGACCAGTTTTAAGCATTGCCGGATCTCAACTAAAGCGGGGTGTGCCCAGACCTGAACCAGCAGGATATGGGTACACCCTGTTTCAATTTCAGCTCAAGCATGTTTTTTGCCCCCGCAGACCCGGTACCATAGCCATAGATTAGTTGCACTCACTCCCTTGGAGCGTCTGTTGTTAACTAATGCGATCGCAAGTCTAACCCTACCCTGATTCTTTCCATGGCTTTTCGTGCAACCCTCGTCGCATTTCTAATCATGTGTTTTGGGCTGATAGCCGCTCCAGCCCATGCGATGACCCCGCTGGGGGTATCCAACCTTGACTACGAAACATGTCCCGCCGAATATGCCGAAGGCATTGTTAGCGCAGGCAGCCTTGACAGGGCCACCTGCTACCTGGTGACAGGTACCTTAACCAATAATTCTGGCAAGCCCATTCTCAACGCCGACATCTTTGGCCGCATCTTTGATAAAAACAACAATCCAGTCATGCAAAATCGAGGTCGGTTAGGTGGGGTGGAGTACGTCCCCCCTGGCGAAAGTTCTTTTGAAATTCGAGTATCCGTAGCCTCTAATCAGCCCCCTCCGCTTAAGTTAAAGAACTTTAAGGCATCTGGTTTTGTCGGTAAGGTCCGTCGCCAGGGCCAAATCGACTAAAAACACGCATCAAAAACAAAAGGAGCTGATTGACATGTCAATCAGCTCCTTTTTCATTGCTATGGCTCTTACCAACCGTTCAATGGTGCCACCAACCTAAAACGCCGAATACGCCATGTAGCTACTTCCAAGCGTTGACGCAGCACTATAAAGCGCAGACTGCACAAACTGTAGAAGAATAAACGCTAGAATCGCTGAAAAATCAATTCCCCCTAGTGGCGGAATGATGGAACGGAAAAGATTTAAGTAGGGATCCGTAATTTGGCTCAGGGCAGAAAGAGCAGGGTTGCTCCAATCGATGTTTGGAAACCAGCTAAGCAATACACGGATCACCAGTAAAACCAGATAAATGCTGACAAACTTGGCGAGCGCCTCAAAAACTATTGCAACCATAGGTATGTAACCTGGTGATGAACTAAAGTGTACCTTCGGATTCTCGACTTATAGTGTAACCGATGAATTCCTAACCATGAAGGCCGTTTAACCCCTAATCATTCTAAACTTAAAGCCTTGATCAGAATTAAGCCGTTCCAGCAAACCCATCGAGTCATAGCACGCTCAAAATTGGCTAGCTGATCAGACCATCCACAGCGCTTGAAACTTGAGCTGCCCGACTAGGAGTCTATGGTTGACGTTTCGTAGTCGGTGACGTGACCATTGCTGCTACCAAGCTGTTGACGCACCTCTTCAATGGCCGCATTGAGTTCAGAAATTTTATCTTCTAGACCACGGCGAGCCACTTCCATCCGTTCATCACTGCTCATATCAGCCAGATTCTGTCGAATATCCTCCGATAGCTGGCTAAAGCTGGTATCCTTACCAGGATTCGCCCGACTGATCCGACTAGCCGCTAAAACCCCAGCTACGCCGCCGACCACACCCCCCAACAGGGCCCCTAAAAAAAATCCACTGGTGAAGTTGCTTGACTGACTCATGATCTACGGTAGTTAGTTAGTACCAAATGTTCGATCCCCAGCATCGCCTAGGCCTGGCACGATAAAGCCGTTTTCATCAAGGCCCTCGTCGATGATGCCCGCATAAATCACGAGCTGCGGATAGGCTTCGGCAAGTTTTTGCAGCGCTGGAGGAGCTGTGACCACCGAGACAATCCTAACGAGAGACGGGTCCACACCACGCTTCGTCAATTCTGCCATAGTGGCCATCATTGTACCGCCCGTTGCTAGCATTGGTTCACTAATGAGTACCCGGGTATGGGGGGCAATTTGGTCAGGCAGCTTGTTGAGATAACAGGTAGCGTCGAGGGTTTCTTCATCACGTACAAAGCCAAGATGATAGACCGCAGCCGTCGGTAGCGCCGCCTGAACCCCTTCCATTAAGGCCAATCCCGCCCGCAAAATAGGCACCACCATCAGCGGCATTTCAGGATCAATAAATGTGGCCGGACAGGGAGATAAGGGGGTTTCAATAGTGGTATTCACAGTGGCTAGCCAATCATTACGAATTGCTTCGTAGGTTAACCAGCGACCGATCTCAGTCATAGCGCTGCGAAAGACAGCAGACGGCGTGTTCGTATCCCGTAACACACCGAGCCAATGCTTGATTAAGGGGTGGGGCGGGACGTGGATCCGCAGCTGCATTGCCATGGGAAATAGTTATAAAGACGGTTAGGGCAGAAATCTGCCCAATCATACGTCTTTGTCAGCTAGGCGGTCTAGGGGAGAATGGCCTATCGACCCCGCAGTAGGTGCTTAACGGTTTCCACCATTTCTGCGGGTCGAAACGGCTTGGCAATATAGGCATCCGCTCCCTGCTTCATTCCCCAGTAGCGGTCAAATTCTTCGTTTTTAGACGAGCAAATGACGACAGGGACATCCTTAGTGGGGCCGTTATTTTTGACCCATCGGCAGAGCTCGTAGCCATTCATATTGGGCATAACAATATCGAGAACCACAAGATCCGGGGGGCTCGACGCGATCATATCTTTGGCTTTTTCGCCATCTTCAGCTTCCAGAACAGTCATACCCGCCTTGATCAGGAGACCAGAGATCATCTCCCGTAGGGTTGAGCTGTCATCCACAATTAAAACCGTGGTCATAATGCAGGGACTAGGTAGGGTTCCTCAAGTGTTAGTGAGCCCATATTTAGGGGCAAGATTAAACGCAACCAGCTAATAATACGAATTCAGTTGGTTTCAGGCAATGATGTTAGATACGTTGGGCTGGTTCAAGGGTCCACTTAGGGGGGCTTTAAGCAGAGACATGGACGCGCTGACTATCACTATCGTTTAAGTATACGAATAATCAATAAGAATCGTTTTGTCACCTTGGTTCCCCCTTTTCCCCTAGCTCCTCTAATAGGGCCAATACGGGCTTGGGCTGCAATTTATCCTTAAACCACACGACCTTGGCAGGTACGTTTTTCACGTCAACACCAGCTTTGGCCAAGTTTAGCCGCTGTGAAATCGCCAAAATCAAATTCTGACAGTCCGACTTTTGTACCTGGGCAAATTTTTTGCGTAAATAATCCGGTCGCCAGTATCCCACTATTTCCAATAAATAGACATCGCCATCGGGATGAACCAGGCGAAAGTCAGGAATCATAACACTGCCGGGAATGGGAATCAGATCGACCTCTCGCTCTAGCTGCCACTGGGTTTTACCTTTTTCGACCAGGCTGGCCCAGCGTTTGGCAAAGGCGGCTTCGACCATGCTGTCATAGGGCTTGCCGGGCGGATAGTGGCTGACCAACGCGCATGCTGAGTCGAGGGTATAGCCTTTTTCGGACTGGGCTTTGGTATAGCTGTCTTTCCACTGCAGAGTGGCGCTCAGGTGCCACCGGGTAACGTGCAAAATAGCCGGTACCAGCTTGGCAATGTCTAACCCATAACGGGTGCTGGCTTTGAACAAACTGGCAGGACCATCAATGGTGATGGTAAAACCTTGATCGGCTTCCCCTTCGATATAGGTCATTAGCCGAAACAGTTTTAGGTAGCGAAACATGAGCTTGTACTCGCCGGGGTCGTTGCGGTGCAGATTTAAGACCACATGGCTAGCTCGATAGAAAATGCCCTGGACTTGGGAGAGGTTATAGCGATGGAGCAGTGCTTCTGGTGTAGGGGCATCGAACTGGGTGAGGATGCGATTTTCCTTTAGGTCGGCATACAGTCCTTGCTGAATGTGAACTGGTTCGACGTCCTTGTCTAACTCTTGGGTGAGCTGGGTGGCGAGGGTTTGGAGGTGGTGAGCGGCGGCGGCAGGAGACGGCTGGCTAGCAGCAGCGAGGGCAAACACTCGCTGGCGTAAGTCCTGAGGCTCTAAGGGGCTGACGATCTCAAAGGTACTAAAGCTGCTGCGCAGAATGTGGGCCAGACCGCGCTTGATGCGATAGTCGGTGTCTTCGCCTTCGAGTTCTTGGAGCTTTTGGTTGAGGCTACCTTGGGTATCGCCTACGGTGGCTTGGAATAGGGCGATTAGATTGGTTGCGATCGCAAGCCACAACTCACTTAACGGCAGCTGTTTGGCATCAATCGAGTCACCCCGTGGACGATGGATCAGTAGGTCAGAAGGAAGCATCCTCTTAAAATAGACGCTATATAGTTAGTTAAGACATGATTTAATTTTGAGTTTTGAATTAAATCAGCCAATACTCCCTGCAACTCTGCCCGGGGAACGGTTGGCCCAGATCTAAACGACCAGGCCTAAACGACCCGACCCAGACGGACCCGACCCAAAACTCCCCCACTCCTAACGCCTCCCCTTCCTCAACTGCCTTGATCCAGTCAGAAACCCTAGACCTACTAGAATGGCCCCGTCTCTGTCAGCAATGGTCCACCTTTGCCGCCACCAAGTTAGGGGCACTTGCCGCCCGCCATGGGCGCATCCCCACCCATCAGAGTGAGAGCGAGCAGCTGCTGGCGCAAACCCGCGAAGCTTACCAGCTAGAGGATACAGCGCCGCTTAACTTTCGCGGCGTCCAGGATATGGGCGACGCCATAGAACGGGCCAGACTGCAAAGTATTTTGTCTGGAGATGAGCTGCTGGGTATCGCCACGACGCTGGCGGGGGCTCGGCAGCTGCGCCGTGCCATCGATGCCCAAGAAGAAGACGACTTCCCCGTTTTGCAATCGCTGGTGGCGCAGCTGCGCACCTACCCAGACCTGGAAAAAGAAATTCACCACTGCATCGACGATCGCGGCAAGGTCACCGACCGGGCGAATCCCAAGCTGGCCGGCATTCGTAAAAGTCTTAAAAGTACCCACGATCAGCTCCATGCCAAACTGCAGCGGATCATGCAGCGCCATGCTGGAGCCCTACAGGAAACGCTAATCACCCAGCGGGCCGGACGCTTTGTAATTCCTGTCAAAGCCCCCCAAAAAGACTCCGTTCCAGGCATTGTCCACGACGTTTCCACCAGCGGTGCCACCCTGTACATCGAACCCCAAAGCGTCATTGAGTTTGGCAATCGCCTACGACAGCTAGAACGTCAGGAAATCCGCGAAGAAGAATTGGTACGCCAGCGCCTTAGCAGCCAGGTCGCCGAGGTTAGCGAAGACCTGGAGCAGCTGATGGCCATTGTCACCACCCTGGATCTGGCCACGGCCCGCGCTCGCTATTCCCTGTGGCTAGAGGCAAACCCACCTCGATTTAGTGGCCCTAGCGAACGAACGGTGCTGCGACAGCTACGTCATCCCATCTTGGTTTGGCAACAGCGTCACGAAGATGGGCCAACGGTGGTTCCCATTGACGTGACGATGCGGCCTGATATTCGTGTGGTAGCAATTACGGGGCCGAATACTGGGGGTAAAACCGTCACCCTTAAAACCTTGGGTCTGGCGGCGTTAATGGCCAAGGCCGGGCTGTTTATACCTGCCCGAGAACCGGTGGAGCTGCCCTGGTTTGACCAGGTACTGGCGGACATCGGCGATGAACAGTCCATTGAGCAGAGTCTGTCTACATTTTCGGGGCATATTCGTCGTATTGGTCGAATTTTGACGGCCATTGGGGCAGGTGAAATGCCCGATAGTTTAGCCATAGAATCCAATGAAGAACCTGTGACCGGTACCACAGAGAATAATTCCTTGGTACTTTTGGATGAGGTGGGTGCCGGGACCGATCCGACGGAGGGCAGTGCCCTTGCGATCGCACTCCTCCAGCACCTGGCTAACCACACCCGGCTCACGGTTGCCACCACCCACTTTGGCGAACTCAAAGCCCTTAAATACCAGGATGACCGCTTTGAAAATGCCTCGGTGGAGTTTGACGATGTCAGCCTATCCCCCACCTACCGTCTGCTGTGGGGCATTCCCGGCCGCTCCAACGCCCTTACCATTGCCCGCAGGCTGGGGCTAAACCCAACGGTGCTTGACACAGCCCAAACCTATGTGGGCGTTAGCAAACAAGACGACGTCAACGAAGTCATTGCCGGTCTTGAAGCCCAGCGCAAACGCCAGGAAGACCAGGCGGAGCAGGCGGCGGGCATTGTCGCCCAGGCCGAAGCCCTCAAGGCCGACATTGAGCGTAAGGCCGCCGCTATTAAAGATTGGGAACTCAACCAAAAGCTAGAGCAAGAAAAAGCCGTACAGGCAGCGGTGGCCGAAGCTAAAGCCGAAATTGCGACGGTTATTCGCCGCTTGCAAAAAGGTAATCCGACGGCCCAAGCGGCCCAAAAAGCCACGGATCTGGTAGAAAGCATTGCCCAACAGCAAGCGGTACCCACCGGTCATCATCCAGCCAAACAAGCAATAACCGACTACAAGCCTAAACTAGGAGAAAAAGTTCGCCTTATTGGTCTCGGTGGTCAAACGGCTGAGGTGGTCGAAGAACCCGACAGCGACGGTAAAGTCGCCGTGCGCTTTGGTCTGATGAAAACCGTCGTCGATCTCAAAGACATCGAATCCCTCACCGGACAAAAAGCGGCAACCGCCAAACCCGCTGCTGAAAAAGCCCCTGAAAAACGCCGCACGGTCAAGGTGATCAAAAAAGAACCCGCTGCCCCAGCCCTACGCACCTCCAAAAACACCATTGACCTCAGGGGGATGCGGGTGGCCGAAGCTGAAGCCGACCTGGAAAACTTTATCGCCAAGTCCACGGGGCCCATCTGGATCATCCATGGCCATGGCACTGGCAAACTCAAACGCGGGGTGCGGGAGTTTCTAAAGCGCCATCCCCAAGTACGTAGCTTTGATCATGCCGAGCAAGCTGACGGAGGCACCGGCGTCACCGTGGCTCAGGTTTAAGCACGCCCTTTTAACGCTTTTCCCTGCGATTTATTACCCGTCTCACATCCCCCACACCCCAACCGCTATGCTAGCTGTGGCTTTTATAGTTACGGCAGAATATCCCCTATGACCACCCCCACGGTTGAGCGCATCAGCGCTGATGCGTTACCTCGCAAGTCCCTGTGGTTAGCCGCCATTAAACCCCCCATGTACAGCGTTGCCGTAATCCCCATTCTGGTGGGCAGCCTGCTGGCTTGGTTAGAAACGGGCCGTTTGGATGGTCGTATATTAGGTATTTTTCTGATATCTGCGGTGCTGCTGCTGGTGTGGGAAAACCTCAGCAATGATGTGTATGATGCCGACACCGGCATTGATAAGAATAAACATCATTCCCTTGTGAACCTGACCAAAAATCAGCCCCTGATCTTCTGGCTGGGAAATCTCAGTTTGGCCTTAGGCGTTGTGGGTGTGTTGGCTATTACCCTGCTCCAACAAGATTTCACCGTGCTCGGACTAATCTTGCTCTGTTGCGCCCTGGGCTATCTTTACCAGGGGCCGCCCTTTCGACTGGGATACCAAGGTCTGGGGGAGCCTCTATGTTTTATCAGTTTTGGCCTGGGTGTGGCAGCCGCCTACTATGCCCAGGCCCAGGCGTTTTCCCTCAGCTGTTGGGGATTGGGGGCCATCATCGGCATGGCAACAACACTGGTGCTATTCTGTTCCCACTTTCACCAAGTTAGTGATGATGTCGCTGCGGGCAAACGCTCTCCCATTGTTCGTCTTGGCACTCTGGGGGGGGCTAAACTGCTTCCCTGGCTCTGCAGTAGCATTTTTGTAATGTTGCTGGGGGGACTGTTGCTGGGGGTTTTTCCCATCAGTTTGATGTTGGTCCTGGCAAGTGCCCCGTTTGCATTGCAACTTTGTCATCATGTAAAGCTTTATCACGATCAGCCTGAGTTGGTACAAAATGCTAAGTTCGTGGCGATCCGTTTTCAGTTTTGTTGTGGAATACTCGTATGCTTAGGGCTGCTGCTGCCGATTACCCTTAGATCGTTTTAGACCATGTTTTTAGATCATCCATGATCGTCCGTTAGATCGCCCAGCGTCAGAGCCGTTCACCATGTCCTATCGGTTTGAGTTTCGTCCCTATCACCGTCGGTTTCGACAGCCGGTACGTACCCACCATGGGGACTGGCAGGTGCGTCAGGGGCTGATTCTAAAGCTGACCGATGAGGATGGCTGTAGCGGCTTTGGTGAGGTGGCACCGCTGCCCTGGTTTGGCTCTGAAACGTTTGAACAGGCGCTAAATTTTTGTGAGCAGCTCCCCGGACAGCTATCTGATCAGGCTGTGCCCTCACTTTTGCCCACGCTACCAGCCTGTCAGTTTGGGTTGGAGTCCGTGTTTTCTAGTTTGGAGCGAAAGCTACGCCCGATTGATTTACCCAATGCCCAATGTGGGGTACTGCTGCCCAGGGGACAGCAATCGTTAGAGCACTGGCAGCAGCCTTGGAAACAGGGTCACCGAATTTTTAAGTGCAAGATTGGTGTGGGGCAGGTGGCCGAAGAAATGGAGTGGCTAGACCAGCTGCTGGGGCAGCTGCCGTTTGGGGCAAAACTACGGTTGGATGCCAATGGTGGATTAAATGAGCTGGCTGCAAGACAGTGGTTAGATTGGTGCGATCGCAACGACCAGCGAATCGAATTTTTAGAACAGCCCCTGCCCCCAAACGACTTTGATACGGTCATGCGGCTGAGCTATCGCTACCACACCCCCATCGCCCTGGATGAATCCATCGCCAGCTTAGAACAGCTCAAGGCCCATTTTCATCGCGGCTGGGACGGCATCTACATCATTAAGGCATCAATCCTGGGGTCTCCCCAGCGGCTGCGGCATTTTTACCATAAGTATCCAATCGATTTGGTGATTTCATCGGTGTTTGAAACCGCCGTGGGGCATCAGGCGCTAATTCGACTGGCCATCGACCTGGCCATGGCCTACCCTGACATTCCCCACCGGGCCCTGGGGCTAGGCACCCAGCAGTGGTTTACCAACGATGGCCTCAGTCAAACTGACTGGCAGCAGCTGTGGCAGCGGTTGGCATAATGGTCACCCAAGACCCACCGAACCATGAAAAACGAGAGATAGCCCCCACCCCATCAGATATCTGGCAGCGCCTGGATGAACCATGGTGTGGGCAAACCCAACAGATTCCCCCAGGCGCTGTCGTGCTCATCAATGAGGCTGAGCCGACCCGGTTTTTAGCCCACCTTTGGACCGGGTTGCTGGCCAATGCGGCCATTGTTTTGGCCAACCCTGGCTGGCAGCAGCGGGAATGGCAGCAGGTGGCCAAACAGCTATGCCCGGATGTGGTGTTGGGCAAAAAGCTCCCTGTGGCTTTTTGCCACCCTAAAAACTCACCAGCAGCCGGGCAAATTCTGATTGCCACCGGCGGCACCACCGGGCAAATCAAGTTTGTTATTCATACTTGGGCCACGCTAAGTGCTGCCGCTCGGGGGTTCTTAGGGCATTTTTGTCACCATGGCCAGCCGGTTAACAGCTACTGCGTGCTGCCGCTCTACCATGTGAGCGGTCTGATGCAGGCGATGCGGGTCTGGCTGTCCGGTGGTCGGTTAATCATGCAACCCTTCAAACAGTTGGAAACCGGACAGCGACTGGTCACCCCGGACTCTACCTGGTTTATTTCCCTGGTCCCCACACAGCTACAGCGGCTGATCAAGGATGCAGCTACGGTTAAATGGTTGACCCAGTTCCGAGCCATTCTGCTGGGGGGCGCACCCGCCTGGCCCGGGTTGCTACACCAAGTGGCCCAGCTCCCCCTGGCCCTCACCTATGGCATGAGTGAAACAGCCGCCCAAGTTGCTACGCTACTGCCTGAGGACTTTCAACGGGGCGTACGCAGCAGCGGCCCACCCCTACCCCATGTGCAGCTAGCTATCCATCAAATAGATTCTCAAACAGCTCCTCAAACAGATTCGCCCACAGGCACCGTGGGGCGCATAGCGTTACAGTCACCCTCACTGGGCCTGGGCTATTGGCCAACTGTAAAGCCAACCTCGGGCTGGTTTTACCCCGATGACCTGGGCTATTTGGATGACCATGGCCATCTACATGTGGTCGGACGCAGCAGCCAGAAGATTATTACGGGCGGTGAAAATGTATTCCCCAACGAGGTGGAAGCCGCGCTATTAACTACGGGCCTGGTGCAGGATGTATGTGTGGTGGGGCTACCCGACCCCCTGTGGGGACAGGCGGTGGCGGCACTTTACGTCCCTGCCCCCAGGTCGGAACCGGTGACGCCACCACAGCTAAAGGCGGCCTTGGAGCCGATGCTCAGTCCCTATAAGCACCCTAAGCGGTGGCAATCGGTTCACCAACTGCCCCGCAATCATCAGGGCAAGGTCAATCGTTCTCGGGTGGTGGCGTTCCTGAGCGCAGCCACTGACTGAGCTCAGGACTAAACGGGTGACGCTGACGGCTGGCACTGTCGATGCAAACGTGGCGGGTAAGGGCCGTGGCCACGGTTTTCTGCTTGTCGTTGCGCAGACAGTAGCTGATTTCAAAGCTGGTGGTGTCTAAAAGGTGGGGGATAAGTGCGATCGCAACTTGATCACCACAGTGCGCCGGTCGTCGAAAATCAACCGCAGCATGGACCACCGGTACCGCCAAAGACCCACCCCCAAAAAATGCTCGAATATCTACACCTGATGTGGCCAGAGAAGCCTCATAGGCTTCGTGACACAGGGTGAGAATATTGGCAAAGTAAACCACACCAGCCGCATCAGTTTCATGAAAACGAATAATGCGGCGATAGGTAAATCCAGGGTCGCTCTCCCTACTGGGCATTGGGCTGGGCCGGACGGAAGGGGGGCGCATCGGTGACCAAGGTTTCAGTCTTGATCGCATCAGGTAAGCTCGCTTTACCCTGGGCGGCCTGGGCCTTGGGCATGATGTTGAGTGCCTGTAAAGGGTTAACGCCACCGCCGATACCATTGTTAAGGTTGGCTAGGGCATAGCTGAGCACCTCGTTAGGGCTAATGGCCGTCCAACCCTGGCTGGTCAGCTGATGTAGCTCAAAGTGCAGGTGGGGGCCCGTGGAATTACCGGTAGACCCCACCAGACCAATGGCCTCTCCCTGTTCCACCCATTCACCGGGTTTTACCAAAATGTGGGACATGTGGGCATAGCGGCTTTCTAAGGTGTTGTCATTGTGGCGCAGAATCACCGTCAGACCATAGCCACCCAAATAGTCAGCCAGCGAAACCTGACCCGACTGTGTCGCCAGAATCGGTGTTCCCTGGGGAGCCCCCAGGTCTGTACCAGCGTGAAATCGATAGTCATTATGGATGGGATGCCAGCGCCAGCCAAACAACGAGGTAATCGGCGACGGTGACGCTAGCGGGAACACAAACGATTCTCCCGCCTGTAGCTCCACCAGGGGTTTGGCCACGGTGTTGTAATATTCACGCCCGGCGACGGTGGTTGCACCGCCAGAAAAACGTACCCCCGAACGACTAATATTCACAGGACCAATATTTATCGAAGGTCCGGGGGCAGCCGCCCTGGGGGTACCCGCCACAACTGTGGGTTGCCCATCAGCGGTACCACAGCCGTCGATATTATCTGCATCGACCTTATACTCACACCCGGTGGAGCGCTCAGAGACAAAAACCTCTGGTGCATCTGGACTCAGCGTGGCTCCTTCGCCATACTCGGTCGCATCAATAAAGACACCGCCAAATTCGGACGCCAAATCTTCCACTGTTGGAATTTCGTCAGGCACCACGTCGCTGGGTTTCACAATCTCCACACCGGGGGTCGTGGCTTCTGTCGTAGCCTCTACCGGAGGTGCAACCGTCTCCGGCGTGCCGCCATCGGGCATAACCACGTCCTCTGGGGTGACTACATCCGCGTCCGAAGTCACCCCATCCGAAGCCACCCCAGCGTCATCGGGCGCAACCGCCTCGGTCGTAGGAATGACAATTTCCACCTGGGACGTAATCGCCTCCACCTCAGGTGGGGCAGCAATGGCAGGAGCTTCAGGAGCGGCCGTGGAAAACACCGGAGCCGCGGCCTCGGGTGACACCACAACTGGAGGTGCCACTGGAACGACAATCTCTGGAGCGGCCGGAGCCACCGCAACAGCCGTATCAGCGGCAATCGGTGGAGCAACAGCATCCCCCACGGGCATATCTATTTGAGCCAGGACCGGCTGTCCGCCCATAACAGCAACTGAACCAACGAAGCCAATTTTTTTCCATAGCTGCCCGTGGTGGTGCTTATAAATAACTTCGCTGGAACTATGATCGGATTTTTCAGGTTTGGAAGATGCCGTAGATAAGGGGCAGAAATCAGCCATAGGAAGATAAATAAATAATTCGAGTGACGATTTAATTTAGTAGTTAAGGAATTTAGAGTTAAAAGCGTAGGCTGCCTGGATAGAAAGCCAACGCTATGGTGCAATCGCGCTATTTGGCGTCAGACTGAGGGTACCCAAGGGATAGCTCGCCTGACTTAAGGTGGACCAGTTGCTCAACTGATCTATCAGTGGATACTAGATCTTGAGACGTTAACTTTAAAGTTAAGTGTCCCGTTTCCGTAACGCCGACTACTTTTAATGTCTGTCCTTCCAGAACTACAGGCATATTCAGATTGGTCAGCAGACTTTGATAAGCATCTATAAAAGTTTTGCCATTTGTATAATTTCTGTAAAAAACACCCCTCCACATACCTAGTAGTACAGCTGCCGCCACAGTTTTCAGGGTTGATGCCACATCATTCTCGTTGGCTGGGGCCAGGTCTTTCCAGGCAATGCCGACTGCTGGCACTGGATTATGGACATTAATGCCTACACCAATGACTGCACGGGTAATCATGCCGTGCTCCAGTTTGCTCTCACTCAAAATACCCCCCAGCTTCTGGCCGGCAACAACAATATCGTTGGGCCATTTGATTTGAGCCGGAATCCCCAGACATCTAAACTGGCTGACAATGCCCCAGGCCGTACACAGGGTGAGTTGGGCCGATTGGTCCACAGGCCAATCAGGCTCTAGCATCAGGGACAGGTACATCCCCCCTGGCTCAGATATCCACTGTTTGCCACGCTGGCCTTTACCTGCGGTTTGGGTATGTGCGATCGCAACCGTCCCCGCCTTAACCTCTGCCATCTCCCACAGGGTTTGATTGGTCGAAGCCACCTGCTCAAACACATGGATATCAAACCGAGGCCGCATTCGATTCAGAAACAATGGCGTTTCTGGCATCGGTAGAGCCACCACCGCCTGGGCTACACCAACCGCATCAAAACCATCTAATTGCCGTCTTGCTGCCAATGCCCTAACACCCCATTCAAGGACTCAATCTTAACAACGGCTTGGTATCCTTATTTTCTAGCGAGCTGCCATCTGCCATGTCTGACTTACCTGAACTCACCGAAGCTACCCTCTGGGCCATCCTCAATGAAGAATTGGACGATGATGTGGTGAATCGTCTGGTGTGGCATCATCTGGGCTATCGCTATGATGCGGCGACTGAGCGATGGGATGTGAGCAACGTTATTGAGCCACTTAAGGAAAAGTTTCCTGAACCGCCCAACTTTATTGAGAGTCGTCCGGCCACCGTACAGCTCACTCGCTCCATCCCTAAGCTCAATAAGCAGTTGCTCAAAACCTACCTGGGCTTCAAAGGATACAGCATCGATCAGCTGGTGCCTCGTCTTACTCGGCGAGCTACGATGACTAGCTGGCTATTGAGCCATATGCAGCTTCAGGGATTGCTTAAAGACGAATCTGTGTAATGGGCACGCATTGGCACACAGAAAATTTCAGCAGGGCAGATCCACTTTGTAGTTCATGTGTACCATAGAGTAGAAGATCACTCAGAAGTCCCTTTATCTGCATATTTACTATGGAAGTTAAAAACGTCGCTGCTGAACTTGCTGCCCATCCCGAAGGCTCATTTTTGGATATTGTTCCTTTTAATGGAAACCATATTGGTGCTTGTAGTATTACGGGTGTCTCTCCTGTTTGGGAAATGCATCCAGATACGGACGAATGGTTTTACATTCTTGAAGGAGAGTTTGAAATGACTCTCCTGACTGGAGAAAACCCGCAGCATGTTGTTGCAGAGGCGGGCTCTACATTTGTAGTACCCAAGGGTATCTGGCATAAGCCTGGCGCACCCAAGGGGTCTAAGTTTATGTATCTTACCCCTGGTCAAACACTGCACTCAGATCAGGATGATCCTCGGGATGGTTGATGTATGAGTGCGCATTTGGGACCAAAGGTTGTAGTATATGATGCGCAACCGATATCCATGTTGACCTAAGTCAGTCATCCCGTTCGCAACCACTGACGGCTGATTGCGATCGCATTACGGGTATTGTCATCAATCGCCGCTATTAGGGTCACCTTAAAAATTTGGCCTGATGGGAGTTTAAGGAAGCTACCACATCATTTTGGAGCACCTAAAGCGAGTCAAGAAACTGAACTGGCGTCAAAATACGAATCCCCTGCACATCCTGCAAAACTAAAAGGTCCTGATCACCCGTAATCAAAACATCGGCATTAGCCGAAATCGCAGTCGCAATGATTTTGACATCATCAGGATCACGTAGGTCAGGAATATCAACATTAGCAATTGACACTGATGGACAAAGAGCCGTTGCAATAGCCATTAGTCCTCCTACGGTCTGCTGGCGTTGCTCCAAACGGGTCTGAAACTTGGCTCGTCGTAAGGTCGTTTCCAGTTCTTGCAACAATTCCGCAGACACATAACTTTCAATAGTTTGCTCATAAACCAGGCGCAACACCTGTCCCGGCACTCCACCCCACAAAAGCGCCGATACCCAAACATTCACATCAATGACTACTTTCATGCCTCATGCCAAAGCTGATGGCGAACGGCTTTGACCTCCTGGCTAATTTCAGCCAAAGTCGGCTGATCAGGGTCCGGAGCTAAGGCATCTAGACCATCAAAAAACTGTCTTAGGTCGGGCTGTGACGCTGTAGACCGTAAACGTTGAACTGTGTCTACTAGCAGTGCCTGCTCCTCTAGGCTAAGCGCAAGAATCACCTGTGCCAGAGAATCGACCAGTTGCGTGTTAACGGAGGTAGCCATGGGTCAACCACTAAAAATGAGACGCTTAATTTTAACCTGGTTTACATCCCCCCCTTGCTATTGCAAAACTAATCTCGCAAATCCTTGAAACAGCGAAGTCCGTAAACCATAGCTGCTCTCCATAGGACTGCAGAGGGTGTAAATGCAGCTGCGGGTTATTCGTCGTTGTGTATGTGCCAAAATATCTGTGGAAGTTGATGTTTGGAGAAATGCATAAGTTTCTTGGGCCGATATTTCATGAATTGGCCCGCCAGAAAGAGTGTCGGATCGTTGAGGGACATCTCAGGTATCTCTCATTAAAGTATCTACACACCACAAATCTGAATCAACACCTTCCGTCCCTGTCTCGGCCCATCCAAATCCACCAGCATCACCGACTGATAAGTCCCCAGCGCCAGCTTCCCATCCACAATCGGCACCGTTTCGCTGTTTCCCAACGTCATCGCCATCAAATGAGAATGGGCATTAATCGGCTCATCTGGGGGCACATCTCGCAAATGCAGGTCATTGTGCAAATAACGCTCCTGCGGTGGAGCCAGTTTACACAGATAGGTTTTAATATCCATCAGCAGTCGCTCCTCAGCCTCATTCACCGTCAGCGCCGTAGTCGTATGGCAGGAAAACACCACTGCATGCCCCTGGGTCATCCCGGTTGCCGTCACCTGCTGCTGAACATCTGCCGTAATATCGAGAATATCGATCGCCTCAGTAGTATCAAATGTTAGATAGTGAGAAACTAGCTGCATAGTTGCATTCCTGCTGTTATTCCTTATAGGGCAGACCATGAACACTTCCTACCAAGACCCAGTTGTGATTGAGCGTGTTCTGGCCAAAACGAAGTATATCGCTGTTGTGGGCCACTCTCCTAAGCCCCAACGCCCCAGCTATCAGGTGGCGCGATACATGCGTCAGCAAGGCTACATCGTTTACCCGGTCCATCCCGCCGCCAAAGAGATTGATGGCCAACGCTGCTACGCTCAGCTGGCGGATATTCCTGGTCCTATCGATGTGGTGAATGTGTTTCGCCGCAGTGAGTTTTTACCAAGCCTAGTGGATGAGATTCTCACCTTAGAGACCATGTCCGAGGTGAAATGTCTGTGGACCCAGCTAGATATTTACGATGAGACGGCCGCACAAAAGGCGATTGACCACGGTTGGCACGTGGTGATGAATGCCTGTCTCAAAATTGAGTGGCAACATCGAGGGACCAAAAACACTGAGCGGTAACAGCGTTTAATTTAGTCCGAGGCGTTGCTGATCCTCGGGATGATTTTATCTGAAAGATACGGTCTGATAGTATATCTAACCGATCGGTTCATCCTCTAAATCAGCAACGGTTAATCTGGAGCCACCGCTATCAAGGTGCGCGCCAGGGTTTGCTGACGTGCTTTTAGCAAATGGCGTTCGTGGGTGTGTTCCATCAGCCACATTAGCGATTCACGATACATTGGCTCCTGCCATATGCCTAAGGTTGATGTGGCCTGGGCACGCTCAATATATTGTTGTAGCTGCGTTTGAGCTTGCTGTCTTAGGTCTTGGTCCACACGTTGCAAACGGCGTTCTAGCTGACTTAGCGTAGAGCTGTCTGCCTGTTCTATAGCCCCGTGGATTTCGGTCTCTAGGGCTTGTAACTGCTGTAGCTTAGCCTGATAGGTGGCATCTTCGGCCAGTAGTCGATCGGCAAAACTTGTTCCATAGGACTGGAGCGACAACAGCTGTTGCAACCCCAACAGCTTAGCTTCTACCTGATTAGAACGACGATGGAGATCGCGACTATGGATTTCTAATCGGACAAGGGAAAGATTGGCAACAGATTGTTGTTGTGGCTTATTTGTTATTAGCCCCTGAGCCCGAGTCATAAATTGTGAGAACTGTGGTTGGGGAACGGCTGGTGCCACTTCAGCAACAATGTCGGGGGAAATCTCTGGGGCCGCTGCCGCGTCAATTGTTTCCCTATCCCCATCGGGCCTATCCGATAGCGTTACTGGCAGCTCTCCTACGGCATTGGCCGCCATACCTTGCAAACCGACGACGGTTAAAATTGCCACTCCCGAGGCCGTTTGCCACCAGGGATGGGATGGTTGAGGGCGAGGTTGTCGGTCAGTCGCTGCTACAGAGTCCGGCCAAGTGTGTTCCATGGGTGATTAGAGAATAGTAAGGAGAAGCACTGATGACGTAAACAGTCAGAACAGTTAATGCTAGTCCACTATCCCAATCGTCATAGTTAAGTCCGGAATTTCCGATCTGTGCTGGGAAGTCTATAAGTTAACTATATGTAGCCCCAATAATCCTACATGTAGTTATGGCGATCTACTAAAGGCTTTTGGCGTGTTGCGCCGCCCATAGCTATTGCTATTTCTAGCTTTTAGCGATCGCATATGGCCTGAGCTATGGGGGCAGAGCCATACCCCATAGACGTTCGGCTATTTCATTAAAGGGCCAGCACTCGCTCCCCCATTTGCACACGCCAGAGGTTGGCATAGATGCCATCACGGGCTAGGAGCGCTTCGTGGGTTCCCCATTCGGCTAGCTGTCCCTGGTCCATGACGTAGATGCAATGGGCATTACGAACAGTTGATAGACGATGGGCAATGGCAATGGTGGTGCGATCGCATGTAATCTTTTCCAACGAACGCTGAATCGCGGCCTCGGTTTCGTTATCCACCGCCGATGTCGCTTCATCTAAGATCAAAATCGGTGGGTCCTTTAGCAAAGCACGGGCAATGGCTAAGCGCTGGCGTTGCCCCCCAGACAGCTTTTGCCCCCGCTCGCCCACAATGGTGTCATAGCCCTGGGGCAGCTGCTGAATAAACTCATGGGCTTCGGCCAGTTTTGCCGCCTGTTCAATCTCAGTCGGCGTAGCGCTAAAACTGCCGTAGACAATATTTTCGGCTACGGTGCCGTGGAATAAAAACACATCCTGACTCACTAACCCAACGGCCCGACGCAGATCGTCAAGATGCAGCTGTCGCAGGTCATGACCGTCAAGGGTGATCTGGCCATCGCTAACTTCATAAAATCGCAGCAGCAACTTAACCAGGGTGCTTTTACCAGACCCCGTCGCCCCGACAATGGCGGTCGTCTTGCCCGCAGGCACTTTGAGGGTGAGATGTTCCACCACCGGCAGACGGTTGTGATAGGCGAAGGTCACGTCCTCAAACACAATATCGCCGCGCACGTTACTCACTGGCAGACGATAATCCCCGGTGCGAATGGCCACGGGCGTGTCGAGTAAATCCATTACCCGGTTAATGGAGGCCATAGCTCGTCGGTACTGGTCCAAGGTTTCCCCTAAGCGAGTCAGGGGCCATAGCAATCGCTGGGTCATAAACACCAGTACGCTATAGGTGCCCACGGCCAGGTTGCCCGCCACCGCCTCCAGCCCGCCGTAGAGGAGCGTCGCCGTGAACCCGATCAAAATCAAAATGCGAATCAGTGGAATAAAGGCAGAACTCAGAGCAATGGCACGACGATTGCTCTGGCGATAGGCTTCACTATCCTGGCTCACCCGTTGAATTTCATAGGCCTCGGAGGTGTAACTCTTGATGGTGGCAATGCCCGTGAGGTTATTGGCCAACCGTCCATTGAGCAGCCCCACCCGTTCACGCACTTCGGCATAGCGGGGAGCCAGATATTTTTGAAATGCGATCGCACCCCAGCCAATAAACGGCATGGGCAGCATCGCCATCCACGCCACCTTTGGTGCCATGACAAAAAACGCCCCACCAATAATCAGCACGGTGGTAACCACCTGCAGCACCTCATTGGCCCCGCGATCTAAAAATCGCTCCAGCTGATTGATGTCGTCATTAAGAATAGACATTAATCCACCCGAACTGCGCTCCTCGAAGAACGCCAGCTCCAGCGATTGCAAATGGGTGTAAGTATCCAACCGCAGATCGTGCTGAATTGACTGGGCCAAATTGCGCCACATCCAGTTATAGGCATATTCAAATGCCGACTCCAACGCCCACACAATCACCGTCAGCACCGACAGCCACACAAACTGACCGCGAATGCTAGATACCCCCCAGTTGGCAATTAGCGAATCCTGCTGCTTGACCACCACATCCACCGCCAAACCGATCAGGACCGGTGGAGCCAAATCAAATAGCTTATTAAAAATCGAGGCCAGGCTTGCCAACCAAATTCGGCGTCGATAGCGGCGGCCATAGGTCAATAAACGTTGCAGTGGGTAGGTCATATCGCCTGATGTCTGAGGGTGTAGCCCCTGTGCTGATGTGATAAGGGGCTACACTAACACGATTTCCCCAATAGTTCTTCTATTTTGAACCATCTCTTAGGGCAAACGCATACTCGGAATGGGAATATCAAGGGGTTTTGCGCGTTAAGTAATCCCCATGTCTGCCCCCGATAAGCCTTCAAGTCCTCTGTTTGAGCACTTTAGAGACCTTGACGATCCACGTGTTGACTATCTAGTGGAGCATCGTCTTCTGGATATCATCGGTTTAACGATTTGTGCGGTGATTTGTGGGGCCGATAGTTGGGTGGATATTGAACTCTATGGAAACGCCAAAGAGGACTGGCTGAGGAGCTTTTTAGACTTACCCAATGGGATTCCGTCTCACGATACGATTG
>JBCAWO010000030.1:0-24626 GCA_038534515.1 Cyanobacteria bacterium J06554_1
TAGGACTCCTCGGGGCGTATCGCTGCCTTCGCGGGCGCAGGCGTTGGCCTCGGCCACATCCTGTAAAATTCTGGCGAATGTGCAACAACAAACCATCAAGCCAATTATTCAAGCCATGGTCAAACCGGGTACCCTCATCTATACCGACGAGTATTACTTCTATGCTCGCTTAGAGAGTTGGGGATATACTCACAAGAGTGTCTGTCACAGTGCCGGAGAATATGCCCGAGATGACGATGGTGATGGCTTCTGTGAAGTCCATGTCAATACGATAGAAGGCTTCTGGTCACTGCTGCGGTCATGGTTGAGACCCCATCGAGGCATCTCACAAGAAAAATTACCGATCTATTTGGGGTTCTTCGAATTTGTGCACAATGCCAGAAAAAGGGGAAAAGCCTTGCTAGGCAGTCTATTGACCACATTGCTTGTCTAGCTCCCTGAAACGCCGATTGAGCCTTTCCCATATAGTTATGCCTTAGGATATTGACAACGTGTTATCGGTAGCAAACGAAGAAACCTTTGTAGAGCGGCTCACATTGAACGACGATGGTGGCTCTCTTAACGTTGGCTGATCAATCCTTCACATATCAATTTTTAACAATCACATATAAACAGCTATGGTGATAGACTCTCCAGTCGTTCAACACAGAGAACACAAGCCTCGCATTTTAGTGATCTCTGTACGAGGATTCCGCTTTCAGGTAGCTAATTGCAGCATTTACGAATTTGAAGATATGCTTTGTAGCTTGGAAGGGGCTCAGCTGTACGCCCCCGAGCAGGAATTCCCAGTGGCCAGAGCCATGTACCGTGCTGCTAAATATGCTACTCGTTCCGATCGCATTGCCAGCGCTGTCTCGCCTTTTCCCACTGAAATATTGTTAGAAAACGAATACGATTTCCTTTTTGCCGTTTTAGACAATCCTTGGCAAATGCATTTGTTAGAATCCGTCAAAAACTGGCGAGATAAATGCCGCTACAAGGCTTGCTACATTATGGAAACATGGAAGCCTAGTTTTGACGACTGGCGTTTAGCCTACGAGCCATTTAAAAACTTTGATCGGATATTTTCAGGAACCGTTCACTGTGTTGAAGCCCTAGCAAAGGCAACGGGTGTACCTTGTGATTATCTACCTCCAGGTGTGAACGCTCTTAAGTTTTGCCCCTATCCCAACCAGCAACAGAGAGTAATAGACGTCTGTTGTGTCGGTCGTCGTTCTCCAAAAGTGCACCGATCATTATTCCAACATTCTCAACAAGATCATTGTTTTTATTACTACTATGACACTGTTAAAAATCAAAATTTAGAAATTGAAAATGCCCAAGAACATCGCGCCAAGCTAATTAGTCTCTTGCAAAGGAGTCGCTACAATATTGCTGCCCATGCTAAATTCAACTCCATAAAAGAAACCGGTGGTTGCCAAGAAATTGGCAGTCGTTTCTTTGAAGGTGTAGCTGCTGGGACAGTTATGCTGGGTCTACCTCCGAAGGGAAATGCGTTTCAGCGCTATTTTGACTGGGAAGATGCAGTGGTTAAGGTTGATTTCCAGCAGCAGGATGTTCTTGATATCATTCAAGAATTTGACGCACAGCCTGAAAAAATAGCCAGTATTAGCCATCGCAATATTGTTAATGCTCTACTTAAGCACGACTGGGTTTATCGCTGGCGAGCTGTTCTAGCTGCCTTTGATTTTAAGCCAAGCCAGGCAGTTATTGAGAGAGAGCAATATTTACAGACATTAGCTCACAGTGTTAATTCTGTTATTAGCCCGATAATACAACAGCCATCATTCACCAAACCGTCTGAGCAATCAGAAATTGAAATTTCATAGCCTTACGCAAAGCACCTAATCCAATCCTTTAGAGAGTTTTACACGCCTACACCTGCAAAGCCATCAGCTGAGAAACTGTTTTGAACTGATATCCTTCCCGCTGTAGCTTTTGTAAAACCGTTTTAGTTGCTGCCACAGTCTGGGATCGATCCCCTCCCCCATCGTGCAAAAGAATAATAGAACCTGGCTCCACATTACGAATGATGGAATCGGCAATTTTATCTGGATCAGCCGTTTCATAATCCTTGGGATCAACATTCCAAAGAATGTTGGCTTTTTGTTTTCTAGCAAGTTCCCAAGGTAGCTTGATGCGTTTTAGTCCATAGGGAGCGCGAAAATGTATGTTTGAGTGAACACCTAAATTAGACAATATATCATCCGTCTTTTGAATTTCTGAGCGTACGGTCTCAAAGCTCAGGTTTACCAACTTTTTGTGAGAGTATGAATGATTGCCCAACTCATGTCCTTCAGCAATCATGCGACGGGTTGTTTCTAGATTGTCTTCAATGTTTTTGCCAATGGCAAAAAAGGTAGCTTTTGCATTAAACTCTCGAAGCACATCCAGTAAGTTGTCTGTGTAAGGAGGGTTAGGACCATCATCGTAGGTCAACGCTAACACCTTCTCATTGGTGTCCACACAGCTAATCATTTTGCCAAATAGCTGAAATTTATATGAAGTGGCCAGCCAATTAAGAGCATAGCGAATTAAAAAGATTAATAAGGTAATCGAAATAAGGAGCAGAGCTAGAAAGAAAGTCATCTTGCTAAACAAATTAGTCGGTTCTCTGGGGTTAATTATCTGTATCTTTCAGAAGATGAAGCAAAGGTGAACTCACCTCCCTAAAATAACCATAAAGACTTAGACGAATAGAAATAAATTAAGATTCGGATACATTGACCATACTAGAAATTGTAGGACTGCCCGCTTACCAATAGGAATGCTCCTGGTCAATGAAACACATTGACTCAACTTTCTTGAATCCATAGAGCAGTGTACTTCGCAATGTAGACCGCTTAATAAAGTTAGGGAAATTCATCACGATAGCTTAAAGACTTGATGAACCTGACCAGCCATCTACCTTAAAACGTATCTGTCAAAAAAATACTATACTTGCCATCTAACGGCCCTGCTGAGCCTCGGAATAGTTTTACCTGCAAGATGCGGCATTGCTAACAGATCGAGATATCCCTTAAATTAGCAAAGCATTCTCGAAGTGTGTTAGACAGTTTTTTGCAGACCCTATGGGAGTGTTGCCTAAACTGCCTATGAGAATTTAACCAACTGGGCAGTAGCTAGTTTTATAGTAAATGGTGACCATTCAGCCAGGCTAAGAGATTCCGACTACTCAGTGGGTTAGGAGCTTATCAATGGCTTGTTTGATAAACGCCTCATCTTCAGAATTTTGATAGGGATTACCTGCTCGGTGTCCCCAGATTGAGGGAATTGGGCAGTAGCTACTATTAGGCACTAACGTCGCTTCTGTCTCACAGTCTTCTGGCGTAAAGTACAGATCCGTCGTGGCTGGCATAACTAATGTATGCGCCAAAATCGATGTCATTGCCTTCACATAATCCCCCTTGTAAATTGGATTGTTGCCCACATCACAGCGCAGCCACGTTTCAATCATGGCTAGCAAATCATGGGGATCGCGCCGTCGATAACTAGCCTCCCAGCTGCGTAGCAGATAGTCTTCTAATGACTCATACCCCCACTCTAGATAGGGCTTGGCTCGATAATAGGCTTGGGAGGCAGCCCAGCTGGCGTAAATTTGAGTAAATGTGTGAAATCCCTTCTCTGGAATGCCCTCAAATCGCTCGCCATTCCAGCTAGGATCCCCCTGTAGAGCAGCCCTCAGGCTATATAGAAAAATTCGGTTATGATCGGTGGTCTTAGCTGTGCCACACAGTGCTGCTATTCGCTGTACCCGCTCAGGATAAAAAGCTCCCCAGTGATACCCTTGCTGTGCCCCCATGGACCAACCGTAAACCAGAGCTAGTTTTTCGATACCTAAACTATCCAATAAGGCAGCTTGGGCCCTAACGTTATCATAGTGGGTGAAATAAACACCCGGCTTTGCAGCATCCTCACTGTTACTGGGCGAGGTGGAAAGACCATTGCCAAACATATTTGGCATAATCACAAACCAGTTTGTTGGATCTAAAATTCCGTCTGGACGAACCAACCAGTCAACATCACTATGCTGTGCGCCATAGGATGTCGGATATAGTACTCCATTACTTCGATCAGAATTTAACTCACCGTAGGTCTGATATATTATCTCTGCCTCGGGCAGTATCATCCCACATTGCAACGGAAAATTCTTTAGAGTAAAGCTGTTAGGAGATGTCATTTTTTCTAGCCAAATAGGTGTTCTTCATCAAATTCCAGACACCGATATTATTTGCTCCTTCACCAGGTAAAGCTTAAGTTCAAAACCTGTGGCATTGAGCCTAAAATACAACCATCGCCATATTTCTTTTATTCCAAGCCTGCGATTATTTCTCGATTCACCCCAACATATCCTGAATCCACCCGCGTAAAATACGCCTTTAAGCTCTGATGAGCGCTAGGCAATGCATGAAATGGAATTGATGGATACATGTGGTGTTCGGCATGATAAGGCATATTCCACATTAGAAAACGCACAGGCCATAGGGTTAGCGTGGTCCGTGTATTGGTCAGAGGATTGTTGTTATTGGTACACCCCATGTGTTCAGCGATGAGCACAAACCTCAGAAAGGGTTGTCCGATAGCTAGAGGTAACAACCAGTAAGTTACGATCAGCCAGGGATGACCTAGAACTGATGAAATCAGAGTAATGGCGAGGTATGCTGTCAATTGCAAACGGGTTGAGCGGATGACGTCTGCATGGGAGCTTTCTGAGAGGAAGTAACAATCATCTACCTTGCCCAATGCCACTTGCAGATGTCCGAGAACCTTGTCGCGCCACCAGGGGATACCACTGAGCCGCCACAGATACTGACCCAACGTTTCTGGCTTTGGGTCATCTAGCTCAGGATCTTTGCCTGCAATCTGGGTATAGCGATGGTGCCACTTGTGATATTGCCGATAAAATGTGCTGTTATAAAATGACAGAAAACCGGTCCACCAGGCTACTACATCATTAACTTTAGAATTGGCAAACGCTGTCCGATGAACACATTCATGGGTGGGACAAAACATCATGGCAAGGCCAATCCCATAAATCAGAAGAGCTGGTAGCTTAAGCAATCCAGACAAACTTACCCAGAGGAAACCACTAACTCCGAGCAAGACCAAATGTAAAGCTAATCTAACGAAACCCGCCGCGTTGGTGCGCTGGTTCAGCGCCTTAAGCTTACGAACGGCTAAGATTTTATGAGGCTTCGACACTGATACTTTGGGAGGTTGAACCGAGTCAGTTACCATCTTTGTGAATACGTATTGACCAAGCACCCGCATATCTAGATCTTTGATCTGTTACGGCACTTGTTATAACAAGTAAAAATTAGCACACCATAGCTGGTATAACAAGTCTACGCAATATTTTGGAAAATCCTGACATAGGCATTCTTTGTATGTCATCGACATCTGTTCCTCTACACATCAGTATTTCAGAGAAGCTACGCCATCAGATTGAGGTAGGCGACTATTTGCCTGGTGAAAAATTACCCAGCGAACATCAGCTGATGAAAACCTTTAGTGTCAGTCGTATTACCGTTAGACGAGCTGTTGCTAACTTGGTTAATCAGGGACTTGTTAAATCACAGCAGGGTAGGGGGGTATTTGTGACTCCCCGCCAGAAAGTGGCCTATTCGCTGTCTAGTCCACTAATTTTTTTAGAACAGGACCTCACTCGCAAAGGAATTCAATTCACATTTGAAAATCTTACATTTAGAAAAGTTTGTCCTGCTAAACGTATCCAAACAAGTTTGCAGCTCATCGGTAAACCAACAGTTTACTTGCAAAAAAAACTGTTGCGCATGGACGGTGCAGTTGGTGCAGTTGATGTGAGCTACATCGTGTTAGAGCTGGGGCAGGAATTAGGTCCCCAGCTTAAGTGTCAAATGACATTTCCTACCCTTGAGGCCCATGGGATAGTGATTGAACAGATTGATGCTGTGATTGAATGCACCCATGCCGACTATGAAATGAGCGGTTATTTGGAAGTTCCCCTAGGACAGCCGCTAATTGTTTATCGGTACACCACGTATACGACTGGCCGGCAACCTATTTTATATGGAGAAACAATCTCGCGGGCCGATCGCTTCTGCTACTCCCTCTCAATTGAAAAATGAGGCCAGCTGCCCCATTAAAGATGACGATTAATCTTCAACGTATGGGTTAACGTTGGAGTTTGGAGAATGTTTACTTCCATATTTCTGTTATTTACTAACTTTGATGCATTTGTGGGCTAATTCTCCTAGGATATATGTCGCCTGGACAACCCGATCATCCCCCATCATCACCAGGGAAAAAACACGATCTGCTAGTTCTTTTAAGTCACTGGGGGTATCAGAAGCATTGCGAAAGGCTAACAGGGGCGTGGCCCGTGGATCGAGCACAATAAAATCTGCCGCTTTACCAGGCTCAAAGTTGCCAATGGTATCGTCTAAACAGAGGGCCTTGGCCCCGCCCAGGGTAGCTAAAAATAATGCTTTAAAGGGAGAGAGTTTCTGACGGCGCAGCTGGGCGACTTTGTAGGCTTCATTGGCAGTTTGCAAGATGGAAAAACTTGTTCCTGCGCCCACATCCGTCCCCAGGCCTACCTTGACTGGATACTCTTTTGACTTGGCCTGTTCTATTTTGAATAGGCCACTGCCAAGAAACAGATTGGAGGTGGGACAAAAGGAAATGGCTGACTTAGCGTCTGAGAGTCGTTGAAATTCTTCGTCGGTCAGCTGCACCCCATGGGCAAAGACCGAGCGTTCCTTAACCAGCCCTGCCTGATCGTAGGTGTCGAGATAGCCTTGGCAGTCGGGGAAAAGCTGTTTTACCCAGGCCACTTCGTCCACATTTTCAGAGAGATGGGTATGCAGGTAGACATCTGGAAATTCCTGTAAGAGTTTTCCCGCTAGCCGCAGCTGTTCGTCGGTGGAGGTGATGGCAAACCGAGGGGTGACCGCATAGTGCAGCCGACTGCGCTTATGCCATTTTTGGATCAGTGCCTTGGTTTCTTGATACGCTGATTCAGCAGTGTCACAGACTGCATTAGGCGCGTTGCGATCCATCATGACCTTGCCCGCAATCATGCAGAGATTTCGACGCTCTGCGGCCTCAAAGAAGGCATCTACGGACTGGGGAAATACAGTAGCAAATACCAGCGCGGTGGTGGTGCCATTGCGTAACAGCTCATCTAGAAAAATCTCGGCGACTTCGCTAGCGTAGGTTTTATCTTTAAATTTTTGTTCAGTGGGAAACGTATATTGATTGAGCCATTCTAGAAGTTGTTCTCCGTAGGCGGCAATCATACCGGTTTGAGGATAGTGGATATGGGTATCGATAAATCCCGGCATAATTAGCCGATCAGGATAGGCCGTAATCGGAATCTCCCCATAGTCAGACTTTAAATCTGCATAGGTGCCAAACGCCTCGATGTTGCCATTGGCCAATACTATCAGTCCGTCGGATATATAACGAACGCTTTCTAACTCAGGAGTGTAAAAGGGATCGTCGATAAAATCTAAAAACGAGCCGCGAATACCCTTGAGTTGAGGCTGATCCGAGCGGGCATCTGGGGAGGACATGTTAAGAAATGAATGCGATAGTTAGAAATATTCTAGGAGATATTTACTAAATGGCGTTGCTGATCCTCGGGATGGTTTTATTTACGCTGACATGTGGCATTTCTAACAGGTTGGTGCAGCGCTTAAATCACTAATGGTTATTAGATCACTCCCCTTAGTCTCAGGGATGTTTATTAGAGGGGAGCATAGCGCTACATACTTACAACGGTAGTGTGGGTGGGTTATCGAGCGAATATTCTCTTGGTTAGATAAGGCCAGACATCTGTTCCGAGACTATGAGGTTTTACCTGAAAACTAGGAAGGAGCGGTCTATGTGATCATGATTGGCTTAATGCTGCGTCGGTTAACTGATAATCGACGACGGTGGGAGTCAAAGACTCTTCAGGTTGCTTAGTATTTGTTTACGAACCCACTCTAAGGGGACTGTGGCTCAGGTGCAGTCGATTCAGTCGTTGCAGATATTGGGGGATAGTGGTGGAGTTGGGTTTGCGATCGCAAACCCTGGATCGATCATAAAAAGCAAGTGCGATCGCTTAATTGACCCAGTTGCTTCAATGATTCTGTCATCGCACCTAGTGGGAACTCAGCCTCACCAAATGTCCTGTAGAAGCCAGACAGATTAATCCAAAATGCGTCATGAGAAGATTCCAAAAAAAGATTTTTTTAGAAGATTTTCAAGTCAGGCCTTTTTCAATTCAGAAACCGTGCGAGTGTGTAACAATGTCCCGGGAATGTTGAAGTCTGCTGAGCGAATGGTGTGATGTCGCTGTAAGTGATAGCTGAGGCTTTCTACATCGGTAGGGAGTAAGCCTTGCCCATGTCTTTGTACGCAGTTTTGTAAAGCTTCTTGCGCAAGCATAGTGTCAGCCTGAGAATCTCTTTTGAGCACCTCCTGTAGCTTTTGCTCAGAAGAGAGCTGAGCATCGCAATATGCCAGCATTCGTCTCGCCGTCTCTTCAGGATATAACCGCCAGCTTGAAAATAGAATCGGTAATATTTCAGCGCCCATACTGCGCATCCTCATACAGGCATCCATAGCCGAAAGCCAAGTAAGCACCAACTGTTCAACGATGCTCAAGTGCTGGTCATCGGGATAGTTGGCAATTAGCCGAGTTACAGGCCTTAGAGCGATTCGAGTCACTTGTTCTAAGGCTATTTGTGCCTGCGAGTCACGTTGTATTCCATTTGTGTAAGCTCTTTTGGCTGAAACTAGCCAGCTTTCTGCATCTCGATAGAGAAAAAGATTCTTTGCATAAGGGTATAGCTCGCAGAGCCAATCGCCTATTTCAGCTATCTGCGACCGCCCTTTAATCACAAATTGAGTAGCTGTCTTAGATTTGCACAGGAAACAAACGCTGGCGGCCAACAGAGCCTTTATTACTGGTTCATTAGCTTGTCCATCTGCTTGCTTATTGGCCTGAGAATTATTCGTTCGAGAAGCATATCGTGCAGTGACAATCACAGTTAGCGCGTCCGGCTCCGAAATCGCTTCAACATCATCCACGCAGGTAAATATCTGACTGGCTAGGGTAGAACCCGCGCGACCGACTGAGTAGATAAATCTAAGGTTGCCTGACTCTACAGATATCTGACCGGCTAACGAAATAAAGTCAGGAAATGGTAATGTTACCACTTGAATAGCGTGTTCGTATTGCGCCAGCCAGTAAAAAGAAACCTTAGATAGCGTCAAGGATTCGGGGGTTTCTACAAACACTGCACACTGCGTCTCAAAATCGAGACTATACAGCGAAATATGTGGATTGTTAAGCAACTCCTCAGATGCAATAGAGCCAGCTTCTAGAAGCTGGAAATCTTTCATGCTTGCGAAACTCAAAGCATGTTGACGTTTTCTACCAACAATCTTGAACGCCGTCGCTGCCATGACCTTTTCCCTAATCAATTCATTTCGCTAGCATCACAGTAGCATTATGCTAGTGCCCGATATTATTCAGTTACGCTCTATCCAGTCCAATATCTTGCGAGCGCAGATAGAGCTGTGCGTATGGGTAAAGGTCTCAAAAAAGCGTAGGTTACTGTTGGGTAAACAATCATCGATACGTTGGGCATCTTGAATGTTGTGAGCGCTATCGTGGCTTGCCGCAATAATCAGCGTTGGCACAGAAATTTTGGAAATAGCATTTAAGTCTAATTCAAATTTTAATAGTTGACGAGCCGATGCCGTCACTCTGGCAAGATTAGCAGCTGCCAGCGATTGAATGGCGGCAGTCGCCTGATATTCATCTTTTTCGGCAGCGAGGCGCTTAATAATTGCTAAAAATAAAGGCCGTAAACAGTAGAGGAGCCAGCCAGGCGATCGCCGCAGAAATTCAAATAAAACGGCCAGCGGCCCGCTTACTTTAGCTGCCGGAGAACGCGCACCGGGAGAAATCAGTATCTGCCCATCAGGCTTCTTCTCTAGTCTATCTACAATAGACAGGTAAACAGAAGCGCCTATAGAAGCACCCACCACATAATATGGCGTGCCACCTAAGCTATTTAGGAAACTAACAGCGTCATCTCCGTGCGCCTTAAAGGTTTGACATTTAATCTTACTGGGTAAAGCTGAAGGTTTCTCCCTAGATTCAAAATACTCAATCCGAAAATCTTTGCTCAGCTCAGGCAAAAAGTATCGCCACGTTTTTTCCGTAGACAGCCATCCAGGGAAAAACACAATGAGCCTTTTTGCCTCTGGATTGAGCACATGAACAGAATGAACAATATTTTGGTGCCGATGGCGCTTCCACAGAGATTTCATTTTTGGCTATCTAGGGCTGATAATTTCAATTAAGCCATACAAATAGGTTACACAAACTCTTGGACAATCTTGTCTGTCTCTTGTTCGATCAAGTCAACTGTGTAAGCGAGCCTCTCTGCCTGCTTAAACGAGGCTTGAATTGCTGAAATGGCTTTAACAAAAGTCGGTTCTGACATAACCTGCTCGATTGTGGTGCGTAGCTCGTCAGACGCCCGCATCTTTACCTCGTATTGTCATATCCAGTTGGTCAGCCAGCATCGGAATCCCTACAATCGAGAGCATGGACTCATGCAAACTGTTAATGCCGCAGTGTGAGACAGAGGCGGCTCTTCCTAAACTACTGCACATAGGGTCCCTGGCAACAAACTGAACCACCTGCCGGGGACATTGCCCCGCTTGCAGCGCTACTTGAGCAACCGTGCGGTCTAGCTGTTGAGCCGTCTGTTGTTCCTCAGGCTCCTCACTCGCGTAAGCCTGAAATAAAGTCTGATAATCTTCAAAGTTTACTCTTAGAGAAGCTTTCGCTAATGCCAAATACTGTTCTCTAGCCCGCCGACCCTTCTCAGTATCAGGCTCCGGAGGCAGCAATGGGGCATCTTCTGAAGTAGCTTCCTTGTCAGCTTTAGGAGACTTTGTCATGATTACTCCCAATGACACATCCGAAAAGTCGTTGAGTAGATCATCTTGAGCCAACAGAAAAATCTCTCCTGTCGATACCGCCATCGAGCTAACCGCTGGAAATTCTAGCTGGTCAGGTTTGTTTGGAAGGGATTCAATTCCAAACATTTCTCGCAAATGCTGAATCTGTTCTTCCATCCGAATGATAGACTGTTGAGCCAGTTCCTTTAGCTCTGCCGGCTACCAGCATCCTGATAGGCAAAAGGAAGCCAGAAAGCGCGAGTTGCATTGGCCGCTTTTTCTTTACCCTTGTAAGTACTTCAGTGGTAATCTTGAGTAGCCTCATGCGAAACTTTACCGGGTTTTTGAGGCCATCGATTTTACATTTACGAATATGAGCGGAAACAGGCTTGTAAATGCTGTTCAGCGTTGTAGCAGCAATATTGATTGCGTTCGAACTCTTTGATTTCGGTGGATTTGCAAGCCTTTAAGAGAGAAGCCAACGGCGGGATTTGAACCCGCGACCGCTCGATTACGAATCGAGTGCTCTACCACTGAGCCACGTTGGCACATGTTGGAGTGAAATTATAACAGCAGAGGCTATCTAGATGGACCATAGTTTGAAAAGATGGAAGCTATGATTTTTATCACTGACCCTATGGCTAAAAAGTCTAAGTCTGAGGCGCAATCTCAAAAACCAACTCGACCACCGGGTATGAGCCAAGAAAAGTTTGATCGTTTGGTAGGCGAAGTGCAGTCGCCGTTTAAGGGGTTGCGTAAGGTAATTTATGGGGCAGTGGGCGCGTCTGGGTTAGTGGGGGCGTTTATATTTTTTACTCAGCTACTGGCAGGTCGTGATGTTAAAGCGGCCACTTCTAACTTAGGGGTACAGCTTGGGGTGGTGGGTGTAGTGGTGTTTTTGTTTTGGTTAGAGGGTCGGGGTAAGGGTGACACATGAGGGTAGGCCAGCGGTGGTACTGGTGCACGGTCTGTGGAATACGGTTAATATTTTTTGGCGGCTGCGGGCCTATCTAGAAGACCAGGGCTGGGCAGTCCATGTGGTCGGACTAACACCAAATAATGGAGATATTGGCATTGAGCAGCAGGCACAGCAGCTAAAGATATTTATTGAACGGTCTTTGGCAAGCCAGCAGCCTTTTTATTTGTTGGGTTTTAGTATGGGCGGGTTGGTTAGCCGCTACTACATGCAGCGTTTGGGAGGGCTGCACCGGGTGCAGCGATTTATTGGTGTGGCGGTGCCCCACTATGGCTCTGTCCTGGCCTGGTTCCGGTGGAATATAGGCGGTAGACAAATGCAGCCGGGTAGCTCATTTTTGGCTGACCTAAACCAGGATATGGGGCAGCTGTCAGCCTGCCAACCGTTATCGCTATGGACGCCCTACGATCTGCTGGTGTTGCCCGCTCACCACTGCCGCTTACCCGTTGGGGAACATCGACGTTTGCCAGTACCTACCCACAATGCAATGCTCTGGAATCCATGCAGCCTAGAAGCGATTGCCCAAGGTCTGAAAGGTCTGCAAGGTTAGGCCATGGCTTCACCCACCTGGGCATGACGACTTTCACCAAAAATAGCGCTTGGATGGCAGTAGTATTTGAACTCCAGCAGGTTGTGGAAGGGGTCTGATAAAAAGAAGGTTCGGTGCTCAAGGGGCGTGCCATCAAAGCGGCGTTTGGGGGCTTGGTAGAAGTTAAGATTTTTGGCTTTGGCACGCTTAGCCAAGGCTTCCCAATCGGCCTCGATGTCAAAAATCAGGCCAAAGTGACGGGGATAGATGCTGTCTTGGGCCGATAGTTCTTGACGGGTAACATGGGCCACTAGCTGATGCCCCTGAAAGTTCATAATTAGGGCGCCAGGAGATTCTCGGCCGGGTTGACAACCAAGACCGTCAACATAAAATCGCTTTGTGTCGGGAATGTTGCTAACGGGAAAAGCCAGGTGGAAGAGATTTGCCATGGTTGTATTGGTAGAAGATGACGGGGTGCCGTTGCCTAATTTAAGGGATGAACTGTAGAACGTTAACAGCGTTTGGATAAGTGGGTTATTCAAATTATGCGTCAGATCCCGAAGCCTCCTTTTTCCCTTTCTTGAATGTCCCTTGGGCTATATCCTGGGGAAACCAGCCTCAAAGCCTACAGCATTGGTTTTTTGGGGAGGTGCTGCGACAGTGACAGCGATTTTACGATGACTTGTGCGTACACCATGGCATGTCGAGCAGATCGGTACATCCCTTAAATCAGTAACGACTCGTCTAACAATTAGTGTGGTGAGTGCTGTGCTAAATGTACGTTGCCATTGACCACTGAGCCGCGCTCTGCCAGCGTCTTTTCGAAGAGAGACGTTGGCAGTACTTGTTCTACTGGCCATACTCCCGGTAGAGAAAGCTGTCTAGCTAGCAACAGCTGGGCAATACTGCCGGTACCATAACCAACAGCCTCTGCGGTATCTGGATGGGTTGCTGTAGCTAAATAGGTCGCTGCCTGTCCCTGATGGTGTCCTGTGATGACTAGGCGTATGGCTATGCCAGTACCGCTAAAACGATCGGTTACCTGGGTCATGGCGTAGCTCACTTGGGAGAGAAATTCTACCGTTGCGGGTTGCCGTAGCCAGCTAGGGGGTAACAATGTCATGAGTCCGGTGAGGCGATTGTAGGCATCGGGAAGTGAGCCAAATTTGGTGATTACGCTGTTGAGCTGAGGAAACGACTGGACGAGGGTGAGTGCTTCAACAGTATTGAACCAGTAAACGCCAGCTCCTGTATTGTAGGGGGCTGGAAACGGTAATACTTCGCGGCTGCTGTAGGGCTGAATAACTGTGCGCTCACCATTGACCTTGGCTTCAAAGGGAGTTTGCAATTCGGTAAAGGTGGTGCGCATAACCGTCACGCCGGCTCCCCCCGAGCCGGCGACTAAGTAGCTGAGGTGCACTTGGTCGGCCTTCTCTAATTGCTCAATCCCTTGGCGAACCATGCTATTGGAAATACCTGGAAATACTCCGGTGCTAACAATGCAGGTGACACCTGCGGCTTTGGCGACATCTTTAAACGCTAACGCTTCACTGACATAATCGGGGCTATCAGCGACGTCTATGTAGGGTGTTTTTTGTTCAATGCACTGGGCCAGGATATTAAAATCCCGTATACGAAACGGTCCGGCGCAGTGGATTACTAGATCGTGGTTTGCGATCGCATCTCTCACACCGGCCAAGTCGCCCAACAACAGCTGCTGATACCGCTGACGAGACTGTAGCTTAAACGCCGCCTGGGACCGTCTTCCCGTCAGGGTCACGGTCACATCGGTGTAACGCCACAGGTCTGCGGCTACACTACGACCGATGCGGCCACTGCCGCCAATGATTAGGACTGTTGAAGCCATGGTTTGAGGGGGCAAACGAAAAGATGCACTAGTTGATGCAACGGCCAGCTATAGCTGACAATAAACCAATCGCTCTCCTGCTGACTGCATTGCCGATGACGATAGACTTGTCCCGTACCCCCACCCGCCTCCCCCGCATCAACGGTTGGACCGTTACAGTGTGGCTGATAGCGTTGCTAGTAGCATCCCCCATTTTAGTGGTGTTGGGCAGCGTGTTATCCCCCAGTGAGGGCGTATTTAGCCATCTGGCCTCAACGGTATTAACCCAATACATTACCCATTCGCTGCTTCTAATGGTGGGGGTAGGGGCAGGCGTGCTGGTCATCGGCATTGGTACGGCTTGGCTGGTGACCCTGTGTCGGTTTCCGGGCGGGCGTTTGTTTGAATGGGCCCTGTTGCTACCGCTGGCGGCACCAGCCTACTTGCTGGCCTATACCTATACCGACTGGCTAGATTATTACGGACCGGTGCAGTTTTGGTTGCGATCGCAATTTGGCTGGCAGTCCGTCAGTGACTACTGGTTCCCCGACGTTCGCTCAGTAGGCGGAGCCATTGCCATGTTTAGCCTCACCCTCTACCCCTACGTATACATGTTGGCTCGGGTGGCCTTTTTAGAACAGTCCGTCTGTACCCTAGAAGCCAGCCGCTCCCTGGGATGCGGCCCCTGGCGCAGCTTCTTTAGAGTCGCCCTCCCCTTAGCCCGCCCGGCCATTATCGCCGGGCTGTCCTTAGCGCTCATGGAAACCCTGAGCGATTTTGGTACCGTTGACTATTTTGGCGTCAGCACCTTTACCACCGGCATTTACCGCACCTGGTTTGGTATGGGCGCTCGAGTGGCAGCCGCCCAGCTATCGGCCATGCTCATGGTATTTATTCTCATACTCATTGTTTTAGAACGATGGTCACGACGACAAGCAAAATACTACCAAGCCAAAAATAGCGTCCAACGCCCCCAAGCCTACGAATTGAGGGGGCTACGCGCCTGGGGGGCAATAGCAACCTGTGGCCTACCCATTACCCTGGGGCTCTTATTACCCGGTGGGTTATTAGCCCACATGACCCTCACCCATCTAGAAGAAACCCTAGACAATCGGTTTCTTGAGCTAGCTCAACACAGCCTTATCCTGGCCGGACTCACCGCTGGTATTGGTGTCATCGTGGCCTTAGTGTTGGCCTATGGTGAGCGCCTCAGTAAGCAGCGGGCAGTCAGTTTAGGGGTCCGCCTTGCCTCCATGGGATATGCCGTCCCCGGTGCCGTAATCGCCGTCGGTATTTTGATCCCCGTGGTCAGATTTGATCAGGGGTTATCAGCCTGGATTGAGGCCGCCACTGGCAACAATATTGGCCTAATTCTGAGTGGTACGATTACGGCTTTGATTTTTGCCTATTTAGTCAGGTTTCTGGCCGTAGCGTTAGGCACTGTCGAATCGGGTCTTGGCAAAATCCGCCCCACCATTGACGACGCGGCCCGCAGCCTCGGGTGTTCCCCCACCAAGACCCTAGTGAAAATTCACACACCTCTAATGGCCAGCAGTTTACTCACAGCGGTCATGCTGGTGTTTGTAGATGTGATGAAAGAGTTGCCCGCCACGCTAGTTATGCGTCCATTTAACTTTGACACCCTGGCGGTCAGGGTTTATCAATATGCTTCAGACGAACGACTAGTGGAAGCCTCAGCACCAGCACTGATGATTTTGCTGGTGGGGCTGTTGCCCGTCATCCTATTGAGCTGGCGCATTGCCCAGGAGCGAAATGCCTGATTGTGCATCGCTTAGGAATGAGCCGGTTTAACTTGCCAAAATCTTGCGAGCCAATTGCTTCTTTGCCAGAGCCCCGAGGGTTTTCATCGCCTGCTCAATTTTCTCTGACCAGGGCAGCCCAGTGTTCAAACGGAAACAGTTCTGATAAGCATCCGATGCTGAAAACATTGGCCCCGGGGCAATACTAATGTGGTGTTGAACCGCCTCTTCAAACAGGTCTAGCGCATTAAAACCGTCCGTAATTTCCACCCAGAGCACATGCCCTCCCTGGGGGTGAGTCACCCTCGTCTCAGCGGGAAAATAATCCAGAATCGCCTGGAGCATTTGGTTCATTTGTTGCTGATAGGCGCGGCGCAACATCCGCAGGTGGCGATCGTAGCCGCCATTGGCAAAGAAAGCCGCCACCGCCAGTTGGGGCGCAGTAGCGGTCATGTGACTGACAACAACTTTCATATGTTCTATCTGCTGCTGGTATCGTCCTGGAATGCACCAGCCCACCCGCAATCCTGGGGAGAGGGTTTTGCTAACCGATGAGCAGTAAATGACTCGTCCTTCCGTATCAAATGCTTTGATAGCCTTGGGACGATTGCCCTCAAAGTTCAGCTCTCCATAAATATCATCTTCTATCAGGGGCACATCATACTGATTGAGTAATTCAACCAGGGTCTTTTTTTTGCGATCGCCCATACAGCTACCGATGGGGTTACTAAAATTTGACACCAGGAAGCACGCTGCCACAGATTGATTTTCCAAAGCAGATTGCAATGCACTCAGCGAGATCCCATCCCTTGGGTGGGTGGGCAGCTCCAGCGCATTCAGCCCCAGGGAGTTCATCGCCTCTAGTACCGCGTAGTAGGCAGGTGACTCAATCACAACCGTATCCCCTGGCTGCGTTACGGTGCGTAGGGCCAAATAATAGGCTTCAGTCGTTCCTGCTGTGGCCACAATACGGTCCGGCGCAATGGAACAGCCTGCATTAAGCATACGTTTGGCCACTTCTCGACGCAGAGATTCACAGCCAGGCACGGTGCTATAGGAATGAACAGCCATGGGATCGGCTCGCATTACCTGCCCCATCAATCGATTCAGGGTATTAAGGGGAAAGTGCTCTACCCCCGGTACGGCAGCCCCCAAATGGATGGTTTCAGGGGAGAGATCCATCCGCAGCAACCGCAGCATTAGGGAAATATCAACGGGACACACCTCGGCTGGAGGAGTGGACTGGGAGGGTTCATCTGGGAGGACCGTTGTTTTGACGTAATATCCTGACTGGGGGCGAGCCACAATAAAGCCGCGATCTTCCAACAAACGATAGGCTTCAAGCACGGTGGACATGCTGACCGATAGCTGCTGCTTGAGTTTGCGCACAGACGGGAGGCGATCCCCTGGCTTTAGGGTGCCCTCTCGAATCAAGGCCTGGATGCGCTCGGCTGCCTGTTCGTAGAGTGTAGGTTCCTTATCTGTACTCAGAGGTGATAGCTGAGGGTCAAGGGGGCTAATGGTCATAGAATCTTCTTTATTGATAAAGGGCACCCGTACAGTTGAGTAAAAAAGAACCAGTACAGTTTGTCTTTGCCTAACTGTATTCATAACAATTTAGCTCAACTGACTCTGTTCTGGTCAGGTTTTTTTTGCAAAACTATAGCCATGGGTTTTCACCGGTGATCGTCAAAGCCCATGGTTGTCCACTATGCAATTGGAGTTAAAGCTGATGAAGTTTCAACGGCGGTTATCTGAGCCCCATGGAATTAGTCTTCAGGGGTATGGGCCCCAGAAGTCTCGGCTCGGAAACTATTGGCAGCGTCTTACCAGCGCATTCTCTCACGACGCTTTTTGGGCATCTGTTTTAAAGCTGGCTACGGGGTCGTCTGAACCTGTGATTGAGAAACGGTGCGGTGACAACGGTCAGACTCGCTACAGCATCTATGATCCAATTACTCAACAACAATCAGGCTGGCTATCTGAAGCTGAGGTCCGCACCTGGCTTGAGCAGCGATATTATCAGTAGAAAACGATAATACAAAGTGTGGGCTGCTGAGGCCAGAAACACATCGTCGATGGCAATAGCCCACTTTACCAAGGACTAATACGAAATCTTGGCTGATGGTACTCGATATCGAAGGGCATCCACAGGGGAGTGCCCCTGCTGGTTGTCTTTACTTGAACCTTTATTTTTGTGTAATCTCCTCATAAATGGTTCTCTGTAACTATCCTGCAAATCCAATCTCTTTGAGATTTTTCTCAACCTTAGCCCGATGTTCAATCTCCCAGTCTTGTAACGAACGGGCGGCGTCTTTGTCAGCTCGCCGCTTGGCAATCTCCCACACAGATTCTTGTTGCACCGCTGGAATCACCGCAATTCCTTCCTCATCGGCAACAACAATATCCCCTGCCTCCACCTGCACCCCACCACAAATAATGGTGGTTTGTAGGGTGCCTGGTCCCTGCTTTTTGCCCGGAATTGGCATTGCCCCTCGGGCAAAAACTGGAAATTTCAGCTCGCGGACTTCTGCCACATCCCGAATCACACCATCAATCACAAACCCAGCAATTCCTCTTTTTTGAGCTGTGGCGCAAACATTCCCCCCTGACATGGCGTAGTCCACATCCCCAGCTTTGACCACGATGACTGACCCCGGTTCTGCTCTGTAGATCGCAGCGTGAAGCATTAGGTTATCCCCTGGGGCACAGCTCACCGTGTAAGCAGGTCCTGCAATTCGAGGTATTTGGGACCACATTTCCCTGATGCCCATATCCATAAACTGCTCACGCCCCAGCAGGGCATCAGCGTAGGTGGTGGGAGACAGCTCAACAAATTTTGAATATGACTGCATGAATGGTTGTGAAAGTAACGACTAACGATTGGCCCAATGCTAGCCATACAGGGAAAAGGGAACTGACATTATTCTATGGGACATATGGCAAATAGCCCGGTGCATTAGGACATTTGCGTGTCTGGTTAGCTGCTGGCTCGCGGGATATGGTGCCAATCTAGAAGCATGGTCTTGAAACAACGGCTCTTAGCCCTTGATATATGAGCTCAATGCGTTTTCCAATGTGAGGGTGGATAGGGGTGGAAAACGGGCAACTCAATAAAAAAACTAGTGCCTGTTTCGGCAGAAGTGTGAAAGTATAGGTGACCGCCATGCTGCTCTATAACGATTTGACGGCTAATGGACATACCTAAACCGGTGCCTTTACCAACGGGTTTGGTGGTGAAAAATGGATCAAAGATGCGGGTTTGAATAGGGGATGGGATACCGGGACCGTTGTCTGCAATCTCAATCTTAATCCAGTTAGGGTTGGGGTGACTAGTGGTGATAGCAATCGTGGGTGTGACTTGAGTATCGGTTTCTAGCGCATCAATGGCGTTGGCCAAAATATTTATAAATACCTGATTTAGCTGTCCAGCAAAACATTCAATGGGGAGCAAGGAAGCGCTATAGTCTCTTTGAATTTGAATGGCCACACGCGTGGGTTGAGCTTTAAATCGATGCTGTAGCAGTCGCAGTGAATTATCTAATCCTTGATGAATGTCGACCTGACGTTTGGGCGTTTCGTCTATGCGAGAAAAGTTTTGCAGTGCCTTAACAATTTCGGTAATGCGATCGCTACCTGTTCTCAGGGATTGCAAAAGTTTAGGTAAATCTTTCTCTAAAAAATCAAACTCTAATTCAGAAAATGCCGTTGCCAGTGAGGGCGATGTATGGGTCTCCTGATTTTGAAAAAGTAATCCAATTTTGAGAAGACTGGTTACAGTCTCTTCTAAATACTCTAGGTTACCGCTGATAAATGCGAGGGGGTTATTAATTTCATGGGCAATACCCGCCATCAGCTGTCCCAATGCGCTCATCTTTTCAGCTTGAACCAAGTGAAGTTGGGCCTGATTCAGATTTTTTAATGTTTCTTCTAACGTGTGAGCTCGCTCATCGGCCTCACGGGTTAATCTTTCCTGGTGCTGCAATAACTTTTCAACCTGTTCTTTTTGGGTCCGGACTTTTTGAGTCAGTGCCTGGGCGTCTTCTAAGGCCATCTGACTGGTGCGTTGCGAAATCAAAAAGTCGATTGTTGCATCATGGAGAGCAAAATCTTTTAGCTTCAGCCCCAGAGATATCAGCTCCCTTGTATGAGAAACCCATACGGAACCCAGAAAGAATAGCATTTTATCCGTCTGGTTCCATAGCATTTGCCCCTTTAAGTTCACCGCACAATCCTTTGCAACTAAAACGAATAAGGCCTGCTGCTTGCTCAGGATTCTCTCTAAATTCCAGTCGATTTTAGGTCTAGAGAGGCTGAAATAATGAGCTACAGACTCTCCCACTAATGATCGGCATAGAAGTTTCTGAAGACCATCTCCAACCTGAACAATCTGGAGAGAGGCGTCCAACACCAAATGAAAGGGGAATGCTTGGGCTAGATGGTCGGGTGGCAGCGTATAGTGAAAGCCTTCCATCGGCTAAGCAGACTCATATTTAATCTGAAAAGTATCGTGCTCTGCTCCCTGCTGGCGATCTTCAACCTGAGTTATACTGACGGGCTGTTGAAAATGCTCTCCTAGGCCCTGGACCAGGCCGACTACCATCGGGGCTAGGCCCTGCCGCGAAGACTGATAGTGTAGCTCTATTGTTGTCTCATCGTGTTGAGTGCAATCAAATTCGGGTGGTTTGAGCTGAGGAAATTGTACGCCCACCCTGGTATGAAGTTCATCTAGATTATGCAAGAAATCTGGCAGGGTCTCACCAGCCATTTCCATCAGTTCTTGATAGCCAGCTTTGCCGGTATATTCAATCCAATATTGACCAAAGGCTTGCATAATCTCACTGCTGGATAAGCCTAAGACATCGCTGGCGGCTTTTACCAACCGATGGGTTAGATCGTCTGGGTAGGCGTGCAACACCAAGAAGCGAGAGTCTTCAACATTGGCTTTGGCTTTAACCTGGTTCCACACATCGTTGCCGTGGTGTTCACACACCATATCTTGAATGGCTCGATTAATTAACCCGTACATAGTCGCCCTCGTATAAAAGCCTGAATCCTGCCCTTTATTACCTATGTCTGAGGATAGCGATGCATACTTAAGTTTACGTGTGGCATTTTAGGCGATCAGGAGACTACTGGGGTGAGTGGGCGTTATTGAGCCCCTCACCTAATGTCTGAACGGCCAGCTCCGTAAATGCAGCTATGGAGGCTTTATCCGTGAGCGGCAGCTGTCGCTCAATGACCAGCATTGCTAACCCATGGACCAGCGACCAGGCTACCCAGGCTAGCTGCTGGGGATCGCCCGGCTTTATTTTATTAGCGGTCTGTCCCTGGGTGATGGCCCCCACCAACACTGAAAAGGCCTCGTCTCCTGCATCGTTTAAGTCAGGACAGGCGGACTCTCCTGGTTGAAATGCACTGAACATAACTCGATAGTAAGCGGGGTGTGCGATCGCAAATTTCACATAGGCCACTCCACTGGCCTGTAAACTGCGCACCGGATCATCCGTAACTGATTCCACGCCTGCCTTTAAAGCAGCCGTCAGCAACCGAAACCCCGTTTCCGCCACCGCCGCCAGCAAAGCATCCTTATCAGCAAAGTGGCGATAGGGGGCAGCATTAGATACCCCCGCTCGTCGAGCCACCTCCCGCATTGACAGGGTTTTCCCATCTTGGTTTTCCCTAATCAAAGCCAGTGCCACGTCAATCAGCGTCTGGCGCAAATCGCCGTGATGATAGGAAGCTTCACGGTCAGATTTCACCATTGGCAAACCTTAATTCTGTAGAGTGCTGAAAGATCTTATCACTACATGTTGACAGCAGTAACATTTAGGCAAATTCGGTATAAATGATAGTTGCGACCAGCATAGTTGATGGGCTGACTGGTAAGCCTATGATCAGCTATTTTGCAATCGAGCCCTAGCGCCAAGAAAGCATTAGGTTACCAATCTTTGCCACCAGGATTTTTCTAAACCTGGATATAGCCAGGTTGCCTGACTCAATAGTTCATCGATAATCTTAGCGGGCAGCAAACGTCCGTCTATGGTGATTACATTTTCGTCTGGGCCAATGGGTTCAAATGCAGCCAACTGGCTATTGAGCATTTCGGGCTTCATATAGTGGTTGGAGCGTCTCAGCAGTCTTCGCTCTAAGTCTGGCCTGGGTACATTGAGCCACACCAGCTGGACTCTCCCTAAGGCTGTCAGCTGTTGCCGGTAGGATACTTTTAACGCAGAGCAGGTCAGCACAGTTTCCCTATTGTTAGCCACGGCCCGCTGGATGTCCGCTTCTATTTCTAACAACCACTGGTGACGGTCCTCATCTTCTAGCGGAATCTGAGACTGCATTTTAATAATATTTGAGCGAGGGTGCCGCCGATCGCCCTCTAAAAAGTCACTCTCTAGCCGCTCAGAAAGTAGGCGTCCTACAACAGTTTTACCAGAACCAGAAACCCCCATAATTATCCACACTAGCGGGCAGTTACTCATTCCAATTTTTTTCATTATCTAGCCTGGCCCAAGAATATAACACTAATGGAGAACAGGCAGAGGGCACCAGACAGGCAAGCTGTGGTTTCCCAAATACTGTGCCTTGGATATTGTAGAGAGTTAAACCGCAACCGCAGGCATAAACCGAGACTGTTGCAAAATCGAATAGAGACTAACATCTGGTTCTAATAGACAGACATGGCCACTATTTTTAAGGATTGTTGTCTGGGTGTTAGGGAAAATATTTGCCAACTTTTTTACCTCACTTACCGATGGCAATAACCGGTCCGCCGTAGCCGCCACCAACAGAACGGGTAATGTCACCCGGGTCAACAGGGAGTGACTGATATGAAACTCTCGCAACAGACGCATGCGCCAGACCGTCGTTTCCGGCGTAACTGCCTGCATTGCCTGGAGCAGCGCATCACGATTTTGCTTAGAAATTCGATCTAACGCCACCAAAAACGGCAGGAGTCCTAAGGCCGCAAATCGATAGGTCATACTCGGTATCCATTTAGCGAAAGGAACCAAACTAGTCCAGGGCTGATGATTAAAGGACGATGCTGGGTTGATTAAAATTAATCGATCAAATAGGTCAGGTCGATAGCCCATAACCTTGAGGGCCAAACAAGCGCCAAAGGATTCACCACACAAATAGATGGGTCGCTGGGGCTGGGTTTGTTTTTCGACGGTAACCAGTTCTACCAGTCGCTTTACCAGGCCGACCCAGTCAGTGGTGTCGTCCCCCGGGATACAAAAACAGCGGGGGTCAAAGGTGACGGCTAGCTCTGCCATCTGACTTTTTAACGACAGATCACTCCCGTCCATGCCTGGTAAAAAAATAAATAGGGGAGCACCGCAGCGTGCTCGGACCCCAGCGGTCAAATGGATACGGGTTGATCGAGTTGGCACGCTACGTAAAGCCCTCCTCAAGCAGCTTGGAAATTTCACCATAGCAAGACCGGGTTAGCTCCTTGGCTAATCGTCCTGCCTGCTTACCATGGTACTGCGATCGATGGTTTGGAGTAATGGAAATGGGTTTACCAACCGATAGGGTAACCCGACGATAGTGCACTGACGGGTGCCAACCAGGACGTTTAAACAGGGGCTCTGACGGATCAAACAGACTGAGCAACCTGAGCGGAGCGACTGGGCTAATCGTTTCTTCCATGGATGAAATGGCAACGGGGAGAATCGCCAAGTCACGAACCGGTGCCCGCAGGGCTAAATGGGCAAACCCGCGATGGAACCGACCCACCTGATCGGGTCGGGTGGCCTGCACCATGGGTTGCGCCCCCTCTGGAAAAATACCAATGGGTTCCCTTGCTTTTAAGGACCTGATTGCCGTCTGAAAAAATGTTTGGTGTCTTTGACCTGGGGCATCTAACGGAAAGCAGCCCATGGCCGCGATCATATCCTTAAGTACTGGCACCTGACTCATGTAATGGTGACAGGCAAACCGTACAGAGCGGTTTACAGCGGTCATTACCAGGGGCGCATCTAAAAAGCTGCGATGGTTGCTGATTACCAGCATGGCCCCGCCGTGGGGTACACGCTCCCGATGACGCACTACAACTTCAGTGCCAACGGTTTTGAGTAACCCGTGGGAAATATGGAGAGATGGGTTGAAAAGCATACATAGCAAGGGTGGGCAAAGCAGGCAAGCTGCTTTTGGAAACCGTGGGGTAAGCACGGGGGGTTCAAATCTTTAGAGATTATAAAGGAATGTAAACATAGGTCACCATGTCTGGAGGTCTACGTTTTGACTAGAGGCCTTGCTGGCATCAGGGCATTTACGTGTTGGATATCTTTTGTATCCCACGATTTGTGGGGATATCCACTGTCTTAACCTGCCGACCTAATAAACGCGATGAGTTTCAAACCTTTGCTACAAATTTTTTACTCTGGGTGGCGGATTTTATCTAGCGTTTAAGCTAATGCCTAGGTCTGGTCTGTAGGTTAAACGGGCTGAACCCAGGCTCTGCACTAAATAATGCCCCTAACCCCTATGTATCAGCTATTGCAATTGGTTCACGTACTTTTGCTGTATCTAATGAACTGGCTGCAGCCATATCTA
>JBCAWO010000030.1:24724-60931 GCA_038534515.1 Cyanobacteria bacterium J06554_1
GGGGCCAATCTGTCTGGTGGTCGCCTGGTCCATGGTGATATTGGGTCTATGGCAGGTGATTGCAGCAACCCGTGACGGTGTGCAGCGGGCTCAAACCATGCATCGCATTCCCTGCTCAAACTGTAGCTTTTTTACTAATCAGGCGGTGCTAAAGTGCCCATTGCATCCTACCCAGGCCCTTTCAGAAGAGGCCATTGGGTGTATAGATTTTGAGACGGCAAACCCCACGGCGGCAGCATACGAGCGGTTAAAAGCGTCGGACTAATGGGTCTGATGAACGGCAATTTTGGGAGAGTGTACTGCCAATAGATTAGAGGCGGCTGAATTTAGCGCGACCTTTACATAGGGGTCAAACTAAACCAAATATTCTGTAGTGGGTCTCTCTTTTTTGCAGGATCGCGGCAGATCACGGGCAAGCTGATGGCAGAAGCTGGCATCAAGGCTGGTTGTGTGTTTTCAATCGCTGGACGATTTCTGGAACGTCGCAATGATTTCGATTTTTATATTGACCCACAATGAAGAGCGGGATATTGCGGCCTGCATTGAGTCGGCTCTGGTTGCTGACGATGTCATTGTGGTTGATTCGTATAGTTGCGATCGCACCCTGCAAATCGCCCAGCAATACCCTGTCCGTACAGTCAAGCATCCCTTTGAAAGCCATGGCAAACAGCGCACCTGGATGTTGCGCAATGTCCCCACAAAGCACAGGTGGGTCTACATCCTAGAGGCCGACGAGCGCATGACCCCGGAGCTGTTTAGCGAATGTGTGGCCGCCGCTCAGTCCCAGCAGCACGTGGGCTACTACGCCGCTGAGCGCGTCATGTTTATGAATCACTGGATTCGCCACAGCACCCAGTACCCGCGCTATCAGCTAAGGCTGCTAGACAAGCAGCAGGTGTGGTTTGACGACTACGGCCACACCGAGCGCGAAGTGTGCCAGGGGTCCACCGGCTTTTTGCAAGCTACCTATCCCCACTACACCTGTAGTAAAGGCTTTGAACGCTGGATTGAGAAACACAACCGCTACTCCAGCGACGAAGCCGCCGAAACAATCCGACAGCTAGCGGACCACGCTGTGAACTGGCACGCGTTGTTACTGGGCAGCTCCGAAGTCGAACGCCGCCGCGCCCTTAAGGACCTGTCTCTGCGTCTGCCCCTGCGGCCCCTGGTGCGCTTTGTTTACATGTACGTTTTTCTGGGCGGTCTTCTAGACGGTCGGGCTGGATTTACCTGGTGCTTACTCCAGGCCTTCTATGAATACCTGATCACCCTAAAAGTCTGGGAACTACAGCACGGCTGCACCACTGATATCACCCGGGTTAATACCGAGACTGCCAACAAAGACCTCACCCCCAAAGACTTCGCCAAATCCCTATAGCCAAGCGACATGCCTTCAGGTCCCTTCAATAGCTGTGTTTAGCTAACTCTGGGAAAACTAATGCCAAGGTGCACAGTCGAGCCTAACGTTTGCCCTCAAACAGGCTCAATTAGATTTCAACGCTTGTATTTACAGCAAACGTTAGGCTCTAGGACGTCGTTAACATTCAACGTTTTAGCTAGAACACTCACCGGTTTAAGTTCAAGCCAGTGAGCCAGCAGGATGACCACTGCTTGTTCTCTACGAGCATGATGTTGACGACATCCCCAGAGCATCGCCGAAGCCTTAATGTGTGGTGATATGCTGACCCAGGCCCAATCCTTAACCCAGTATTTATTGACCCTTTCCCAACAACGTCGTACCGGTGAGCTGGTGGTGAGATCGGCCACCAGTGACCCGTGGAAGCTTTACTTTTACTCGGGGCGGCTAATCTATGCCACAGGGGGACAACATTCGGTCCGGCGGTGGTATCGCTCCCTGCGCCGCCACAGTGAGCAGTTTACCAATAGCTGGTTTGGCAACATGCGCATGCCTGCCGATCATTGGGAAGTGGACTTTATTAACCAGGCGATCCAGTGTAAGTACATTTCGTTGAACCAGGCTAAGGCCATCATCAAAAGCATTGTGGATGAAGTGGTGCTCACCCTGGTGGATTATCCGGCGGCGGACGTGCAGTGGCAGCCAAATCGCCTGGTGGCGCAGCAGGTGGTGTTCTTGTCGGTGCAGCAGGCGCTGGTGCGATCGCAACAGCTATACAGCCACTGGAAAACCATGGGCGCAGAGCATTTGCCCACCCTGTTGCCCCACGAACTGCCCTACCTCTCCCCCATTGTGATTAACTCACGGGGTCTACGGCTGCACCTTGCTGATGTCAAATACGACCGGCTAACCCGCTGGATGCAAGGCAATATCACCCTTTGGGATATCGCAGCCCAGACCCGTCGTTCCCTATACGACGTGATCAAGCTGCTGCTGCCGCTGATTTACCGAGGCTGGGTCGATTTCCAACAAATTCCAGATATTCCCGCCCCCTATGTGGCCCCGCGATCGTTAGCCGGAACATCCCAGGGACACACCAAGGGCCTGATTGCCTGCATCGACGATAGTCCGCTAGTGAGCAAAGTCATGGCAGAACTGGTGCAACCCCTGGGCTACGAGGTGCTGCCAGTGACAAAGCCTGTCGAACAAATTTCCACCCTCTCCCAACATCATCCCGATTTGATTTTTTTAGACATCACCATGCCCAATATCAGCGGCTATGAGCTGTGTAAGTTTCTCCGCCGTACAGATGCGTTTTATGACACCCCCATCATTATCCTCACCGGACGCGACGGGGTGCTCGACCGAATGCGGGCCAAAATGGTCGGTGCCGATGATTTTTTAGCAAAACCACCCGCCCCCGATAAGGTGGCTCAATTGTTAGACAAATATATTGCCAGGGACAATTCTAGGTAGGAACGTTCCATAGAACATCCCTACCGATCCTATTCCCTATTTCCCATTTCCCCATACAATTAATTCCTGCACAACTACTGACCCCAACGCATGGCCAGCCCTCAGCCCAACGATCAAAGTCCCCGCGAAATTCGCGCCGCTCGTTTGCAGAAGGTGAGTGACTTAAAACAGCTGGGGCTCAATCCATATGCCTACAACTGGGAGGTCACCCATCAGGCAGCGGCACTCCAAGAGAAATTTGCCGACCTGCCCAATGGCGAAGAAGCGGACCTTGAAGTGAGCATTGCCGGTCGAATTATGGTCCGGCGGGTGTTTGGGAAACTGGCCTTCTTTACCCTCCAGGATGAAACCGGCTCTATTCAGCTATTTCTAGATAAAAAGACCATCCAGGCGGCCATGGCCGAAACGGATGAACAGGCCTTTAGCCATCTGAAACAGCTGACGGATGCGGGGGATTTTTTTGGTGTCAAGGGCACCATTAAGCGCACTGACAAGGGTGAGCTTTCAGTAAAAGTCAGCACCTACGCCATTCTGACAAAAGCGTTGCTGCCCCTACCCGATAAGTGGCACGGTCTCACCGATGTGGCCAAGCGCTACCGTCAACGCTATGTAGATCTGATTGTAAATCCCGAGGTCAGGGACACGTTTCGTAAGCGGGCACAAATCACTGCGTCAATCCGGCGCTATTTAGACCAGCAAAACTTTATTGAAATTGAAACCCCGGTGTTGCAGGCCGAGCCCGGCGGCGCAGATGCGCGTCCCTTTGTCACCTATCACAACACCATGGATATGCAGCTTTATCTGCGGATTGCCACTGAGCTGCACCTCAAGCGGCTGATTGTGGGCGGGTTTGAGCGGGTGTTTGAAATGGGCCGGATCTTTCGCAATGAGGGCATTTCTACCCGCCACAATCCAGAGTTCACCTCCATTGAGCTGTACCAGGCCTATGCCGATTACCACGACATGATGGACATTACCGAAGCCCTGATCGTTAATGCAGCCGATGAGGCCCTGGGCACAACTCAGATTACTTACCAGGGGGAGGCCATTAACCTGAGTACGCCGTGGAAGCGGATTACCATGCATGACGCGGTTCAAGAAAAGACCGGTGTAGACTTTGCAGCGTTTACCGAACTAGAGGCCGCCAAAGCCGCCGCAAAGGAAGCCGGTTTGCACGGCGTCGACGACTGCCCGAGCATTGGCCACGTTTTAAATGAAGCGTTTGAGCAGACGGTAGAACCCACGCTCATCCAACCCACGTTTATCACTGACTATCCGGTAGAAATTTCCCCCCTGGCCAAACCCCATCGGGATAAGCCTGGACTGGTGGAGCGATTTGAGCTGTTTATTGTCGGTCGAGAAACCGCCAATAGTTTTTCGGAGCTGACGGACCCGGTGGATCAGCGTCAGCGTCTAGAGGCCCAGGCGGCCAAAAAAGCAGCGGGGGATCTTGAAGCCCAAAGCCTGGATGAGGACTTTGTTACAGCCTTGGAATATGGCATGCCCCCCACTGGCGGCATGGGGATGGGGATTGACCGGCTGGTGATGCTCCTCACCGACTCCCCCAGCATCCGCGATGTGATTGCATTTCCACTGCTAAAACCCGAGCAGCCCGGGGGTGATTGATGCCGCTGGGCTGGACCGCCCTGTTATCCAGGCATTGCCTCAGGGCCTCCCAGGCCAAATCATGGGGGAGATCAGCAACGGCATTAAAATAATCTGGACAAACTGATTAAACTATAGGAGAGGGCGGTAAGTACAAATGCTGTAATTCAGTCCTCTACCATGGGTTAGGGAATGTTTGTAGCATTCTCCACCCATTGCACTATCAAGAGGCTTAGTAGCTCCCATTAAGCCATTGCTGATCCGCCAAATGAACCTGTCTGCCCCAGCCATTTTCTGGTTAAACCTTGCAGCTTAGTTCATAGCGGGGTCAGCGATGTTCCCGTTAAATTACTCGTTAAATATATTTTGGCGAACTCGTATAAATAACTATGGCTCAGTCGTCTGTAGATAGTACGTTGGCCCGTTTGTCCCAGGGCAATATGCCTGGTCACCTTAAGGCTCAGGTTCAGCATTTATCTAAGCCTAGATTTATCGAGCTTCTGGAATTAATCATTCAAGAGTTTGAGTATTTCCTCAAGGCGATCAACCTAATCAACAATCAATCGCTGGAAACGCTTTTAGGAGAACTGCTAGAGGCATTCACATTGAAAATTGGTCAGATTCTCCAGGCGGATCGCACCACTATTTTCATTGTGGATCAAGAAAATCGGGAGCTGTGGTCAAAAGTTGCCCAGGGGGCAGAGGAAAAGGCGGTCGAAATCCGCATTCCCATGGGTAAAGGCATCGCTGGCTATGTGGCCGAAACTAGAAAAACCCTCAATATTCCCAGCGCCTACGACGATCCTCGGTTTAACCGGGCGACAGATCAAGAGACGGGCTATCGAACTAAAAATGTGCTGTGTATGCCTATTTTTAGTAACGGTGAAAATGCCGTTGCGGTGGTGCAGCTGCTGAATAAAATTGGCGACGATCGATTTACCCTGGACGATGAAAAGGAGTTTGAATCTTTTGCTCGCTCCATTGGTGTCTTACTGGAAAGCTGCAACACGTTCTACACGGCGGCCCGGACCCAAAAGGGACTAAATGCGCTGTTAAATGCGATCTCATCACTGGATCAAAGCTTGGAGCTAGAGGTGACGCTGCAGTCGGTTATGGCTGAGGCCCGCACTCTGATGCAGGCGGACCGCAGCACCCTGTGGCTGATGGATGGCAACGAACTGTGGTCCAAGGTGCAAAGCGCCGACCGCACCAAGCTAGTGGAACTGCGTCAGGCTAATGACAAAGACAGCATCGTTGGCTATGTGGCCTCTACCGGTGAAACCCTGAATATTCCCGATGCTTACAAGGACAGTCGGTTTGATAGTTCGGCGGACGACCGCACCGGCTATCGTACCCACAGCATTTTGTGTATGCCCGTTTTTAATTCCTCGGGGCAGATCATGGGGGTAACCCAGCTGATCAATAAAATGCAAGGTTCGTTTACCCGTTCCGATGAGTCGTTTATGAAGGCATTTAATACCCAGGCAGGTATTGCCCTGGAAAATGCCCAGCTATATGAGAGCGTACTGCTGGAGAAACAGTATCAAAAAGATATTCTTCAAAGCCTCTCAGATGCGGTTATTTCAACGGATATGGGGGGCCGAATTGTCACCATCAATGACGCGGCTCTGAGTCTACTGGGCTGTCCAGCGGTGGCAGCTGAAGGGGATGAGGCGTCGGATCAGCTCAAGCAGACCTGGGAGGACATTTTGGTGGGTCGGCTGATTTGGGAAGTGGTGCCGATTGAACGGTTGCGATCGCGTCTGGCCGATAGTTTAGAATTTGGCTCAGAGCAGTATGTGCCCGAACAAACGCTACAGGTGGCCATAGCCACCGTGGACGGTCAGCAAACACTGCTGGTGCCCGTGGAGCTGCGACGTCAAACATCCACGTTCTTTCCTCCAGAGGACGACACTGACAATCCCCAGACCTACTATCCCTGGGGACAGACAGCCATAGCCATCGAAGCCCCTGACGATTTACACCACCTGGAGCACAGCATTAACCTGACGGTTAACCCCTTAACTGCTCCCAGCGGTGGTGTGCGGGGCGGACTGGTGGTGCTCGAAGACATTAGCCAAGAGAAGCGGATGAAAACCACCCTTTACCGCTACATGACCCCCAGCGTAGCGGAGCAGGTTATGGCCCTGGGGGAAGATTCCCTCATGGTGGGCAAACGCCGGGATGTAACGGTGCTGTTCTCTGATATTCGCGGCTACACTACCCTGACCGAGAGCTTGGAAGCCTCCCAGGTGGTATCCATGCTCAACGAATATTTTGAGACCATGGTGGAAGCGGTCTTTAACCACCAGGGCACCCTGGATAAATTTATTGGCGATGCCCTGATGGCGGTGTTTGGGGCCCCACTACCCTTAGAAAACCACGGTTGGTCAGCGGTGGAGGCTGCATTAGATATGCGGGAGCGGCTGGTGCACTTTAACCGCGCTCGCCAGGCCACCAGCCAGCCCAAAATCAACATTGGCATTGGCCTGAGTTCTGGGGAAGTGGTCTCCGGCAACATTGGTTCCCATCGCAAAATGGAATATACAGTAATTGGTGATGGGGTAAATTTGAGCTCTCGATTGGAAGGGGTGACAAAGCAATATGGCTGTGACATTGTCATGAGCGAGCACACCTATGAGCGCTGTCGGGAACTGGTTTGGGTGAGGGAGTTAGATCTGACCCGGGTAAAAGGAAAAACAGAGCCGGTCAAAATCTATGAGCTCATTGGCAGCCGACAAAACTACCAGCTCGATCAGGCCACCCAGGACTTTTTAGATTTGTATAAGCAAGGGCGTAAGGCCTATACCTCTCAACGGTTTAGCCGCGCCTTAGAAATATTTGCCAGGGCCAAGGTGATGCGCCCCCACGATAAGGCTGTCGATGTTCACATCGCTCGCATTCACTCCTATCTGGAGAATCCACCAGCGGCCGATTGGGATGGGGTGTACGTGATGACAACCAAATAAACCTAAATAATTTGGTAGAGACGTTCCATGGAACGTCTCTACCAAAAAACGTCGCCCTAAATCCAATCCCAAATCCAATCCCACCCCACGCTAAAATGGGCGAGGCAAATTTTCCTTGGGAGACCCTATGGCTGAGCGGAAAAAGCTCTATGAAGGCAAGGCAAAAATTCTCTATGCCACCGAGGATCCAGCGGTGCTGGTGACCTACTTTAAGGACGATGCCACGGCGTTTAATGCCCAAAAGCGTGGCACCATTGCCAACAAGGGACGTATTAACAATGCGGTGTCCACCCACCTGTTTAAATTGCTAGGGGCCCAGGGCATTGCCACCCATTGGATTAAGTCCCCCAACGAGCGGGAGATGTGGGTAAAGCCGGTGACCATTGTGCCCCTGGAGGTGGTGGTGCGAAACCTGGCGGCGGGCAGCCTGTGTCGACAGACGGGTATGGCCTTGGGCACCACCCTAAGCCCCCCTCTGGTGGAGTTTTACTATAAAAATGACGACCTGGGGGATCCGCTGCTGACGTGCGATCGCATCCGCGCCATGGACCTTGCCAGTGACGAGACCGTCACCCAGCTTCAGCAGATGGCCCAACGTATCAACCAGGTGCTCACAGACTTTTTCAATGGCTGTAATATTACCCTGGTAGATTTCAAACTAGAGTTTGGCACCCTGGCTGACGGTACCCTGGTTCTCGCCGATGAGATCAGCCCCGACACCTGCCGTCTATGGAACCAAAATGAGACCGACGAGTCCCGTCGAGTGATGGATAAAGATCGGTTCCGTCAGGATTTAGGAGATGTCGAATCGGGCTATCAACAGGTGTTAGATCGAATTCTGGCACACACAAAGTGAGCACTGAGGGAAACGGTGCGGTAGAATCTTTCAGAAAATTAAAGTATTAAATTCTGTTTACATTTTTCCAGTGCGTCTAAAGACGCTTTTGAAAAAATGCAGGGAGCGCTAGCACCTTAGCTATAGCCCCCCAGACCGGATTTGGTGTATGTCATTAACAGGAGCTTTTCGAAGCTTCTGTATTTATGTGGTGTCAGGAGTACGTTTTACAGGACCGCCTATGCGCTTTTCGCCGACTCTATTGGCTTGTTGCACCGCTGCAACATTGTTTGGGTTGCCCGTGTTCGCAGCAGATGCGACTGATGTAGCTGAGTCGTCAACGACTGATGCTATGGCAGACGACACGGCATTGACCATCGATACTGATGAGCCTACAGGTCAACTGCCAGAGACCGCCGAGGCTCAGGTCGTCACCCTGCAGCCAGACGGCGCTACAGAACTAGCAGACAGTGCTGTAGAGACTGCCCCTAACGAACTCCAGGTAGCACAGGCCCAAGAAGACGCAGCGGAAACACCCGAGGAGACCCTCGAGCGACTGCTAGAAGGTATTGGTCGCCCCGCTGAGCCCCTGCCAGTGGAAGCAACTGAAGAAACCGAACCGACCCCAGTGCCCGATGCACCTGCCTCTGAAGGTCCGGCACAAGAAGAGGAAGACGTTGTCGAAGAAGAACCAGAAGAAGTACAGGTACTTGTGGCAGAGCTGGACGTTGTCACCCTGGACGGCAGCCCCCTCGACCCGGCCCTCGAAGACATTGTTTACCAGGCAATCACCCTACGACCCGGTCGTCCGGCCACCCGCAGTCAGCTACAAGAAGACATTAACAATGTCTTTGGTACGGGCTTTTTTGCCAACGTTAGGGCCAGACCTGATGATACGGATTTGGGTGTACGGGTCACGTTTGGCGTTGAGCCTAACCCGATACTAACCGGTGTAGACGTCCGCACTGATAGTGCAGAGGGCGTCCTGCCAGACGAAAAGATTGACGAAATCTTTGGCGAGCAGTACGGCAAAATTCTCAATCTGATTGATTTTCAAGACGGCATTTTAGACCTTAACGAGTGGTATCGCGAGCAGGGCTATGTACTGGCCCAGGTAACCGCGGCTCCCCAGGTATCCGATGACGGCGTGGCCACCCTGATTGTCGCCGAGGGTGTGATTGAGTCGATTGAGGTCCGCTACATCGACGAAGACGGTAACACCGTTGATGCTGAGGGGGAAGTCATTGATGGTAAAACCCGCCCCTTTATTGTTACTCGTGAATTTCAAACCCAGCCGGGGGATGTTTTCCAGGAAGATAGAATTCAAACAGATCTGCAGCGGGTATTTGGTCTGGGCATTTTTGATGATGTTCGTCTCTCCTTGGACCCCGGTGATGAAGACCCTCGCAAGGTCAAGGTCGTTGTCAACGTTGACGAAGGTAACACGGGCTCCGTGGGTGCTGCCGTTGGCTTTAACCTCAGCGGTGATGTGTTTGGTAGCGTTAGCTATCAGCAGGACAACCTGGGCGGTAACAACCAGACCCTGCGCACCGAGGTGCAGCTGAGCGAGCGGGAGCTGTTGTTTGACGTCAGCTTTACCGATCCGTGGATTGCTGGAGATCCCCATCGCACCTCCTATACGGTCAATGGATTTAACCGCCGCTCAATTTCTCTGATCTTTGATGGGGGCGATACGGATATTGATTTGCCCAATGGCGACACTCCCCGCGTCAACCGTCTGGGCGGAGGGGTGACCTTTGGTCGTCCGTTGGATAATGGTTGGAGCGGTTCGGTCGGGCTGGAATATCAGCGGATTTCCATTCGTGACAGCGACGGTGACCTATCCCCTGAAGACGAGCTAGGAAATGATTTGAGCTTTAGCGGCAGCGGTCGCGACGATCTGCTAAGTGTCCCGGTCAGCTTTGTGTGGGACCAGCGCAATGATTCTTTGGTACCCACCAGTGGTAGTCTGCTGCGTCTTGGCTCAGAACAGACTATCCCTGTGGGGAATGGCACTATCTTCTTTAATCGACTGCGGGCCAGCTACAGTCGCTACATCCCCGTTAAGCTTCTTAGCTTTGGTGAAGGTCCCCAAACCCTGGCCCTCAATGTGCAAGGAGGAACAGTAATCGGCGATCTGCCTCCCTATGAGGCGTTCTCCTTAGGGGGAACTAACTCGGTACGGGGCTTTGATGAGGGAGACTTGGGCAGCGGTCGTTCCTTTGTACAGGCTACCGCTGAATATCGCTTCCCCTTATTTACTTCCTTCCTGGGTGGAGCCCTATTTGTTGACGTTGGCTCGGACCTGGGGTCCGGTGGTAGTGTACCGGGAGATCCGGCGGAGATTCGTGGCAAGCCCGGTGACGGCATTGGTTTTGGTGCCGGCATCCGCGTCCAGACCCCGTTAGGGGCCCTCCGCCTCGACTATGGTATTCCCAATGATGGAGGAGATGGACGGATTCATTTTGGTATCGGAGAGCGGTTCTAATGACAGCTGTACAGCACACCCTGGCGGCCCCTGTTAGCTGTACAGGGGTAGGGTTACACCTGGGGCAAACAACCCAGGTGAAGGTGCTGCCTGCCGCCGCCGACAGCGGCCGCTATTTTATCCGGGTAGATGTGGGGAACGAGCCGATTCGGGCCGATGTTTCTGCGGTTAGTCAAACTCAGCTTTCCACCCAGCTGGGGCCGACAGGAGAGCAGGTGCGCACTGTAGAGCATCTGTTGGCTGCCCTATGGGGGGCAGGCATAGACAACGCTCGCATTGAAATCAATGGGCCGGAAGTGCCGCTGATGGATGGGTCTGCCCAGGAGTGGAGTCGTCTGATTGAATCAGTGGGCACGGTTGAGCAGCCGGCCGTACGGTCCTGTGCAACCGCCCTGAGCGAGCCGATCATCGTCCGGCACGAAGATGCCTATGTCGTGGCGCTGCCGTCCTCAGAGCTACGGTTTAGCTATGGAATCGACTTTCCGGTGGCGGCGATTGGGAATCAGTGGCATAGCTGGTCCCCTGCTGATGGAGACTTTAGTGCTCTGGTGGCCCCCGCTCGCACCTTTGCTATGGCGCACCAAATCGACGGGTTGCGATCGCAGGGACTAATCAAAGGCGGCAGTCTTGAAAATGCCCTCGTTTGTGACCAAACAGGCTGGTTGAATCCCCCGCTGCGATTTCCAAATGAACCGGCACGTCATAAACTTTTAGACTTAGTAGGGGATCTCAGTTTATTAGGTGTTCTCCCTACGATGCACGTGACGGCTTATCGAGCCAGTCACAGTTTGCACGTTCAGCTGGCGTCTCACCTAGCCGCTGTTTGCGCCGCAGATACGCCCCATCCAAATTGAAACCTTGAGTTTTTCCCTAGAAAAACCCTACAGTTGCTGGGTGTGGACAAGGTTTCAACCGGCTACCGGTTAGCCGAGAACACCTACGCCGTTGCTGTTAAAAAAAGTCTATGGCCACCGTCATTCAAAATAAAGCTCATACCAGTCAGGAATCTCAACCGGCTGTTGCCGAAACTCCGGCTCCTATCACATTTAACCTAGAGCAAATTCAGGCATTACTACCCCATCGCTATCCCTTTGCCCTAGTTGATCGCATCATTGACTATATTCCTGGCAAACAGGCGGTCGGACTCAAAAATGTCACCTTTAATGAACCCCACTTTCAGGGACACTTTCCAGGGCGTCCCATTATGCCAGGGGTACTCATTGTCGAAGCCATGGCCCAAGTAGGCGGTATTGTACTTACCCAAATGCCGGGAGTTAATGGGTTATGTATGTTTGCAGGCATCGACAAGGTTCGGTTTCGCCGTCCGGTTGTGCCAGGTGACCAGCTGGTTATCACAACTGAGCTACTCAGCGTCCGCGGGCTAAAATTCGGCAAAATGCAGGCCAAAGCTGAAGTTGATGGTCAACTAGTGTGTGAAGGCACCCTAATGTTCTCTGTGGTTGAATAAACATAACCAAACCAATGCTTCAAACTGCTCTGATTCATTCCACGGCTGTTATTCATCCGAGGGCCCAAATTCACCCCAGTGTAAAAGTGGGCCCCTATGCTGTGATTGGGGAAAAAGTCAGCATTGGTAAAGACACCGAAATTGGCTCCCATGTTGTGTTAGACGGTCATACCGAGATCGGCCAACGCAATCGTATCTTTACGGGAGCCGCCATCGGTCTAGAGCCCCAGGACCTCAAGTATGACGGCTCTGAAAGCCTGGTATCCATCGGTGATGACAACAATATTCGCGAGTATGTCACCATCAATCGACCCACTCGATTTGGCGAAATCACCCGTTTAGGCAACGGCAATTTGCTCATGGCGTACAGCCACGTGGCCCATAACTGCGTCATTCAAGACAACGTGATCATTGCCAACTCGGTGGCCTTAGCAGGCCATGTCCACATTGAAGCCAATGTTCGCATTAGCGGTTTAGTTGGCATTCATCAGTTTGTTCACATCGGTCGCCATGCCATGGTAGGAGGCATGAGCCGGATTGAGCGCGATGTCCCCCCCTACATGATGGTAGAAGGCAATCCGTCTCGGGTGCGCGGGCTCAATCAGGTGGGTCTCAAGCGTTCGGGCATTGGCGATCTAGAATCCGGTCGGGTCTACGATGGTCTCAAACAGGCCTATCGCTTGCTCTATCGGTCAGGGCTTACCTTTAGCGAGGCCCTCGATAAGTTAGATTCTGTTGCTAACAATGAGTATGTGCAACATCTGCATCGGTTTTTAGTGGCGTCCCAACGAGACGGCCGACGGGGCGTCATCCCCGGTCGACATATCTCTCGTTCCTGATGTCCCAGCCCTAAAGCCCAATTTCAACATGCAGTATAACGAGGCTAATCCCAATCCTTCCCCCAACCGCCCGCTAAGGGTGTTTATCCACACAGGAGAAGTCTCTGGCGATCTCCAGGGGAGTCTCCTCGTTGAGGGTCTAGAACGGGAAGCCACCCGCCAGGGACGGGCCGTGGAGATCACGGCCATGGGGGGCAAGCGCATGGCCGCAGCCGGGGCTAAGTTAATCGGTGACACCGTATCCGTCAGTTCCATCGGTCTACTAGAAGCACTGCCCCACGCCCTAGCCGCCATTAAATTAAATCAACGAGCCCAGAAGCATCTCAAAACGGTGCCTCCGGATGTGGTCGTCCTGATTGACTACATGGGTCCCAACGTGGCCATTGGTAATTTTATTCGCCGCCAGTTTCCCCAGATGCCCATTGTGTACTACATTGCGCCCCATCTGTGGGTCTGGGCAACGATTCCAGGGGATACGGCCAAGATTTTGGCCATTGCCGACCGGATTCTGGCAATTTTTCCCGAGGAAGCACGCTATTACCAAGACAAAGGAGGGCAGGTCTCCTGGGTGGGACATCCCCTGTTGGATAAGTTTGCAGACTATTCTCCAGAGGCGGCTAAACAAGACGCTCGTCAGCGGCTGGGGCTGGCGCAAACCGATCGCGTTGTTACCCTGTTACCGGCGTCGCGCCGACAGGAGTTAACCTATGTGCTGCCAATCATGTTTACCGCCGCCCAACAGCTCCAGACCCAGATACCCCAACTTAAGTTTTTGGTGCCCCTGGCCCGCGATACGTTTCGCGCTCCGTTAGAAACCGCGCTGCAAGACTATGGTCTAAATGGTCAAGTGGTGGCCAAAGACGAGCAAATGTTAGCCATTTCAGCGGCCGATCTGGCCATTAGCAAGTCGGGGACAACCAATTTGGAAATTGCCCTAATGGATGTGCCCCAGGTGGTGATGTACCGACTTAATCGGATTACGGCCTGGATAGCAGAGTTTGTGCTGAAATTTTCAGCCGCCTATATTTCACCGGTAAATCTGGTTAATATGGAGCCGATTGTGCCAGAGTTTGTCCAGTGGGAGGCCACCCCTGACGCCATCAGCCAGGTGGCGCTAAATCTGCTGAATAATCCGGATCAGCGTCAAAAGATGGTGGAGGGCTACAAGACAATGCGACAGCATTTGGGTACCGCGGGAGTTTGCGATCGCGCCGCCCGTGAAATTCTAGATTTGGCCACGGAAAAGGCCGCTAGAAGTGTCTAAAAAATGTGGCATATATGTGACCCGAGCAGGGTAACATTCGTCTGAGAAAGCATATGGGAGAAAACGAGTGAACATTACTGAACTATTTTCCAGAGGTGGAGTGGCCATGTGGCCCCTGCTAGTTCTATCAGTAATCGCCCTCGGTACCATTATCGAGCGCATCTGGTTTTGGTCTCGCATTCTCACGCGGGAGCGGGAAGTGGCCGGTCGGGTATTAGAAGCAGCCCGTCGAGAATGGACCGCCGCCAAAGAAATTGCCCAGCGGGCCCATCGTCTGCCCATGGGGCGTTTTCTCTACGCTGCCCTAAAGCTTAAGGACCAAGAACCTGAAGTCTTTCGTCTTGCCCTAGAGACCGCCGCCAACGAAGAGCTGGCCGCTATGCGACGGGGCGAAAAGGTGTTGGAATTGGTCATTGCAGTATCTCCCATGCTGGGGTTGCTGGGAACCGTACTCGGTCTAATGAGTTCTCTTGGCTCCCTGGACCTTAACGATTTGGCAATCGGTAGCGCCACTAGCGGCGCTGCTGGCGGTATTGGTCAGTCCCTAATCACCACAGCAACAGGATTGATTATTGCCATTGTTAGTCTGATGTTCTTCCGCATGTTTCAAGGGCTTGTCTTTGGCCAGGCCAAGGTCTTTCGCCAGTCGGGCAGTGAATTAGAGCTGTTGTATCGTCAGGCCTGGTCCCTGAGTGAGGGTAAACCCAGTGAGCTCGGTGCCAACGTTACCTAAAAGAACTGGTTTCCCGAGTAGCCGATCTTCTATCCCCTTTGAGCATTGTCATGAAACTAGATTTAGACGAGCAACAAACCGATATTCAGATTGAGCTACTGCCCCTCGTCGACGTCGTTTTTTGCATTCTCACCTTCTTTATCCTGGCCGCAGTCGGCAGTCGGCAGCAGGCCATTAATTTAGACTTGCCCAATGCCAATACGGCCTCGGCACTACCACCAGCCGCCCTTACCACCGGTCGCGATCGGCTCTACATCAGCGTTGATCCTATTGGGCGCATATACCTGGACCAAGATCCAATCTTGGAACAGAACCTGTTGGGCCTAGTAAGAGATTTTTATGCGGGGAACCCTGAGGGAATCGTCGTGCTATATGCCGCTAAAGACTCTCGCTACGATGACGTTGTGCGCGTACTCGATGTTTTGCGTTCTGTGGGCGGCAATCGTGTTGCTTTGGCCACATTGCCCGCGGGTACTCAGGCACCTAATACGTCCCAAGACACATTGCCTGGAGAACTTCCGGCCGATATTCAGGACCTGATTAACGGCTCCGGCTCAAGTTTGCCAGGAACTGGATTACCAGGCACCGTTGACCCGCTAAACCCGTCAACAACCACACCTATCCCGACAACCCCAGGCGGCGCGCCCAGCCCTTCTACCCCCAACAGCCCATCGTCTCTACCGTCGGACGAGGAGTAAGAGCAATAAATGGGTGGAGTATCCAAAGCAGTAGACGCTCCATCCATCTATAGCTTGGCGCACATAGTTCAGGTCACACGCGATCGTTGGAAGCCATAAGTAGCAACAGCTATGTGCGCAGCAAACCGATGAATGCATTCATCGGTTTGCTATAGTTTCCGGTTGACAGGTTAGCTCTGGCCAGGTCCCATGCCAATAGTGCCTGCATAGACAGCCTGCTCAGCTAGCTCATCTTCAATGCGTAGCAGACGGTTGTACTTAGCCACACGCTCACTGCGGCAGAGAGAACCTGTCTTAATCTGACCGGCTCGAGTGGCCACGGCCAAATCAGCAATGGTTGTGTCCTCGGTCTCTCCAGAACGGTGACTAATCACCGATGTCAGACTGTTGCGAGTCGCCAAGTCAATGGCTTCTAGGGTCTCGGTTAGTGAGCCAATCTGATTTAGCTTGATCAAAATTGAGTTAGCCGCCTTTTGATCAATCCCCTTTTGCAGCCGGATGGGGTTGGTGACAAATAAGTCATCTCCCACCAGCTGTATGCGGTTACCGACCTTTTCAGTCAATGCTTTCCAGCCATCCCAATCTTCCTCGTGAAGACCATCCTCAATGGACACAATAGGATATTGGGTAGCTAGCTTATCAAGATAGTCAATGGTTTCTGTTGCCGAATGGGATGTGCCATCAAACGTGTATTGACCATTCTGATAAAACTCACTGGCGGCGACATCTAACGCCAAGGAGATTTGTTCACCCGGTTTGTAACCCGCCGATTCGATAGCAGCGATCAAAATTTCTAGGGCTTCCTGGTTTGAACCCAAATTAGGAGCAAAACCACCTTCATCGCCTACACCACCTAGCAATCCTTTTTGATCCAACACCTTACTCAGGCTAGCAAACACTTCTGCCCCCCAGCGTAGTGCCTCTCGAAAGCTGCTAGCGCCGCTGGGCACAATCATAAATTCCTGAATATCCACGTTGTTATTGGCGTGGGCTCCTCCATTAATCACATTCATTAGAGGTACGGGTAATACATTGGCCAGGGGGCCACCCAAGTAACGATAGAGGGGGAGACCCAGCGATTGAGCCGCTGCCTTAGCATTGGCCAAAGACACGGCCAATATGGCATTAGCACCCAGATTTGCTTTGTTTTCTGACCCATCTAGGGCGATCATGGTGCGATCAATCACCACCTGATCGAGGGCGTCTAACCCCATCAGTTCACGGGCAATTTTTTCGTAGACATTGTTGACCGCCTTGAGCACACCTTTGCCGCCGTAGCGTTCGTCCCCATCTCTGAGTTCATGGGCTTCAAATGTGCCTGTCGATGCACCACTGGGAACCTGGGCTAGACCTACCGCTCCCACGGACAGATAGACTTCAGCTTCAATGGTGGGGCGACCTCGAGAGTCTAAAATTTCGCGGGCGCGAATCTCTTCGATTGTGGTTTCAAGTAAGTCAATCATTGATTTGTACTTCCTTGTGGATTAAGTATGGGTGGATAATAGGGTGTGTAAGGACTCACTCATTGATTGTTCTATCTCTTAGCAGATGAACAGTCACACGATAAGTAAGCATACGGTGCTATCTTGCATCACCGATAGGGCTGCGGTGGAAAAATGTAAGGAAAAGCACATCAATATGCTTAGATAGGCGATTCTAAGACACCATAGAAATCAAACCAGCGCTAGGATTAGTTCACTAAGCTTAACTAAGGGAGAAAAAAGCGATGCGTTTACTGCACACGATGTTGCGGGTGGGCAATTTGGATAAATCCCTCCAATTTTATTGCGATGTTTTAGGCATGACCCTGCTACGTCAAAAAGACTACCCAGGGGGCAAATTTACCCTAGCGTTTGTGGGCTACGGTGACGAAAGCGATCACACAGTGCTAGAGCTAACCCATAACTGGGGAGTGGACTCCTATGACCTGGGAGAGGGCTATGGTCACATTGCCCTGGGTGTAGATGACATCTACACAACCTGTGAAGCGATTAAAGCACGGGGTGGTGAGGTTGTGCGGGAACCGGGACCGATGAAACATGGTTCAACGGTGATTGCCTTTGTTAGCGATCCCGATGGCTACAAAGTCGAGTTGATTCAGCTCAAAGATCGTTCAGCATCCCAGCCTCAAAAAGCAACAGCGACAGCTTAGAAGCGTGGGTGGGGGGAGTACGCTGGGCAGTGGCAAGTAGGTTTTAGTAATGTTCAGGTCAGGGTTTAGATTCAATTAAAGATTAGGCATTGCTGCTCCTCGGGATAATTTTCTCGGCAAGTTGCTAACGTATGCCATTTTCAAGCGATCGGTCCACTTTCTAGATCAGCAGCTAGATCAGCTGCGGTAAAAAATGGCTGCCATGTAGACCCGCAGCCCAGCGAAGCGTACTCCCCTAGTTGATATACTAAGTTGTTAATTTCCCTGCCAGCTCTTTTTAGACTCCATGCAGCCATCTAATCCCGATAAGTTTACCGCTAAGGCATGGGATGCCATTGTCGAAGCTCAAGAGGTTGCACGGCGTTTTCGTCAGCAATACCTTGAAGTCGAACATGTGATGGTGGCGCTGATTGAGCAACAGGGACTTGCCGATACGGTTTTAACGAAGGCAAATCTGGACCCAGACCTGATTTCACAAGAGTTAGAAGCGTTTGCCCAGCGTCAGGTGCGGGGGCGAGCGTCGGCAGATAGTAACTTGTATTTGGGACAGAGTCTGGATCGGATGCTGGATCAGGCCGAGGCCGCCCGTCAGCTGCTTCAGGATGACATTATTTCCGTTGAGCATCTGCTGTTGGGGTTTGCTGAAGATGAACGCATTGGACGGCGTCTACTGCGTGGGTTTGAGCTGGATGTGTCGCATATTCGCGCCGCCATTAACCAGGTGCGCGGTAAGCAGAAAGCGACCGGGCAAAACCCAGAGGACGCCTACGAAGCGCTAGAAAAATATGGTCGTGACTTAACTGAAGAAGCCAAGCACGGCAAGCTTGATCCCGTCATTGGCCGGGATGAGGAAATTCGTCGGGTAATTCAGGTAGTCTCGCGACGGACTAAAAATAACCCTGTCCTAATTGGTGAACCGGGGGTGGGAAAAACTGCGATCGCAGAAGGCTTAGCCCAGCGCATTGTCAATGGAGATGTACCCGAGTCACTTAAGGATCGCCAGCTGATCTCCTTAGACATTGGCAGTCTGATTGCCGGGGCAAAATACCGAGGTGAATTTGAAGAACGGCTGCGCTCGGTGCTCAAGGAAGTGGCTGAGTCCGATGGTCAGATAGTGCTCTTCATTGATGAACTACACACGGTGGTAGGTGCCGGTGGCGGCAACAGCAATGTGGATGCAGGTAACCTGCTCAAGCCAATTTTGGCCCGGGGGGAGCTGCGGTGCATTGGGGCCACCACCGTGGACGAATATCGTAAACATATCGAAAAGGACGCGGCCCTCGAGCGTCGTTTTCAGCAGGTCTATATTGGTCAGCCCAGTGTAGACAACGCCATTTCGATTTTGCGGGGTTTAAAGGAACGCTACGAGGCTCACCACGGGGTCAAAATTGTGGACTCGGCCCTAGTGGCGGCAGCCACCCTATCGGATCGCTACATTAGCGATCGTTTTTTGCCAGATAAGGCCATCGACCTGATCGATGAAGCCGCCGCCAAGCTCAAAATGGAGATCACCTCCAAACCGGTGGAGCTCGAGACCATTGATCGGCGGCTGCGCCAGCTGGAGATGGAAAAACTCTCTCTCCAGGGTGAAGAGGCCACGTCTCGGACATCTAAACAACGCCTGACACGAATCAATAAAGAGATCGAGAAGCTCTCCATAAAGCAGCAAAAGCTGACGGCCCAATGGCAGTCTGAAAAACAGGCACTGGATGCCATCAAGGCGCTCAAGCAAGAAGAAGATCAGCTTCGGGTACAGGTGGAGCAAGCAGAGCGAGCCTATGATCTCAATCGAGCTGCCCAAATCAAATACGGGCGGTTAGAAGCCGTACAGCAAGAGCTAGAGATTTTAGATACCGAACTGCAAACCATGCAGGATAAAGGCTCCACCTTACTGCGAGAGCAAGTAAGCGAAGCGGACATCGCCGAAATTGTTGCCAACTGGACCGGTATTCCAGTTAATCGGCTGATGGAAACTGAGCGACAGAAGCTGTTGCAGCTAGAAGGCTATTTACACCAGCGAGTGGTGGGACAAAGCGAAGCGGTGACGGCGGTGTCAGCGGCCATTCGGCGAGCCCGGGCTGGCATGAAAGATCCCGGTCGCCCCATTGGTTCATTTCTATTTATGGGACCGACCGGTGTCGGTAAGACAGAACTGGCCCGGGCGCTGGCTGACTGTTTGTTTGATACAGAAGAAGCCATGATCCGGGTGGATATGTCGGAATATATGGAAAAACATGCCGTTGCTCGACTCATTGGTGCCCCCCCAGGCTACGTTGGATACGAAGAAGGGGGCCAGCTGTCTGAAGCGGTACGCCGCCATCCCTATTCTGTTGTGCTGCTAGATGAGGTGGAAAAAGCCCATCCAGATGTGTTTAATATTTTGTTACAGGTTCTAGACGATGGCCGGATCACCGACTCCCAGGGGCGGACGGTGGACTTGAGCAATACGGTAATTGTGATGACCAGCAACATTGGTAGCGATCACATTCTAGACGTAGCTGGCAACAACTCGCAGTTTGAGGAGATGCAGGACCGGGTGCTCGGTGCCCTACGGGGACATTTCCGACCAGAGTTTCTTAATCGTGTAGACGATTTGATTATCTTCCATCCCCTAAGTAAGGACGAACTGCGCTCCATTGTAGAAATTCAGCTCAAACGTCTGTACAAGCTGTTGGCCGATCAGAAAATTACCCTGCATGTTTCAGAGTCGGCCATCGACTATGTGGCAGAAAAGGGGTACGACCCTGTGTATGGTGCTAGACCACTTAAGCGAGCTATTCAGCGGGAGCTAGAGAATCCAATTGCCACTAAGATTCTGGAAAATACCTTTGTGGAAGGCTGCCAGGTTTTTATTGATCACATTGAGGATCGACTTAAGTTTCAGGTGAAAATAGCTGAGACTGTGGACGATAAGGCTGCCTAGGATATAGCGAGTAGTCACCATATCCCAACGGATGTAGCAAATCTATTGGGACACGGGGTTTAAGGTTAAAAACTGCTGAGAGCCCAATGGCAAAATGCGGCGCTGCTATGGACTCTGTGGTTTTGATTCTATTTGTTGACGTTTCAAGCTAAGAGGTGTGACAGCTCTCAATAGCTGGCACTTCGATAGCACCCTGTATTTCTGCTGCTTTGCTTATGCGATCTAGCATTGTCAGTACAAACCCCTGGGGAGGGTAGTAGCTTGGACGATTAGCATTCATCGTCATTGCTTTCATGATGGCCTCTTCTAAATCGCCACCTTCAAGGATTGTGCTGATTATCCACATGCGTACGTAAATGAGGGAACTATTCACATACTCTTTGTATTGACAATAAAAAACATCAGCCAATTTAATGAGATGTTCATCCGGAAATTTAACTAGACCTTAGCTAAATAAGCCAAATTTTGCCCATAACCCAAGGGATTTTAGCACCCTATTAAGTTTGTCAATGACATGAGAAATACCCTATACGTAAGGGTTTCTACGCATTAGCCCGACAAAGGCTACACCAAGGAGAATGCAGTTTAAGGGATCTAAAGAATTGTTAGGCTGCCAAGACAAACGGTAAACTGCACAAATTGTTATGTTTTCTGGCCATGAAACCAAGACATCAGAGCGTCTTGATGTCAGCTGTTATATGAGCGTGCACCATCCACGTCGCTGGGCATCTGTGCGGCTGGAAGAGCGAAACAAACTGCCGCCAAAATCTGGGGTGTATGCAGTCGTAAAACGAGGAAAAATCTATTACATCGGCGTTTCGACAAACTTAAACCGACGATGGTGTGGCAAAGGCCACCACAGATTTTTACAGGCTTACAGACTCGGACACCCTAGCGTGCATTATTTGCTTTTGCCCAACAAACAGGCAAAAGAGTTTGAAAAAATATTGATATCTGAGTACCGCCCGCCCTGGAACTATTCGAAGGTACCTGTACTACGCAAAACTGATTGGGGACGAAGAGTGTTAATGGCGGCAGCCTGTCCGTTGGTTTTATTTATTTTTAGCCGTAGTTGGGTGCTGGGGCTGATGGCGGCAGTGGTTGCTGTTGCCCTGTTTAGGGAGTGATCCCAAAAGACAAGACTGATCGCTACACGGCTGATACGAAATCCTGGCTAATAGTGCCTGGTACCGGAAAGCATCCGCAAGGGAGTGCCCCTACAGGATTGCCTAATTTTTAATCGGATTTAACCAATTCGGATCTGGTATGACGCTGTCCAAAAAAATACGGTATCAAGGCGTTGCAAAAGAATTTACAGGTTATTTATTCCCTCCTTGCGCCTAAATTTGGGGAGGATAAAGCTCAAGGCCCCAGAATCATTTTTCTGGGGCCTTGATAATTGCTAGACACTTTGACAGTTACTGGACCATAGATATCTTTGGGTAACAGATATCAGCCAGCCGTGGACAGATATTAGTTAGCAGCGGGCTGTAACAACTTCAAAATATGTGCTGTAACGGCCAGACTCTCCTCAAAGAGTACATCTTCACCCCAGCGCTGTAGCTGCTGCTCTAGCAACAGATCGGACCGCTGGTCAGAGATTGCTGTCACCTCCTGGATATAACAGGACTGGGCTCCACCGCCGGACTCCATCCGCATACAGCCTGCCGTTTCCGAGCAAAGAATGGTGCAGCAGTTAGCCTCCAGATTAGTTGATGACATACGCAAACCGGTCAAGTCACCCAGGACTTCACCCACGTCGGCCACCGGGATAGCCGCTAGTTCAACGTCAATTGAGCGGCCATGCTTATTGCCATTTAAGGTTATGCGCCGCAGATCATAGTCACCACCTTCTGACTTATAGTCCTCGGGCTGCCAATCTAAACGGCTGGCCAACCAGCCCAGATAAAGCAAAGCCTGGGCCGCATTGCCCTTCTCGTAGTCGATACCAATTTGATCCATCTCTAATAATGCCATCCGTCGCTCAGGCGGATCAAAGGATGCCGCAGATAGCTCCTGCCAGGGTGCCAGACGATACCAGTTCAGATCGGCTACTTTGGTGCCATTGGCCACCAGCTGATGGATTTTTAGCAGTTCTGACTCAGGATCGCCATAGTAGCTTGAGTCGAGAATAATACAGTTACTCACATCAGCCATGGACTGAAAGAGGAGCTGCTCAGGATTGGGGGTAGCTTTCCACCAGACAAACTTGGGTAGATCGGCGATTACTAGGGATTTAACTAAGGTATCTACCCGGTCTAGGGCTTTTTTGGTACCCCGCAGCGTAATGTACTCGCAGCACACCAGCCGACTACCGCTGCCCTTGTTGACTGGACAGTAGGCGGATACCTGGGCCGTTACCCCTGTATCTTCATCATCAAAGGTGGGACAGAGGGTAATTACCCGACAAGGGTTTTGCGCTGCTAGGGCTTCATTGAGGCTGAACCCACGCAAATCAGCATTTTTAAACCGTCGCTTCTCAGTGGGCAAGGCCTGAAATTCAGTGCGCAATCGTTTTAGTGTCGCCTGATCAACCCGGTTGGTAATGGGTAGCCCATAGGTCTGTTGTGCGGTTGCGATCGCACTCCTAGTCGCGGGTCCATGCTCCCCATCAATCGGATTGGTATAAAATCCCAGCGCCGCCAGCAGCTGTTGGATTTCTTCGGGCTCATAGATAATCACACTAAACGTAGTCGCCCGCGTGGCCACACTACCGGAGCCATCACTGGCATAGTTGTGCCATATCTCCCGCAGTTCAGCTTCGATATCGTCAACCGAAATATCCTTAGGTTTTTGCAGCGTAACTAGAGAGGTCACCATGGTTTTTAACAGCGCGATTGGATAGAAGAGCTAGAGAGTTTTTCGTTTGCAGCAGCAGCGGCCACCATTAAACTAGAGACGTCGCCAACGACGACCCACTTTGTTGAGCAAAAATTCAGCTTCCACCGGTTCCCAAGTACCGGCTTCATATAGAGGAATCTGGGCAGGATCCGCCGGACTATCCCAGGCTTCTAGAATGGGGGTTAGCACCCGCCAGGACTCCTCCACCTCATCTCCTCGGGTAAACAGGGTCTGATCCCCAAGCATGGCATCCACCAACAATCGAGCATAGGCATCGGTGCTGGGTTTGCCAAAGGCGGCATCATAGCGAAAGTCCATATCCACCGGCCGTGTCCGTAGGGAACTACCCGGCGTTTTCACCTCAAATCGCATCGATATACCTTCATCGGGCTGAATTCGCAGGGCCAGAATATTATCATTCATCTGCTTGGCCGCCGATTGAAACATCAGGTGGGGAACCTGCTTGAAGTGTATCGAGATTTCAGATACTTTCTTCGGCATCCGTTTACCCGTACGTAGGTAGAACGGCACCCCCTGCCAGCGCCAGTTATCTACCCGCATCTCAATCGCTGCAAAGGTGTGGGTGGTGGAGTCGGCGGGCGCGCCCTCTTCTTCTCGATATCCCGGTACCGGCTCACCTTTCATCCACCCCTTGGTGTATTGGCCACGTACGGCACAGCGATCCAAATTTAGGGGATCTGCCAGCCGTGTAGCCTGTAGCACCTTTACTTTTTCATCCCGGACGCTGGAGGCGGCCAACGAATTGGGCGGCTCCATTGCTGTCAGGCAAAACAGCTGCATCAGGTGATTTTGCACCATGTCCCGCAGGGCCCCTGCGGTCTCGTAATACCCGGCACGCCCTTCAAGACCCACGGTTTCAGCCACCGTAATTTGCACGTGATCTACAAACTGACGGTTCCACAAGGGTTCAAAAATGGCATTGGCAAATCGGAATACCAACAGGTTTTGAACTGTTTCTTTACCCAGATAATGGTCAATCCGGTAGACTTGCTTCTCAGGTACCGCCCCCCTTACTTTCTGGTTTAGGGCTTGGGCCGATCCGAGGTCGCGACCAAAGGGCTTTTCAATAATTAAACGTTGCTTGGAAGGGTCCGCCAGCATCCCTGCAGCCCCCAACTGCTGAGTGGCCTCGGCAAAAAACCGAGGTGCTACAGACAGATAGAACAACCGATTACCCCGGGTGTAGCGTTTCTCATCCAGCTCGGCCAAAAAAGCCTTGAGCTTTTGATAACTCTCAGGTTTGTCAATATTACCGGGACAGTAATACAACCCAGATGAAAAGTTCTCCCACAGCATCTGGTTGTCAATGCCGCCACCGTAGTCTTCAATCCCTTTTTTTAGATGCTCTCGGAAAAATTCATGGCTCCATTCCCGGCGAGATACCCCCACAATTGTTAGTTCGGGGGGCAGTCGCCGCTCTTGACGCATTTTATAAAGCGAGGGCACCAGCTTACGCTGGGTCAGATCCCCCGACGCACCAAAGATAACAAGAATTTGAGGTTCAGGAATACGGTCTTGCTGGAGACCAACGCGGAGGGGGTTTTCTAAAAGAGAGACCATGGGGGAAAGAGGAAAAAATAAAATCAACGGGGCGCAAAAGGAGCTGGCGGGTGGGCCAAGCCCACCCGGCGGCATAGTTAGGCTGGCGATAGCTGCTTAACCTTTGTCACCAAAGAATCCATCAGCTTGTCAAAGGGCTTGATAAATTTATCAATGCCTTCGGCCAGTAGTTCGTCCATCACCGCATCGAGATTAATGCCAACAGCGGGCAGTGTGTCGATGACGGCATAGGCCTGGTCTACGTCAGTTTCAATCCGGCTGCTTACATCGCAGTGGTCGGCACAGGCTTCGATGGTGCTGGGGGGCAAGGTGTTAACAGTGTCAGGACCAATCAGCTCATCGACATACATGACATCGCTATAGGCTGGGTTTTTGGTGCTGGTGCTGGCCCACAGTAGGCGCTGTACTTTGGCTCCCTTGGCAACGAGGGTCTGCCAGCGGTCGCTTTGGGTGATTTTTTTATACTCTTGATAGGCGATTTTGGCGTTTGCGATCGCAACCTTACCCTTCACCTGAGCAATCTGTTCGCGCTTGTTATCATCAGCCTCGGCTAGCTGGTCGAGCATGTCATCAACCTTGCTATCGATCCGGCTCAAAAAGAAGCTCGCCACCGAAGCCATCGAGCTAATATCATGGCCATCAGCAAGACGCCCTTCCAAACCACGAATATAGGCCCAGGCCGTATCTACATAGCTCTGTACCGAGAACAGCAACGTGACATTCACATTAATCCCATCACGAATGGTCTGCTCAACGGCCTTTAGCCCCTCCGGCGTCCCAGGGATTTTAATCATCAGATTGGGACGGGCAATGGCCGCCGCATATCGACGCGCCTCAGCCAATGTGGTCTCAGCATCGTGGGCCAGATTGGGCGGTACCTCTAAACTTACATAGCCATCTAAGCCATTAGAAGAGTCATAGATGGGCTTAAGCACATCACAGGCCTGGCGAATATCATCAAATACCAGCGACTCATAGATTGTCTCAACCGACTGGTTGGCCCTTACCCCCGCCTCAATCTCCTGGTCGTAAATTTCATTCCCTGCAATTGCCTTTTCAAAGATGGCCGGATTAGAGGTGATCCCATGGACATCGCGACTGTCGATCAGCTCGGATAGCTCCCCAGACACCAGTAAATCGCGGCTGAGATTATCCATCCAAACGCTTTGACCATAGTCCTTTAAATGCAAAATTGGGCTGTCACTTACAGTAGTCATGGGTAATTATTATCCTGGATAGTTCGTCTGTTTAATGTGAGGTTAATCTCACGGATTAATGCCACGGGGAGCGTTAGTTAACAACAGCTATTTCAGCCTCACGCTCTCGAAAACGATCTTGAATAAACGATTCCACTAAGGCCACATCCTCCGTACTACCCAGTAACAACGGTGTACGCATATGTAACCGATCAGGGATCACGTCTAAAATTTCCTGGGTTCCCGTGGTCGCTCGTCCCCCCGCTTGCTCTGCCAAAAAGGCCAGCGGTGCTGACTCATAAAGCAGGCGCAGTTTGCCATCAGGATTCTTCACAGTACCTGGATACAAAAACACGCCGCCCTGGGTCAAAATACGATGAAAATCTCCCACTAAGGCACCGCTATAGCGAGCCGAATAACCTTCATGGCGATGGACATACCGAATGTAATCTCGGATTGAGTCATTCCATTGCCAAAAGTTACCTTCGTTTACACTATAAACAGGACCGTGGGTAGGAATTTTAATGTTCTCTGCCGAAAGAATGAACTCCCCTAGGCTGGGATCAAGGGTAAACGCATGAACCCCCGTACCGATGGTATAGACCAACACCGTGCTTGGGCCATAGAGAATATAGCCTGCGGCTAACTGCTCTTGTCCTGGCAGCAGCAGATCTTCACCCGTTTGCTGTTCGTCATTCCCCTTTTGTTGCCGAATTGCAAAAATAGAGCCTACGTTGAGGTTTATATCCACATTCGATGAGCCATCAATGGGATCATACAGCAGGGTATAGCGGCCAATGGGGCAGTTCTCTGGAATGTAAAACGGCTCTTCCATCTCTTCAGATGCTAGGCGACAGACCAAACCACTCTGCTTAAAAACAGAAATAAAGACGTCGTTAGCATAGACGTCCATTTTCTTAACTGATTCCCCCTGAACATTTTCGCGCCCGGTAAATCCGAGAGCATCTTCGACTAAGCCCGCCCGCGATAAGCGTCGAGCAATAAGCTTACCGGCCAAAGCAATGCGGCTCATCAAGGCGCTCACATCTTGAGCATCTGGGCCAAAACTCTGAAGCTGCTGCAGCACATGCCGTGACAGCGTCATTGAATCGCGATCTAACGTAGCTTCGTGGGATGGTTGATAAGTGTCAACCATAGAACCTCCATTCCCTCTAATAATTGAGGCGGGTGAGCGGGTGAACTATCTATTGGTAGCAAGATCGGTATTAGACCGCTTACCGATACCGTTAGACATGTCTACTGCCATGTTAGAAACCCAATCTGAGAAATGAATTAAACTTTTAGATCAGTTACAGAAACATCCCAAAATCCGTATTTAACAACGATAAACAGATGAATCGTTGCTAAGCCAGGCTGTATCTTTGCTAATGGATTTACTTCATGGCTCCCTTTCGAACAGCAATGCCCATCGCCGTAAACGCTATTTTTACTTAGAGAGACTATAAACCTGGTTACAAACGTCAGCATTTAACGATCCCAACTATCTGAGGACTAGCTGGCAAAAACCCGTGTCATCAAGGTTACGTTTCATCGATAAGTTAGCTGTGATGAGAAAGAGGAAGTTGTGATGGACCGTGTCCGAGTTAAAACCCGTAGTTTTTCTACGGTAAAACTCCAGCTTTAGAAGTGCACAAGGGTTAATTACAACTTTGTGATTTTAAGTCGTTACTCACATTCGTAGTCCGGCATTTGTAATCCGGCATTCGCATCATTATGGGGCATTTAGGGTGGAATCAGCTCAACAGCCATGTCCTACATATAACTGGCTGGCTAAGTGTTTTTACTCTAAGTATGTCTCCTGCCTGGGGACAGATTACATCAACGGGGGCAACTGCCATAACCCAAAACGGCACTCAGCTCCGGGTAACCGGTGGGATCTCATCAGCAGATGGCACCAATCTCTTTCACCAGTTTGAATCGTTTAATGTGGATGCGGAGGAGACGGTTACATTTATTGCCCCAGACTCCATTGAAAATATCCTAGGGCGGGTCAGGGGTGGTCAGGCATCCATTATTGATGGTGGTTTAGCCGTCTCTAGCCATGCTAACCTGTGGCTGCTCAACCCAGCGGGTCTGCTTTTTGGTCCCAATGCCCATCTCAATCTCCAAGGAGACTTTAGCGCTGCTACAGCGAATGCCATTGGTTTTGAGCAGGGGTGGTTTACAGATGGCACCGATTATCACACCCTGACAGGTGCCCCCCGTAGTCTTGCCTTTATCTCTAACCCCGGATATTTGATCAATTTGGGGAACTTAGATGTTAACTCCGGTCAAAACTTAAGGTTGCTAGGGGGTAGCGTGATTAATGCTGGCACCTTAACTGCCCCCGCAGGCACTATTACGGTCGCAGCTGTGCCAGAGACTAAGCGCGTCAGCCTTAGCCAACCAGGACAGCTCCTTGCCCTAGAGCTTGAGCCCTGGACCGAAACCATCCCCGCTACAGAAATCTCCCCTGCTGGATTGCCCGCACTGCTCACGGGTAGCGGTGGTGACTATGCTGACACCCTGACCGTCGCCGCAGATGGCACGGTTCGACTCACCCAAGCCGCCGTCAATGGTTTACCGGCTGCTGGGCATGTAGCCATATCTGGCGACGTCAGCAGTACCGGAGATCACGGTGGCCAGATTGTGATTTTAGGAGAGGGCGTCTCTCTTATCGATGGAACTGTTAAGGCTGATGGTCTCAATCAAGGGGGGCATATTTACATTGGCGGTAACAACCAAGGGGAGGGTCCCTTGCCCAACGCCACCCACACCTGGGTCAATCAGGGAACTGAGCTCAGTGCCAATGCCCTACAGCAAGGGGATGGAGGGCAAATTATTGTTTGGGCCGATGAGGCTACCTACTTTAGGGGAGAGGCTCAAGTCCAGGGAGGAGAACTGGGCGGCGACGGGGGCTTTATTGAAATTTCTGGTAAGTCACACTTAGAATTTGATGGGCAATTTTCCCTTAGCGCACCCGAGGGAGAATCAGGGACAATCCTATTTGATCCAGATAATATTCTTATTGTCAGTGACGGTACGCCAGCAGAGGTAGCAACAGAATCCCTATTGTTTCCCAATGTGACGGCTACCGACAATGATCTCGGCACCTTAACCCTTCACGCTGCAACGTTAGAAAGCTGGAGTGGTGATGACAACATTATTCTTCAAGCCAATGGCAATATTCAGCTTGATTTAGGTGGAAATAGCGACCTTACATTCCAACCAGGAACCGGCTCTATTACCTTTATCGCCAATAGCGATAACATTCTTTTTGATAGCTTCTCCATGACTGGAGCTGGCGACCTGATTAAAACATCAGGCCGAGACATCACTATTTCTGGGTCATTCGTCACCATCGAGTCCATCGATACACGCTCAGCCACAAGAACGGGTGATATCAATCTCGTAGCGCCTGTTCTAGCGACTGTAGAGGGTAGCCTGGATGGGGAAAACATTACCGTTAGAAGCAACGAATTAAATCTGAATGGCGGTAACAATTCTATCCGTGGTACAACCCTGTCTATTGAACCTGATAATCCAGCGACAGAGATTAGTATAGGGCCCAATACTAATACGCTGTTTGACTTAGACTTGCTGAAGACAGACATCTTAGCTCTCCAGGATGGATTTACCAATATTTCTATTGGTCGCTCTGATGGGACAGGCACCATTACCCTATATGACGCCACCACGGACGGTGGTGCAACTCCGTTTCAAGATCCGGTTACTATTCTTGGGGCCAACAGTTTAAGGGGGCCGGAGCGGTTAACGCCTTGGACAGTCACAGGTACCAACCAGGGCAACCTCGATAGTCTGTTTAACCATGGTCTAAGGTTTGAGAACGTCAGCTCTGTTGTTGTTGGCAATGGCACTAATGACACTATCCAGGGGGCAGCTGGCAATGACACCATTACCTTTACAGGTGTTGATGCAGGTACGTTTAATGGGATTAACTTTGCTGGTATTCAACATGTTAGCGGTGCCGGTGGCGATGACCGTTTTGTCTTTGGTAACGGTGCTGTTATCAGCGGCAGTATCGATGGTGGCACAGGGACCAACACCCTTGACTACAGTGCCTACATCACGGATATTACCTTTGATTTGGCAACGGAAACCGCCCCTGGCACCGGCAGCATTAGCAATATCCAACAGGTCATTGCTGGCAGTGGCACCAACACAATTCTAGGGACCAGTGCTAACGATATTGTCACCCTCACAGATGTGGGCACTGGCACATTGAATAATGTCGGGTTTCAAGGGTTTGAAACGGTGCTTCCCGGAGGTGGTGACGATCGCTTTGTTGTCAATGGTGGCACCTGGACTAATCTCGATGGTGGCATGGGCACTGACACATTAGATTATGGTGCAAGCGCTGCTGGGGTCACCATTGATCTTGATAACCAAATGGCCGATAGCGTGGCCACGTTTACCAACATAGAAGACGTTCGCGGCAGCAGCGGGGTAGATACGCTACGGGGAACCAATGGAGATGATGCGATCGCAATTACCGCCAATAACACCGGTACCCTAAACGGGACTACCTTTTCGGGCATCGAAACCATAGATGCTGGGGCTGGCAATGATGGGGTTGCGATCTCAACCACCGGCAGTCTAGACGGTAATCTAGAAGGCGGTGCTGGCATCGACAGCCTCGATTACAGTACCTACACCACCGATATTGTCGTCAACCTTGGCAACAACACAGCAACCGCAACAGGCGGGCTTTCCAACTTCGAACAAATAACCGGTGGCAGCGGTAATAATGACAGCCTCAGCGCCACAGGGGGCAATGACGACATCATGCTAACCGGCACTAACATCGGCACCATCAACGCAGTAGCCTTTGACGGGTTTGAACACCTAGATGGCCAAGCTGGTAATGACCGCATCATCATTAACGATGGTGCCAGAGTATCCGGATCGGTTGACGGCGGGACCGGCACCGATAGTTTAGACTACGCCAACTACACCAGCGCTATTACCATAGACCTAGAAACAGCAACCGCAACAGGCGCTCATATTAACAACATTGAAACGTTGATTGGGGGCAGTGCCAGCGATACCCTAACAGGAACTAATAACAACGACACTTTTACAATTACAGCGAGCGATGCAGGTAGCATTAATACCCTAAACTTTACTGGTATCGAAAACCATGGGGGCGGTGCTGGCGATGACACATTTATTTTCACCAATGGTGCATCGATCACCGGTACCCTAACCGGCGGCACTGGCATCGATACGGTTGATTACAGCGCCTACATCACTGACATTACCATCGATCTACAGGACAATATCGCCACCGGCACAGGAGGTTTTAATACCCTAGAATCCTTTATCGGCGGTAGCGGTAGCGATACCTTTAGACTCAGCGCAGCCAATCCTGCTGATTTTATCGAGGGGGGAGCCGGAAGTAACACCCTTCTCGGTGATGATGTTGCCAGCGTTTGGAATTTAACCGCTGTCGATACAGGCAGTGGCACTGGAATAACAAATTTTTCAAATATCCAAAATCTATTAGCTGGCAATCAAGTAGACCAAATAAACATTCTCACCAACGAAGCCGGATTTACTGGCGATCTTGATGGAAGCACAGGTTCACTTATATTGAGGGGCGATAGCATTAACCTGGGTACAGCCGTTGCAGGGGCTGAAGAACTCATCATTGAACCCCTTTCAGCCTCCAGAGATATTCAATTAGGGGGAACCATAACGACCGAATTAGCCCTAACTCTCTCTACATCAGAACTGCTCAATATCTATAACGGATTTACAGCGGTTACAATTGGCCATACCGAAGGAACCGGTACCATCACCCTAGGCGCAAACACTACACTGCTCTCCCCCAGCACCCTCCTCGCTCCCCAAGGAAATGGCACCATCAACACCCAAGGATTTAACCTAACCGCGCCTGAATTGACCCTAACGGCAGCTCAAGATATCACCACCGCAACCCTAACAGCTGCAAACGGCATTACCCTCAAAAGCGGTCGTGCCGTTAGCACTCAAAATATTCTGACTGCTGACCCAGTCAATGGTGGCAATATTGTCATTGACGCAGCGACAACAATCACCACACAACAGCTTAACACTGCTGGAATAACAGATACCGGTGGTAGCGTCACCCTCAATGCGGCAGACACTATTGAGGTTCAATCTATTCGCGCAGAAGGAGCGATGGCAGGGGGCAGTGTTGCCATTACCACCGATCAGTTCTTAAAAGTGACAGATAGCTTTACCAGTTTAGATAGCAATATCGCCAGCATCTCCACAGCAGCAACCAATGGCACAGGAAGCATCACCATTCGCCACGGAGGCAATAGCGTTACCCCTTTTGTGATAGGTGATAGCAGCATTTTAGGCAGCCATGCCATGATTACTAGTGGAGATTTCCAGATTCCCACGGGCAATTCTTTTATCAATAGCCACACTTTAGGCAATATCTCTCTTCTAACCCAAGATATTACTCAACCGTTAGCACCCGCCCCAGCTATCACCACGACCACGCCCGAGATCATCACTCCGCCAACAACTATACATCAAACGATTAATCCCTCCCTTCCCTTACTGAGCAGTCGTATTGATCCCTTAGATGATTCAGCCAATGGCCAGGACTCTAGAGAATCCAACAGCGCTTTATTTGAGCGACTTGAGAGCTCATTCTCAGACCAGTTTAAATCTCATCTAAACCTATATGAGCGAGTAAGCGTATCGTCTACGAGCCTAGCCTCAGCCCAACAGACTTTGGGCAAAGTTGAAGCATCGACAGGCGTAAAACCAGGCGTTTTATATGTATATTTTCTCCCGCCTGATACAAAAGACTCGGCGTTGTCTAACCCCAATGATCTAAATCCTAAGGATGAATTAGGTTTGTTGTTGCTAACCCACACTGGACAGGCTATCCGCAGAAAAGTTGAAGGGGTTACCCGGCACGAGGTGATGGCTGTAGCCACAGACTTTTACGCCCAAGTAACCAACTCAATGTCCGTATCTTCCCAGTATTTACCATCTGCGCAGCAACTCTACAACTGGTTTATTAGACCTGTCGAAAACGAACTACACCAGCAAGGCATTGAAAGTTTGGCCTTAGCCATGGATACGGGATTGCGGACATTACCAGTGGCGGCTCTCCACAATGGTGACGAGTTTTTAATAGAACGCTACAGTCTAGGAGTGATTCCTAGCTTTAGCTTAACTGACTTCAACTCTGAGAATTTTCTATACACCGAGATAGAAAACACTCAAATGCTAGCCATGGGAGCATCTCAATTTCCCTCCCAGCAAGTTTTACCGGCTGTCCCAGAAGAGCTTGAGATTGTCGCTGATGCGTTTCACAAAAGTGAAGTATTTCTAGATGAGCAATTCACCCTAAACAATCTACAGACACAGGTTTCTCGTAATAAGTTTGGCATCGTACACCTGGCAAGTCATGGAGTGTTTGAGCCGGGGGCACCGGGTAATTCCTACATTCAACTATGGGATCAACCTCTCCAGCTTGATCAGGTCCACACATTAGGTCTACAAGACGCCAACATTGCTCTGATGGTGTTGAGTGCCTGCAATACTGCCCTAGGCGATCGCGAAGCGGAATATGGGTTTGCGGGTTTAGCTGTCAATGCAGGAGTGCAGACGTCTGTGGCTAGCCTCTGGCCCATTAGTGATGAAGGTACTCTGGGGTTAATGACTTACTTTTACGAACATTTACTACAACAACCGGTTCGAGCCATCGCCCTGCGTCAGTCACAGTTGGCCATGCTACAGGGTGAGCTTCAGATTGCAAATGGAGCATTATATGGGCCCAAGGAGAAAGTGCTAGCCCACTTTCCAGACCTGGAATATCACGGACGTTGGGACTTTAAACATCCCTTCTACTGGTCTACTTACACACTGGTAGGAAGCCCTTGGTAGCGATATACCTAAGTCTTTCATAGCAATCGACTAAAGGCTTCCAGTCAATTGCACACCCATGGTTGTTGCCACAGGTGTGCGCTCCATTCTATTTTTGTACTAATCTGGCCTGACGACGATACGTCAAAAGCCGATTAAACATAATCGACTCAGAAAAACCGCAGGAGAGAAATAAAATCCACGAAAAGCTGTTTCTCGACATCATTAGCGTTTCTGAAAGATTACTAATAATTGAAAGCACAAGAAAAGCTAACATCCAGTTTTGCTCCCAAGATTGGGTAATACGAGTTAGCAACGCAGCTTTAAAGAACATTTCCCATAAGGCAGCGATATATACAAAAAGTCCAATAAATCCTATCTGCAACCATAAATCTAAAAATCCGTTGTGAGCATTGGGCGTATTCCACCGCACTGCTCGAATAATGTATGCAGACTCTCCATCTAGCCCATTCCAAAAAGCATTGTATCCATAGCCAAGCCAAGGTCGTTCGATAATTTTATCAATCGCGTAGGGCCACAGATCGGTTCTGCCAGTGAGGGTCGTATCTTTCCCCACCGCACCTAGGGTAGTGGCAAAAATCTCAGGCAACCACACTGATAAGGAACAACCGACCAAAATAAAGGCAACCAGCAACAAAATAAAGCGATTCTTAGATAAGCAAAAAAATCGAGTGCCGATGGCGAGTGAGGTGGCAATCACGAAATTTAGTAATGCACCACCCGAGTTAGAAAAGATAATAGAGGTGAATGCTAACGTAAAGCCTAACCAATATAGCCATTTAGGTCTTTGAGTATTGGCTAAAACAAAAAAGAGTGTGGACGTAAACACCATTAGCTGTCCAAACCCATTTTTATGGGTAGACACACCTCGCCAAGCACCACTATGGATCCCACCCATAATTCCATAGTGTGGGAGAAACAATGCCAACAATAAACTGACGGCCAGGACAAGCCCAAAGGTAATTCCTAAAATGCGCAGCTGCTCTCGTAGGGTATATCGGCTGGCTAAATACACCCCCATCAGAGATGAGCCAATCATGGCAATAGATGCATTTATTGTTGTAGTCGGCTCTACAGACCACAGGGTCGAGAGGGGAACCAACAACAATAATATTAAAAGATAGGCTCAATAGCTGTTTCGGGGAGGTTGCTAAATTCAAGATGAGCAGGGTAGTGTCAGAGCATAAAGCTCTGCGCCAGTCTACCTATGCTAACGCTTTCTAAGTTAATCGATGAGGACAAATGCTACGAGACTATTCGCACAATGCGTTGGCCCGAGGGCGTTTGCTGTATTGATTGTGGCGCGAAAAGCATTACCAAACGAGGAAAGCATGAAACCTATTCAGCCCGGCAACGCTATATCTGTGGCGAGTGTGGTCGTCACTTTGATGACTTAACCGACACGATCTTTGCCGGTCGTCATCAACCGTTACAAACTTGGATAGTGTGCTTGTATCTGATGGGTCTCAATGTGTCCAATCAACAAATTGCCGAAGAGTTGAGTCTGCATAAAGATGATGTGCATCAGATGACGAGTGAATTACGCAAAGCGATAGCCGATAAGCGCCCAGAAGTGCAGTTATCGGGGACAGTGGAGTTTGATGAATGAAGTGGACCCAATTCTTTGGACAACTTTGTAGGGCACTTAAGCTCTGAAAATCCTACACAAGTTTTCTTGTCTTTCTAGACTACGCACACCTTAACACGAGCCATCGAATTCGTAATAAATCTCATCGGGTGTTCGATAGTTTAGCGACTGATGCGGTCGAATCTGATTGTAGAAATTAAACCAATTTTTCACCTCCTTCATGAGATGTGTACCATCGTCAAACGCTTTGATATAAATCAATTCCCATTTCACAGAACGC
>JBCAWO010000031.1:0-60113 GCA_038534515.1 Cyanobacteria bacterium J06554_1
GTGATCGTTGAAAGCCATAAGTAGCAACAGCTATGTGCGCAGCAAACCGATGAATGCATTCATCGGTTTGCTATATCGGCTGCATAAAGGCATTGGCCCAGCTGCAAATATCCCCACAGCCTCGCTAAGCATTAAACAGAGGCCGCTGCTGGCATCCAAATGTGCCTGACCTGGCCTTGAATCGTTTGATGGCCGTAGGGTGTATTGATTGGGTCACAGCCTAAGGTGTTTGAGGTAGCCGTCCATTGATGGTTAGGGTCAAATAGCACTAGATTGGCAGGGGCATGCACCTGGACTGTGGCCGTTGCAATATTTAAGCACTGAGACGGGTTGAGGCTGAGATAACGCCACAGCTGTAGAGCACTCCACCGCTGGGTCGCCACAAAGGTCTGCCAAAGTATAGGTAATGCTAGCTGTAGTCCAATGGCACCGGGTGGAGCTACGCCAAAAGGGACCGCTTTTTCTTCGTAGGTGTGGGCACAGTGGTCGGTTGCGATCGCATCTAACGTCCCATCTTCTAGACCAACAATCAATGCCTCCTGGTCCTCAGGAGTCCCTAAGGGCGGCGCTAACCGCAAACTGGGCGCATAGCTATCCAAGTCAGCGGTGCTAAACAACAAATGTAACCAAGTGACACTGGCGGTAATCGGTAGTCCACGGGCCTTAGCATCACGGATCAGCTCCACACTACGGGCGGTGGAAATTCTCATTAAATGTATCGGTCGAGGGCAGATATTAACTTCCTCTAATAGCTCTGCTAAAGGGTTAGTTTCAGCCGTGGCCGGTACTGCCAATAGTCCTAGGCGCATGGCATCTGCACCATCGCGGCAGCTTCCTTCAGCCGCACTATCATGACTGGCACACGGCCATAGGGCCATGGGTAATGACAGCGGTTGGGTATATGCCAACAAATGCCGCACCATGAGGCCGTTGTATAGGGGCTGTCCATCACAAAAACCAACTATCCCCGCCGCACCCAGCTCAAGCAAATCCGTCAGCCGCTTACCATGGGTCCCAAGGGTAATCGCGCCCCATGGGAGAACCCGAGACTGTCCCCCTGCATACGCCAACCGCTGCGCTACCTGGGCGGCATTATCCACGGCGGGTATCGTATTGGGCAAAACCCCGACTCGGGTAAATCCCCCCTGGGCAGCGGCTACCAACAGCTGCGTCAGAGTTTCACGCGACTCATGGCCCGGTTCACCCGTTTGGCTATACAGCTCCACTAGCCCCGGACCCAAAACGCAGCCTTGTCCATCAATTTCCCTGATGCTATCGCCAGGATGCACCAGCGACTCACCTAGGGCCTGAATGAGGCCATCCCGTACCAACACATCCCCCACCTGATCCCGCTGAGTCAGCGGGTCCAAGATGCGCACCTGTCGTATTAAGCTATCTGAAGCTTTCCCTTTGGCCGTCTCCATCAGGTCCTCACAGGGCTCCGGCCGCCGTCGTATCAAATAGACTGCCCGATAGGTGAGCCGTGATATTTGCTGCACTCAGCATCGGTTCACTCCCCGCACCATCGGGATAATCAATGACGCTGACCGCACCATTACCCTGCTTAAACTGCCAAAAAGCCTCTGGGCCAAGGCCAGTCACGTAACATAGGATGGACTTATTAATGGCATCATGGGCCACCACCAGAACAGTTTGCGGCATCTCCTGATGGCTGTACTGGTTGACAATAGCCTCCCAAGCCTCAACAGCCCGCTCCCACACATCTTGCAAATTTTCCCCATCTGGCATCTGAACGGTTTCAGGCTGAGTCTGCCAGTCATCTAGCATGCCTGGAAATTCGGCCTTAATTTCGTGTTCAAATTTGCCTTCCCATTGACCATGACTGATTTCCCATAGGCCTTCAGTAACTTCCAGAGAGACTGAAGGATGCTGCTGCAAGATAATTTCAGCGGTTTCCTTCGGACGCATCATAGAACTAGACACCGCCCCATCAATGGGAATCACCTTTAAAAACTCACCAGCCTGGGCAGCTTGGGCACGACCATTATCATTTAATGGAATATCAATTTGCCCTTGAAAGCGGGACTCTCGATTCCATTCCGTTTCCCCATGACGCACGAGTAAAAGTCTGGGCCCCTTAAAACCACTGCGCAGAACCGGGATTGGAGCACCCATGTGACTGGTTGAATTCATCGACTCCAGCTGAGCCCGCTCGCCCCACCCCCCTGGGAAATTGAGCACACTGACACCACAGTTAGCCTGATACATCCGGTTGAGTGACTCGGGACCCAGACCAATTGCCGTCCCTACCAAAGCCCGATTAATGGCGCTGTGGGCAACCACTAGAACAGTTTTTCCCTGATGCTTATCCAGCAAAGCTTGCCAAAATTTAGCCGCCTGCTGCCATATGGCACGGACAGGATAAAACATCTGGGTAGTTCCATCAGCTTGGGGCACAGCCATTTTGAGGTCGTTGGGCTGATGTCGCCAGGCCCGATACTCATCGGGATATTCAACTTCAACATCGGCAAACGACTTGGCTTCCCATAGGGGAAGACTAATTTCTTTGAGCAAGTCCGTGGGCTCAGGAGCATGCCCCAACCCCATTGTTTCTGTAATCAACGCAGCCGTTCGAGCCGCCCGCTTCAGGGGACTGCAATAGGCTACATCAATAGCAATCCCCTGCAAAAACTGTCCCACCCGACGCGCCTGAGCCTCTCCCTTTTCCGTCAGTAGCGACTCATCATGGTGCCCTTGAATAATACGTTTCACATTAAATGTACTTTCACCGTGGCGAACCACAATCACACGCGTTTTCAAGGGTCTATCCTCTCTAAACTTTACGGCGCTAGGCCAAACAGTGTTGATTGTACGTGAATTAACCGACCCATGGGTGAGATCTCTTAAACAAAAAGTCCAGAGAAGCCCTATGACAATTTGCGTAAGCCATTCAGATTTCTGGCGGATGCAAACGTAGTTTCTTGAAGTTGTTATGAGTTAAAGACATTGCATCTTTGACCAAGCTTAAAATTCTTAGCTTTCTAAACTTCACAGGTAGCCGTTAGGATCAAATCAAGCATTATTAATTCAATCTCAAAAGCTCTGATGATGTGGCTCTGGAGGCTTCACCTTTTTTTTCATAACAAAGTATTTAACATCCATGTTTTCACCCTAACGATATTCGCTCAAGTTGATGAACAATTGAACATACCTGTACCACCAGTAATCCATATGAAATCTGCGAAGACTCTTTTTAGCCAAAACAACAGTAGCCAGACTAACGCTAACGGCCAGTCATCCTCTAATACCCAGGAAAGTCAAGACAATACGATGGCCTTAGTCTATCCCGATGGTCGAGTCACCAATATAAAAGTAGGTGAGAAAAAGTCTTGAGTCTCAGATCCGCAGCATCTACCCTCCAATGGCTTTATCCAAGACCCTACAGCACCTCGCTCAGTTTTTTCTCACCACATCTTGTCCCCTCTGTCAGCGCAACGCTTCACAGATTCTCTGCACTGATTGTCATCGGCAACTTATGGAATGTCGTTGGCCAGGCTCAGGGAATGCAGCTGTATCATCTAGTCACAGACCATTCGCCAACAACAGGGATGTAGTTGTCTTCTCATGGGGGCAATATCGCGGGCTGCTGAAACAAACATTAGCCCTGCTAAAGTATGGCAACCAGACCGAACTTGGACTTTGGTTAGGCCAGCAGTTGGGCCACCACTGGCACAACCATGGACATCAGAAAACAAAATCTCAGCCGCCTGTCGTTGTCCCCATTCCACTACACAACGACAGGTTAAAGCAGCGTGGATATAATCAAGCTGCCCTAATTGCCAAAGGGTTTTGTCGAGTAACAGGGCTACCGATGGCAGAGCATGGTCTAATCCGTACCAGGGCTACCAATGCCATGCATGGTCTAGGGGCCAAGAAAAGGCAGGCAAATGTGACGGGTGCATTTCAGGTCAATCCTAATCTGAAAACACGCAGTCGCCCCATTCTACTCGTTGATGATATTTACACCACTGGCAGTACGGCGCGCGCAGCGGTCAGCACCCTAGAAAAAGCAGGCTATGCAACCATAGGTATTACTGCCGTGGCTCAAGCGGTTTTCTCATCTCCACCGGACAGGTGACCAGCACATAGCCCTTGGCATCAAAGAGCAGACCTGCATCTAATCCGGTAATTTGCTCAAACTGTCCAGGGGTTATGGTTATGCCCACAGTCTCAGGGTTAATAGAGCTTGACTCAACAGCTCTCACATCCAAAGACATCGCCCCAAAAAATTTAGGATTCAGGGTTTTCAATGATGTTGGCGGCCTCCTTAGCCGTTCGAGATCGGGCTGCCAGGCTCGCAATTTTTTCTGTACTTTCTGGATAAAAGGTATCCCTTTTTGCATCGGGACATCGGACCATCCCTCAACGATAGATTCGGTAATGGCTAACTCTATTAGAGATTGGGGGTATGTCTCTAGTAGTTGATTTAAGGTATCGGCAAACGCATCACCATCATCACCATCTAACTGATAGCTAGCTACAATGTGGTGCACTCGTTGACGGGTAATACGTTCTTGGATATCCATATGCCTAACGTTTCAAAAGCTGTGATGTGTTTAACCTGACATAGCCAACAGAGCAGACGTAGAATATCAGACCAATGGAACCCCCACATTTAGAGCGTTAGCTTCACTTTTCAAACACTGAAAAGCCCGCATTTTCCCTATTGGGAGGGGTCAGTCATTAGGCACTATATTTCACCATAGATTTATGGCATTTCATACATTAATAGTAATAGATATAGCTGTAATACTTACTTAGAGTTTATATTTTCTTTTATTATTTAGGGCCAAAAAATTATCCTTTCCCATAGCGATTCTTTATCTCAATATTATTCCTAAGGTTATTTTCTCTGACCACGATATGGCTTTGGTAGCAGCAACCTTAACCAGCCATAGCGTCTTTAATAACTGATGGCTTTTGGACAGGCATTGTTATGACTTCTTAAGGTCCGGGAAACTTAAGGAGGCAACTCTAGGTGTTTAAGCGTTAGTGGCTTATCTCAGGAAAACTCTATTGACCTGATCAATCATTAGTACGTCAACGTTTCCCATTGCATTCCATTACAAAAGAGAGCCATCCTAACTGCCATATTTATGTGGGCAAGAGAGACTAACACCGTATTAACTAGGTCATTTGATCCGTTGGACCGCTAATAGTTCGGGTGGATGCGTAGAGCTTTTTTATTATTTATCGGTAAAAACACAGCCAAGTATTTAATACCATGACTGAGTCTGTACTTAATGTAGTGCCGTTAGAGAACGGATTTTCGGTGTCTACACTGATTAAAACCGTCAAGGTTATTATTCAGACCCAGACCAATGGTCATATTCACTTGAAGACAATAGCTGGGGAGCAATGGTGGCTCGATTTTCGAGTAGGGCGACTGCTGTGGGCCGGTGGTGGGCAACATCGGTTCAGACGATGGCAGCGGCTGCTAAAAACCCATTGTCCAGACCTACCCCCCAGTGAGGTGCGGCTACGGGAACCTGACCTGTTTGATCATTGGGAATATGTGGCGCTGTCCGTATTATTACGCCGGCAACAGCTACACCGTGAGATTGCGATCGCAATCATCCAATCAACCCTCTCAGAAGTCCTGTTCGACATTTGCCATGCTGTGGGCGATCTCTCCCAAATTGCGCATACTACCGATCGTCAATCGCGCTTGTCTCAACCCATGGCAATTCTCAGCAGCACATCGCTGTTTTACAACGTTAAAACTGAGCTACAGTCATGGCAAGATACGGCTCTCGGCAACCTATCGCCAAATCTGTCACCCATCATCATTGACAACCAACGACTCAAACAGTGCACCCAGCCAAGAACGTATCAAATTCTAAAACGCCTGCTCCAAGGCAATCGTTCGTTGCGAGAGCTAAGTCAGATTACCGGACGGGAAATGCCTGCATTGGGACGTATGCTAGCCGGATATGTGGAACGGGGCATCGTCACCCTCAATCCCATCGACGACCTGCCCAGTCCCCAGGCCTCCATAGCCCAAAAAGTTCCCCTCCAGGTCGCCAAAAAACTGCCTCTGATCTTTTGTGTCGATGACAGTCCCCAGGTAGGTTATCTGATGGAAGAAGCCCTACGTCCGGCAGGGTATCGCTGTACCAGTGTGCAAGACTCTATTCAGGCCCTAGCCCAAATCATTCGCCACCGGCCCGACATGATTTTTCTAGACCTGATCATGCCTGTGGCCAATGGCTATGAGATTTGTAAACAAGTTCGTCGAGTCAAAGCATTTCACAAGACTCCCATTGTCATCTTGACCGGCAATGACGGCCTAGTCGATCGGATGCGAGCAAAGGCCGTGGGCGCTACAGACTTTATGTCTAAGCCCGTAGACCCAATCAAGGTAATTGAAGTGGTGCGACATCAGCTAGCCAGTCTAGACAATACAACCGAGGCCAATTAGGCTGATCGCTCGCTGGCTACCCCAGAGCCTCAGACTAAGCAGCTCGTTCCAAAGAATCTTATTCTTTAAACTGTTGCGCATAGAACTGTTCATATCGCCCCTGTTGTTCCAACAGTTCTAAATGTGTTCCCGACTCCGCAATTTGTCCGTGCTCAATAAACAAAATCCGATTCGCCTTCCGCACAGTGCTAAGACGATGGGCAATCACAAACACCGTTCGGTTCTCCATTGCCCGCTCCAATGCCTCTTGCACTAACGCCTCTGACTCAGAGTCCAGTGCTGACGTCGCTTCATCTAAAATTAAAATTCGCGGGTTCAACAAAATCGCTCGCGCAATGGCAATACGCTGCCGCTGACCGCCCGACAGATTCACCCCCCGTTCCCCCACCCAGGTTTGATAGCCCTGAGAGAACTGCTGAATAAACTCATGGGCATTAGCGACCCGCGCTGCCGCTTCAATGGCCCCATAGTCTAGCTCCGTTTGACCATAGGCAATATTTTGCGCAATTGTTCCCGAAAACAACGTCGTCTCCTGGGGCACAATGCCAATCTGTTGGCGCAGACTCCGCAAGGTAACTTGTCGAATATCGATGCCATCTACCAACACGTCTCCTATTTGAGGATCGTAAAAGCGGGCCAGCAGATTTACCAACGTGGTTTTACCTGCCCCCGAAGGACCCACCAAAGCCACCACATCACCAGGCTCTACCAGCAGCGAGAGATCTTTAAACACTGGCTTCCCCGACGCATAGGCAAAGCTAATGTCGCGATACTCCACCTTGCCCGTAATCGACGGCAGGGCCCCAGCATTGGGCTGATTTTCGAGGGTGGGCTGCTCGGCAAATAGCTCAAAAACACGCTCTGCCGAGGCTTCTGTCTGCTTAAAAGAATTGTAGTGCTGAGTAACTAAGTTAATTGGGTCAATCAACAGCGCCACCGCTACCAAAAAGCTAACAAACTCCTGGGGTTGGAGACTGCCTATGGCAATCTGCCAGCCTCCTAGCAAAAACAAAAACATAATGCCCACCGCTTCTAAAAAGCCCACCACTGGGTATTGAATTGCTGTTAGATGCTCGGCCCGGTATTTGGCGATGCGATTTTCATCGGCCACCGCACTAAAGCGCCCCACCTCATACTCATCCGCTGCAAACGCCTTGACCACTCGAATGTTACCCAACACTTCGGTAAGTAATGAAGAAAGATTAGAAATCTCATTTTGACTGCGGCGCGACAAAGACAACATCCGGTTACCAAAGCTGCCAATCAGCCATGCCATCAGGGGCGCAATCAAAAAGCCCGCCAGGGTGAGGGGCCAGTTGAGATAAAACATATAGATGGGAATGGCAATCAATTGAAAAACGCAGGAGATAAACTGCTGCGACATTTTATAAATAACTTCACCAATACGGTCGATATCTTCGGTGAGGCGGTAGGAGAGATCGCCAGTTTTGGCTGATGCAAAGTAATCAATACTTAACTGGTGAAGATGGGCATAGACTTTTTTCCTGAGTTCAAGCACCGCGGCTAGAGAGGCTCGAATAGAAAAGACTTTTTCACCATATTGAAAAAGATTTTGAATGAGAAACGCCAGTGTGGTCAGACCCAGCCATCTAGCGATATTTGGCACTTGCCCCTGGCTAATATAGTAGGTTACCTGCCCCGCCAGATAGGGCAGCATTACCGTTGCTAGAACATAGCCAACAATGCACACAAACGACCAGCCGAACAAGGGCCACTGGGGCTTGAGAAAAGGCAGCAGCTGCCAATAAACCGATCGTTGTTGTGCCATAGAGGGAAATCTCAAATCTCGACAGAAAAACTTGATTAGTGACTAGAAACCGCTGCCCCATCAAGCTGCTCGAGGGTATTTAACACCACCCTGGCAATGCGATAGGATGCACCAAAGGGACCAAATCGTTCCTGACCATTGGCAATACAGGCTTTGAGATAATCCTCATCTTGGATCACATCGACAGCATACTGAGCCGCTTCTTTTAGGATCGCAGGTGTGGCAGGCTCAGTACCGATGGTTTTCACCGACAGTCCCAGGAGACGATCCTGAGCCTCGGCAAAGGCATAGGTAAACTGGGGACCAGTCCCAGGAATTTGCAAAATGGGTTTGCCAATAGCCATGGCCTGATCGACAGCCAGCCCAGCCATGCCTAAGACCAGGGTGGTCTGGCAAACGATGTCATTAAAGGCATCGCTAGAACAGAGTATGGTGGCGATGGTTTTGCCCTCGGCTCCATAGGTGAGTTTGCCCTGGTCATGCTGCCATCCGGCCGCCGTCGCAACAGCATCTAAGTCGGCCATGACATCGGGCACAAGGGCAGCTCGAAATTGCACCTGGGGGTTGAGAATAGCAATTTCTGCCACGAGCCCCAATAGCAGCGTTAGATTGCGCATGGCTTCAGGAATACGTGAACCAGGTAGCAGCGCCATCATCGGTCGACTGGGATCCAGCTGCAAATCTTTTCCCTTGGGTTTGAGGCGATCAAGGGAGGGAATTCCGCCAAATTGGGCCTTGGTAAATCCTTGCTTTTGATAATCTTTAGCCGTGTAGGCGTCGCGAGAAAACAGTGTTAGACACCGAGAAGACTTGAGCACAGCCTTGAGCACCATATCAATGTTGAGGGTGCCTTCATAGATGGCCGACAACGGTGACGTAAATGAGATAAAGGGTCTACCGCTCAGATAGGCGAAACATTGTCCGACGACGTCGCCGGTTGCAAACACCAGGTCACACTGAGGCGCATAGCGACGTACGGCCTGCAGCTGTCGCCAGGTAGAGGTGAGTAGCCCGGCACGAATATCGTTGATTAGTCGTAGGCGGTTGGTGTAGGTAAACCCGCCTGATGGCAGCGTAAGCGTGGGTGACACGATGGGCACGTCAATACTGCGATAGGCATGGCCTTGGCCAACAATGGGGGCAGCGGCAATGTCCAACTCGGGTGCTAACTCTCGCAGACTCCGAATAATGTGGGAAGAGTGATTATCTTCACCGTGGCCGTTGCTGATAAATAGAAGTTTGTGGGGCATGGGTAGACGGCAGCGGTTGTTCACCAAAAAATAGCCCTGCCCAGTGGTCAAGAGTCTCTAGGCGTTAGGCAGAGATTTAGCTGAATCTATAGTACAACCTGGCGAACGCTTGACCGTAGGTTGAGACCGTTGGCAAGATTGTCACCAATCACCCTAACTGTTTTGACCATTAATACGAAACTCTGGCTGATAGTGCCCGGTATTTGAGGGCATCCACAAGGGATTACTCCTGTAGGAGTATCTATGTTTAATCGGGTTTAATGAATTTGGATTTGGTATAAGAACTAGACACATCATTAAGCCAATAGGAAAGCCGTCTGACCATGTTAGTCAGACGGCTTAAGTCGTAGTCGTGAGTCGTGGTAGTCGTCTAGTTCTATGCCGTCCGCTTACGCGCCATCCCTAGAAGGGCCGCCGCACCTCCCATCAGGCCAAGCAACGTCCCAGGTTCGGGCACAGCCTGATACACCGAAATGGTTTCGCTAACTTCATTGGAGAGCACTAGCAGCGGTTCGCCGTTGGGGCTATCGGTGGCACTGATGTATAGCAGCCCCTCAGGACTCACATCACCGCTAAAGCTGGGCTCATAGGTGATGAAACTGGGGGCGGTGGGGTCACTAATGTCGTAAACCATGACGCCGCCCGTACGCTCTAGACCAATAAGGGCAACAGTCCGTCCTTTAAAGGTGCCGATGGTAACACCTTCGGGTTCAGGACCTTTGTCGTCACTGCGCTGATCAAACTCTTCGGGGTCACCGCTGTTGACATTGAACAACTCAGGGAAGTCGGCAGCGATGATTTGCTCGAAATCGTCACCGCTGTCAAAAACTAGGTTGCCCTCTGCATCCCAGATGGAGAAAGAGCGAGAACCATAGCTATAAATTTGGTCAACGTCGCCATCGCCATCGGTATCACCCAGCGTGTTAGTAGTCTTAAGCCGGCCCAGGTTTTCATCTTGCTGCAGCTCGTCAGCATTGGGATAGGCGGTGGGGTCGAGGACTAGATCTTTGACCCGCTCTTCTTCGGAAAAGCCATCATAGTCACGGGCATCGCCTTCGTTAGCAGTGACAACATAGGTTGCACCGTTGGCGGTGTAGGTTGCGATCGCATCCGGCTGATACATCCCCAACACTGGATGGGTCTGAATGTTGATAGCATCATCTCGATTGCTAGCATCAAAGCCATTACCCTCAAGGCTGTGATCCTTAAACCCTAGGCTCTTGACCCCAGTAAAGGTCTCAGTCTCCAGATCGAGAATCGCCAGCGCATTATTCTCCTGGAGCGCTACATAGGCTGTAGATCCATCCTCAGCAACTGCAATGTACTCGGGTTCTAGATCTTGCTCAGGGGTAGCACCGGGGCCAAAGATCCGCACCTCAGGATCGATCGGCACCCCAGTGAAACCAACGGTGTTGACCGTACCGCTTGTCACATCAATGATGCTGACTGAACCTTCAGGGTCCACATCATAATCATCATTAGGTTCGCCTTCGTTAGCCACCAGCACTTTACTGCTATCGGGGGTGAAGGTGACCATATCTGGCAGGGCACCCACATCAAATTTGATCTGAAAATTGCCCTGGGCATCAAAGAACGCAACGATACCGTTGTCTTGCTTGATGTCAGCTTCAATTGCCGCCGCCAAAATGCCATTACTAAACGCGACACTGTTAACGCCACCACTTTCAAACCCACCAATGTTGGCAGGATTAGTCAGATCAATCGAACTGACAAACGCGGGGGTACTCGGTGTCGTGAGGTTAAAAATTTCAATGGTGTCGCCCGTGGTGACAAACAGGTTATCGCTATCGGGATCAAACGCAGCAATCTCTGCTCCGCCTTCAACATCAGCTCCGCCTAATCGACTGAGGCTAAAAGCAGACGCAGGAGCAGCCATCGCACCAGCTAAAATCACAGCTGGGACTAGCGCCCCTAAGGTGTATTTAAGTGTCATAGTGTCGTTTTCGAGCTTTCTAAACTAAATGCAGCTGTAAATGAGTCTTACCCCCAGGGCTATCCTGATAGAGCCGCCTCGGGCTAACCGGTTACAACGGCCAAACTCCAGTCAGGATTTAATTTGAAGGTAGGGTAATTACCCAACGCAAAGGTTAAGGGAAGGTAAATACCCCCAATCCGTTCAAGGAGTCTTTACGCAGCCTCATCACGGGTTCATTAATTCCCCCAACCCATGCGGTCCTCTGGCACAATGAGGTGGTCAAACCCTACGCGCAACAAAGGTCGCCAAGGATTTTGGTCTTAACGCCTGAAAATTTATTTCCGTTTCAGCTCGATCCGTTTCAAGTGGACGCCATCGAGGCACTTAACCAGGGTAAATCGGTGGTGGTCTGTGCCCCGACAGGTTCTGGAAAGACCCTTGTGGGGGAATACGCCATCCATCGGGCACTACATACCCATAAGCGGGTGTTTTACACCACGCCCCTCAAGGCCCTATCCAACCAAAAGCTACGGGATTTTCGCAACTTGTTTGGTTACGACAACGTAGGCCTGCTGACGGGGGATACCTCTGTCAATCGAGAAGCGCCCATCCTGGTAATGACTACAGAGATCTTTCGCAACATGCTCTATGGCACCACCATGGGGGAGGTCGGAGATGCGGTCAAAGATCTGCAAACAGTGGTTCTAGATGAGTGCCACTATATGAACGACCGCCAGCGCGGCACCGTGTGGGAAGAATCCATTATCTACTGCCCACCCAAAATTCAATTGGTGGGTCTGTCAGCCACCGTAGCCAATGGCGATCAGCTCACCGACTGGATCGCCAAAATCCATGGCCCCAGTGAGCTGATCTATTCGGATTTCCGCCCCGTCCCCCTAACGATTCACTTTGCAACGGGCAAGGGCATCTTTCCACTGCTGAATGACAAAAAAACCGCCCTCCACAATCGCCTCAAAAATCAGCGTAAGCCCCCCCGCCAGCAACGGGGGCAAAAGAAAAAATCCGTCACGGCCAACAACTCATTTATCGTCACCCAGCTACAGCAAAAGGATATGCTGCCAGCGATTTTCTTTATCTTTAGTCGCAAGGGGTGCGATAAGGCGGTGCAGACCATTAACAATCTGGCGCTGGTTAACCCAGACGAGGCCCGCGTGCTCAAACGCCGCATTGATGATTTTCTGGGGGCTAACCCCGAAGCCGCTCGCGCCGGACAGGTGGAGCCCCTTTATCGGGGTATCGCCGCCCACCACGCCGGACTTTTACCGGCCTGGAAAGGTCTGGTGGAAGAGCTCTTCCAGGCCGGATTAATCAAAGTGATTTTTGCCACAGAAACCTTGGCCGCAGGGATTAACATGCCCGCCCGCACCACGGTCATTTCAAGCTTATCAAAGCGTACAGACAGCGGGCATCGGCTGCTGCGGGCATCGGAATTTTTGCAAATGGCGGGCCGGGCTGGTCGTCGGGGCATGGATGTGGAAGGCCATGTGGTCACGGTGGAAACCCCCTTTGAAGGGGCTAAGGAAGCTGGTTATTTGGCCCTAGCGGAGCCAGACCCGCTGGTGAGTCAGTTTACCCCCAGCTATGGCATGGTGCTAAATCTGCTCCAGACCCATTCTTTAGAGGAAACCCGCGCTCTGGTTGAGCGCAGTTTTGGTCAATATCTTTCCACATTGCACCTGGCACCCCAGCAGCAGGCCATTAATGACGTGGAAGAGAATATCGCGCTCATCCGCGAGCAGCTGACAGCGATTGGGGCCGACACCGTTGCCGAGTATGGCAAGCTGCGGGAGCGTTTGCGAGAAGAGCGCCGCCTGCTCAAAATTTTGGACACCCAGGCCACCGAGACCCTTTCGGGCGATCTGGAAACAGCTGCCAGCTTTGCTGTCACGGGTACAGTGCTATCTCTTAAGGGAAAACACATCCCGGTGCATAATCCCTTACCGGCAGTGCTGGTGGCCAAACGACAGGGGTCTAACCAGGTGCTCTATCTGGTCTGTCTGACTGATGACAACCACTGGATTATGGCGGCCCCCCGCGATATCTTTGGGCTCTATGCAAAGTACGAACGCATTGCGGCGGTGGATAACCTGACTCCGCCGGCCACACTGGCCCTTAGAGCTGGTAACAAATGCCGCGGCGATGCCTCCAGTGGCGAGGTAGCGGGCATGATTCCGAAAGATATACCCACCCTTGATGAACTAGCCCCAGAGGTAAAAGAACAGCGCGATCGCATGCAGGCGGTAGAAGCCATGCTAGAGAATCATCCGCTCAATCAGTTTGGCAAACCCAAGTCGCTGCTGAAAAAACAGATGCGGCTACAGACATTAGAGGCTGAACTTCGCGATCGCAACGTCAAATATCAAAAATATGCCAGCCGCTATTGGGAAGAATTTCTCAATTTGATGGCGATTCTCGAAGCCTTTGGTGGTCTCGAAAACAACCAGCCCACCAACTTTGGCAAGATGGCAGCCGCCATCCGAGGAGAGAATGAACTGTGGCTAGCCCTGGCCCTGGGTTCCGGTGAGTTTGACCATCTTCAACCCCATCAGTTTGCCGCCGCCTGTGCCGCCATCGTTACCGAAATTACCCGCCCCGACACCTGGACTCGTTACCACACCTCTAACCCAGTCGTAGAATCCCTTGACGGTCTGCGCTCCATTCGGCGGCAAATGTTTCAGCAGCAGCGTCGCTACCAGGTCACCTTGCCCGTCCCCTTAGAGTGGAATCTCATCGCCCTAGTTGAAGAGTGGGCCTTAGAAACCGAGTGGAACGAGCTATGCCAAAACACCAGCCTTGACGAAGGCGATGTCGTGCGGATCCTGCGCCGCACCCTGGATATCTTGTCCCAAATTCCCCACGTTCCATTTTTGCCAGACACCGTTAAATCAACGGCTCGACAGGCCGCCTATCTGCTTAACCGTTTCCCAGTCAATGAAGCTAGCGACACCCCAAATGCAGAAGCCAATGCAATAGCGGGGGATACTAAAGATGGGGAAACCAGCGACAATCTCAACACGTAATACCCGTAGATTAACTCGCTTGCCCTCGCTGTCCATCGCCTATTCCCATGACCTCCTCCTCTTCGCTACCCGCCCGCCCCAAAACCCTATCCCGTGCTCAACGAGCCGTACGCTGTGCCCCGTTTTACATGACGCTACTGGCAGCCATGCGCACCAACAGCGTTTCCCTCAGAGCCATTAGTGACGATCGCGGCATGCTGAATGGCTACACCCGTCAACCCCTATCAGACATAGCCGCCGACAATCACCTAGGATGGCTAATGGCCGTGGGCATTGTCCGCCGAGAAGTCGATGGACAAGGACTGACCGACAGCTTTCGCCTCACTCCCATTGGTCGTCAACTGGTTGAACAATGGGAGTCCGCAGGTCGTCCGGATTCTACAGGCAGCCTCGTGGATTATGTACTCAACACCAAAAATCGCTGGTCAAGACTACCGACATGGTTACGATAGCCAGGTTAACTTTGAGACCGCAGCCCATATGGGCAGCCATATAAAAGGGCCAGTGGCAGGACATTACTCAACGTCGTCTAAATGATTTAGTTTGGATAGGGTTAGGCAATAGTGCTAACCAATCCGCAATTCGTAGCTTGACGCAGTACGATTACCAATACCTTGTATTGAAAGGCCGTTATTCCAAATTGATATTCCAACTCGATATTTCAACCAGTAATAATTTAATTGGACCGGGAGACGCTCTAGCATGAAGGCCATTATGGTAGTGGGGACCACCTCCCACGCAGGGAAATCTCTACTCGTGACAGCACTCTGTCGAATGCTCAGCCGTCGTGGTTGGCGAGTCGCTCCCTTCAAAGGACAAAACACGGCTCCTAGCGCCTATGTTACCGCCAATGGCGCTGAAATTGGCTATACGCAAGCGGTTCAGGCTTGGGCGGCTGGCGTATCTCCCCAAGCCGAAATGAATCCGGTTTTGCTAAAACCCCAGGGCAACACCACCTCTCAAGTCATCATTAAAGGGCGTCCCGTTGGTCAAACCACGGCTACCCACTACCATGAAACCTACTTCGAGAGCGGCTGGCAGGCTGTGCAAGAAAGCCTGGCTCGCCTGGGTCAAGACTTTGACCTCTTAATTTGTGAAGGGGACGGCAACCCTGCCGAAATCAATATTAAACAACGTGATCTGGCCAATATGCGGATTGCTACCGCCCTCAAAGCTCCCACAATATTGGTGGCGGACATTGACCGCGGCGGGGCCTTTGCCCACATCGTTGGCACCCTTGAACTGCTTGCCCCCGAAGAACGCGCCTTGGTCAAAGGCATTATTATCAATAAGTTTAGCGGTCAGAAAAGTCTGTTACAGCCAGGGCTTGACTGGATAGAAGAGCGCACAGGCATTCCTGTCCTCGGTGTTATTCCCTGGATTGATGGTGCGTTTCCGGCAGAGGACTCCCTGTCGTTGATGGAGCGGCCGGTAGAAAAGCAATCGGCCGAGCTGAATATTGCGGTGATTCGACTACCCCGCATTTCGAACTTCACGGACTTTGACCCCTTAGAAGCCGAACCATCTGTCAATGTTCGCTATTTGAGCCCTAAGGATGATTTAGGCCATCCCGATGCCGTTGTTCTACCGGGAACTAAAACAGCCATTGCTGACCTGTTAATTTTGCAGCGCACTGGCATGGCCGAAGCGATTCAAAACTATGCCGCAGCCGGGGGCACAGTGCTAGGCATTTGTGGCGGATTCCAGCTAATGGGGCAAATGCTCGCCGACCCGGAAGGATTGGAAGGTCAAGAAGGACGCTTTAGGGGGTTGAGTATTTTACCCCTACGCACGGTCATTACTCAAAATAAGGTGGCGCGTCAGCGGTCAGTGAGCTCTAAGTTTCCCCAAGAGGGGCTACCGGTCAACGGTTATGAGATTCATCACGGTCGAACACAGCTCGTCATGACCCCCGAAGGTGGCGAGCCGGGACCAAAATTTCATCCTATTTTTGACGATCGCAGCTTAGGCATCGTCGATGAGACCGAATCCCTATGGGGTACATACCTCCATGGCATCTTTGATAACGGTCCCTGGAGACGCGCCTGGCTCAACCGTCTACGGCAGCAGCGCGGGCTAGGGTCGCTGCCCACCGGTATTGCCAATTACCGTGAACAGCGGGATGCCATGCTGAATGATTTGGCAAATACGGTTGAACAGTATGTCAACTTGGATCCTATTTTGACTCAGTCCTAAACAGTCTGCTCGCGGGGAAATTGTATATCGCCACAACGTGCCCCAGGTTGCTAAACCTGGGGCACGTTGTGGATTTTGGGCTAAGCCCGTTGCCCATCTGCGCTAAAAAATGGGGCCGATAATTTTTGGGGCTCGGTGGGCTTGATTTGATTGTTTTGCGATCGCAAACAGCAACCACCGACTGCATTCTGCATTCATCAGTTGACCGATGGCGTCTGGTGAATCTGCCCTTTCACCTATTGCCATCGCTCCAATAGCCTGCCCACACCGCCGTCTTCAAGATAGGCGTGAAAATAGCCCTGCGATCCCCTAGGCTAACTGTGACAGCATGCTTTGACATCTACCCCACCAACCCATGGCCCCCACAGATATTGCACTGTTAGTTCTAGGTGGTTTAGCGTCAGGCCTGTTAGCAGGTCTGCTGGGCATTGGCGGCGGCGTATTGATGGTGCCGCTCTTATTATTACTAGGGTTTACCATCGACCAAGCCACCGCCACCAGCCTTCTAGCAATTTTAGTAACCGCTAGCACAGGCAGCTGGCAAAATTGGCACATGGGCTATCTACAGCCTCGTCAAGTGTTATGGCTAGCCGCCCCCGCCGCAATACTGGTCATCGTAGGAACAGAAACCGGCAGCCTGATGACAGACAGTCAGCGTCAGATTGGCTTTGGCTGTTTGCTACTGGCCAATCTATACCTCGTGAGTATCAAGAAAAGGGCCGCCACCCAAATCCCCCAAAGGCCAGCCCAGCTAAATCTAACTACAGCACGCCTGGTCACAGGCGGTGCAGCAGGGTTTATGGCCGGTCTATTTGGGGTTGGCGGCGGAGTCATTATGGTACCCCTGCAAATTTTACTGTTAGGGACCGACATTAAAAACGCCGTGCGCAACAGCTTGGGAGTCATCGTCATCACCTCCCTCATCGCCTGTATTCACAACCTACTTAAGGGCGATATTGTCCCCTTAGCCGGGTTGATCATGGGTCTTGGCGGTCTAGTAGGCGCACAAATTAGCACTCGCTTTTTACCAAAACTGCCAGAACAAATTATCAGCATTCTCTTTCGCCTTCTGCTATGCATTTTGGCAGCCTATATCTTTTGGCAGGCTTTGGGTTAAGCGCCTAAAATCCCCCCTTAGGCCCCTTACCCGCTTTGACCAGGGAAAATTCACTCCACCGAGATGAGATAGCCTAGCCGCGCTCATTTACATTGCGGCCATTAGCTCCTCCTTATTAGTCTTATCAAAAATGATTAGTCCGCAGGGATTGCAAATTGGGGCCGCTTACTTATAGACTAAAGTCAATCGAAAAGAATTTTGCATTTACTAAAGTCAATCAACAATTGAATCTGATCTTCCAGTTGACGCCATCATAGGCTGTTCCCAATAACAAATCTCTGTAACAGAGGTTGGGCAGGAAGTCTTATACAGGCTCAATAGCATCCAGACTTGACCCACAAGTCTTGCCATTGGCTTAGGTGAATTCCAATCCCATAAACATATTCAGTGAGGTGCCTCCACCAATGCAACTGACCAATAAAATTCACTTTCGAAATCTCCGAGGAGATCTCTTTGGCGGGTTAACCGCCGCCGTCATCGCCTTACCCATGGCTCTCGCCTTTGGCGTCGCATCTGGGGCCGGACCTGCGTCAGGGCTTTGGGGAGCTGTTCTTGTTGGCTTCTTCGCATCCCTGTTTGGCGGCACCCCCACCCTGATTTCTGAACCGACAGGTCCCATGACCGTCATCATGACCGCGGTAATGGCCAACCTGATGGCAGCCGATCCAGAAAATGGCAGGGCTATGGCTTTTACTGTCGTCATGATGGCAGGCGTCTTCCAAATCATTTTTGGCAGCCTCAGACTCGGCAAATACGTCACGATGATGCCCTACACCGTTATTTCCGGCTTTATGTCTGGAATTGGCATTATCTTAGTCATTTTGCAGCTAGCACCCTTTCTCGGGCAGGACAGTCCTGGGGGAGTAGTAGGCACATTACAGTCGATACCAACACTCCTAGCGAATATTCAACCCGCCGAGACGATTTTGGCGGCAACGGCTGTCGCTATCATTTGGTTCATGCCAGCCAAACTAAGACGGTTGGTCCCCCCCCAGCTGATTGCCCTGATTGCTGGCACAGTGTTGTCTTTATTGCTGTTTCCCGAGGCTGATATTCGCCGTATTGGTGAGATTCCCATGGGATTTCCAGCGTTACAGACACCCACATTTAGCCTTGACCAGCTACAGCTCATGTTTGTAGATGCGGCTGTCTTGGGGATGCTGGGCTGTATCGATGCGCTATTGACATCAGTAGTGGCAGACAGCCTAACTCGCACCGAACATAACTCTAACAAGGAGCTGGTCGGTCAAGGCATAGGAAACATCATGTCGGGTCTATTTGGTGGTATAGCCGGTGCTGGTGCCACCATGGGTACGGTAGTTAACATTCAGACCGGTGGTAGAACAGCTCTTTCTGGGTTGGTGCGCGCCTCTGTTTTACTGATAGTTATCTTAGGCGCAGCAAATCTGGCAGCCACTATTCCTCTAGCCGTCTTGGCAGGGATTGCCCTAAAAGTTGGTATTGACATTATTGATTGGGATTTCCTCAAACGGGCCCATCAGATTTCCATCAAAGGTGCCCTGATCATGTACGGGGTCATCCTGCTAACGGTTCTGGTCGACCTGATTGCAGCGGTGGGTATCGGTGTCTTTGTCGCCAATATTCTTACGATTGACCGTATGAGTACCCTGCAGTCTCAATCAGTACAGGCCATTAGCGATGCTGACGATACAATTTTACTGAGTCGGGATGAAAAACGCTGGTTAGATGAGGCAAAAGGCCGCGTACTGCTGTTCCAGCTTAGTGGTCCTATGATCTTTGGCGTCGCTAAGGCCATTGCTCGTGAGCACAACGCCATTAGGGACTGTGATGCCATCGTCTTTGACATCAGTGATGTGCCTCATCTAGGCGTCACCGCGTCATTAGCGCTAGAAAATGCGATTCAAGAGGCCGTGGAAAAAGATCGTCAGATCTTTATTGTCGGGGCCGCAGGCCAGACAAAACGACGTATGGAAAAGTTGGGTATCTTTAAGCATATTCCCACTGAGCATCTCTATGTCAGCCGCGCAGATGCCATTAGCCATGCGGTATCTGGTCTATTTCCTGGGCCAGAGACAACCGCCACCGGAGAGACAGCTCCAGGGTTTGACGTCTCCCCCGTGCTCTAGACAACAAGTCAATGGTGCAATAGCCCCAGCTCTTGCACCTGTCTGGTAGTTCCTTGTCTAAGGACCGTCTGGGAGCCACCTGTCTGGGGGCACTCACTGTGCTCCCTGGAAAAAAGTCCCTCAATTAGCAACTGACACTGCTGTCTCCCCAGGGGTTTTTAAGAACTATCACTGGTCCCCTGCTAATGATTTTCTAGCTTAGGGAAAATGGGCTTGCAGCTACTGATATCCCAGGCATGGAGCAGTCTTAAAGCTACAGCAAACGGGTAGTTTATGTAATCTCAGGAGAGTTTCCTCGTGCTCAATACTGTTTTTTACACGTCTCTCAGCCATTTCGTAGACGTTTGGCCAGCGGTTCCTTGGACAGTTGCCACCACCCCACCGTCTGAATATGGGTCTTGGGTGTTGATAGGCGTATTGCTGAGCTTGGTCACCATCTATCTGGCTAGCAAACTGGGGGGAGAACTCTCCAAGCGAGTCAGTTTGCCGCCAGTCTTAGGTGAGCTGGTGGGAGGTGTTGTCGTCGGTATCTCAGTGTTGCATCTAGTGATGTTTCCTGAAAACACAGCGGCAGCTACTGACTCGATTTTGATGAGAGCCCTGCAGGGATTGGGACATTTGGACGACACTGCTTTGATGCATATTTTTCAGAGTCAAAGCGAAGTGATTTCAGTCTTGGCGGAGCTGGGTGTCATTGTATTGCTGTTTGAAATTGGTTTAGAGTCTGACCTCAGAGAGCTGGGTAAAGTGGGCTATCAAGCGGCCATCGTCGCTGTGGTTGGAGTGGTAGCGCCCTTTGCGCTGGGGACCGTGGGGCTGGTGAGTCTGTTCCATGTGCCGCTCATTCCGGCTGTATTTGCGGGCGCTGCCCTCACAGCTACAAGCATTGGTATTACATCCAAGGTCTTATCAGATCTCGGACAGCTAAAGTCTACCGAAGGGCAGATTATTGTTGGAGCCGCTGTCATTGATGACGTGTTGGGAATTATTGTGCTGGCGGTGGTAGCCAGTCTGGCAAAAACAGGTGAGGTAGACCTGCTCAATCTGATTTATTTGATTGTGGGCGCAAGCGCGTTTTTACTCGGCTCTATTTTGTTGGGTAAGTTTTTTAATCACAGTTTTGTGACCATTGCTAATAAGTTGCAAACTCGGGGGGCCCTGCTGATTCCAGCCCTTACCTTTGCTTTAGTGATGGCATTTTTGGCCAGTGTCATTCATTTAGAGGCAATTTTAGGAGCGTTTGCGGCGGGACTGGTGCTAGACGAAACCGATAAGCGCAAAGAGCTCGACCAGCAAGTGATGCCGGTTGCAGATATTTTGGTACCGATTTTCTTTGTTACCGTAGGGGCAAAAGCTGATCTGGGTGTGCTCAATCCCGCCGTAGCAGAAAACCGAGCTGGCTTGGTCATTGCTACGTTTTTAATTGGGGTCGCCATTATTGGCAAGATCGTTACCGGTTGGGCTGTGTGGGGTAAGCCTGAGATCAACCGACTGGCCATTGGTGTGGGCATGATTCCCCGAGGTGAGGTGGGATTAGTTTTTGCCGGTATTGGCACCGCTAGCGGTGTGTTAGACCGACCTCTGGAGGCGGCCATTATTGTGATGGTGATTATCACAACGTTTTTAGCTCCCCCATTACTACAGTTTGTCATGAGAGAACAGCCAGCTACCGAGATAATGGCTAGCGAGGCTCTATCGGCCGTTGAGTAAGGAGATCTCCCATGGTTATTTTAGAAGCGTTTGTCTTTGCCACGGTTCTTTTAGGATTTTTTGGCATCATCTTTAAACACAACCTGATGATGAAAATCATCGCGATGGATGTCATGAGTACTGGCGTCATCGCCTACTACGTTCTAGTGTCTGCAAGAGGTGGACTGGTGACTCCAATTGTGTTGGACCAAGGGGGAACAACCTATGCTGACCCGGTACCGCAGGCAGTAATTTTAACAGCCATTGTGATCGGGTTTTCGATTCAAGCTCTGATGCTAGTGGGGGTGATGAAACTAGCGCGAAATTACCCTACCTTGGAAACCCAGGAGATTGAGCAGGAGACTCAGCTATGACCGCTGCGCTCATGACAACCAAGACCATGGCGACCACGACCATTCTTTGGATGGCCCTACCCCTATTTCTAGGATTTAGTGGCTATTTGGTACCGAAATTGGGGCGTTTGTTTGCGCTGGTGGTGTCGCTAATATCCCTGGGCTACGGCCTAGGACGAATGCTGGAGCCCTCCTCTGTGCTGAGCTGGCAGCTCTTAGATAGTTTTGGGGTCACCCTTAGGGTTGATAGTCTAAGTGGTTATTTTATTGTGACCAACGCAGTGGTCACCGCTGCCGTGGTTTTGTACTGCTGGCGACAGGGTAAAAACGCATTCTTTTATGCCCAAACCACGCTCCTACACGGCAGTGTCAATGCGGTCTTTATCTGTGCGGATTTTATTAGCCTCTATGTGGCGTTGGAGGTAATTGGCATTGCAGCTTTTTTGTTAATTGCCTATCCGCGCACCGATCGATCAATTTGGGTGGGTCTACGCTATCTGTTTGTAAGCAACACGGCCATGTTGTTCTATCTGATCGGCGCAGTCTTGGTTTATCAGGCAAACCATTCGTTTGCTTTTATGGGCTTACAAGATGCACCGACCGAGGCGATGGCGCTAATCTTTTTGGGGCTGCTGACAAAGGGAGGATTATTTGTATCAGGGCTATGGCTACCCCTCACCCATGGAGAATCGGAGACGCCGGTTTCGGCACTGCTATCGGGGGTAGTGGTTAAGGCTGGAGTGTTTCCCCTAGTGCGCTGCGGACTAATGATGGAAGCGGTGACAACCATTTTGAGCATTTTTGCGGTGGGTGCAACTCTCTTGGGGGTGACCTATGCCATTGTGGAGCGGGATACTAAGCGGATGTTGGCGGCTAGCACCCTCTCCCAGATGGGGTTTGTTTTGGTGACACCAGCAGCAGCCGGACTGTACGCCCTTACCCATGGGTTGGCAAAGGCGACGTTATTTTTGAGTGTGGGTAACTTGCCCAGCCGCAAGTTTCAAGAGCTTCGTCAGGGTAAGCTCCCCTTAGCCATGTGGGTAGCCCTGGCGATACCAAGTCTATCGATGGCGGGGTTGCCTCTGTTGGCGGGCTTTGGGGCCAAAGCCCAGACTCTTTCGTATCTGTCGGGGTGGCAGCAGGTAGCGATGAGTGGAGCAGCCGTGGGAACTGCGATCGCATTTTCCAAGCTGTTATTTTTGCCTACTAAACCTGGCTGGCCCAAGCTTAAAGCTCCGGGGCTGGGGTGGGCGTTACTGCCCCTACTGAGCGGGCTTTTACTGGCCAATAGTCTCTATGGTGATGCTTACACCCTCAAAAACCTGATCAAGGCCCTGACAACGATAGGGGGAGGCTGGTTGCTTTACGGATTGATTTCATGGTGCATCGCGCAGAACTCTACCAAACGGTTGCAGCTAGCCAATGTACGTTTACCAGCCACCGTTGAAAGTCTAGAGAATTTGATCGGAATAATGAGCCTAATATTGTTGCTGCTATTGGGAATGACGCTGGCATGATTCGCTATTTGGATCTGTTACTGAGGCTAACCATCTGGTTTCTGATTACCGCCGATGGCAGTTTGGCCAATATTTTGATTGGGGTTGCGGTAGCCCTGCTCCTGCCATGGCGCTACCACCGTCGCAGCCCGGCCATGCTGCCAGAGATTCTCAAAGAATGGCTACATGTGCTGTGGGAAATTGTCCAAGCCATTCCCCAGGCCTACGTAGAAGCCATTGAAATCATGGTGCGTCCCCATCGTCATGAAGCTATTGTGCATGAGCGGGTGCGCCCCCATCGCACACCGGGCCTGATTTTTCTCGATATTTTCTTGATTACCTTCACCCCCAAAACCATTGTCCTGCGGTGCAATGATGAGGATGGCAGATACGACGTTCACCGCATCCAACGGAGGCGCAAATGAACTGGTTACCCATGGCTATGCTGGCCGCTCTGCTTATTCCCCTGTATGAAGCGTGGCAAGACGACAATATTTGGCAAAAAATGCTGGCCTTTTCCAGTGTCGCCACTAAGGCTTCAATGATGATTTTAGTGGTTTCAGTCCTGCGAGATGATTGGATGATTGGCCTGGTGGGGGTGCTGATCCTTAGTGTGGGCAACGCTGCCCTCATGCTGTTGGCCCACATTCTGAGACGGATGGAAACCCTGTAATGAGCAACTTTATGATGTCGTCAGTCATTAATCACCTCAGCACCTTACTCATGGTGATCGGTCTAGGGTTTTGGTTTTGGGGCACCTGGCCCCTGCTCGGTCAGCGTTCGATCTTGTTTAAGCTCCACAGCCTGTCGGTGTCTGACACCCTGGGGTCAATGACTATGATCGTGGGGCTACTGCTTAAGATTCCCCGCGAATGGCCGCTATTAATTTTGGCCCTGATTTCCCTAGCCATTTGGAATACGGTACTGGGGTATGTGCTGGCCTATTGTTCTAGCGGTAATGCAAATGGAGGCAACCATGGAAGCTATTAGCCTGACCGATAGTGGCTATGTCGTTGCGATCGCAGCCCTGCTCCCCCTGAGTGCGGCCATGGTAATCACCCAAGCCAATCCTTACCATGCCCTCGTCGTTCGAGGGATTTTAGGTGCGATCGCAGCCCTTGTCTATGCCCTGCTGGGGGCGGCCGATGTTGCCCTCACCGAAGCCCTAGTGGGGACCATGCTTTCCATTACCCTCTATGCCATCGCCGTTCGCTCATCCATGGCTATGCGCATGGGCGTTCTCACCACGGAGACAGCCACAGAAATTTCCCATGGCGAATTCGATTCACCCCAGCAGCCCATACCGGAACTCGATGAATTATTTCGCACCCTGCGACAGCTGCTGAGCAAGCAATATATGCGGCTTGAAATCGTTCCCTACGACAACGATCTAGCCCTGCAGACTGCCCTCCTCCGTGGAGACATCCATACCCTTTGCCTGCCAACCCAGCTACAAAGCAGCAATCAGCAGCTGCCCCCGTCCCCATCTCCCTATCGTCTAGAAACGAGGATTCAGCGACTTCAAACCATCCTGCAGCCGGGAGTACCCCCTAGTTTGGCCAGCGTTGCTCTTTGGAACCGCCCGGCCCAGACATCTATTGATCGTCCCATGGAGCTTTCATCATGAAGTGGATTTACCTGGCCGCTGGCATTGCCCTGTATATCAAAATGCTGGTTTTTCCTAACCTGGCGGCAGAGCTGGCCACCGTGGACATTGTTGAAATCATCTCTCAAGAAAGCGGCGTCTCAAATACCGTATCGGGCATTATTTTTAGGAATCGTCTCTACGACACTATTTTTGAAGTTGTCGTCTTCACCCTATCGATCATGGGCGTACGGTTTTTGCTAGCCGACGAACAACCCTCCTGTAGCATCCATCAATTCACCGACCACCCGTCCATTGTGTTGGCTCAGTTAGGGGCCACCATTGCCGCCCTTATCGGTATCGAGCTCGCTATTCGCGGCCACCTCAGCCCAGGCGGGGGCTTTGCAGCGGGTGTAGCTGGCGGTACCGCCATTGGTCTAGTGGCCATTACAACCTCGACCCAGCGGATGGAATCGCTTTACAAGCGTTGGCATGCCGCCACCTTAGAAAAGGTCTCTGTACTGATTTTTATTATCCTGGCCGTGCTGAGTCTGATCGGGCTCCAGCTCCCCTACGGCAGCCCCGGCACCCTAGTGAGCGGTGGCTGGATTCCCATGCTTAATATCCTAGTGGCCCTCAAGGTTACCCTGGGCTCTTGGGCTGCCATTCTCATCTTTATTCGTCACCGCGGGTTGCTGTAGCAGACAAAAAAGGTGATGAAACAGGGTGTTCCATCACCTTTCTACAACCCTAACGCGATCGACAGGCTCCAGGCCCGCTCGCGCGTAATCTTCCTGCTAATCTGGTCTCAAACCAAAACAGCGCTCGAAATTTGACTATGACCCGGTTTCCTTACTGTTGGTCTGGATATAGAGAATAAGTAAAAACACGGTCGGCACAAACACGAACAGAATGCTGGCTACAAACCCTAAATTATTGACTTCCATAGGACTTAGCTACTACTTCTCTGAACAACAAACCCTACGGCTAGCATAGCACTCTAACGCAATCAACCCGACGGGGTTTAGGTTTGGTATTAACTGAAGGGCCGATGCGGACTTAAACCAAGCCCCAGGGACAACCCAGAGACTATTTTTTCTTGGGCTTAGTCACCACACTGATTGGGCCGTTAACCAATGTCTGACAGGCCAGACGACAGTTTGCAGGTCGCTTCTTCAGCCTTTTTTCTTCAACCACTGTGCGGGGAGACAGGTTATCTTCACCTTCGGTAATTTCAACCACGCAGAGGGCACATTGCCCGTAGCCACCGCAGTTCATCATTTTGCCTGTCAGCGTGTAGATATCAATCCGATTGTCTATAGCTTTTTGCCGCAGATTTGCGCCATCCGCCGCTGTGATCTCAACATCTTCTTTAACAAACTTAATGGTGGGCATCGAATGGCTCCAAAGGCAACCTCTGTAAAGGCGAGAACGTCGCTATCGATAGAATCCTTAAAATCCAACTTGCATTGGATTATGAACTCTAGTTACACTTCTTTATACACTTTAATCTTTAACATTGAGTGTAATAGTCCGTCGGGAATCGTCTGGATTCACTACCGCAGTAGGTCGTCAATTTTTTTCCATAGTTTGCTTTGCCCCTGGGGATTTTCTTCAGCATCAGCATTGGAGCCGATGGTGAGATCTGGTAGCCTACTTGTATCGGTATTTTAATGTACGGCTAACATTTCCAAACTAGGAGGAGGCACGTAGTCAATGGGACTACCCTGGTACCGGGTACATACAGTCGTGGTTAACGATCCCGGACGACTGATTTCTGTTCACCTGATGCATACGGCACTCGTGGCAGGCTGGGCTGGCTCTATGGCCCTGTTCGAATTAGCTACTTTTGATCCAAGCGATCCTGCTCTGAACCCCATGTGGCGTCAGGGCATGTTCGTACTGCCCTTTATGGCACGTCTCGGTGTAACCGGGTCTTGGGGCGGTTGGAGTGTGACTGGCGAAACAGGTGTTGACCCTGGTTTCTGGTCATTTGAAGGCGTTGCCCTTGCCCATATCGTGCTGTCTGGCTTGCTGTTCTTAGCAGCTGTTTGGCACTGGGTTTTTTGGGATTTAGATCTTTTCCGTGACCCCCGAACTGGTGAGCCCGCTTTGGACTTGCCAAAGATGTTCGGTATTCACTTGTTCTTATCTGGTTTACTTTGCTTCGGCTTCGGAGCATTCCACCTGACAGGCGTATGGGGGCCTGGCATGTGGGTATCTGACCCCTATGGTATTACCGGCCACGTACAGCCAGTGGCTCCCGAGTGGGGCCCCGGTGGATTCAACCCATACAACGCTGGCGGTATTGTGGCACACCACATTGCGGCTGGTATTGTCGGCATTGTGGCAGGTCTATTTCACCTGACGGTGCGTCCACCCCAGCGTCTTTATAAAGCGCTGCGTATGGGTAACATCGAGACCGTGTTGTCCAGCAGTATCGCTGCTGTCTTCTTTGCGGCCTTTATCGTTGCCGGTACCATGTGGTACGGAAACGCGACTACGCCGGTTGAGCTATTCGGTCCCACTCGCTATCAGTGGGACGGCGGCTACTATCAGCAAGAGATTGAGCGTCGCGTTCAGGCGGACATGTCTGCTGGTTTAAGCAGAGAAGAGGCCTATCAAAATATTCCTGAGAAGCTAGCTTTCTATGACTACGTGGGTAACAGCCCTGCTAAGGGTGGTCTATTCCGTGTAGGTCCTATGGATAGCGGTGACGGTATTGCCACTGGCTGGCTAGGCCACCCCGTCTTTACTGACGGTGAAGGTCGTGAGCTTTCGGTTCGTCGTCTGCCTAACTTCTTTGAAACATTCCCTGTTGTCTTAACCGACTCCAGCGGTGTAATCCGAGCTGATATTCCATTCCGTCGTGCTGAATCTCAATTTAGTATTGAGCAGACTGGTGTGACCGTTTCTTTCTACGGTGGTGAACTTGATGGTCAGACCATCAAGGACCCCGCTAGGGTGAAGCGCTATGCTCGTAAGGCGCTCTTGGGTGAACCGTTTGAGTTTGACCTTGAGACCATGGACTCTGACGGTGTATTCCGCTCTAGTCCTCGAGGTTGGTTTACGTTTGGGCATGCAGTTTTTGCACTGCTGTTCTTCTTTGGCCACATCTGGCATGGTTCTCGTACTCTGTACCGCGACGTGTTCGCTGGTGTGGATCCTGACCTCTCTCCTGAGCAGGTCGAGTGGGGCTTCTTCCAGAAGGTTGGTGACAAGTCTACCCGTGCTAGCTAATCGCTGCTATTGGGCTTTAGGCTAGATAAAGAAGGCCCAGCGAAATAGTTTCGCCGGGCCTTCTTTTGTAATAATGGTAGCTACTAGCAGCCCTTGCTGGTTTCTACAGTAACGGCGTTGAATGTTGATTGAGTAGGACTAAACCATGGAAAGTGTTGCTTACATTCTGATTTTTGCCTGTGTAATTGGTACGCTATTTTTTGCGATCGCATTTCGTGAACCCCCTAAGATTAAAAAGGACTAATCGTGCTTACCCCCATGGCCCAGGGGCAACCTGTGCCGTGGGGGATATAAGGCACATTTAGCACCCTCATCGATAGGGATGACATAATAGAGGTACTAACTTCTTTGCATTTAGCGAAGTTAGCCTCTATTTTTGTTTTAAGCGTGGTCTAATGAGCGAGGCCCGCTTCACTGATTTCGGGTTTACTTGTCTATGCAGTGTCCCTTCTGTCAGCACCCCAATAATCGTGTCCTCGAATCTAGATCGGCAGAAGCCGGTCGCAGTATCCGTCGACGCCGGGAGTGCCTTAAGTGCGATGGCCGGTTTACGACCTATGAGCGCATCGAATATGTGCCCATCACTGTGGTAAAGCGGAACGGCGATCGCGAACTATTTAATCGCTCAAAGCTGCTAAGGGGAGTTATTAGAGCCTGTGAAAAGACGGGTATAGAAGCCGCGCGACTAGAAACAGTCCTGGACAACATCGAAGCAGATTTACAGCAGCGCTCCGCTCGGGAAATTTCCAGTGCCGATATTGGGGAATTGGTCCTACAGCAGCTGAAACCCTTGAGTGAGGTTGCCTATGTCCGTTTCGCTTCCGTCTATCGGCAATTTACCGGCATTCGCGATTTTGCCGATACCCTCAGCCACCTGCAGTCCAGCGATGATACAACTGACGCCGTGCCCTACAAAACCAACGGCAGTCGCAACGCGCTGACAGTATAGCGGTTGCCAGTCAGCCACCAACCAAGGCTATCCACCTGCCCCCAGCACATCTCCAGGTATCTAGCCAAATCAAAGCTGTAACACTCAGTGACAGCGGGACTAAATTCACTTATCATAAGTAGTCTTGCGAAGATTTTGTATTTTGCTAAAGTTTGGCATGGGTCTACATGTCAGTTACTCCGGTGTATTAGCATTGGTGGCTTTGCAAGACTCTAAGTTTTGAGCCTGATTTAGGTTCATACCAGTATTTAGAATGGATTAACGCTCCATTTTGAAATGCCTGACTACTCGGAGTCTATTAAATGAAGGGTTAACGGTAGCGCATTTGCGTGATGCCCTGGCCTTGTTCTGAGCTAAGATCTGGATCAATGTAAGGGCGGCAACTAGACGCACAGCATGTCCACTCGATTATGGAGAAACCGTAGGAAACATCTAGCATGGTCAATCTTGAAACGACACAAGCCGATATTGGTTTTACTCATGAAGACTTTGAAGCTTTATTAGATAAGTACGATTATCATTTCAATCCTGGTGACATTGTCCCAGGGACAGTTTTTAGCATCGAGCCTCGAGGCGCTCTGATTGACATTGGTGCAAAAACCGCTGCGTATTTGCCCATCCAGGAGATGTCGATCAACCGTGTCGAAGCTGCTGATGAAGTGCTTCAGTCTAATGAGACTCGTGAGTTTTTCATCTTGACAGATGAAAATGAAGATGGCCAGCTAACTCTTTCCATCCGACGCATCGAATATATGCGAGCGTGGGAACGTGTGCGTCAGCTACAAACGGAGGATGCCACAGTACGTTCCGATGTTTTTGCCACCAACCGTGGTGGTGCCTTAGTAAGAATTGAGGGTCTACGCGGCTTTATCCCTGGGTCTCACATCAGCACCCGGAAGCCGAAAGAAGACCTGGTGGGCGAAGATCTGCCCCTGAAGTTTTTAGAAGTAGACGAAGAACGCAATCGCCTTGTCCTCAGCCATCGTCGTGCCCTGGTTGAGCGTAAGATGAACGGCCTACAGGTCGGCGAAGTTGTTATTGGCGCAGTACGGGGTCTCAAGCCCTACGGTGCCTTTATCGATATCGGTGGCGTCAGCGGTCTGTTACACATCTCTGAAATCTCCCACGATCACATTGATACCCCAAATACGGTGCTCAATGTCAATGATGAGATTAAGGTGATGATTATTGACCTCGATGCAGAGCGTGGTCGCATCTCACTTTCCACCAAGCAGCTTGAACCCGAGCCCGGTGACATGGTCAAGAATCCTGAGATTGTGTTTGAAAAAGCCGAGGAAATGGCTGAGCGCTATCGTCAGCAACTTCTAAAAGCAGCTGAGGCGGAGGCCGCTGCCGCCGCAGGTGAAGACAGCATGGATGCAACTGAAGAGGTCTACACCGAGGAAGAAGATCCTGCCTTGGCGGTTGCTGAGTAGCTAACACGTTCCAGGGCAGCATTTGATGCCGCTGCTTAGGGCGTCAAATGCTAACGACCTGAAAATGCTTGAATGTGGGGCAAAGGCCCCACATTTTTTTTAGGTTACAAACACCTGTAGAAATCACGCTTGTGGTCACTGTTGCCTGTAATGGAAAACTTTTTACAAATATCCAGGCCATTTTTTTAGACAAAGATGGCACGTTAGCAAATGTTGCCGCTTACCTGAGCCAACTGGGACACACCCAAGCTCAGCTAATGGAGCATCAGCTACCCAACACCTATGACTTGACCCTGAGAGCCTTAGGGTTAAGCCATGGAGCACTGTCAGCCTCTGGGCTGCTAGCAGTGGGCAGCCGTCAAGAAACCATTATGGGAATCGCCACTGTCGCCGCCATGGTGGGTCATCCGTGGGTACAGGCGATAGAGCTGGCCAGGGCTACACTGCGTGCAGCCGATCAGCAGTATGCTCCCAAAGCTATGTACACACCGCTTTTGCCCGGAGCATTAGAGTTCTTAAAGCGGCTAAGACAGGCACAGCTCAAGGTGATTATGGTATCAGCGGATTCTCAAGACAATCTTGAAAATTTTGTCCGACACCACCATCTAAGTGCTTACTTTGACAAGCTACAAGGAGTAAGCAGGCAGAACCCATCCAAACTATCTGCCGACTTTCTGCCTAACGCATGTCAGGCCATCAAGCTTGCTCCATCTCAGGGGTTAGTGATTGGTGACTCGGCCAGTGATTTACGGATGGCCCAGTCAGCCCGTGGGTTTATCGGTTATTTGGGGGGATGGCACCCCACTTTGTCAGAGAGAGATATCTTAGGCAAGGACAGCGCAGACCACAGCAATCAATCGCTGGCCCATGGGTTTGCCACGGACTTTAGTCAGATCAGTCTGGAATAACTCCCAATAAAAAACAGAGGTAGCAAGAACGCCACCTCCAAATTCAACCTTGATCTGCACAGTCGTGCGTTTAAGTAACAACTATTTTGTTGGTTCTACCCAAAGATCTCAAGTGACGCCCTGTCAAAGTTGATCGAGTTATGACGCAGGGGGTGACCTTGGGGACGGGCACTGACCGAGGACGGTACACTAAATAGCAACGCTATTAGTTTAGAGATTAGCTGATGTCGCCATTTCCATTCCACCGTCCTAGACGATTGTCACTGGGGCCGTTAGAAGCTGAGATTTTGAATATTTTGTGGGATGTGGGCACCACATCAGCGACGGTGATTCACAATCAAATTCTGGAAGATATTGATCGTGATTTAACCTATTCATCAGTAGCAACCGTACTCAGGCGGTTGGAATCTAAGGGTTGGATTGCTAAGCGACGGGTGGGCCGGGCCTATCATTGGGAGCCCTTACTTTCGGCAGACAGTGCCAAAATCCTGAAGTCCCACGAACATCTGCAGCAGTTTTTAGCGGCGAGCAACCCTGATATTGTGGCAGCCTTTGCCGATACGCTAGATCAGTCCAGTCTGGACCAACTAGAAGCCATTACCCAACGAATTCAGGCCGCACGGCGCGCCCAGATAGCACGAAAAAAGGGGCAGGGGAGACAGTCATGATGCACATGAGTTTAATGGCGGGTGCGATCGCAACTGCAATCCTGCTCAGGCTGGCCCTCACCCACCGCTGTCTGCAACATGCCCATTGGCTAGCGGTCTTATCGCTGCTGATGGTTTCACCACTGCTATTACTCACAACGGCAGTGGCCATTATTATCATGGGTCCCCATGGCCACATGGTCAGCCCAGTAGAAGGCTGGGTCAGTTATGGCACTGCCTGGGCATTTGTCGTGGTTAGCATGGGTCTGCTGGGCTACTTGGGATGGCAGGCACGCCTTAGCATTGCCCATATCCAACACTACCCGCAGCAGCCGCTCCATGACACTGTTGCCCGGATCATGGATAACAACACCGTATTTAGCGCCCAAGTGGGTCTTTGGTCATCAGAATTAGTCATCAGCCAGGGGCTGCTGGACACCCTAGATCGAGAACACTTGGTCGCTGTTATTGCCCACGAAAAAGCCCATTGCTACTATCGCGATACCTTTTGGTTCTTTTGGCTAGGCTGGTTAAGACGGCTGAGCCTATGGCTGCCCTATACCGATGAACTGTGGCAGGAGCTACTGCTGCTCAGGGAAATTCGAGCCGACAACTGGGCTACCCGTTCAGTCGACCGGCTCACCCTAGCAGAGTCGCTGGTCCAGGTGATTGCCGCCCCCCTAGCTCCCATTGCGCTAGCTAATTTTAGCTGTACCGCCCCCAGCAGTCGGTTGAGTCGGCGCATTGATGCACTACTGTCGGACCATGACTATGGCTTTCAACCCCAGTGGTCGTTAATGACCACTGGGTGCATTGCGGGTCTGGTGTTGGGGCTATTCCCCCTATGTTCAATTCCCTTTCACTATTAGGCCCACTGTTAGGTCTGAGGTCTGACAACGTTACGCCCCGCCCAGTTTATGCTGGCCAGCAGTCAGCTAAAACGGCACGTCAGGCCCCGGTTCTGTAGAAGGGGAAGCGGCGTTAGACGATGACTCAAGCGAGTCACCTGAGTCATCGTCTAAGTTGACAATCTGACCGCTAAAGAACTGGGCAAAACTCTTAACGCTTCGATCCAAGTCACTTTCGGCTTGCCAACCAGCGGCGTTGGCTGGTGGCTCTGGGGAAACTGGAGCCGAGGGGGCGGCTGGGGATGCTGGCGCGGCTGAACTAGCGGAACGACTAGACGGGGTCTCCTTAGGCGGCACGGGCGTTACCTGAGGTGCGGGCGGCCGAGACGGTGCAGCAGATTGGGGGTGAGCAGCTGGGGGCGGCGCAGCTTTAGTGGACTGGGCAACCACCATGGTGACCCGTAGCTTGTAGCCAAAAACTTTTTCAAACGCTATTTCTACATTGCTCAAGCGGTCCTGGGCCATCCGCATAAGCTTATCGTTAGTAATTCCCACATTGGCTTCAACACCGTCACAGGCTAATAAATGACCATGCTGTCGCATGAGGACCTGGGTGCCCATGGGTGTTAGCTGAGCGACTATTTTTGCCCAAATATCGCTGAGGCTACCCATGGCAGGTGCTTCTGGAGTTTGCACTTTTGGAGCAGGAGAGGCAGCAGGGGCAACATTTGTCTTAGGGTTAGCTCCGCCGTCAGGCTTTGCTGTTGGTTCAGGAGACCCCGTCGGCTGGTCTGTTATGGGTGGAGCGCCGACAGTGGCTGGCGGAGTCGGCGGCGGCTGATTGACTGGCTGTGGAGCAGACATCACAGCTTTTTGGGGCGGCAAGCTTTTTTCCGGCTGGGTTGAGGGAGGGGGACCGGGTCGTTTAACCGGTGCAACAGTCGGAACAGGTGCAGAGCGCACAGCTGGGACAGCAGGAACCGTCTGTCCCTGGGCCGATGGCAATAGCCCCATGAGGGTAATCTCTAACCACAGCCTGGGCTGGGTCGTATGCTTTACCTGCACCTCAGCCGCTCGTAAATGCTGCTGACTAGCCAGCAGCAATGGCAGCGGCAGCCCCTGGGCCACGGGGAGCATCTCTGCCCAAATGGGCGGAGTAATGGCCACCAGATCGCGACGGTCAGCAGCTGTCTTAGCAATTAAGAGGTCGCGGTAAAACGCCACCAAACTCTGAAGCACCATCAGCGGTTCTCGCCCCCGGTCCATCAGCTGGCGGGCCAAAATCAGCACCTGGGTACCATCATCGGCACTAACGGCCTGAACCAGGGCCAACAGGTCCCGCTCAGACACGGCCCCAACTAAATCCCAAACCGCCTCAATCGTAATTTCCCCATCCAGCAGCCCTAGTTGATCGAGCAAACTTTCGGCATCCCGCAGTCCCCCTTGGGAAAGCTGAGCCACCAGCTGTAGGGCATCGGGGGCAATAGCAATGGCTTCTTGCTGGGCGATGTAATTTAAGTGCTGCACCATCGCATCTAAGGGAATGCGCCGAAAATCAAACCGCTGACAGCGAGAAATAATGGTGGGCAATACTCGCTGGGGATCGGTGGTGGCAAGCACAAACACCATCTGGGGCGGCGGCTCTTCGAGGGTTTTTAGCAGGGCGTTAAATGCTGCCGTACTCAGCATATGTACTTCGTCAAGCACATAGAGTTTATGACGGCACTGTACCGGGGCAAACTGAGCCCGCTCAATCAGCTCCCGGATGTTATCTACACCGGTATTACTGGCGGCATCAATCTCGACAATATCGAGGGAGGCACCCACGGTAATTTCCCGACAGACCTGACATTCACCACAGGGCTCAGGTGTGGGGGCTTCGCTATTTAAGCAGTTTAGTGACTTGGCTAAAATTCGAGCGCTAGAGGTTTTGCCCGTCCCCCTGGGCCCACAGAAGAGATAGGCAGGGGCAATGCGATTTTGCTGTAGCGCGTTGGACAGGGTGGTTGAGATCGCACCTTGACCCACTAACTGGGCAAAGGTTTGAGGACGATACTTGTGATGTAGCGGTTCGTAGGCCATAGATACCATGCCCTACCCAACAAGCGGCAAACTAACAGCCATAAAACAGGCCATGCCTCAACAATTTAATGAGCACATCAATTATAAAAGCTTCAGCGACCGTCAGCCCATCGCCATGGTGTCTTTCGCAGTCCATGGGCCTGGCCACCACCTTAGCCAATTGGGCCAACGGCTAAGACGCTTGCAAAGGTGAACCTCATTCCCCTTAGAAGACCAGTGCACCTGATCAAAAATCTGATGCAGGATAAACAAGCCGCGACCACAATCGCCCGTGGTCTCACTGCCGTCACCATCAGGACAGTCATGACATTCATCAGGAATCTCAAAGCCACTGCCCTGATCGGTAATAATCCACCAATAGCTGCCGTCAATCCTGGCGTACTGAACGGACACATGCTTACTGGGATCTAAACTGTTACCATGCTTGGCCGCATTGACCAAAGCCTCTTGCAAACCCAGACGGAGCTCATCGCGCATCTGTGACGGAGCACGTTCGAGCAACGTATCAATAATTGGATACAAATATAGAGTTGAAGCAAAACTCAGTTTGTCCCACTTCACCCCAGTGGATGATGTCATCACACTCACCATGAAATCAATCCCCAACACCGAGCCTAAACCTATCAATGGCAGACCCATCAACCAACATGTAATGTCGTCTTGAAATCAATTTGAACGAACTATTCAAACGTTTGAAGTAAATTCTTTCTAACTAGCGAATGTGATAAATACTACAGGAAACTAATAAATTTTTTTATTCTTTTCTAATATATCAGATCTGCAATAAACCAAACCAAAAAACAGGAAAACTCTGCAATAAATCATCTAGATTGTAATTTTTCTAGACTAAAAAAAGATATGATTTCATGCTGTTATCGCCTTGGGTTCATCTTCTAGAACATCATCAGGCAATCCGCATAAAGCATTGGTAGGTATTAGTTTTATTACTGGTAATGTCTTAAGAAACAGCAACCAACAAGACATCTGGTGTATGAACGAAGACAGGGGAGTTAGCTATACGGAGAGAGCTTTTGCAAACGAAAGGTTTTTTATTCTCTCTAAACCTTACTAAAGTAAAAGCTCAGACTCAGTTGATGCTTAAGCAGGCATAGAGAAGCATTTTTTTGCAATAGCTAATTATTAGCATGGGTGCATCATTCAAGACTCAGTAATTTCAACTAGATCCGTTATTCGTAACATTAAATCATCAGTAAAAATAAGCTTGATATGTACTCACTTACAGCTCTATTTGGTGTCAAATTTATCTCTGGCCGTCGACGGGTGCATATTGCCAAAGGAAAGGCGACGCCAAGGTCGACAGCCAGTCAGGTTAGCGATGTGGGCAAAGCTGCAATTTAGAGCTTTCAGGCATACCCACGGTCATAACCTACCTGGTAGATGCACCATGCAAAAACTAAACGGCCACCTTCTACTGAACCGCCCGGCTTCGAACGTGGCCACGGTAGACACCCGTCAAGGCAAATGGGACCGAGCAGCTTCGGCGACTATTTCTGATTCGTCTTGGGTCAACGCGGTCAGCGTAGGCAGCACAGCCTCAGCTTGGGACGTTGACAAATAGTTGCTCAGGGCCTGGGCTAAACGATGGCGCACCTGCCAATCGTCATTCTTTTCAAAGGCCAAAAGCAAAGGAATACCCCGAGGATCTTTTAACTCTCCTAGGGCACCGATGGCAGTTAAGGACACCAAATTATTCTCAGACTGCAGTGCCTGCTGTAATAGCTCAAACCCGCGACCAACACCGAGTTCTCCTAAGCAAGCAACAATGCTCATCTGGACAATCCACTCTGAGGTGTTGTTATAGGCGGTGGCCAGGTCATCATAGGCCTCCACTAGGCGTAGCGCACCGATAGAGTCAGCCGCTGCCGCCTGCACATCAGCTTCTGGGTCGTGGTAGAGCGCTCCTCTCAAGAGGGTTAGCGCGGTCTCTTTATCTTGAGTACCCAGGGTAGAAAACTGACTAATCGCGGCGTAGCGCACTCGGGCACTGCTGTCGCTGGTCACGGTTTGAATGAGCTCAAAGGCAACGGCTGGATCAATCTCCCGCAATAGATTTACGGCTCGCAAGCGTTGTCCTAGATCTTCTGATGCTAGCTGCTGCTTAATCTGCTCGGGTGAGATGACCATGAATTGATGTTTGATGGGGTATCGAAAAAAGGCTGGGCAGTGGTTTAGGCATACTGCTGAGCGAGTTCACGCACAATATCTCCACGGGTCAGAATCCCAATCACGCGTTTCTCATCATCGACCACCACCAATCGCCGAATTTGCTTGTCGTGCATGAGCTGGGCAGCTCGCTGCAAATCATCAGCAGCTTGAACAAAGGTTATTTTACGGGACATCACATCAGCGACGGTTTGCCCCAGGGCCTTATGCAGTTCTTGGCTATATCGGGCAGGATTGGTTAAGTACACCACGCTATCGAGCAGCATGACATAGGCCGGTAGCGACGCTCCACTGACCTGCCACATCAGGTCGGTTTCAGAAATTTCACCCACCGCTGCTCCACTCTCATCAACCACAGGCAACCCACTGATGCGATGGGTGGCTAGCAGCTGCACAGCATCCTTAAGGGGCATATCTGGCGTTGCCGTCAGGGGGGGTGCGGTCATCATCTCACCAACGGTTTTAGTCGCCGTTGTCGTTAAGACTGTTTTGCTAACCATAGGAGCAACATGTTAGGGACTGCTTTTATCTATTGTAGGAAGGCCGTCTGAGGAAAACACGGCTGGTTCAAAGGTCGTTACATAGAGATATATAGCTGCAATAAAATAATTTGTAAGGCTTTAATTAGAATAGGTGTTGCGGATCTGCGGTATTAGTTGAACTGTGGAGTGCTGGCATAAGTCGCCGTTACCTGAAAAACAAAACACTGTTTCTTTTGTTTAGTCGTCTGTTTAGTCGACGTTAGCAATAACAACGATCATTCCGTTCATGTGGCTATGGCCTGTTGATAGGCCGTAGAATTTTTCATTTATGCGTAAGCCTGCCAATACCTTTGCACCTGTGACCCTGATGGCAATGCCATGGTAGACATCACTCAGGTTGCTTCCTCCCCCGCTCCTTCGTCCGCTCCCACTCCCCCATTACAGAAGCAGGCCAGCATGGGGGCATTATGGAATATGAGCTTTGGCTTCCTCGGTATCCAGTTTGGCTGGGGATTACAGATGGCCAATGGCAGCGCTATTTTTGAATCCCTTGGGGCTACTCCACATCAGCTACCGCTACTGTGGCTAGCGGCCCCCATGAGTGGTCTGCTTATCCAGCCAGTGATTGGCTATTGGAGCGATCGCACCTGCTCTCCCCTGGGTCGGCGGCGACCATTCTTTTTGGTTGGGGCGTTGCTCAGCTCGGTGGCGCTGATACTGCTGCCCAATGCCCCTAGCCTTTGGGTAGCGGCGGGTCTGCTGTGGCTCTTAGATGCAGCGGCCAATGTGAGCATGACACCATTTCGGTCGTTTGTGGCAGACCTGGTGCCAGCCCAGCAGCAAACTCGGGGGTTTATTGTGCAGAGTTTGCTGTGTGGTCTGGGCGCTGTGCTGGCATCAGCCATGCCCTGGCTGATTGCCCATGTGGGGACCACCGCGCCAGCATTAGCCGAGATGGATACGGCCAATCTTGTTTCTTTGGGCAGGGTACCACTATCGATTAAGCTGTCCTTTTATCTGGGGGCAGCGGTATTTTTAGGTACGGTTATTTGGACCGTAGTGACCACGCCGGAGTCCACAGACGTGGGGCCATTACCGGTTTCTGAAGACGGTATGGTGAATCAGATTTGGGGTGCGATCGCAACTATGCCCCCCACCATGCGACAGCTAGCCTGGGTGCAAAGCTTTAGCTGGCTGGGGATATTTTGCATGTTTCTCTATTTGCCCCCGGCCATTGCTCACCACATTTTTGGAGCCCTTCCCGGCACGCCCCTCTATGCCAAAAGTGTTGAGTGGTCAGGGCTGTGCCTGGCCGTAGATAACTTAGTCTGTTGTGTCGCTGCTGTCGGCATTTATTCTGTTGTTGCCCGGCTGGGAGAGCGCCATACCCACAGTCTCAGTTTGTCGTGTGGTGCGATAGGCCTCATTTCGATCAATTGGATTCACCAGCCAGGTTTATTGTTATTACCCATGGTCGGGGTGGGCATTGCCATCGCTAGTATGCATTCGCTGCCCTACGCCCTGTTGGCCAAGTCGATTCCGGCAGAGCAAAACTGTCTCTACATGGGAATTTTTAACTGCTTTATTGTGCTGCCAGAGATTGTTGCGGCGCTAGGACTGGGCTGGGTGATGGAATGTATGGGTTGCGATCGCATCAGTATCGTTATCCTGGGTGGTTTCTCCATGGCTTTTGCCGCTCTCCTGGCCCAAGGCATTCCTGCCCAGGAGAACAACTTAATAGAGGAGGGTGCGCACCACCCATCCTCCTCTAAGCATGCATAACGGTTTAACTTTTCAAAAAGGCTACTAGCTGCTCTAACTTATCCCAGGCGGCACCGCTAGCAATAATCTCCTTTGCCTTTGCAACTCCCTGGGCACAGGCCACTTCAAACGAATCACCTGTCGCCACACCGCCAACCTGAAGAGCCAACGCCGCATTTAGGGCCACGGCTTCCTGTTGGGCCTGGGTACCTTTACCCTGCAACACATTTTGCAGAATAGTCATATTTTCCTCTAGCTCACCACCCCGTAGAGCAGATATATCAGCCTTAGCAAGCCCCAAACGTTGCGGCTCAATCACCTGGGCTGACACCTGGCCATTAGCTAACACCGCCACATCCGTCGCATCCCCTAAGCCAGCTTCATCCAACCCTTCACGCCCATGGAGCACCATCGCTTGCCCCATGCCAAGCTGGTTCAACGCTTCGGCCATGGTGGCAATCACCGATGGATCAAACACACCGATCACCTGACCGGTGGGCCGAAGCGGGTTCACCAATGGTCCTAACAGATTAAACACCGTGCGAATTTTCAACGTGCCGCGAATGGGAGCCACTGCTTTCATCGCCGGATGCCAGCCACGGGCAAACAGAAAGGTAACCCCAACTTCCTTCACAGCCGCTTTTGACTTCTCAGGTGATGCGCTCAGATCCACACCCAACCCTTCCAGCACATCAGCAGAACCGACTTTACTCGATGCCGACCGATTACCATGCTTTACAACCGGGATGCCTGCCGCCGCCGCCACAAAGGTCACAGCGGTTGAAATATTAAATGTAGACGCACCGTCACCGCCAGTACCACAAGTATCAATGCGGGGTGTGGGGAGTGAGTCATCGACTTCCATACCCCCCAGGGATTGCCCCTGTAGCACTCGGGCCATACCGGCCAGCTCATCTGCTGAGAAACCCTTTGTCTGAAGTGCGGCCAGAATGGCACCGGTCATTATTGGGTCGATAGATTCGGTCAGCCAGCCCTGCATCAGCGATTCAGCTTGATCGACCGAGAGGGACTGCTTATCAATGAGCTGCTGTAGCAAACTGGACCAGTTGGTTGTCATTGCTATGGGGCATTTAGGACTTCAGTCAATAACGCTACTACAGAAGGAATTGAAAAGGCGATGGTGTAGGGCAAACTTAAGAAAGGAAGGATTCAGATGTATGTGATTACCCTTGTTGGTTCACGTTTTTTGAGCTTGTAGAATGGACACATAGCAATATCTAGGTTGGCCCATGGTTATAAGCTCCACTCAAATCAGCGAGTTAGACCTAGACAATCTCGAAGGGCAGCTTACTCAGCTAGTGACCTTACCCAATATTAGTTGGCAGACCTACCGGGCCATGCTGACTGACATGGGTGACCATCGGGCAATGCGCATCAGCTATAACCAAGGGACTTTGACGCTCAAAATGCCGTCCAAACTTCATGAGATCATTAATCGGTTGCTGGCACGTATAGTCACAACACTGACGGAAGAGTTGGACCTGGATGTGGTGAATGTGGGGTCAACTACATCAGAGCGGGAAGACCTGGCAAAAGGTGCAGAACCGGATACAGGATTTTATATTCAAAATGCTTCAGTTTTAGAAGGCCTGGACCCTGATATTCCAGATAATTTACCACCAGATTTGGTCATTGAGGTGGATATTACGAGTCCATCGACTCGGCGACTAGAGATTTATCAGGCGTTGGGTATTGTTGAGGTTTGGCGATATACCAAACGCGAAGGCTTGACCATTTATCAGCTGCAGAGTGGCGAATATCGGAAAACTGAAAATAGCTTGGCTTTTTCGGCTGTGACAGCGGTACAGCTAAATGATTTGTTGACCCAACGACAGACGCAAACTGAAAACCAGGTGATTCGGTCAGTACGTAGTTGGGCGCAGACATTGATGTAAAAATACTACGTCACGCTAGTTCCAGTTGGCTTGAGAAACAACAATGGCTGTCAGGAATTGCGTTGATTGTTATGCTAAATATAAGGCTTTAGCTTGACGGCACCACTTGATTCGGTTGTAAGCATCGCATGACGAGGGGGCGTCGGTTTTAAGCCTCATAACTTTTTCCTATCGACGCTGTGATTAAGAGGCTGATGAAACGACTTTACGGGATTATTTTGGGCTGTGTGCTGCTAGTGGTGATCACTCTCATTGCCCCGAGCTATTCTGAGGCAGCTGCTTTGACGATAGACCCGGTAATTGCCGAAGCTGAGTTTCAGAAACCTGACGTAGAAGCTTTGAAGGCTATGCTGACAGAGCGGCAGTACTCTGTAACGCAGCAAAATGATACCGAACCCCCCTTTAAAAATGCCTACTGGAACAATAAAAAGCCAGGTATCTATGTCGATGTAGTCTCGGGAGAGCCGCTATTCTCTTCCCTAGATAAGTTTGCGTCGGGGACCGGCTGGCCCTCGTTTTTTCAGCCCATTGAACCAGCCAATATTGTTGAGGTAACAGACCGTTCGTTCTTTATGGTGCGGACTGAGGTACGTAGTCGCCAGGCTGATTCCCATCTGGGGCATGTTTTTAAGGATGGGCCAGCACCAACAGGGCTACGCTACTGCATTAACTCGGCATCACTACGCTTTATTTCATTGGCTGACTTAGACGCTGAGGGATATGGGCAGTATGCAGCCAGCTTTGATGGTGATGATGCTTCAGCTGCTCATGGTGTGTAAGGACGACTGTGTAGCCTAATACGATAAGGAATAAAGCTTTAAGGGCGGATTTAGAGCCGTCCAATATTATCTTTAACTAATACCATTGTCGATGAAGACAGTGGTCATATAGGATTATGGTTGTCGATAAATTGACAATCAACCACATTAGGTTGACAATCAGTATCCTTAAATTTTACAAAACAGGTAAATCTGGTGGCTAAGATCCGCAAGAGAAGTGAGCTCATTCGTCAGTTTATTCTGAAGAATGTTGAAGAGTATCCAGAAACTATAGCTAGCTTAACTGCTCAAGAATTTGGTATTACTAGGCAAGCCGTAAGTAATCATATTCGACTCCTTGTAGATCAAAAATCGCTTCAGGCAAGTGGTTCTACAAAAAGTCGAAGTTATTATCTATATCCTCAAATTGAATGGATGCAGACCTATCACCTGAATCAAATTCCTGCTGAAGATGTAGTTTGGGATGCTGATGTTAAACCTTTAGTAGCTGCGCTGCCTGATAATGTTAGAGATATTTGGTTCTATGGGTTTACTGAAATGTTAAACAACGCCATGGATCATTCATCTGGAAAAAACGTTACAATTTCTCTGACAAAAACAGCAAACTATACAGAAATTGTTATTAGTGATGATGGAGAAGGGATTTTTAAGAAAATTCAGAGAGAGCTAAATCTTCAAGACGAGCGTCATTCTGTCCTTGAGCTAGCTAAAGGTAAATTAACAACAGATCCAGATCGACATAGTGGACAAGGCATATTTTTTACATCGCGTATGTTTGACGAGTTTGCAATACTTTCTGGGATTGTCTACTTTTCACATGAGTTTAATAAAGTAGAAGATTGGATCTTCGAGAGAGATATGGGACAGTCTGGAACCGCTGTCTTTATGAAGCTAAACAATAATACGGCAAGAACTGACAAGCAGGTATTTGACGATTTCTCATCAGGTGATGATTATGCTTTTACCAAAACAGTAGTGCCTGTTCGTCTGACTCAATATGGTGATGAGAAACTCGTTTCCCGCTCACAGGCAAAGAGATTACTGGCTAGGGTGACTAAATTTAAGGTAGTAGTTCTTGATTTTGATGAAGTAGAAACAATAGGACAGGCATTTGCCGATGAAGTCTTTCGAGTTTTTAAGAGACAACACCCAGAAGTAGACATTGTGAGTATCAATGAAAGTAAGCATGTGTCACAGATGATCAAACGTGCAAAAAGTATGAGTGTTTGATATGGCATCCGAGAGCCTTTATAGTAGGTCTCTAGCAAGTAATTTCACTATGCCGCTTTCTCAAAAAATAGTAAGTGCTGCTGCGGCAATCGATCGTCGGTCTTTACCCAAGTCAGCCCCACTGCAACCATTTCCTTTTTCACCTGTTTCTCGCTCATCTTGTGCAGCCGCTTGATCATAATCAACGGATTCTCCGCCCGATATTCTGCCAGTACCACGCGACCGCCGGGCTTTAACCCATCCACTATGCCTGTCATCACCTCCCGAGGCGAGGCAAACTCATGGTAGGCGTCCACCATGAGGGCCAGGTCCACCTGCCCTGATGGAAGATGGGGATTATCCTCCTCCGCTTGGATGGTTTGCACGTTAGTAATGCCCTGCTCATCTCGGGCTGCTTCTAGCATCTGGATCATTTCTGGCTGCAAATCTACGGCTAGTACCTGTCCGTCAGGGACTTTTTGCGCCATGCGAAAGCTCATGTAGCCGGTGCCCGCGCCGATATCGGCCACCGTATCCGTGGGCATTAACTCCAGTGCATCTACTGCTACATCAGGTTGTTCATCGCCTACACGACCCGGGCGCTCTAACCAGGAGGCTCCCCGATGCCCCATCACCTGGGAAATTTCTCGGCCCATATAGACCTTGCCAATGCCATCGCTGCTGGGTTGTTTGTAGCTGTAGAGACTATCGGTGGCGGCAAGATTGGCCTGGGTGCAGCCCAGACAAACAATGGCGAGTAATAGGGGAATAAAACGACGCAGCGATATCAGCACCATAGAAATTGGTAAAAAACAATGTAGGGGCGTTCCATGGAACGCCCCTACATTGTGATGCAATGCCCGTATGAATGAGTACTTTAGTTTTCTAGCGCTTAGCGGCAGCCTTTTTCTCTTCGAGGTTAAAGAGTACCTGCAAGGTTTCCATGGCTTGCTTACGCGATACGGCATCTTCTTGGGCGCGCAGCTGGGTCATGGGGTCGTGCAGAATCTTATTGACGATGCCGCGAGAGAGGGCTTCGACCACATTGCGATGCTTGTCGGAAAAGTCAGCACCCAGGCGCGATAGGGCTTTTTCTAGCTCCTGCTCACGAATAGCTTCTACCTTAGTGCGTAGACTGCTAATGGTGGATACCGTATCGAGGGAGTTCCACCATTTGAGAAACTGGTTCAGCTCCTGCTCTAGGATGCCTTCGGCTTCTTGGGCCATCTGACGACGGCTTTCTTGGTTTTTGGCGACCACTTCTTTGAGGTCATCTACGGTGTAGGCTCTTACCCCTGCTAAATCTTCAACGTTTTTGTGTACATTGCGGGGGACAGAAATGTCAAACAGGCTGAGGGGACGACCGGCCAAGCAAGGCTTGACGTTATCACAGTGCAGTACAGGCTCCTCGGAAGAGGTGCAGGTAAAGACAATATCGGCTTTGGTAACAGCAGCTGTCATGCTGTCCATGGTGCCGGTTTTGATATTCACATGGCTATACTCAGCTGCCAGGTCATCGGCCCGCTTGAGGCTGCGGTTGAGCAGGGTAATGTTCACGGCTCGCTTGGATACCAGGTGCTTAACGAGCAGACGGCCCATTTTACCGGCACCAATGATGGTGATATGGCAGTCGGTAAAGTCGGGCACCTTCATTTGGGCTAGCTCGGCGGCAGCGGAACTAACGGAAACTGCGCCGGTACCGATGCTGGTTTCGGTGCGCACACGCTTACCGGTTTTAATGGCGTCTTTGAACAGACGGCTGAGAATACGACCCACACCCTTATGCTTTTGGCTCTCGGCCAGGGCGTGTTTTACCTGGGCTAGAATCTGACCTTCGCCAAGGACGAGGCTGTCTAGACCGGAGGACACCCGCAGAAGGTGCATGATGGCGTCTTGCTGTACCAGAATAAACAGGTGAGGCCGGAGTTCATCTACTGATACATCGCCATATTCGGCTAAAAACTGGATTACTTCACGAATGCCGTTTTCGGTATTGACGAGCACCAGATGCAGCTCTAAGCGATTACAGGTGCTCAGGATGGAAACTTCTCGAACGTGGGGGTAGCTGGTGAGTCTTGCGATCGCATCCTCAACCTTAGGCGTGGGAATGCTGAGTTTTTCCCGAACCTCGACTGGTGCAGTCTTATGGCTAAGGCCAATAACGGCAATGTTCATTCTTCCTCCCAAAAAGATCCTTTATTAAATGCCCGATATCCCCGGTGGGGGCAATCGCAGTAAAGTTAGCTATTTTCAAAGCTCATCAAACCAGCGCCGCAGTAATGCAGCACCAGCCTTTATTCTTCTATGACGGTATGGAAAAACCACCCCCCAACTCAAGGTTTCTCAACAAAAGTCCATCAAATAGTGTCAACCGTTACCAAATGATACATAGCAGCAAAAGCACCCTAGCCATTTGTCAATAGCTAGGGTGCTTTTGCAGAAAATAATTTCAAGGTTATCCCCTCCGAAGAGGGGGCCTTTGGACCTATTTCAAGGAAACGTAGCTGGGGTTACCTTTCATGTGAATGGTATCTACAAAGCGAGCCGTCTGGGACTGGTTGGAGATAACCAAAGACTGAGTCCGAGCGCCGCCCTTGAAGAAGCGAACGCCGTTCATCAACAGACCGGGGGTAATACCACAGCCAGCAAATAGTACCGTCTCACCACAGGCTAGCTCTTCAGCGGTATAGATCTTGTCGGGATCAGAAATACCCATGGAACTCAGGCGCTCCAGGTTAGCTTCTTTGCTCTCACCGATCAGGCCAGTCTTGACGATGGCAGGATCGTAGATGAGCTGCCCCTGGAAGTGGCCACCCAAGCAGCGCATAGCCGCAGCGGAAATAACACCCTCAGGAGCCGCACCAATACCCATCAGCGCGTGGGTGTTGGTACCAGAAAAACCGCAGGAAATAGCAGCGGATACGTCACCGTCGCTGATCAGGCGCACGCGGGCACCGGCATCACGAATTTCCTTGATCAGGTCATTATGACGCTCACGCTTCATAACAACGACGACTAGCTCATCGATGGCGCGATCGAGACACTCAGCCAAAATCTTGAGGTTCTCAGTGGCAGACTTGCTGATGTCTACTTTGCCTTTTGCAGCCGGGGGAGCAGCCAGCTTCTTCATGTAGAAGTCAGGTGCAGCGAACAAACCACCCTTCTCGGAAATGGCTAGAACAGCCATAGAACCGGGCTGACCGTAGGCGCAAAGGTTAGTACCTTCACAGGGGTCAACGGCGATGTCAATTTCGATCAGCTCGTCGGGGTTGCAAACTTCAGCGGCGTTGGGCTGGGTGCAAACACCCACTTCCTCACCGATGTAAAGCATGGGCGCATCGTCACGCTCCCCTTCACCAATAACGATCTTGCCGCGCATGTGGATTTGGTTCATGCGCTCACGCATGGCTTCTACAGCCACTTCGTCAGCAATATCCTTTTCCCCTTTACCCATCCAGCGAGCAGATGCGATCGCAGCCTGCTCAACAACTTCAATAATCTCTAACCCGAGGGTACTTTCCACTGCGTATTTCCTCCAAACTGCCTGCTATTACCAAGACGGCGCTGCTCATCATCAGTCTGGTTTCCGGAGGCACTGCGAACTAGCCAGCTCTCCAGAATCATTCCTAGAATCAGTAGCGGCGTTAAGACTATTTGAGCGCCTTTGATAGTTTCAGAATATCAGACCAAGGGGGCACCTTTCCTGCTGTGTGCAACACCCGGAACGGTTGATCCAACGACTCTCAACCCGGTTAGACCCACGCTTCAATCCGTCAGTCAGGTGATCTCAAAGCGCCCTAAAGCCTTATGCCATCAGAATTTGAGACTAAGCATTTTTACTCATTAAAATGACTCAATCTAGGGTAAGCGTCCTACGATTTAGTCTCAAAAAATAGTGAGGTCATGTTCAAAGCAACGTATTGGGCTGGGCTAACTATAGCGTTGGTGAAAATTGGTTAGGACAATTGGCTAGGACAATTCATACCCCGTAAAAGCATTCAGCTCCAGCACCAGTAGGACGCACAAACGGCCTCATACATCAGAACGTTTGCTATACCTGAAAAACTACTGACGATGCTAGTCTATTGAGACTAGCGGAAACCGCAGGCAGCATTTATGGAATGGCACGTTACCGATGCACAGAGTTTACGCATCATTGATCAAGAAATTGGTCAACACAGGTTTGCGCCAGCAGAATATGAAATTGTGCGTCGGGTTATCTACGCCACCGCAGACTACGATTACAAAGAGCTGATCCAGTTTTCAGACCAGGCCCTGCCGTCTGGCGCTGCCGCCCTGGCTGCCCGCACTACCTTAATTGTGGATGGCCCCATGGCCCACGCTGGCATTACCCCCCGGTTGCAAGAGACCTTTGCCAACCCGGTCTACTGCGCTATGGATGCCATTACCCGCCCGCAAAAGGATCAGTCCAAGGCAGCCTGGGGCATAGAAACCCTGGCTAAGCGTTATCCAGAAGCTATCTTTGTTATTGGTCATTCCCAACCAGCTCTGGATACGCTGGTGCAGCTGATCGAAACGGATATCATTCGACCGTCGTTGGTGATTGCCACACCCGCCGGTTTTTTAGAAGCCGATGTGACCAAGTCTCGGTTAAAAGACAGCCTTATGCCCAGCATCTGTATCGGCGGTCGCAAGGGAAGTACCGTCGTCGCTGTGGCCATTGTCAACGGGCTGATCGATCTGGCTTGGAAAGCCTATGGCAGCAAAACGACCTGACCAGCCTGCCATAGGCCATGGCTTAGCGGGGCCTTAGCCCACCAAAACCTCCATGCGCTCTGCAATCACCGCATAAAAGGGGTCGCTGCTGGCAAAGCCCATCATCTGCAACAGCGGATTCATGGTCGGTCCTTGATTGGCCACCACCTCGGGCTGACTAAAGCCTTTGACCGATTCGAAATAGCGTTTGACCAGGGCAATGTGGCTGGCGTCGCTGCTGTCCCGCCAGGCTGCGATCGCCTTCTGGTAAAACATGCGATTGGAAAAGCTAATAATGGCAATGCCACCAGGCTTTAGAACACGATAGATTTCGGCAAAGACTGCTTCGGGGTGTTGCAAATACTGAACAGAGACGGTATTGAGCACCGCATCAAAGGTGCGGTCCTCAAAGGGTAGTGTTTGATTTTCATTAAAGTTTTGGACAAAGTAGCTGTCCAATCTAGGATTTTTGGCCAATTCCTCAGCGTTCATGCCATGGCCTTCCACACGTTCAAACGTCATATCAGCAGGCAGATGGGAGACCCAGCTACTCATCATGTCTAGAATGCAGCTATTGGGGGTGAGCCGTTCTTTATATAGCTCGGTCAACTGCTCAATAAATCGTTCATCAACGTGGGTAACTAAGCGGGGAGCGCTATAGAACAAAGTGTCATTAGATTCGTCAAGTTTCTGACGCTGACTAGCGGCAAGCATGGATAGAAAAAATTAAAGTTCTTGATGTGTAAGCACGTTACATTTACGTTCTAACCCAATTCCACGGTCCTATGGATTCTTTGCCGGTACTTCTGCTGATTTTTGTTGTCGGACTGGCCACGTTGGTCAAAGCGTCGGACTTTTTTACCGATGCTGCCGAGAAAATCGGGCTGGCCATTGGGCTGCCGCCTTTTATCGTCGGAGTGACCATTGTGTCCATGGGGACGTCGCTGCCAGAGCTATTGTCCTCATTGTTGGGTATCTTTCAAGGCGCGCCAGAGGTGGTGGCTAGCAATGTCATTGGCTCTAACATTGCCAACATTTGCTTGGTGGTGGGGACGGCGGCGATTATGAGCACCCGGCTCTTGCGGGTGATGTACAACCTGATCAGTGTAGACCTGCCCTTGTTTGTCGGCTCGGCCTTCTTATTTGCCCTAATGGCAGCGTCAGAGCAGCGGTTTACCCAGGGAGAAGCCCTGATTCTGGTCATTGGGTATATTGTCTATCTGTTTTATATCCTGCAAAGCAGTGATGAAACAGCCCCCAGCAACGACGGAGAAACCGTGGTGCCATCTCCGGCTAGCCCACCGTCTAGTACGGCTCGTTCCCTTAGGGAAATTCTCATTCTGATATTGAGCGGAATTTTTATCTTTTTGGGGGCTAACTATACGATTGATGCTTTGATTCAAATTTCTGATCGCCTCAGCATTGGCAAAGATATTATTGCCATCAGTGCCGTAGCCCTGGGGACATCGCTACCGGAGCTGCTGGTGACTATCAATGCGTCCCTTAAGGGCAAGGCAGAACTCGCCGTGGGCAACGTCATCGGCTCCAACATTTTCAATATTTTTGTAGTGATGGGGGTTCCAGGTTTAATCGCCCCGCTACCGGTGTCAGATGAAATTTTGCGCCACAGTGTGCCAACGCTCTTGGCGGCATCGCTACTGATGTTTTTTATTGTGCAAGACAACAAGATCACCACCTGGGAAGGGTGGTTGTTCATCATGCTCTATGGATGGTTTATGGGTACGGTTTTTGGCCTACTGTGAGCAGATTGGGCCAGGGTGACACCCCGGTGACGGAGGGCTCACCACCTTGGGTTTGAACAACGTCGTCTAGGATAGGATATACCCGCTTCGAGCCCCCTTAAATTTGCCATGGCGACTGTGCAAGAACGGCCCACCCAAATGCCCACACGACGAAAATCGGTGGGGGCCTATTGGTTTTGGGGATTAGTTGCGATCGCACTCCTCCTCAGCCTAGATATCGTCACCTACTTTGTTGCCGAGGGGCTTTGGTTTCGTTCCGTCAACTACCTGGGGGCATTCTGGCTGCGACTCCGAGCACAGCTCATATTAGGCATAACGGCCTTTGGGGGCAGCTTACTCTTTGCCGGTACTAACCTGTGGCGCGCCCAAGAGCTCAGCTTTGACGACCATTGCATCGTCCCCAGTCGCGAAAATCGTCGACGGGGCATTGGTCTGGGGCGGCTGTTACCCATCGCTAGTGCCCTGGCTTTGCTACTCAGTGGATCAGTGCTTTACCATGGGCAGCTTGCCCTAGGGCGCTGGCATTACATCACGGTAGAGCCACTCCCCCCTTTACCCCTATGGCTAAATATAGACACCCTCTGGCCAATCCTGCGAGAATTAATTACCCAGCCGTGGCAGGGGGGACTATTATTGGCCCTCATGCTAGGCATACTAATCTACCCTCGCGTAGGGATTGCTCTCTCCACCCTACTCCTGAGCCTCAGCTTTAGTCTGGTACTGTCATCCCAGTGGTCGCGGGTACTGCCGGCCCTTAACCCCACTAGCTTTAGCCAAAGCGATCCCCTATTTCAACAGGACATCAGCTTTTATATTTTCCGTTTGCCCGTCCTAGAAATAGGCGAATTCTGGCTATCAGGGCTTTTTCTCTCTACACTAGCCGCCGTTGCCCTGATTTATCTACTGGCTGGTAACAGCCTCAGCCAAGGGCGTTTTCTGGGCTTCTCAGCTGCGCAACAACGTCACCTCTATGGGCTGGCAAGCGCCCTGCTCTTGACCACAGGCATTGGCTACTGGCTAAGCCGATACGAACTGCTCTATTCCAAGCAGGGGGTCACCTATGGCGCTAGCTACACCGATGTCATGGTGGATTTACCCGTCCATACGGTCCTGAGCCTGCTCATTCTAGGACTGTCAATTACCGCCATGGCAAGAGCATTACTCGGATCTATCCGCCGCCAGCCCAGCTATGGTCCCCCATTTTTTGTCGGTCTCATTGCCATCTACCTCAGCTTTGCCCTCCTAGGTGAAGCCTTAGCTCCATGGTTAATACAGCGATTAGTAGTGCAGCCCAATGAATTTAAGCGAGAACAACCCTACATTGAACGCTCCATAGCCTTCACCCGCGACGCCTTTAACCTCACCGATATTCAAGACGAAAGCTTTGCCCCCCAAAGCAATCTAACGGCAGAAAAATTAAGCAACAACGATCTCACAGTACGTAACATCCGTGTGTGGGATACCCGACCTCTCCTAGAAAGTAATCGTCAGCTGCAACAGATTCGTTCATATTACGAATTTTTCGATGCCGACGTAGACCGCTATACCCTCATCAACGAAGACGGCACAACCGAGCGGCGTCAGGTTCTCATTTCTGCACGCGAACTTAACTATGAGCGCTTAGAAGATACGGCCAAAACCTGGGTAAACAAACACTTAAGCTATACCCATGGCTACGGCTTTACCATGAGCCCGGTCAACACCGCCGCTGTTGGCGGGCTGCCAGATTATTTCATCAAAGATATCGCCCATGTGCCCAGCAATGACGCCGTGGACCGCAGCATTCCGGTAGGGCGACCCCGTATTTACTTTGGAGAGTTAACCAACACCTATATAATGACCGGCACCCGAGTCCCCGAGCTGGATTATCCTGGTGAAAATGACAATATTTATACGACCTATGCTGGCAAGGGCGGCATCAGCCTTGGCACTATCTGGCAGCGGCTACTCTATGCCAAACACCTGGGTGATTGGCAAATGTTGTTTACCAATGACTTTACCCCCGAGACAAAACTGTTGTTTCGACGCAATATCCAGGAACGGGTTAAACAGATCGCACCGTTTTTGCAATTTGATGGCGATCCCTACCTGGTGGTAGCCGATGCCAACGCCCAAGCCGCTTCAGATACCTCAGTCCCCATCGATCCCGAGGGCAGCTACCTCTACTGGATCATTGATGCCTATACCACCAGCGATCGCTATCCCTATTCAGATCCAGGAGGGCAGCCATTTAACTACATCCGCAACTCAGTCAAAGTGGTGGTAGACGCCTTTGATGGCTCAGTCTCGTTTTATATCGCTGATGCCACCGACCCAATTATTCAGACCTGGGCTCGCCTGTTTCCCAAGATGCTCCAGCCACTGGAAGCCATGCCCCCCGCATTGATCGCCCACATCCGTTATCCCGAAGACTACTCCCTAGTACAGTCCAACCAGCTACTGGTTTACCACATGACCGATCCGCGTATTTTCTATAACCGAGAAGATACATGGCGGGCCCCCAATGAGATTTACGCCAACGAGTCTCAGGTGGTAGAGCCCTATTACCTAATCATGAAGCTTCCCGAAGAAGACGAGGAAGAATTTGTGCTGCTGCGTCCGTTTACCCCCTCCCAGCGGAATAACCTGATTGCCTGGCTAGCGGCCCGCTCTGACGGGAGCCAGTACGGTCGCATATTGCTCTACCGCTTTCCCAAGCAGGAGCTGGTTTACGGCCCCGAACAAATTGAAGCCCGCATTAACCAAGATCCAGAAATTTCCCAGCGGATTTCTCTATGGAATACCCAAGGCTCCCGCGCCAACCAAGGAAATCTCCTAGTGATCCCCATCGAAGACTCACTGCTTTATGTGGAGCCACTCTATTTAGAAGCAGAGCAAAATCGATTGCCGATTTTAGCCCGCGTCATCGTGGCCTATCAAAACCGCATCGCCATGGGGGAAACGCTAAATCAGTCCCTACAGGCGATATTTAACCCAGCCCAGTCCAGTGATGCAATTTTGCGTGACCTCGAAGCAGAACTACTGAATTAGGACTATAACAGCCGCAAAACTAAAAATTCCTTGTCTGTTGTTACGGAAGACAATAGACAGCGCTGCATATGATCGCCACGGCAGACTTAGTAAATAATAAGCAGTAGCTTTTGAACGCAAACTAATAGTGTCTTACCCTAGCAACAGGGCGTTAAGTTCCTTACAGTAAAACAAGAGGTCAGATTATCAGGCGATACTATACTAATAGTTTTGCCTGTTAAGGCGGATAAACCTATCAGAAGACATAGGTTTACTTCAGACTCGGCTAGTAAAACGTTCACAGTTTGACTGTTCTCTGACGTGTCCCAATGAATCCACTTGTCGTCTTAAACTTAGGCCCAGGGAACTGCCAGAAGGGCTTATCCACTGTGACAGCACAACTGTGGCTTGAGGACACTACTACAGTACCTGTGCAATACGTTGGCAGCTTACCACCAGACCTAGAGCTACCTAAGCTTTACCAGCAATGGCAGGAGCTTTATATTGCTCTGCACAGGTCTCTAGTGTGGCGGCTTCCGGCTAAAAATCCCATAGAATTTGATACCGAATCAGTCACCAACGTTTCTGGAGCAGCATTTCGAAACTTGGGAGAGCAGCTGCAAGAGCGCATAAATAAGTGGTTAAACTCTTCTGGTTTTCGCAATATTGATCAACAACTCCGAACTAGATTAGCTCCAAAAGAAAGTATTCGATTCATTATCGAAACCGAAGACCCCTTACTACAGAAATTACCCTGGCATCTCTGGCGCTTTTTTGATCACTACACCAAAGCAGAAGTCGCTCTAAGTGCTCAAGAATATGAGCAGGTACCCCCTGTACCTAACAACAGAGCCAACCAGCAAATGCGAATTTTGGTTGTTTTAGGGCATAGCGATGGTATCAACATCCAAGCAGATCGCATAATGCTAGAGGACGCTGATGCTGAAACTGTTGTCCTCAATCAACCCAGACACGCAGAATTAGACAGACGTCTGCGAGATAAAGCCGGATGGGACATTTTATTTTTTGCTGGCCACAGCACAAGTCATGCGCTGGACGAGGTAGGAGAGAGTCGGGAACAACTTTTTTTAAACGCCCATGAGCAGTTATCAATTGCCCAATTAAAATACGCTTTTCAAGCCGCAATTGATAATGGTTTAAAGCTTGCTATTTTTAACTCATGCGATGGTCTGGGACTGGCTCGTGAGTTAGCCGAGCTTAATTTGCCGCAGCTAATTGCAATGCGTGAGCCGATTATTGATCAAGTGGCACATGCATTTCTCAAACATTTTTTACAGGCTTTTTCACAAGGAGAGGCGTTCTATCCGTCTGTTCGCCGTGCTCGCGAACAGCTTCATGGATTGGAAAGCGACTTTCCGGGTGCCAGTTGGTTACCGGTGATTTATCAAAACCCGACGGAAGGGTTGTTTAGATGGCGTACGGTCCCAAAAGCATTAGCGGTTCATAAAAAAATATCAAGGCCTCAACTAGAGCGTCCTCTGCCTACCACTGTTAATATACGCAGCTTAATTCTCTCAACTAGCATTGCTGTTGTTCTGTTAATAACAGGCATGAGAACCCTGGGGTTAATGCAGTCGGTTGAGCTTTCAGCATATGATCATTTGATGCGTTCTCGACGTCCTGAATGGGACCAACCCATGATTGATCAACGTCTTCTGGTGGTAGAGATTACAGAAGAAGATGTAGATCAATATGGTTATCCTGTTTCGGATGAAACCCTTGCCATAGCATTAGGGAATTTACAGCAACATCAGCCAACAGCCATTGGTATCGATTTACATCGATACCAGCCTAATATACCTGGACGAGAAAAGTTATTAAATCAGTTTGATACGTTTCAAAATCTAATTACAGTTTGTTCATTTGGTTGGGGAGACAGACAAATTATGGGTCATCCTCCTGAGTTCTCTCCTGAACAGGCAAGTAACCAAGTTGGGTTCAGCGATCTAGAAACTGATGGCAGGTTTCAATTTGGTATTCCTGTTGTGCGTCGTCATCTGCTCTCGTATGACACCAATCTAGAACGGGCATCATCCGACTGCAAAACACCTTACAGTTTTAGTCTAAACCTAGCGTTACGTTTTTTACTTGCCCAAGGTATTGACCCTTTAGCACCTAATCAAGATAGCAACTGGCAGCTAGGTTCAGTTGTGCTTAAACGATTAGCCGATCAGACCGGTAGCTACCAAAAACTTGATGGTCAAAGCAGTCAAATTCTATTGAACTATCGGTTTCAGCCCAAGCCTGCCCATAGAATTAGCTTCGCTGAAGCGGTTAAAGGCAAAATTGATGATGAGTTAATCCGCGATCGCATAGTCCTAATCGGTGTAACCGATAAGCAACTTGGTCAAGATTATCGTAAGACTCCCTATGGTGAGCTACCTGGTGTCTGGATTCATGCCCACGGTATTAGTCAGGTTCTCGGTGCCGTCATGGATAACCGCGCGCTGCTCTGGGTCTTGCCCCAATGGAGCTGGATACAATGGGGCGACATTTTGTGGATTTGGGCCTGGGCCGTTATGGGCGGATTGCTAGTCTGGAGAATGCGTTCAACACTTTTGCTGGTAGGTGCTAGTTTGGCGGCCAGCCTTTGTCTACATCAAATTTGTCTTTTTATTTTAGTCCAAGGGGGATGGCTCCCCTTTGTTCCAGCACTGTTAGCATTAGTAGGAACCGCTGGAGTTTTACTTGCTCGCAGGCATGGATACCTGCAAATCATAATGGATAGATTGTTTAAGCGTTTGACCTGGAAACCGTTAGTGATAAGGAGGAAGTAAACAATGCGATCGCAAAACCGTTTAGCCCCCATCAGTTTTACGTTGGCAATACTTTTAAGTCAACTAGGCTTTATTCCCTTGGCCTCAGCCCTTCCCAACTCCACTAGTCACCATAGCAAGCAAGCATTACCGCCAGTTCCCATTACTCCTGCACCACCACCAGGCAATCGAACACCGGGTGGTGGTCTAGACGGAGAGCCGTCTGTATGTCCTGCAAAGCCCCAGGAGCTGACGGCCATTACCCCCGTCGACGCTCATGGCAAAACCCTGGCAGAGCATCCCACATTCTGGTTTTATATGCCCTATACCGCAGATGAAGTGGCCGGGGGCGAGTTCTTGATCTTAACGGAAGACGAAGAACGGTATGTATATCAAACCTCGTTCAAGTTACCAGAACAACCTGGGCTAATCAGCATTACGCTCCCCGCTGAGGAGTCAGCCAGCCTGAAGGAAGACACATACTACCACTGGTATTTGAATCTCTACTGTGCCCCAGATGCAACCACTGAAACCGACTTAAATATTGATGGTTGGGTGCAGCGGGTGAGCTCTACATCGGCTACCAGACAACCCAGTAGTAACCTATCTGCTGACATCTGGTACGACACAATTGATTATATTGCCAAACAACTGTACACACCGTCTATCGACAGTAACGGCTTAGGTCAGCTGTGGACGGACCTACTAGAGTCTGTTGAACTAGAAGAATTTACCCAGGAGCCTGTAGTGGGTCCAGTGGTGCTGGCAGAAGACTGTTAAGTCTCCGTTATGAGGAGTGCCTAACATGCACTCCTCATAACCAATTACCCACTAAAACATAGGTTGCCCAGCGGTTGGGGGCTCGATACCTTTGATTTATCAAGGCTAACTGAGCATTGCGTAGGGCCTTAGCCCTCGTCATGCCGTCTTTTTTCAGCTCTCGATAGAACTGGATCATCAGCTCAGTATTCGGGGCATCTTGCGCTTCCCACAGGGTAGATAGGGTGCTGCGTGCCCCCGCTCGCACGGTAATCCCTGCCAGGCCAAGGACAGCTCGGTTATCACCGGTTGCTGTGGAGCAAGAACTGAGCACCAAAAGGTCTATGGGTGTGGCTCCCTGACGACTGCCCGCCTGAATGAGATTTCCCAACTCCTCGCCTTTGAGCAGTTCTTCATAGGCCACAATAAAGGTTTCTTCTGGATCAGAGCTAAAGACACCATGGGTTTTTAGGTGAATGCCTGAGAAGTTCCCCGTACTCAACTGCTCCTTCAAGGTCTCTCCTTTAAAGGCTTGATTGGTCAGGGGCGGTTGAGGACCAAATAACTCACTGACAACATCAAGTTCGGCATCTAGCTTTTCAATGGGTTCAAATTTGCGTCCTTCAATCTCTTGTGGGGTGCCTACCCCCCCGGTAAACACCTGTAGGTCTGGGGGTAACGATCTGGGAGTGAAGAGTTCTAACTCGGGGGCAACTGCGATCGCATATTTTTCAATCAGGTATTGTTCCCCATCATGTAAAACCGCCATGGGAATATTCCGCAGAGTGCCATCTAGCACAAACACGAGGGTATCAATCTGATCGCGCCGCTGCAGCTCATCCTCAAAAGGCTGAATCAGCCATTTATAGACTTCCTGGGAAAGGGTCAGAACATCGGGCGTGCGGCTGGGGGAATCGCTCAAATAACTACGCAGCTGCTCTATTGTCTGGTCTACTTGGGCACGGGGAATGTCAGTTTTAGCGAAGCGCTTACCCTCGGGCAGCTGCAAAATCACCGTCAAATGATTCTCTAGAATCATCGGATAGAGAATTGCCGTGTCAGGACTAGCCTCAAACTTGGTAATGGCGGTTGTTTGTGCTAAGTCACAACGGAGGAAATTCTCTAATTCGCTCAGCTGCAAATTGTCAATTTGTGTGATGGCCTGGTCTAAATTCTCTTCGGTCGGTTCAATATTCTCGTCATCAATCAGCAGCAATTCTGCTAGCTCTCGATAGACCGGCTCAACATTATCTCGAAAGGAAAATTGCACATCTGAATCAATAAAGCGCAGGTTATTTCGCACATCTTCCAAGGTTTCCACGGCGGCACCATAGGCCGCAATCGCTTCGTCTCGTTGATGCTGCTTGTTTAATAAACGCCCCTGCTGCCATTGCCACCGATAGCGACCATCGGGATATGCATTGGTGGTGGTTAGCTGCAACGCTTTTTGAGTAAAGTCCTGGGCTGCTGACCATTTTTCAGTAACCTCATATAGTTCACCCCGCTGACCCAGGGCATAGGACTTTGCGATCGCATCATCCAACTCATCTGCCTGGTGGACCGCCTTAACTAAAATAGAATCAATCTCGTCTGAGGTAGGGATTGATTTTATCGTCTGCTTGGCCGCCACCTCATTATTCTGACGCTCATCTAGCTGCATCAATTGGGTCAAGCTTTTAGCAAAATTGAGCTCAGTATAGATAGCCGAACGACTGGGGGGCAGATTAAGTTTTGACAATAGCGTTGGCCACAAGCCTTCAGCTTCAGACCATTGTTCGAGGGCAATTAAGAGACTTAGCTGGTTAAGATCGGCCTGCAGTTGAGTCAGGGGCACAGGGGCAGAATTCGCCGCAGCCCGATAGGCCTCAAGGGCAGATTTTCTATGAATATCAGCCTCATCCGTTTTACCAATCGCGCTTGAGCTATCCCCCAGGGCCCGCTCAGTATTACCTAGATCGATCAATACTGGGCTTCGCAAAGATTCCAGCTGATAGGCATCAATAATCTCCAGGCTCTTTTGCAAATAGGTCTGTGATTCGGTGAGTTTCCCAAACTGCCGTTGGGCATTCCCCAAATGCCATAGACCCGTTGCTTTAAGGGGAGGATCAATAGGTTCACTTTGTAGAAATTGATAAACCCCTTGCTTTAAAACAGTCGCTGACTGACGATGTAGTCCCAGCACCTGTAGCGCTTTTGCCTGATTGATCAGGCTCAGTACAATGCCACGTCCATGACCTGCCTGATGATACGCAGCCGTTGCATTGCGCCAGGTAGCTAAGGCAGACTCCGCATCTCCCTTAGTCCATTGCAAACGACCTTGGGTATTCAAAGCTTTGCCAACCGTTTCCCAATAGTCTGGAGACTCTGATAGGTCTGCCAAATCTTTTAATAACAAAAGGCTTTGCGCTACCGACTCGCTAGCCGGCTCCCACTGGCCTGAGCGTTGATAAGCCAGGGAGAGATTACTAAGCAATAGAGCCTTTTGTAAACCATCTGTAGAACCTGTCAACGCCCGACTCCAGGCATCTATAGCAGCTGAAAACTGTTCAGCTTGATAGAACTCGATACCGTCTTGGAGAAATGAGCTGGCGGCTTGGCCAATTGTTGTCTGCTGTTGTCTTACTTGGCTAAGGGGCTGTTGGTGAATCTCTTTAAACGCGGCTAGGGCGGGAACATTGAGCGTTAGGACAAAGCTCAGACATACTACTATCAGAAAGCGCAGGTAACGACGTCCTTGCCGAAGGGATAGGTATTTCATATCAGGATGCCCCCGTGGATATTCTCTGACACAAACTCAAAGACTCAGGAACCTCTGCCAGCAGAACTATGTCTCCTCGACCATTTCGGCCCCATCCCTGGGCTTCAATTAGTGTTTCCGGTGTGTTCTCAGATGCATCAGCTAGCCGTTGGTTTGTGGATGGTTGTGCAAGGGTTTGGCCAGCCGGATAAATATCTTCTTGGATACCGTCTCCGCTTAGTGGCTCATAGGGGTTAGGCGGTATCCCGCGCCGTCCTGAATTGATAAATTCACCATTGTCACCACCGCTAGCCTGACACCCCTGGGCGATTTTAGGGTTAGCTGGGTCAGTTGGCAGGGTAGCCGTACCCTGGGTGGGGTCAACCTCAAGGGTTTCAATCACGACTTCGCCATCAATGCCGGTACCAGAACTGGCATCCAGGTCATTGGTCATGTTGCCATCAATGGCAAGGCTCTCTGCAATATTAAAGAGAGTATTGGCCTGGATACTAATACGTCCACCGTCACCGTCGATAGCGCTGGCCTGGATATCACTACCATTGGGGCCTTCTGGAAAGAGAGCAATGATAAATGGTGTAGCAATGTCAACGTTGCCACCATCCGCATCGTTAAATGCCTCAGCAGAGATTAGACTCTCACCCCTAAGTATCAAAGCATCTTCTATCTGTAGGCGAATGTTGCCATCTTCACCAGCTTGGGTGGATGCCAGTAATTGGCCATCATCGAGGACCGTACTCTGTGCAATAACTTCTAGCATGCCGCTATCACCTGCGCTCTCACCGCTGACCTCTACACGTGCCCCATCCCGCACTCGAAACTGTCCAGTTGCCTGAATGGAGACATCGCCTGCGGGACCGGAGCCAGTAGAGCGAGTAGAAAGACTGCCGT
>JBCAWO010000032.1:0-56713 GCA_038534515.1 Cyanobacteria bacterium J06554_1
CTGTGAAATGTATGCACGACGGCTACAGGTCCAAGAACGGCTGACTCAACAAATTGCCAATGCTCTCCAGGGCCTTTTACAACCCCAGGGCGTGGCGGTTGTTGTCGAAGCATCCCATATGTGTATGGTAATGCGCGGGGTGCAAAAGCCAGGTTCTTGGACTGTCACCAGCTCGATGCAAGGGGTGTTTGCTAATGATGCCCGCACGCGTCAGGAGTTTATGGACTTGATTCGCCACAATCCATCGCTCCATTAGGAGATTTTCCAAAAACAGTTTACTCACTCACCGGGAGGTAAGCATCACGCTTATCTCCTTTTCTGCTTCGTAGGGGAGCAGATAACTCAGGTGTCAAGCATCACCCCTCATCTCATCTGAATAATGACGGGGCTGTCTCAAGTTCAGTCTCAAGTTCAATGGGTCTGCTCTGCCACACCCGATTGTTTTATAAAAAAAGGGAAGCGCTAACTTCCCTGAGGTTCCTTGAAACAAAACTTGTATGTCATCGTTATTGTACAGACCGATGCCCATTCAGCATTACTTAGTTTTCTTAAGATTATCTGCTCTTTAATAACATGTGGCCATAGGGCTGTTTCTTAAGGTGATTAAAGCAGCAGACCTCCCATACGGACTTTATGCACTCAGGCAAGCGGTCTGTCGCTGTAGGGCTAAGTCAATGGCCAGATTAAGTGCGGCGATCATACTGTCGGGGCGGGCTATTCCTTGGCCAGCGATGTCAAAGGCCGTGCCATGGTCGGGGGAGGTGCGAATAAAGGGCAGACCAATGGTGGTGTTAACCGCTTGGTCAAAGGCAAGCATTTTGACTGGTATTAGTCCCTGGTCGTGATAGAGCGCTAAATATGCATGGTGCGCCTTTTTGTCTGGTTGTTGCCAGGCTTGCGCTGGTGTGACCCACAGGGTGTCAGGGGGGACGGGGCCCTCCAGGGTGACGTGGGGAAATCGCTGTCGTTGGCTGTTTAGCCAGGGAATGAGCCAGTCGATTTCTTCTCGGCCTAGCTGGCCCCGCTCGCCGCTGTGGGGATTGAGACCTGCGATCGCAACCCTGGGCTGCTCCACCCCAAAGTCCCGCGCCAAACATTCCAACAGCAGCTCTAGCTTTAACGTCATGACCTCTGGTGTTAACGCGTCCGGCACTTGCCGCAGGGGAATATGGGTTGTTGCCAACAGCGTCCGCAGCGTCCATTGAGTCCTGGGAGCGCGCGCCACAAACAACATGCCAAATCGCTTGACTTCGGCCATCTCTGCCAACAGTTCAGTCTGACCCGGATAATGGTGACCGGCCGCTAGCCAGCAAGACTTAGCAATGGGAGCCGTCACCACACCGTTATAACCATGGTTCAGGCAATAACCAATGGCGGTTTGTAAGCCCCGAAAACTCAAATCACCACTGGCAGCATCCCCCTGACCCAAGCGAACTATCTGGTCTGTCCCCAGCGGCACATCAATGATCGGATAGTCCCCCAGGGGTAGCTGCATTGTTTGGCTGAGGGCAACTAGCTGTCGCCGGTTGCCCACCAATGTGATTTCGGCTGGTCTATCCGATACCTGGGGCAATGCCTTAAGGACCACCTCTGGCCCAATGCCTGCCATATCCCCCAACGTTACCAAGAGCCTCACTGGCTTACTCATTATGCTTCTGCTCCCTGGTCAGATATGACACATGATTTCTTCTCCCATTTTTCCAACAATAAAGCAAAGTGCTAGTGTTTCTATTCCATCAAACTTAATAAGCTCGCATCCACTTCAATAAGAGAGCAAGAGTAGAAAAGCTTACTTGTATTTCAAAATGTAAATGTAATTGAAGTCTTTATTTTGAGAGGCTTTTAGCCTGATTGATAAAAGAAAACGTAGTTGCTTATTTTAAGCTCGCCCTACTTGCCTTCGTTAGTTTGATTAGCAAAACAATAATCTGCATCACATATCTTCCTCCTGGGCCATTTTGAGAATTAAAGCATAGAGAGCGGGAGAGACGCGAAAGGTGGCATCAGCCATCAGTTTATCCATCACTGGCTTTACTGCTGCAATCAGCTCATTGGTCTTAGCGTCCACCAAAATACCTAATAGCCCAGTAATTCTAATTCCTCGTCGCTGGGCTTCTGCACGGCCCCGACGTTCATCAATCAGTAACAAATCGGCGTTGAGTTGCTGTGCTAAGAGAATAGCTTCCGATTCACCTCGATCTAAACGGGCACTTTTTTGAAAGTTGTCTATGTCCGCCTGACTTTCAACAGAATAAACGTCTATCCACTCTTGTTCTAACTGATTTAATATATTACCTCCCAAGACTGATAATTCTTGATAAACAGCCTGAGGAATGATCACATTTTGATAAAGCTTTTTCAATAGAAAAAGAGAGTCTACATTGATTAAGTTTGTAATGACTGACGTATCACTGACAATGATCACAGGCGGTTTAGCTCCCGTAAGTTTTTCAGATCTACCTCAAAATCTTCTACGTCATATACATAAAGTGGCACTTGACGAGATTTGAGCAACTCCTGAAAAGCAGATTTTTCCATTTCAGCCATTTGGGCCGCATAGCCCAGGGTTAACCTCCCTGATTGAAATAGATGTAGGGCAATTTCTTGCAAAAATTCTGCCTGACTTAGCTCAGACGCTTTGATAATTTCATCTGAAATCACGATACTCATATCAATCCACCTAAACCAGGATGCTGACCATATCCTTCATTAGGATAACTCTGCTGATTTTTTACTATCGTTTATATTCCAATCTTAATGCGATCCCATTCACGATTCAGTCTAGCCGCAATAAAAGCCCAATCAAGCCAGCTGAGATCTCGTCCCAATTACGTCCAGTTCAAAAGTATTAATCTACAGGGGACTGACTCATTTCTTGTGTATCTACGTCCGCCTAACGGCTACTGTAATCGCTATAGCTCTCAATGCCTTGATGCAAAAGGGGCGGTGACTGCTGCAAAGTGCTAGCGTTAGGAGGTTGCTACTGTCAGTCCCCCCATGGCACTTACAAATGGTTTGATGCGTACCCTTGCTGTAGCTGCTTTGCTGATACTGGTCGGCTGTGCCTCTGCGCCTGAGCAAACAGCGGTAGAGGCTCCAGGGTCTGAAGCCGCTTCCCCAGCCCAACCGACTCCACCCAGTGAGGCGGACGTGGCCGCAGCCGAGGCCGAGTGGAAAGCTCGTCAGGAGGACGTGAATCAGGTTCTATCGTCCATGGATCGAGCCACCTTTATTGGTGAGTCACCCACTAAAGGGGACCCTAATGCTGAGGTGGTGGTGGTCAAGTTTTCTGACTTTGAATGTCCGTTTTGTGCCGTGGCGGCCGTTCACATGAAGGACTTTGTGGATGAACGGGAAAATGAAGTGCTGTATGTATACAAGCATTTTCCCCTCAAGAGTATTCACCCTGAGGCAGAGCCTGCGTCCAAGGCGTCTTGGGCGGCTGGGCAGCAGGAGCAATTTTGGATTTATCACAACGGCCTTTTTGCTAATCAAGACCGTTTAGGCGATGCCCTATATGTAGAGCTAGCCGAGCAAATAGGTTTGGATGTGGAGCGGTTTAATCGCGATCGCAACAGTGACGCCGCCCAAGCGGCCGTTGACAGTGACCTAGCCCTGGCCGCGCAGCTCAAACTCAGCGGTACCCCTCGGTTTTTGATAGGGGGGTTGCTTATTCCCCCCGGTTTTCCCACCGACGGCTTTAGCGAACTGTTAGATAATCTCAAGGCAACTCAAACACCTCAATAGCTATGAAGGGTTTGGATTCTGATCTTTGAAGAATAGAAATTAAAAAAAATTGGCGTTGCTGATCCGAACTATGATTTCATCTGAAAGTATCGATAACCCACAGATTCTACAGATTGGCTCAAACCTGAAATCAGCAACAGCAAAAAATCTGCATCACAACAGAATCTCATCAACTAAATTCAATACTTGTAATTGAGACTTAGCCCTACGCTGCTTCTACCATCCTACCCATGTCTGATGCTACTCGGTCCAAAATCATTGTTATTGACGATGACCCCACCGGCTCTCAAACGGTCCACAGCTGTTTGCTATTGTTGAAGTGGGATGTTGCCACCCTTAAACAGGGACTGTTGGATGACTCTCCCATCTTTTTTATCCTAGCCAATACCCGTGCCCTCACACCAGCAGATGCTGAACGCACTACCCGCGATGTGTGTCACAACCTGAAACAGGCACTTATCGAGACAAATACGCAAGAATTTTTAGTGGTGAGTCGTTCAGATTCCACCCTGAGGGGACACTATCCCCTGGAAACAGATGTGATTGCAGACGAGCTAGGCCCCTTTGATGCTCACTTTATGGTGCCCGCCTTTTTTGAAGCGGGGCGCATTACCCTCGAGAGTACCCACTATATTGAAGCCGATGGTGTGCGGACCCCTGTGCATCAAACAGAATTCGCAAAGGATTCTGTATTTGGCTATAGCCATAGTTATTTGCCCGCCTATGTCGCTGAAAAAACAACTAACAAGATTGTTGGCGATCAGGTAAAGCGATTTACGTTAGACATTCTTCAGAATGGGACAATAGAGCAGCTGATGGCTCTAAAAGATAACGCTTGTGTTGTTGTTGACGCCCAGCAACAGCAAGATCTTGATCGGTTCTCCCAAGAGCTTTTGACGGCGGCCGATCAGGGTAAAAAATTTCTCTTTCGTAGTGCGGCGAGTCTCCTCACATCCCTGGCGGCATTACCTGCACAGCCAATTGCACCCGCAGAGATGGCGCGCTATACCCGTAATCAAAAGCCGGGTGTCGTTCTAGTGGGCTCCCACGTCAAAAAAACAACCCGTCAGTTGGAGTACCTTTTACAACAGCCAGGGGTAACCGGTTTGGAAGTAGAAGTCTCTCGCTTAAAGGAGAACCTAGATCAGGCCAGTGCTATGGTGGCCGAAATCTTGAGCCAGGTAAACACTATCTATGGTCAGGGCAATACCGCGGTCATCTATACCAGTCGCCAAGAGCTCGTATTTGCCGATACCGCCACGCGCCTGGCATTTGGTGAAGCAGTGTCTAATCTGCTGATGGATATTGTGCGCGGGTTGCCCGCTTCCATTGGCTTTCTGATTAGCAAAGGCGGCATTACCTCGAATGACACGCTGAGTAATGGCCTTGCCCTGACCTCCGCTCGGCTGCTGGGGCAAGTTATTCCAGGGGTGTCTGTTGTCACCACCGGAGCCGAGCATCCCCAGTTTCCCAATTTGCCCGTTGTGTTGTTCCCTGGGAATGTCGGCGGTGATGACGCTGTTGCTGCCGCTTACCACCGCATGACATCAGCTTGATTCACCACTCACCCGTCCCAAATTTTCTGTTCTCAGCTCTGACAATAGCTCCGTTAGCTGCTCACAGTCGGCCCTATAGATGTTTCCACAAAAGTGGCAAACAGCTTCAGCAGGCTCACGCTTATGGATCATGTCCTGGAGTTCATCTTCCCCCAGCAGCTTGAGGGCCGATAACATCCGCTGACCATCGCAGGGGCAGTGAAATCGTAGGAGCTTACTTTCTGGGAAAATTTGGAGCCCCATGTCCCCCACCAGATCTTCAAAAATTTGGGGCAGACTTTTCTGAGCCCTTAGCATGGGGGTAAATCCGGTCAACGAGGCAATCCGTGACTCTAAGGTGGCAATCAGCCGCTCGTCGCTCGATACCTTGGGAAGAATCTGTAGCAGTAAGCCACCTGCGGCTTCAACGCCATGCTGGTCTACAAACACGCCAAGCACCAGGGCGGAAGGGGTTTGCTCCGAGGTGGCCAGATATTGAGTCAGGTCATCGCCGATTTCCCCCGAGACTAACTCCACCGTGCTGGAGTAGGGATATCCCAGACCTGAGTCACGCACCACATAGAGATAGCCGTTGCACCCCACTGCTGCACCCACATCAAGTTTGCCTTGGGCATTGGGAGGTAGCTCGATGGACGGAGCGGCTACATATCCTCGGACGCTACCATCTAGCCGTGCATCGACTAAGATACCGCCGAGGGGACCATCCCCTTCAATTTGGATGTTGATCCGAGAGTCTTCCCGTTTCATATTGGATACGAGCAGGGCTCCGGCGGTGAGCGTTCTACCCAGGGCAGCTGTGGCTACATAGGACAGTTTGTGGCGAGTTCTGGCTTCTTCGACTAAACGGGTGGTGATGGCTCCAACGACTCGGATACCGCCATCTGCTGCTACTGCTCGAATGAGCTGATCCGCCATGGTGTTGCTTTGTTCTTACAGTTCTTAATAATTAATATTGTAGTAGTAGAGCTGCCGGGGCAGGGGTATGGGTTATTCAGAGTTCTATCACCTGTCCTCTAGTCCTGTTCTATTGTTAAGGGAAACCACCATCGCTATGTTTGGGATTTATCAGCAAAGTACTCTGCGGATTGAAATTGATGCGACGGTTGCTCAATTGCGCCAGGGGCTAACCCAGCCTGCTCAGCTGCGTCAGTGGTTATGGCCACAGCAGTTTTCTGAGAATTTCAAGGCACCGCTCGAGGTCGGTCAGTCATTTTCTAGCTACGTCGGCCCCATTCGTATCGAGCACACGATTGATGAATGTTCGGATCATGCTATCCGGTTTTTGCTCCATCGGGGGGTGGATGGCTTTCATGAGTGGTATTGGGGGGATGGCTGGGTTCAGTCTCGCCTGGAGGGAGTATCCACACTGCCCCTAAATATTGCGCAGACAGCAAGTTTGCTAAGGCTGCGACTATTTTTGTCGATGCAAAACCGGCAAACAGCTCAGGCAGACTAGGCTTTGATGCGTCTAGCTGTCAAAACGTTCTTTACTCTTCTACGCGCAGTCGTACCGAGTCTCCATGGGATGGCAGACCTTCTGCACTGGTTAGGGCGTCAATGGCGCTCGCGACATTGCCTAGGGCCGACTTTGAATACTGAATTAAGCTGGAATGCTTCATAAAGGTTTCAGTGCTCAGGGGAGAAGCATAGCGAGCTGCGCCAGAGGTGGGTAGGGTGTGATTGGGCCCTGCTAGATAGTCACCAACGGCTTCTGGGGTATCGTGGCCAAGAAAGATGGCCCCGGCCTGGGTGATCTTTTCGATTAATGACCACGGGTCGTCCACTTCCAACTCCAGGTGTTCGGGGGCAAACTGATTGGAGAGCTGGGCCGCGACCTCTAACGATTCGACGACTACCGCAATGCCGTAGTGGGCAATCGCTTTTTCGGTGGGAATCTGGCGGGGGTGCCCGGCCAGCTGTCGATCAACCTCGGTGACGACTTTCTCAGCTAAAGTGCCATCCGTGGTTAATAGGATGGCAGCAGCCAGGGGGTCATGCTCGGCCTGGGCAAGCAGGTCGGCGGCAATATGGATTGGGTTTGCAGTATGGTCTGCAATGATCAGCACTTCGGACGGACCGGCTAGGGAGTCGATGCCAACGGTGCCATAAACCTGCTTTTTGGCCAGGGTGACATAGACGTTACCAGGACCGCTGATGACGTCAACCTTGGGGACAGTTTCGGTGCCGTAGGCTAGGGCTCCTATGGCTTGGGCCCCGCCTACCCGGTAGATTTCTTGGACGCCAGCTTCTTGGGCTGCCACCAGCACGGCTGGGTTGATCTGGCCATTGGGGGTGGGGGTGACCATCACCAAGCGTTCCACACCAGCTACGCGAGCTGGAATGGCGTTCATCATCACGGTGCTGGGGTAGGCGGCTCGACCACCGGGGACATAAATGCCAGCACGGGCAACGGGGGTGTAGCGTTTTCCCAGGACGACGCCGTCATCTTCAAAGGTGACCCAGTTTTTGGGTAGACGCTGTTTATGAAAGGCTTCGATATTTTTGCAGGCCAGCCGGATAGCCTTGAGCAGTTCACTCGAAACTTGCTGGTAAGCGGTGTCGATTTCTGCGCCACTGATGCGCAGGGTGCTGGGTGTCAGGGTTTGCTCGTCAAACTTAGTGGTGTAGTGCAAGAGGGCCTCATCCCCTGAGCGTCGAACGGCATTCAGTATTTCTCGAACGGTGGCTTCTTGCTCAATCACCTGATCGGTGTGGATGCGATCGCAAATACGTTGGAGTTCGGTCTGCGCTTCGCTGAGCTTGTACAAAGTTCGCAACATTGAGGCGGGTGGCGAGGGTTTGAGGATGGTGACTGTTATAGCTTAGCGTGGATTAATTAGAGGCAGCCGAATTGACTCGAATATTCTAGTGGCCAATAGCTCTGACTCATCATTTTGGTGCTATAATTCGAGACCCTGACAAATATTACAGTGGCTAATAGTGGCAAACATTAAATCTGCGGTGAAGCGCATCCAAATTGCGGAGCGCAATCGTCTACGGAATAAGTCATACAAGTCGGCGGTCAAGACCTTGACCAAAAGCTACTACGCTGCGCTAGGCGAGTATGCGACCGATCCTTCTGACGAAAAGAAGCAGGCTGTTGATGCGTCTATGTCCGCAGCTTTTAGCAAGATTGATAAAGCAGTCAAGCGTGGCAGCATTCACAAAAATGCCGCCGCCCGTCGCAAGTCTAGAATTGCCCATGCTTTGAAAAAGCACGAAACGGCGTCATAGCAATTCATGCAACTGGTTGATTCCCACGTCCACATTAACTTTGATAGTTTTCAAGCCGATTTAGACGAGGTGGCCTCTGCTTGGCGAAAGGCAGGCGTAGCTCACCTCGTACATTCGTGTGTTGAGCCGTCAGAGTTTGATGCTATTCAGGCGATTGCCAATCGTTTTGATGAAATATCCTTTGCAGTGGGGCTGCACCCTCTGGATATGGATAAGTGGACGTCGGGGCTGGCTGACGAGATTCGCCAGCTAGCTCTGTCGGATGCTCGGGTGGTGGCTATCGGAGAGACGGGGTTAGATTTTTTCAAGGCTGATGACCAGGCGTGCCAAATTGAGGCGTTTCGGTCTCAGTTATCCGTCGCTTACGAGTTAGGACTGCCGGTGATTATTCACTGTCGAGATGCGGCAGCGACCATGCGGGACGTGCTCCAAGCATTTTGGCAGGAACACGGCCCTGTGCGGGGAGTCATGCACTGCTGGACCGGAACTCCAGAGGAGACCCAGTGGTTTCTGGATTTGGGGTTTTACATTAGTTTTAGCGGTATTGTCACCTTCAAAAGCGCCACTCAGGTACAGGCATCGGCTCAGATGGTGGGTTGCGATCGCATCCTAGTCGAAACCGATTGTCCTTTCCTATCTCCGGTGCCAAAGCGAGGTCAAAAGCGTAACCAACCAGCTAATGTGCTTCATGTAGCCGAGTTCGTAGCTAGTCTGAGGAATGTTTCCCTAGAGACGCTGGCGGCTCAAACAACGGCTAATGCCAGAGCACTGTTTAATTTACCCGATGCTTCCTTTGTCGTTGCAGAAGAATAGACGTTAGATTTTTTAAGAAAAGATTATTCAGTCGTTCATCATTTGAGGCGTTAAGTACTAAACACCACGCCTGTTCTGGTAGGAGTGTACTACCAAAGAATAAAAATGATGTGACGAAAATATTAAATTTGAATGCTGATTTGTGATATACTGCCTCGGCTATGCGTTAGCCTTAGGTAACCAATGAATCAGCCCTTTGTACTCATCCTACCCATAGCGTTGGTGCCTCACGGTTGCTTTTGAATTTGGCTATTGCTCACCACGCCCTTTTTAGCTATCGAATGCTAGCAGAATACCTGATAAATATCGGTTTGACTGCATTACTCCATGGGGAAATGTAGTCATTCTTGTGCTTGTAACCTAGCACTATTTCGATTTTGACATCGATTTGACTAAATCCTGCTTATCCTCCACTTTTATACCCCATTTATTTAGGCCCGACCTGCTCGAGGAGACGAATGACTGACCTAACCATTTCCCAATCCTCCTTTGTACTGCCTGACCTAGTTGAAATTCAGCGCTCTAGCTTTCGCTGGTTTTTGCAAGAAGGGCTGATCGAAGAACTTGAGAGTTTCTCACCCATTACCGACTATACGGGCAAGCTAGAGCTTCATTTTCTAGGTAAAGATTATAAGCTCAAAGCACCTAAATACATGGTCGATGAGGCCAAGCGTCGGGACAGTACTTACTCAGTACAAATGTATGTCCCAACGCGACTCATTAACAAGGAAACCGGGGAAATTAAAGAGCAAGAAGTATTCATTGGTGATTTGCCACTGATGACCGATCGCGGCACCTTCATTATCAATGGTGCTGAGCGAGTGATCGTCAATCAGATTGTGCGTAGTCCTGGTGTTTACTACAAGGCTGAAACCGATAAACACGGTCGCCGAACCTACAATGCCAACCTTATTCCCAACCGGGGGGCCTGGCTTAAGTTTGAAACCGATAAAAATGACCTGGTTTGGGTGCGGATCGATAAGACTCGCAAGCTTTCCGCCCAGGTTCTTTTCAAGGCTTTGGGGCTGAGTGACGGTGAGATTTTTGATTCCCTGCGTCACCCTGAGTATTTCCAAAAGACCATTGAAAAAGAAGGTCAGTTTAGCGAAGAAGAAGCTCTGCTAGAGCTGTATCGCAAACTTCGTCCCGGGGAGCCTCCCACTGTATCCGGTGGCCAGCAGTTATTAAACTCCCGTTTCTTTGATCCCAAGCGCTACGACTTAGGGAAAGTGGGGCGTCATAAGCTTAATCGCAAACTGCGCTTAAATGTGCCCGATGCTATCCGAGTCTTAACTCCTCAAGATGTTCTCGCTGCCATCGATTACCTGATTAATCTAGAGTTTGACATTGGCATCATCGATGACATCGATCACCTGGGTAATCGCCGGGTGCGATCCGTTGGAGAGCTATTGCAAAACCAGGTACGAGTTGGCCTCAATCGTTTAGAGCGTATTATCCGTGAGCGGATGACGGTCTCCGATTCAGACTCCCTGACCCCAGCGTCTCTGGTCAATCCCAAGCCCCTGGTTGCTGCCATCAAGGAGTTCTTTGGTTCCAGTCAGCTATCCCAGTTTATGGACCAGACTAATCCCCTGGCTGAGTTGACCCACAAGCGCCGTATCAGTGCCCTAGGGCCTGGTGGTTTAACCCGGGAGCGAGCTGGCTTTGCTGTTCGTGATATTCACCCGTCTCACCACGGTCGTATCTGTCCGATTGAGACCCCTGAGGGACCCAATGCGGGTCTGATTGGTTCTCTGGCTACCCATGCCCGGGTGAATGATTTTGGCTTTATTGAAACGCCGTTTTTCCAAGTCGATAACGGCCGCATTCGTAAGGATCTGCCGTCGACCTATATGACGGCTGACGAAGAAGACGACTTCCGCGTCGCGCCAGGTGATATTCCCATTGATATCGAAGGCAATATTCTGGGCGAATCCGTACCTGTTCGCTATCGCCAAGATTTTATTACCACGGCAAGTTCTGAAGTCGATTACGTGGCAGTGTCGCCCGTGCAGATTATTTCTGTAGCCACATCTCTGATTCCGTTTTTAGAGCATGACGATGCTAACCGAGCCCTGATGGGATCAAACATGCAACGTCAGGCGGTGCCCTTACTGCGTCCAGAGCGCCCTCTGGTGGGAACGGGACTGGAAGCTCAGGCGGCTCGTGACTCCGGCATGGTGGTTGTCAGCCCGGTCGATGGTGAAGTCACCTTCTTGGATGCCAGAAATGTTGTGGTTACCGATGCCGACGGTAATCAATACGCCCAAGAGTTGCAGAAGTACCAGCGTTCCAATCAAGATACCTGCTTGAATCAGCGTCCGCTAGTGTTTGCTGGTGACAAAGTAGTGGCTGGTCAGGTGCTGGCCGATGGCTCTGCAACTGAGGGTGGGGAAATAGCCCTGGGGCAAAATGTCCTAGTGTCCTACATGCCTTGGGAAGGCTACAACTACGAAGACGCCATTCTTCTGAGTGAGCGTCTGGTCTATGACGATCTTTACACCTCTATTCATATTGAAAAGTTTGAGATTGAGGCCCGTCAGACCAAGCTAGGTCCAGAAGAAATTACCCGTGAAATTCCCAACGTGGGTGAAGATGCCCTGCGTCAGCTAGATGAGACCGGCATTATTCGCATTGGTGCCTGGGTTACGTCGGGCGACATTCTGGTCGGTAAGGTGACGCCCAAAGGCGAATCCGACCAGCCTCCCGAAGAAAAACTACTGCGAGCTATCTTTGGTGAAAAAGCCAGAGATGTTAGAGATAACTCTCTGCGGGTCCCCAACGGCGAAAAAGGACGTGTCGTTGATGTTCGCGTCTTTACTCGTGAACAAGGGGATGAGCTGCCCCCCGGTGCCAATATGGTAGTGCGGGTCTATGTTGCTCAAAAGCGCAAGATTCAAGTAGGCGATAAGATGGCAGGCCGCCATGGCAACAAAGGAATTATCTCCCGGATTTTGCCCATCGAAGATATGCCGTATCTACCCGATGGTACCCCGATCGATATTGTTCTCAATCCCTTGGGGGTACCGTCTCGTATGAATGTGGGACAGGTCTTTGAATGTTTGCTAGGTTGGGCTGGCGAAAACCTCAATGCCCGCTTTAAGATAACGCCCTTTGATGAGATGTACGGTGACGAAGCTTCCATGGAAACTACCCATGGCAAGCTACAGGATGCTCGAGATGCCACTGGCAACAGCTGGGTGTTTAATCCTGAAGATCCTGGCAAAATCCAGCTCTATGATGGGCGGACAGGAGAAGCGTTTGACCGCCCCGTAACCGTAGGCAAACCCTACATGTTGAAGCTCGTTCACCTGGTGGATGACAAGATTCACGCCCGTTCCACGGGTCCATACTCACTCGTCACCCAGCAACCTTTGGGTGGTAAGGCTCAGCAAGGTGGTCAGCGCTTTGGTGAAATGGAGGTTTGGGCTCTTGAGGCCTTTGGAGCTGCCTATACTCTGCAGGAACTCCTGACTGTTAAGTCTGACGATATGCAGGGACGTAATGAAGCACTAAACGCCATTGTCAAAGGTAAGGCCATTCCCCGTCCGGGCACGCCTGAGTCCTTCAAGGTCCTGATGCGTGAGCTGCAGTCCCTATGTCTAGATATTGCCGTCCATAAGCTAGAAACCCAGGAAGACGGCACCAGTCGTGATGTTGAAGTTGACCTGATGTCAGATTCAATCAATCGACGTTCACCGTCGCGTCCTACCTATGAATCCATTTCTCGAGAGGAACCTGCTGCTTCTGAGGCTCCCCCGGCTGCACCAGCGGCTGCACCCGGTCTAGAAGAACCTCTTATCTAGCGTTTTTTTGGTAGTTGCTTTTCCAAGTGCTCGTTTCTGTCGGATTCTACGCATACCTAATGCGGCATCTGTAAATAGACCGAGTGCTTGGACGACTGCCTGAGTCTCGGGGGTAGGTTTTTAATGACCAGTACCTCGACCCTCAATCGTAACCATGTCCTGATGTATAGGCCGCGTACAAGGAATCAAGAGAATGCCAAAACTAGAACAGCGCTTTGACTATGTCAAAATCGGCTTAGCCTCTCCAGAACGCATTCGTCAATGGGGTGAACGTACTCTCCCCAACGGCACCGTTGTGGGGGAAGTCACAAAACCAGAAACTATTAACTACAGAACCCTTAAGCCTGAAATGGATGGGTTATTCTGTGAACGTATTTTTGGGCCCGCCAAGGACTGGGAGTGTCATTGCGGTAAATACAAGCGTGTGCGACATCGCGGCATTGTGTGCGAGCGCTGTGGAGTTGAGGTTACCGAATCCCGTGTGCGTCGTCACCGCATGGGCTATATCAAGCTAGCTGCTCCAGTGGCTCACGTTTGGTACCTCAAAGGTATTCCCAGTTATATTGCCATTTTGCTGGACATGCCCCTCAGGGACGTTGAGCAAATTGTTTATTTCAACGCCTATGTTGTTCTAGATGCGGGTAATGCCGATAGCCTCAGCTACAAACAGCTACTGACTGAAGACCAATGGATTGAGTTAGAGGATCAGCTTTATGACGAGGAGTCAGACCTCTCAGGCATTGAAGTCGGTATTGGTGCAGAAGCCTTACAGCGTCTGTTACAAGACTTAGAGCTTGAGGCGGTTGCTGAACAGCTGCGGGAAAATATTGACAACTCGAAGGGTCAAAAACGAGCAAAGCTGATTAAGCGCTTGCGTGTGATTGATAACTTCATTGCCACGGGCTCTCGGCCAGAGTGGATGGTGCTGGATGTGATTCCTGTGATTCCGCCTGATTTACGACCGATGGTCCAGCTAGACGGCGGTCGATTTGCGACATCGGACTTGAACGATCTATACCGTCGTGTAATCAACCGAAACAATCGCTTGGCACGACTACAGGAAATTCTGGCACCCGAAATCATTGTTCGTAATGAGAAGCGGATGCTCCAGGAAGCCGTTGATGCCCTGATTGATAACGGTCGTCGTGGACGAACCGTTGTCGGTGCCAACAATCGCCCCCTGAAATCACTTTCGGACATCATTGAAGGTAAGCAGGGGCGTTTCCGGCAGAACCTTTTGGGTAAGCGGGTTGACTACTCCGGTCGTTCCGTAATTGTGGTGGGTCCCAACCTCAAGATCCACCAGTGTGGTCTTCCCCGTGAGATGGCCATTGAGCTGTTTCAACCCTTTGTAATCCATCGGTTAATCCGTCAGGGATTGGTCAACAACATCAAAGCAGCGAAGAAGCTAATCCAGCGCAACGATCCGAGCATTTGGGGCGTGTTGGAAGAAGTGATTGAAAACCATCCAGTGATGCTTAACCGTGCACCAACGCTGCACCGTCTGGGTATTCAGGCCTTTGAGCCAATGTTAGTGGAAGGTCGTGCCCTACAGCTCCATCCCCTGGTATGTCCGGCCTTTAATGCGGACTTTGACGGTGACCAGATGGCGGTTCATGTACCCCTATCGCTGGAGGCACAGTCTGAGGCCCGGTTACTGATGTTGGCGTCCAATAATGTGCTGTCTCCAGCTACCGGTCGACCTATCATTACCCCCAGTCAGGACATGGTCCTGGGGTGCTACTATCTCACGGCAGAAAATCCCTATGAGCAGAAAGGCGCTGATGCCCATTTTGCCAGTATGGAAGATGCCATTATCGCCTATGAGCAAGGCATGGTCGACCTCCATGCCTGGGTGTGGCTCCGTTTTGACGGTCCTGTAGAAGATGACGGAGAGCCTGTTGAGGTAATTGATAATGGCGATGGCATGGTAACTAAGCGGTATCCAAATCGTCGTGTTCGTGAAGATAGTGACGGAAATCTTCTATCGCAACATCTCTATACGACTCCTGGACGCATTATCTATAACCACGCTGTGCATGCGGCGCTTGCCAGTTAAACCCATCATTCAGTTTTCTCAGAAATTTTAGTTAGCCAATAGCACTTTGAGGCGGAGAGTTCCCCATGGCAGATCAAGGTAATGAACAAGCCAAAGCCATTATGTTTCGTAATCGTATTATTGATAAGGGGCAGCTTAAAAAGCTGATCTCCTGGTCATTTGATACTTACGGTACGGCCCGCACAGCCGCCATGGCTGATGAAATCAAGTCACTTGGTTTCAAGTACGCTACCCGGGCAGGCGTTTCCATTAGTGTGGATGATTTACAGGTGCCCCCCAGCAAACGCAAGTTGTTGGATGCTGCGGAGCAAGAAATTCGGGACACTGAGGAACGCTATACCCGAGGAGAGATTACTGAAGTAGAACGCTTCCAAAAGGTAATTGATACTTGGAATGAAACCAGTGAAGAGCTAAAAGACGAAGTTGTCCGTAACTTCAAAGAAAATAATCCGCTCAACTCGGTTTACATGATGGCGTTTTCTGGGGCGCGGGGTAACATCTCCCAGGTACGGCAGCTGGTTGGTATGCGAGGATTAATGGCTAATCCTCAAGGGGAGATTATTGACCTGCCGATCAAAACTAATTTCCGAGAAGGCTTAACGGTTACCGAGTACATTATTTCCTCCTACGGTGCCCGTAAGGGTCTCGTAGATACGGCACTGCGTACCGCAGACTCAGGTTATCTAACCCGTCGTCTTGTGGACGTGTCCCAAGATGTGATTATTCGTGAAATTGACTGTGGTACGGATCGCTGCATTCCATTGAGTGCAATGACTGACGGTGACCGCGTGCTGATTTCTCTAGAAAATAAGCTGCTGGGTCGGGTCCTGGCGGAGGATGCCATTCATCCTAAGACCGGTGAGGTTGTGGTGCCTCGCAATAAGCCCATGGATGCAGAAATGGCTAAGGCTGTAGATGCTTCTGGGATAAAGGAAGTAAAAGTTCGCTCTGCGCTTACGTGCGAGGCGGCTCGATCGGTGTGTCAACACTGCTATGGTTGGAGCTTAGCCCACTCCCATATGGTGGACTTAGGTGAAGCCGTCGGCATTATTGCTGCCCAGTCCATTGGTGAACCGGGTACTCAGCTCACCATGAGAACGTTCCACACAGGTGGAACCTTTACTGGTGAATTGGCTCCTCAGGTGCGTGCCAAAGTGGCTGGTCAGTTTAATATGCCTGACAATTTGAGAAGCCGTGGCTTCCGAACTCGTCATGGTGAAGACGCGCTGGTGATGGAATCGAATACAGAAGCCAAAATAGTTATGGAGAGCGGGAAAACCCGTTCCGTTTCTTTACCCCAGGGTGCGATTGTATTTGTGGCTGATGGTGCTACCTTGGCTAAGGGCGATCTGATTGCTGAGCTACCGACAACTGGCCGAGTCCGTAAGGTGACTGAGAAAGCCAGTAAGGACGTGACATCTGATATGTCCGGCGAGGTCTTCTTTGAGGGCTTGGTGCAGGAAGAGAAAAAAGACCGTCAGGGTAATATTACGAAGCTAGCCCAGCGTGGTGGTTTGTTATGGGTGCTCTCAGGTGAGGTGTATAACTTGCCGCCTGGTGCAGAACCTACGGTCAAAAACGGTGACACGATTGACTCCAATGGTATTTTGGCCGAAACCAAAATCGTCACTGAGCGGGGTGGAATTGTACGGTTGCCCGATCGCTCCGATAGTAAGGGTAGCCGTGAGGTCGAAATTATCACCGCTTCAGTAATGTTAGACACGACTGAAGTTGAAGTGGAAAGTGGCCAGGGTCGCGAGCATTATTTCTTGCAGACTGATAAGGGAGTGCGCTATTCCTTGATTGCTACACCGGGAGCCAAAGTGACTGGCGGTCAGGTGGTGGCGGACCTAGTAGATGACACTTACCATACTCAAAGCGGCGGCATTATTAAGTTCTCAGGTGTAGAAATTGCTAAGAAGAGTAAGGGTAAGCAGGGGTACGAAGTAACTAAGGGTGGGACGCTACTTTGGATTCCTGAGGAAGCCCACGAGGTTAATAAAGATATCTCGTTACTCATGGTGGAGGATGGCCAGTACATTGAGGCTGGTACCGAGGTGGTAAAAGATATCTTCTGCCAAATTAGTGGTGTGGTTGAAGTCACCCAAAAGAATGACATTCTCCGGGAGATTGTGATCAAACCTGGGGATATTCATATGGTGGATAGCCCAGATGCCGTCAGTGGTAAGGATGGCGTTTTGGTGAGTGCCGGTGAGGAAGTGATTCCTGGGGTAACGGCCGAAGCTGTTCGTTATGTTGAGTATGTTGAGACTCCAGAGGGGGCAGCACTGCTGTTGCGTCCTGTGCAGGAATTTGAAGTTCCCGATATCCCGACGGTTCCCAGTCAACACTCCGTTAGTGACAGTGATGACAACTCCATTGGGATTACAGCGATCCAACGCATCTTCTTTAAAGACGGTGAACGGGTTAAGTCCGTTAATAGTGTCGAACTACTACGCACGCAGCTTGTTCTCAATGTGGATAATGAGCCCTCTCAGCTAACGGCAGATATTGAACTAGTCCCTGACCCGAATAATGCCGAGATTCAGCGCTTACAGCTAGTCATTTTGGAAACGCTGGTGATTCGTCGTGATATTGCGGCTGACCAGACGCAGGGTAGTACCCAGACTCGCTTACTGGTGGAAGCAGGGCATGAAATTCAACCAGGGTCTGTGGTAGCACGCACTGAGATTCAGGCTAAGGAAGCTGGAGAAGTGCGTGGTATTCGACAAGACGTAGAGTCTGTCCGGCGTATATTAGTTGTCCGTAATAGTGATCTGGTGACCATAGATCTGGATGGTAAATCGCCGACTGTCAAGAACGGTGATTTGTTAGTAGATGGTTATCCCTTAGCTGAGGGTGTTCTATCTAATGAGTCGGGTCAGGTGGTTGCCGTTAACGATAGCAGTATCGTTCTTCGTATCGCTCGACCCTATCGAGTATCGACGGGTGCGGTGCTGCACATTGAGGATGGTGATCTGGTACAGCGGGGTGACAATCTTGTTCTACTGATCTTTGAGCGGGCAAAAACCGGTGATATTATCCAGGGTCTACCTCGTATTGAAGAGCTACTAGAGGCGAGAAAACCTAAGGAAGCCTGTGTTTTGGCTGAGCGTCCTGGTAACGCCCAAGTTATCTACGGTGAAGATGAAACGGTAGAGGTGAAAATCGTTGAAGACGATGGTGTGATGGCTGAGTACTCTATTCCACCAGGGCAACCGATGATTGTGTCTGACAGTCAACAGGTCAGCCTAGCTGAACCGTTGACTGATGGGCCTTTAAATCCTCACCAAATTCTCGAGATCTTCTTTAAGTACCATCGTGAGACGAAGGGGGTGCATGAGTCTGCAATGATTAGTTTGCGGCAGGTGCAAACCTTCTTGGTGAATGAGGTGCAGTCTGTATACCAATCCCAAGGAATTGATATTTCAGACAAGCATATTGAAGTGATTGTGCGGCAGATGACGTCTAAGGCTCGGGTTGAAGATGGCGGTGATACAACGATGCTACCTGGGGAGCTAGTTGAAATTCGTCAGCTAGAACAAGTTAATGAAGCCATGTCGATTACTGGTGGTGCTCCGGCAGAATATACTCCGGTCCTTTTAGGAATTACCAAGGCTTCCCTTAACACCGATAGCTTTATCTCGGCAGCGAGTTTCCAGGAAACTACTCGTGTGCTGACTGAGGCGGCGATTGAAGGTAAGTCTGACTGGCTACGGGGCTTGAAAGAGAATGTCATCATTGGACGCTTGATTCCTGCCGGTACAGGATTTAACGCCTATGAAGAGCGTTCCACACCTGAACTCGATCCTTCTTTTGACAAGGCATTTTTATCAGATGATATGGCCTTGCAGGATATGGTCCTAGATGATCGCACTGCTCGTGCCTATGATCGCGAGGGTGGGCTCAATATGTTTGCTGATGATATGTTGGGCAACAAGGCACCGGCGGGGGGCGAGGCACCGGCAGCAGGGGAAGATGCCAAAAATCCACCCTCTCCATTTTTAGATGACAATGCCCTGATTGACGATCAAACGGCGGCTCCTTAAATGGTGAGCCAGCATGGTTGTCTAAGCCAATAGATCAATAAAAAGGGGGCTGAGAATTATTTCTCAGCCCCCTTTTTATTCTTTGAGTTGATGAGCTTGGACGTTTGAACCGCTTTAGGCGTCTAGATTTAGCTCTGCGGCTTTGATGGTGACACTTTGAGTCTGGTCCCCACGACGTAGACTTAACCGTAGTCTTTGTCCGATTTTGACCTGATCGACATAGGATTGCAGCTGATTGGCGGTATCAAAACGCTGCTCATCAATTTGTGTGATGACGTCGCCACGGCGCAGTCCAGCGTTAGCAGCAGGAGTATCGGCCAGGACACGAATGACTAGGACACCGCTGACTTCAGGAATGACCATGCTTGCATTGGGATCGTCGTTGTTACGCTTAGCCATCTCTGGGGTCAAGTCGGCAATTTGAATGCCTAGATAGGGATGGGCAATGCGTTCACCACGAGCAAGCTGGTCTTGAATGGATTTTGCCTTGTTGATCGGAATGGCAAATCCAATCCCCATGGCATCTGCACGAATTGCTGTGTTGATACCAATGACTTCTCCCTGGCTATTAAGCAAGGGGCCACCGGAGTTGCCAGGATTGATGGCTGCGTCTGTCTGGATAAAATCTAGCCGTTTGTCAGGAATGCCAACCGTGGCGCTTGAGCGCTTGAGGGTGCTAACAATCCCCAGGGTAACTGTATTATCTAGACCTAGAGGGTTGCCGACAGCAATTGCCCAATCACCAACATCTATGCTGTCAGAATCTCCTAAGGAGACTACAGGCAGGTCTTCGCTGTCGGCATCAATTTTGATAACGGCTAAGTCGGTGAGCTCATCCTCTCCTTCCACCGTGCCATCAAAATGACGACCGTCTTTGAGTGTCACGGTAACGCGATCGGCCTGGTCTACGACGTGGGCGTTAGTGAGGATATAACCATTGCTATCGACGATAAACCCAGACCCTTGACCACTCAAACGTTCCTGTTGGGGAATACGTTGCAGGGTGTCGGGGCCAAAAAATCCTCGGAAAAGAGGGTCGTCGTAGAGTAGGTCGGGGACGTTGCGGGTAATGGTGCGTTCGGTGTCGATGCGTACAACTGCGTCGCCTACACGTTGAACGGCAGCAGCGACAAAGCTCTCACTTGATAGGGAGGCGGCTTCAGCCGCTGTTTGAGTCAGGGCAGCGGCGGGTTGTATGCCTGACAAAAATAGGAGTACTACTGAAAGACAGGTAATAAACCATTGATTTAGTTGACGACTAAATGCTGTTGGCAGCTCAAAGGGCTTCATAGGGTCTTCTCTGAAATTAATAGCGGCCCTTACCAAGACTCTGAAAAGCCCCAGGAGAGCTCTTGTGGAGCATGCGGGCCAGTGGCCAAAAGTTGACTATATTGTGACAGTTTCCTAAGCAATCGTGGGCGGAAAACCACCCTGGAGATCATCACCCATCGTCAGGTGAAACGTTAGCTACTTCAACCCGTCTAAAAGTCTGATGGGCGATGTAAGGTAGTGATCATCTTGGGGAGATGAGGCGCTATGGCTGGTAGGTACAATTTTGCGGTTCCGCTGCGAATGAGCGCGGCGTTTGCGATCGCACTCACAAGCTGTCAATCATTGGCCATCGAGCAGCTTATTGCCCCCAGCTATGAATCTCAGCTAGCAGAGTATCTATCGAGCACAGGCGCAAAAATGTATGGAGCCTACTGGTGCCCCCACTGCGCCAGACAAAAGCAACTATTTGGCAATGCCGCTCAGCAAATTCCCTATATAGAGTGCGATTCGCGAGGCGTTAATGCGCGAGTGGACCTATGTAACACGGTCGGCATTAGTGCCTATCCCACCTGGGTCATACATGGAGAATTTTATCTCGGAGTCCAATCCCTGAAACGGTTGGCAATCATGTCGGGCTTTGAGCCAGCTGATGGACCTGTGACTATTCCCAGTGATAGCTCAGGTGGGTTTAGCCCGGCCCCGTGATCTAGCCATACCCGAGACCTCCCAAAACAGACCTTGCTAGGGTTAGATGGCCAAACTGTTTTAGAATGTGATCAAAGAATTTAAGCCATAACGCCTTCAGCGATGAAGGTATATACAGGAGGATAAATCAGCACCATGGGTGGAGAAATTTTTTCGGTTGCAGTCACAATGTTTGTCATTGTTATGGTGGGTTTGGGCGTTGGTTTTCTGATGCTAAAGCTCCAGGGCGCTGAAGAATAATCGTCTGATTTCTATAGCTTGGTACTGCTCTGATGGCCAATTCTCATAATCAGGTCAGTCGGATTTATAGCCATTAAAATTGTTTGATCTGTTCAAAAAGGTGGCTGAGTCAGTGGCATGTGGCTGGCTTAGCCACCTTTTTAATCATCCACGATGGTTTTCGAACGATGCGGCGTCTGTTAAGCTGAGTAAAGCGTTAAGTTTTGTTTAGAGTCCAACATGAGCATATTGGTAGTTGGTGCAACGGGCACGCTGGGTCGTCAGATTGTACGCAATGCGTTAGATGAGGGGTTTGACGTCAAGTGTCTGGTGCGTAACTTCCAAAAGGCTGCGTTTTTGCGGGAGTGGGGAGCACAGCTCGTTCAAGCCAATATCTGTGGCCCCAAGTCTTTACCCCCCTGCTTTGAAGATGTTACGGCGGTGATTGATGCTGCCACATCGCGTCCCCAAGATTCTGCCTATGATGTGGATTGGGATGGCAAAATTAACCTGATCAAGGCAGCCCTAGAGGCCAAGGTAGACCGATACGTTTTTATCTCCATCCTCAATTCTGAGAAGTATCCCCATGTGCCGCTGATGGATATCAAGCACTGTACAGAAAAGTTTTTAGAAGAGTCAGGCATCAACTATACGATTTTGAGACCCTGCGGATTTTTGCAGGGATTAGTTGGGCAGTATGCGATTCCGGTGCTAGAAAAGCAGGCTATTTGGGTGATGGGAGAGGCTGCACCCATCGCCTACATGAACACTCAAGATATTGCTCGGTTTGCCGTCCGTGCGTTGCAGGTACCTGAAACCAATAAGCGCTCCTTTCCGTTGGCAGGTACCCGTGCTTGGGGTGGTTATGAGCTAGTACGGCTCTGTGAGCGGTTGTCTGGAGAAGAGGCCAAGGTATCAACCATGTCCCTGGGCTTGCTACGTGGTGTCCGCAGGTTTGCTAACTTTTTCCAATGGGGATGGCAGTTTGCTGATCGCTTAGCGTTTGCTGAGGTGGGTGCTGGTAGCGACCCTTTAGATGCTGATATGGATGAGGTTTACAGCACCTTTGGGTTAGATAAGTCTGAAACAACCACCGTTGAAGAGTACATGGGTGAGTACTTTAACCGTATTCTTAAGAAGCTTAAGGAATTGGACTTTGAAAGCGGTCGTGAGAGCAAGAAGAAGCTGCCGTTTTAGTTGGGTGGGCTAGTTCATTGCTTTTGATAGCGGTGAGTTGCCTCTAGGTGAATCTCATCCTTAAACAATTGGATAGTTGGCGGTTTCGATGGGTAGAAAAACCGTCCAGGTAACGCCGTTGTTAGGCCGCTCTCGCACGGTGAGTTTAGCCCCTAGGGCTGTAAAGAGCGCCTTGGTGGTTTGCAAGTTGAGGCTTAGACCACCCGTATCAGGTTGAAACATCAGCAGCTTACCCAGGGATTTCAGGGTGGGGCGAGGGTGATCGCAGATCGAGCCGACCTCAGCCTGAAACTCTAGCTTGAGCTGATCGCCAGCGGCCATCACATGCAGCTGGATCTGTCCTTTGGGTGCCACGCTGTGGGTAAACAGCTCGACTAGACCGGTGAGAACCTGCTGTAAAAGGGCGGGATCACTAGCTACCATCGGTAGTGTTTTTGGCAGTTTGACCTCCAAAGAAAGGTTACGCCGGGTGGCTGCTTGCTCCCATTGGGGGATGGCGGATTCAATAATCTCACTTAGGGCAGTGGCGGTTAATAGGGAGCGTGGCCCTTTTTGGGTGGCGGCTTCTAGCTCGACCGCCTTAAAGATCAGATTAAACCGGTCAATTTGTTGGGTGCAGGCGGTATCAATTTGGTGCAGCCGCTGCTTGGCTTTGTCGACCAGGTCTTTGCGACGAATCAGGGAGCGGGTTAAGGTGCGAATGGTGGTCAGGGGAGTGCGAATTTCATGGGCCATGGCCTTGAGCAGTTCAGTGTCTAGACCATGGGAGTCGCCTGTGCCATCGCGGGCTTCACCGGTTGTAGGAATGACACGCTCGATGACTGGGTTGGGTTTTGGCGCGGGTAGGGATGACAGCATCCACCGGCTAAACTGACTGACAATGCGGTAATCGGGCTCGGTCGGAGAAAATTTTTCAACCAGCGGGTCGAGGAAATCTAGCTGCTTGGGGGTGGTGAGGAAAACTCGCGATCGCAACAATTGCCACACCTGTTTAATCACGACCGGTGTAAACGAAAATTGAAATCGTAGATCATCATCTGCATCGCGACCAAGCACAAGCACCACACTAAACCGCTCAGTAAGCAGCAGACAAAAGCGCTCACCGGCTAACGGGTCACCGTCGATTAAGGGTAAAATTCGCGCTGCTGACGTCTCTACCGGAGGCTTATCATCAGCCGGCATCAGTTGCGAAAATGCCTGGGAAATCTGTTCTAGCGGGGGCGGTACAAACACCCAATTAGATAATTGAACCGTCAGCTCAGGGGCATCGAGTACCGGAAACGGTCCACTCAGGAGTAGTCCAGCAGGAGATGACTGAATGCTCTGGCGGCGAGACCTGGCTGACTTTCGTGACGAGCCCGCCGAGATAGTGCTGTGAGGCAACGTCTGCTGAAGCAAGTGCCCTAGGGACGAAACAGCTCCCTGCCATTCTGTTTCAGCACGCTCAGCCTGATGCTGGTGCCGGGGTTCGGTGCCCGCAAATCCTGGGCTTTCCCAATCTGTGGACTCAGCCCCCAGTTCGCCCAAGGCCACTAAGCTACTAATTGTGGGTAAAAACTTCTCCACCATTGGCCCCTAGATGCATTGCTCCTGTGCTATCACGCATCAGCAAGTGATAGCTGATACGCAAAACACATCTTTCAATCTATCTAGAGACTACTGGTAAGCTTCCCCCTCTGACTATGGGGTAGAACCGAACGTTAATGGTGGATTGTGCGGATATCTCAATTTTTGACAGGGTTTTTAGCCGCTAGCTCAGCCGTAATCTAACCATAGGCAATGGCTGAGCTGGCTGCCGCTATATATTTCCTTAGCCAAACCAAGTAGACGGAAGGACTGTATCTGGTGTCGAGACAGCAGGGCGAGTCATAACCTTTTGAATTCCCTGATGTACGAGCTGACGAATGTGTCTATGCTGTTCTGCTGAGTAACAATTTCTTGGAAACTCCAAAGAACATTCACTATCGGTTACCGTCATGTAGCGAGCAGGCAGACGACTCAGCACAAATGTAGCTAACCGATCGCGGGCATCAGAGCTAGTAAAGGTTGCCCGATAAGACTCCGAAGAACCGGTGTCTAGCACATCATCAATAATTTCGTTGACGACAGGCAGCGCGATATTAATGAGAGTGGTGGCCATATTTTAGGATCTCCGAGGGGTAAGTGTAATCAGCTTAGACAGGTCTGTTAGAAGACGTATTTGGAATTATCTGTACATTCAAAGACGTCCGAGGCTTAGCCAAATAAATGGTTAAAAAATGATTAAGCCATGATGACTAAAATCAGTTTTAATCCCTGAGCGTAGACTCATTTTTCTACTGCGCTTGATGTGGGGATCGCTTTCTGTTGAATGATCCCCACATCAAGCTAATGCTATCTTTCAGCACCCTGAATCCAATGGGCGACATCTTTAATAAAGACTAAATATTTGCCTGAAAAATAAACTGAAGCGCTCTATTAAATAAAAATAATTTACAGCTGTCGACATGTTTTTTTACGTTGCAATCGTTTTGTTTCAAACTAGCCAGATAAGCTAGAAACATGCAGCTTTTAATTTGTCCTGGCTATCATGCCCCCGCTCTAACCCATTCCTTTTTGCAATCTCTTTTAGGCAAACTCACCCCAGAGCGATTGTGGGTGTTGCCAATTGGGTCATCACTGCTGGCGCTTCCCTGGCTGCTCACATCTCCCCAGGCTCCCCAGCGGGCTCATCCCCTATCTGTTATTGCCTTTAGTGCGGGGGTAGTCGCGGCCTATCCATTGTTAATGGCCTGGCAACGTCTCGGTGGGACCAGTCAACTGATTGCGTTGGATGGCTGGGGGATGCCGCTGCCGGGAAATTTAGAGATTTATCGCGTGAGTCACGATGGCTGGACCCACCGCACGACTTATTTTCCGTCGGCTGATGAAAGCAGGGGATATTTTTACTGTCAGCCAGCGGTTAACCATTTAGACCTTTGGCAATCGCCCCAGTTGAGCCAAGGGATGGGATCGCTGGGGGGTAATGCGGCTGGTCCGATGACGGCGCTTGAATTTATTTGCGAGGCTCTGACACAGACCTAGGGCTTTATCGCTTGAATGTCTTCATCTCTTCCCTCAGCACTGGCGAGTTTTGTTATTGAGTGTTGACGTAGTTCTGGGGCCACAAGTATCCATCGGCAAGTTGGCGGGAACGTTGAATCCATGCCCTTTTCCCACCAGATGTATCGCTACGTCTGTGTGTCTGTCAGACACACAGACGTAGCTGTAGTGCCATTGCGCCATCGATTGAGTAGGCCAAAAAGCCTTTTTTCTGTGAAGTTTGTCTAATCCTTTGGGGGGTGATTGTAAAATAGACAACCATTAGCAATTATTTTCATTGGCAGTATTTTCCCCACTAACGCCCTTTAAACATCATCATGACTTCGACGTCTGTAAAGCCTTCTGTTAAAGCAAGCTCCGCCATTCAGCGAGCAAGCGGTGCTTTTGCTCTAATTGATAGTCTCATTCGTCATGGTGTGAACCATGTGTTTGGCTATCCAGGTGGAGCGATATTGCCGGTTTACGACGAGCTCTACAAGGCTGAACAACGGGGCGACATTCAGCATATTTTGGTGCGCCATGAGCAGGCCGCCTCCCATGCCGCAGATGGCTACGCTAGGGCCACCGGACAGGTTGGTGTATGTGTTGCTACCTCTGGACCCGGTGCAACCAATTTGGTGACGGGGATTGCCACGGCTCAAATGGATTCGATCCCGATGGTGGCAATCACTGGTCAGGTGGCACGCGGTGCCATTGGCAGCGATGCGTTTCAAGAGACGGATATTTTTGGCATTACGCTGCCGATTGTGAAGCATTCTTATGTAGTGCGCGATCCGCGCCAGATGGCGGAAATTGTGGCGGAGGCGTTTTACATTGCCCAGTCAGGTCGTCCCGGTCCTGTATTGATTGATGTTCCTAAGGATGTCGGTTTAGAAGAGTTTGACTATGCCCCCGTTGAGCCGCGCTCGATTGCAATTCCGGGCTATAAGCCCACAACTCGGGGGAATCCTCGTCAGATTAATAATGCGATCGCACTTCTGCGCACTGCCCAAAAGCCCCTACTCTACGTGGGTGGCGGTGCTGTGATCTCCGGTGCCCACGCAGAAATCGCCCAGCTGGCCGAGCATTTTCAAATCCCTGTAACCAATACCCTGATGGGTAAGGGCGCATTTGACGAGCAAAACCCGCTTTCGGTGGGGATGCTGGGGATGCACGGTACCGCCTATGCCAACTTTGCTGTCAGCGAGTGTGATTTGCTAGTGGCGGTTGGCGCTCGTTTTGATGACCGGGTAGCCAGCAACTTAGAGCAGTTTGCCCAGCACGCCAAGGTGATTCACATAGATATTGATCCTGCTGAGGTGGGCAAATGCAAGGTGCCGGATGTGCCCATTGTGGGCGACGTAAAAAATGTATTGACTGAGCTGCTGTCCCGCTTAGGGCCGTCTGTAAATCCTGCCCAGACCGGTGCGTGGCGAGCCCGCATTGACCAATGGAAAACCGACTATCCCCTTAAAGTCCCTACCTATAGCGATCAGTTATCCCCTCAGCAGGTGATTTCTGCGGTCGGTCATTACGCCCCTGACGCCTTCTACACCACTGACGTGGGGCAGCATCAGATGTGGGCTGCCCAGTTTCTGCAAAATGGTCCACGCAAGTGGATTTCTAGTGCGGGCTTAGGCACGATGGGCTACGGGCTACCGGCGGCGCTGGGGGTACAGATGGGGGTAGGTGACAGCCCGGTGGTTTGCATTAGCGGTGACGCCAGTTTTCAGATGAACCTGCAGGAGTTGGCCACACTGGCCCAGTACAACATCAAGGTAAAAACTGTCATTGTGAACAATGGCTGGCAGGGGATGGTACGCCAGTGGCAGCAGGGGTTTTACGGTGAGCGCTATGCCTCTTCAAACATGGAAGTGGGGATGCCTGATTTTGAAAAGCTAGCTGAGGCATTTGGAGTAAAGGGGATTGTGGTGAAGTCTCCTGAACAGCTAGATCAGGCGATTGTCGATATGTTTGCCTATGATGGCCCGGTTCTATTAGATGTTTGGGTCCGTCGCGATGAGAACTGTTATCCCATGGTGCCACCGGGTAAAAACAATTCCCAAATGATAGGTTTGCCAGAACCTGCCACTAAGCGCACGGTGGAGGTAGTTCACTGTAGTAGCTGTGGCAGTGATAACAAGGCGTCCCATCGATTCTGTTCTGAGTGTGGAACTAAGCTTTAGGCGCTCCTTTAGGCAATAATCTGGCCATCTTGAATGCGGATGCGGCGTTTGGTTTGTTCTGCTACCTCGGTTTCGTGGGTGATAATAACTATGGTTATCTGTTGCTCATTGAGTTGGTGAAACAGGTTCATTACATCTTGAGATGTTTGGGTGTCCAGGGCTCCGGTGGGTTCGTCTGCTAGTAAAATGGCGGGCTGGTTGACTAGGGCACGTGCGATCGCAACCCGCTGCTGCTGACCCCCAGACAGCTGACTAGGCCGATTCGCCATGCGGTCATTTAGGCCGACGTGGGTTAGGGCTGCCTCTGCCCTAACCCTGCGCTCTGCTTTAGGAATGCCAGCATAGACCATGGGCAGCATGACATTTTCGAGGGCAGTGGCGCGGGGTAGTAAATTGAACTGTTGAAAGACAAAACCAATCTGTTGGTTGCGGATATAGGCCAGTTCATTTTTATCCAGGGTGGTAAGTTCTCTCCCTTCCAGGTAATACTCCCCAGCCGTGGGTCGATCGAGACAGCCGATAATGTTCATTAAGGTGGATTTGCCGGAGCCTGATGCCCCCATGATAGAGACGTATTCGCTGGCTTCAATATGTAGGTCAATGCCCCGTAAAATGGGCACCTCTACATCGGCCAAGTGGTAGGTTTTGGTGATATTTTCTAGGGTAATCATGGCGATTGGTAGAGAGACGTTCGATTGACTGATGTGGAGACGTTCCATGGAACGTCTCCACATCATCTCCACAGGGCAAGATTAGTCGCTGCGTAGGGCCACAATGGGGTCAAGCTGGGCCGCATTGCGTGCTGGAATCACCCCCGCAACCAGACCGACGGAGGTGGAAAGCCCAACACCTGCAGCGATAGCTGTGTTGGAGATGATAAAAGGAAAGTCAAAGGCCGTGGCTGAGACGAAGGTGATGCCCACACCAATGACGATGCCAATGCCGCCGCCGATGACGGAGATGACGATAGATTCAGCGAGAAACTGGCTGAGGACGTCTCGTTCAGTGGCCCCAAGGGCTTTGCGGATGCCGATTTCTCGGGTGCGCTCAACGACGGAAACCAGCATGATGTTGGCAATACCTATGCCGCCAACCACCAGAGAGATGGCTGCGATCGCAACAATTAGCGTAGTCAACAGACCTAAAATAGTCGTCAGGGTTTCTAAAATATCGGCCTGATTTGTTATCCGAAAGTCATCATCGTCGGGGGAGATAATGCCGTGACGCAGACGTAAAATGTTTTCTACTTGAAACCGGATCGTTTCTAATTGGCTTTCATCTTCGCCTTTAATATAAATTCCGTTGACCGCAACTCCCATCAGTGAGTTATTGCCAATAATCCGCGCAGACATACTGGTCAACGGAATATATACGGCATCATCCCGATCTTGAGGCCCCTGGGAGCCTTTAACTTCCATAATGCCGATGACCTTATAGATTTCTCCTTGGATACGAATGTTCTCACCAATGGGATTGGCATTTTTAGGGAAGAGATTCTTTTGAACCGTGGGGGCGATCACGGCTACAGAACTTGCTACAGCCAGTTCCTCGTCATTAAAAAAACGACCGCTCTCGGGGAAGGTATTGCGAGCTTCAGGGTGGGCCAGATCGGTGCCATAGACCGTAGTCGACGTATTGTTTTCACCATAGACGATTTGAGCCTGTTGCTGTAAATAGGCTGAGACAACAGTGGCTGATGGAGCTTGTTCCTCGAGGGCTTGAGCATCTTCCCAGGTGAGTGTGGTAACCGATCCTTGTCCCTGGCTGATGCCACCGCTTTCGGCGGACCCAGCCATCACTTGCAGCACATCTGTCCCCAGGCCGCGAATGCTATCTTCGGTGGATTTTTGAATGCCTGCACCAATGGATGTGAGCGAGATGACTGAACCAATACCAATAATTACTCCGAGCATGGTGAGACTGCTACGTAACTTGTTGCTCCAGAGGGCATCTAATGCCATGGAGGCAATTTCTAAGCGGGAAATACCCTGGGGTCTACGGGGCTTGGACGCTGAATTGTGAGCAATGGAAACCATAGTGGGTGAAGTGGCGAGTGATGAAAAGAAAACATAAAGAGGGCTGCTTGAGACAGATGAGCAACGAGAGAGACTATTGCGGAGCAGGTGGAAAGTTAAAGCCACTGCGTTGTTCTGTCTCAGCAGGGGGACTAATTAAAACCTGTTCATTGCCGCTGAGTCCAGAGATGACTTCTGTTTGGCTGCCAGCGGTGATACCAGTTTCAATCGGTTGGAAGGTGGGGGTACGCTCATCGCTAAGTACATAGACACCCTCCCCCTCCAAACGTCTGACCACCGCCGCATTGGGCACCAGCAATGCCTGGTCTAAGCTGCCAATCTCAAACTGAGCTTCCACATTCATGCCAATTTTTAATGTTTCAGCTGCCTGCTGTTCGATGGAAACCTTGACTTCAAAACTGGTGACATTTTGAGAGACGGATGCCTGGGCGGCAATGTGTTCTACCTCTCCCCTAAAACGTTCTCCAGGAAAGGCGTCGGCCTGAAAGATCACGGACTGCCTCAGCTCAACATCGGCAATCTGCGATTCGGGCAAATTGACCCAGACCTGGTTACGGCTGCTAGAGAGCATCAAAATTGACGACGATGATGAATCTATGCCGCCACTGCCCGAGATCGATGGACTGACAAATGAGCCAATTTCAGCGTAGATTTGCGAGATTACTCCATCAAAGGGGGCCATAATCTGTGTATCTCGAATCTTGGTCTCGATGCTTTGTAAGCTACCCTGGGCGGCTTTAACCTGGCCCTCTGCCTGGTCAATGTCTTCGACCCGATTCCCGGCAATGAGGGCGGCAACGGTTTGGCGCTGCTGCTCTACCCGCGCTTCAGCCTGAGATAGCTGTTCGGAGCGTGTGCCTGTTGTTTGTAATGTCAGTGCTTCCTCCGCTTCTTTGACCTGGGCGCGGGCTACGTCTCGGTCGGTTTGTTTTTGCTCTAGCTCTTCTTGGGAAATGGCCCCGGCTTGATAAAGTTCTTCGTAGCGAGCCCACGTAGTTTCTCGCTGCTGTAATGTTGCCTGGGACTGCTGTAGCCGAGCCTGGGCCTGGGCAATATCCTCAGCCCGATTGCCATTGCGGAGTTCCTGAAGATTAGCCTCAGCTTCGGCTAGTGCGGCTTTGGCACTGGCAATATTTTCTGGCCGTTCCCCTGCCACCAATCGTTGTAAATTGGCCTGTTGCTGTATCAGCTGTCCCTGCATTTGGGTCAGGTCCCCCTGCAGATCGGTATTATCCATTAGCGCAATCACCTGTCCGGCGTTTACCCGGTCCCCCTCTTCCACTAGCAGTGTTTGCACCACCCCCGATGCCTTGGGGCTAAGGTTGATCGAACGTACGGGATTTACGGTGCCGTTAGCGGTAATGAGGATTGGTACGGTCTTTTGTTCGACGGGCTGGGTTAAAAATTCTGTTTCAGATGAGCGCCTTCCGGCCAGCAGACCGAGTCCAAAACGGATACCCCCTAGCAGCAGCACCCCCACGAGCAAAAACTTGATCCACGCTCCTTTAAAGCGGAATGGCTGATTCAATTCAAACTTGGACAACATAGCAACTCTCCAAAACAAGTATGGAATTAAAAAGTAAGCATTTACTTATTAATTGAACAAAAAAAGTCGTTGCTGATTTAGTAGGTGCGCCGATCTGTTAGACATGTAATGGACCAGCGTTTTCTAGGTAATCCCATTGTGAGGATTGGCAACGTCAAAAAAATCTTAGTCTGGCTTGATTCCTGTCCACAGAGTGTCAACGAGATCCTGGGCTAGCTGCTGGGGCTCTGTGTTTATTTTGGGTAATCCAGGCTTTTCAGTCGATAGTCGATGCAGCATTGTCTCGGTGATGACGCTATTGATGAGCGTACCGACGATGATGGCCGCCATGGTTTTAGGGTTGCCAGCTTTTAAGTACCCCTGGGTGATTCCCTGCTCTAGAAATCTGGCTAACAGGCGTTTATGTCGGATCGGAGGGGGCAGGATGGGAGCAGGATTGGGAGGGAGGTTTCCTCTCCCTTGGCTCATAACCATAAGCATTCGTGGTAGTACTTCCTGATACAACCTCAGCATCTGTTCGCAAAGTTCGGTGAGTTCCGACTTAATAGCTGCCGTTGGCTTTTGGGTGGCTAGCGCCTTGGCCCAAGCGGGCTCTGTCGTTACCCCCATGGCTGCTAAAAATAGGGCCTGTTTGGTGGCAAACCGCTTAAAAATAGAGGCTTCCGATATCCCTGCTTTTTCAGCTATGGTTACGGTCGACGCTCCCACCCCTTGCTCTAGGAAGACCTGTCGCGCCGCGCTCAGAATGTCTTCGTTCGAGATTTTGGGAGGGCGGGCCATGAACCTAGGTAAGTGATTACTTATTAATTGCCTGATTTTGAGAAAACGTCAACCACCTGGGCGGAGTTGCCAGGCTAAGTTGCCAAAATTAAAAGCGGCTACATGGAGCCTAGGCGAGTGCCTTTATAGAAATGGGTAAGGATTTCGTCATGTTCTTTACCTCGCTCTGCCATGCCGCGAGCTCCCCATTGACTCATGCCGATGCCGTGGCCAAAGCCATTGCCTGCCACCGAAATGCTAGTGGGGCTAACAGCCAGGTCAAACTTGGTGCTGCGCAACCCTAGCTTCTGGCGGAACGTGTTGCCCGTCATAGTCAGTGTACCAGCATCACCAATGATGGTCATGCGCTTGGCGCGACCCTGGGGGCTACGACTCAAGACTTCTACTGCCTCAATGGAGCCGGGGTAGCCGATCAGGTTGCCTACTTCATGCAACGAAAACTGAGCCCGCCAGCTGTAAACTGGAGCGTTTTGGTCAAAGTCGGGCACACCTTTGAGGTAGGGGACTGCCTTAGACCAGACATGTTCAGAATTTTCGGTATGGCCGCCGGAGGAGGAGTGGAATACCGCTTCGATCACGCTGCCACCGTGGGTTAATATTTTGCCACGGGTGGCGTCCACGGCGGATTGGGTGGATGCTGCTTCTCCTTCGAGACCTTTGTAAACCTGGGATGACTGGTTGCTATTGAGATCAAAGGGTTTACCGCTAGCTTTACGCTGCTGGTAGAGGGCGTAGGAACGGGCAGCAACGGCTTGCGATCGCAACGCCTCCTGGGGCCAGCTGCTGGGCATTTCGCTACCGACAACGCTGTAGAGATAGTCATCGACATTAACATAGTTAACCGCCGTTAAGCCGTTGTCGCTGGGGACAAGCTTGACCTTTCCCCGGTACCAGCGGTCACCGATCCAGACTACACCACCGTCTGAGGGTTCTAGCCAGAATGTGCTGGAGGCACCAAACTCGTCACGACCATCCGTAAGCTCTAACTGTCCACGGTCTGTATCGACCGTGATGGGCTGTAGTTCAGGCAACTGCATCACCGCCTGACCGCGGCTATCGCGAACAACGCCCGGGGTGGAGGTACCAATCTGGACTTGCTGGACACTGTTGCGTATGGCAACCCTGATCTCGACAGCATTAGCCGGGAGCATCCACAGTAACCAGAGCAGGGTTCCCCACCAGCCATGGCGGCTAAGGGTTAAAACTCTAAGGGGCCAAGAGATATCGGTATTAGTCATCGCAGATCGTCAGGAATAAACGTGGCTTAGACCTAGGATTCCCCATGGAATATCCAAGTGAGAGAGACCCCATTGGGACTTAGGGGGTAATGACAGGGCAATCACGCTGTGAAGTTTATTCACCCGTAATTGCTTAAAACATAGGAAAATAGCCGCTGCTGACTTAGAGAATGAACCGATCAGTTAGATATGCCATCGGACAGCATCTTGCAGGTAAAGTCATCCCGAGCAGCAGCAACGCCAGAAGATAAATAAATTCGCACGTAGTCTTAGGTGAACGCTCCAAGCTAAGCCCTAGAGTGGCACCAGCGTTTTTAGAATAATATCTACAGGAATGTATGCCAGTTGGTATGTGACAGTTGGTCAGTGGTACCAGCTGGTTTAGCCATGCATGATAGCAGTCTGCGGGAACGATTTATGTGAAAAAGACTTCCTGTGGCAGCTATCAGGTTAATTGAGGCAATGGATATTCTGAGCAGCCTCAGACTGTAGCAGCTGGCCTAAATGTCCTAATGCCTCAGGACGTTTGCTATGGCGGCATTACAGAAGTTTAGCGGACTCATATAGCCGTCTAATCATGGCTATAATTTTCTTGCCATAGTTTGGATCAGCGGCCCAGCGACCACTCAGCTGATCAACAAGAACAGCGCTATTGCGGCTGACAAACCGAAAGCGTGGATCTACGAGTTCCTGCACCAGGGGTTCCTTGCTGGCGTAGGCCTTGAGATGTTGAATTTGGGCTCTCACACCGATACGCGCACTGGGAAATGCAGCGCCTGCTGCATCTCCCCCAATGGCACCGATGCCAGCAAAGTTATTTTGTGAGGCTTTAACATCACCCCCAAAGCGTAGGAACGACGTTTCTACACACATCTGGCAAAAGGCGATGTCGTAATTGACCCCCTCAATTACCCCTTCCTCGCGATAAATTTTGGGCAAATCGGGGAAATTGCGCAGTGCCTCTTCATTATTATTTTTGAGAAACATCATCAGATTCACCTGGGAGGTGTTGCCGTGGCCCATAATCCGGTCAATCAGACCTGGACAGATGCCCAGGGCAGACTCACTCTTAAGCTGTACCGTACGGCTAGCGGCGTCCCATCCAATGGAGACATTAAAGTCCCGCAGGTCAACGGTTTTGATATAGACGACATTGCCATAGCGCACCCGACGAATGTCCTCAGTGTTGGTTACATCCACACCTAGGCGGTCAGCCAGGTCAATGGGGACATAGGAATTGTTGTTGACAATGATGCCTTGTTCTTCGTATCGCCCACCGTTAATGGTGATATTAACCTTAGGTAATTGGGTCTCAATGGGCTTTTCAGTGGGGTCGGCTGTACCTGTGATAGCTCGACTCCAGGATGCTAGACCATCAGCTAGACCGAGGGCAAAATCTCGACGACGACTCAAGAGCATGCTCCGATCTCGCTCATTGGTCAGATAGCCCAGTTCCATCAAGATTGATGGTGGTGCTACCTGGCGGCAGAAGGCTAATCGTCCCATGCCAGCAGCCGTATCGGGTTTGGCCCCACGACTTGGTAGCTGGGGCACACGGCGCAGCAGGGCCAGTAACATCAGTTCAGCATGGGATTTGCGGGCAGAATTACTGGCAATGTAGTAAGCAGTGGCTCCCCGCACGGCAGTATTTTGAAAGGCACCCACATGGATTTCTAAGGCAATATCACCGGTCCGGGTGCGGGCATTTATCCAGGTAATGCTTTGCTGGAGGCTCAGATCGTCAGGTACTGAGAGGACTTGGAATCCTCGCGATCTCAACTCCGGTACAATCAAATCCCGGATACGGATCATTTCCTGAGCTTCAGTGATGTCCTCCACCTTGGCCCCCAGATCCTGGATCCCATTTTCAAATCCACCGTGGCCTGCCGAGATAAAAATTTGTGCCATGTGACCCTGTAAAGCGTTCTAATCCAGGCGCGTTGCCAATTTCCCAGCAAGGATACATCAATTTCTCAATATGTGGGAAATTCCAGTCAAGTACGAATCCGATGCGAATCCCACGTTAGGGCGCTGGAATGTGCCCAAGCTGCTAACTGTTCATCCAGTCATCTAGACCCGGTGAGATAACGATCAAAATAGCCACTGATGTCCCTTTTCCGGTAGTGGCAACACTTTAAAGATCTTCTACGTTTGAAATTTAAAGGGACGCTCTTTTCATGATTTAGCATTACTAAACCTTTGAATTTCATCTGACAAAAATCATAGAGAAGCCATCTTTCTGGCAATCCTAAATAGAATGAAATTCTGCTTAAGGCTAAACTTTTTTAATTAGTAAACTAGCCCTTTATTGATATTGTTTGAAGTATGTATTCAAAACATTAAGCAATGTGGCGCACGAAATGATAATTGCACCGGTTAATTTATGCTTTGAGTGGCATCTGTAAATAAGGGTATGATCCTTCGCGTTTGTGAATTCTGGCGAAGGATGTCGAGGGATATTCCTCATAAACCTTAGGGTTTTGAATGTAGCTTGGGCATGATGAAAAAAACTCCCTTGTATCCCGTTAGGTGGAGATGTCTTGATGTCCCATAGGGTAAAACTGGAGCTCTCATTGCTGTTATGGAAACAACACATATCGCATCAGCCCAATCTGAATCGTCTGTAATTGTGAACGGCGCTAATCATAATGGTGTTGCTATCTATGTAGGGACAAGCGTATTGATTTATGTTTTGTTGCTATTTGTATTGGCTCCTAAGCAACTGCCACTAAATCGACGCAAGTCATCTTTATAGAACACTAGCGTTAGGCTCTCGGTCGATTACGTGCATAACCGACCGAGAGCCTAACGCTATATGACGATTTTTAATGGCTTTAGCCCAACTACCCCGTAGAGGATAGTTGGGCTAAGGCCATTTTCAGAACCTAACTAAGATAAAAAGGGCGAACGAGGGGACTCGAACCCCCGAATGGTGGAACCACAAACCACTGCCTTAACCACTTGGCTACGCTCGCCGTGTTTTGGATTTATATAATATCACCTCTATCAATCGATTTCATGGTTTTTCTGAATAGTTTGCCGGTAGAGAGTTAGTTGCCAGTGGGGCTGGGCTTACTAAGCAAATCCTAACCATTGATTTTTAGTGCTAGAGCGATGGTGGAAATAGCATCAGACACAACAGAACTCTGACAGAATTCCGTAGACACTAATAATATAGTGGGTAGCTAGCGTCGTAAGCTAGCCGTTGGGATGGCTAGAGGCAAACTTAAGTTTGACGTCCTTGAAAGTTGCCCAGCAACGTTATCAAGTGTGTGTGGAGTACGCGTAGGTCTGTTCAAAAGACATAGGTTTATGGGTCGTTCCGTGGGAGAGCATTATCGTCGAGTCTTTGGCTTAGTGCCAGGTTTGCTGATACGTTGGTAGGCTCACTGCGGCTTTAAACCATTAACTTTTTGTCCCTTAGAACAGGCGTTGGGTGTTCACCCAAGGATTTATTTCACCCTGACTGTCTTAATTTTTAAAAAACATCTCGTGACATCTACAGCTTATCTTCTGATTTCCCACGGTAGTCGTGATCCAAGGCATCAGGCTGCCATAAATCGACTAGCTCAGCTGGTGCGTGAGCGTCTTAATCCTGCTCTGCTCAGCCCTTGGAGTAGTCAGCAGCCCTTGGCTCCTCTTTTGACTGAAAGCCGCCCGTCTGGATTAGCGGTTTTTGAGGCGCGAAATAACGCTCGTCAGGTTCGTAAAGATGGAAGCGTTGGTGCTGTGGCGACGGCTGTTCCCATGCCGAAGCTGGCTACGAGCAGCACTCCGGTGCGTTTGCCTCGCGATCGGTTTATTGTTGGGACCGCTGTTCTAGAATTTGGTCTTTTGCCATTGCACAAGCAAATTTGTGAATTTGGTCGACGCCTGAGTTCTGCTGGCATTAAGCGTCTACACCTAGTTCCCCTCTTTTTATTAAGCGGGAAGCATGTGACGATGGATATCCCCAATGAGGTAGAACAAGCCAAAAACGAGCTGGCTGGAATGATTGATGTGGAGTTAGGGGAGCATATTGGTGGCTGTCAGGGCATACCCGATCTCATTGAACATCGATTTTCCCAGTTTCCTAAGACGGGACGTTTGCTGGTTGCCCATGGTAGTCGGCGGGCTCGGGGAAACCGGACTGTAGATGCACTGGCAAGATCCCTGGGATTAGCGGTGGCCTATTGGACAACGGAGTCGGACATTGAAAACCAGACAATCTCTCTGATGCAGCAGGGCTGCTCCACAGTCACTATTTTCCCCTATTTCTTGTTTGCGGGGAGTACAACTGATGCGGTTGCCCATCTGACGGAAGAGTTGGCTGAGCGATTTCCAAGGATAAATGTGCGATTGTTGCCACCGTTAGGTGCGATGACAGATGTGGCGAATTTAGTGGTGGAGACCTTGGGACATAGAGTAGATTCTCACAGTATTTCTTGACTTAACGGATGGCATTTATCAGGTTAGTTAGGGCAATGGATGTGTCTGAAAGCGCTAATCATACTAGTTAACTGACTGCTAATCGAGGAACATGTCGGTCGATTAATCGGGGCTGAAAGCATGGTGGTTATAGCTTAAGGTTAAGATTGTCTTAAGCAATGTTGAGCAGGTCTAGCTTCTATGCTGTATTGATTGTGGCAAAATGCCCTGGGTAGGTTTGTCACAATCAACTTGTATTCACCTCCGTGAAATTGATATGTCTTATCCGCTTGCCCAGGCCACATTTGGCAAAGTTTATCTCGTAGGAGCTGGTCCGGGTGATCCAGGTCTATTAACCCTAAAGGCAAAAGGGTTGTTAGATCATGCGGACGTGGTGATTCACGATGCCCTGGTAAGTCCGCCAATTCTAGGGATGATCAGCGAGCGGGCCCATGTGATTGATGCGGGTAAGCGCCGTGGTCGGCATTCTATGATGCAGGCGGACATTACTCAGCTTTTGATTGAGCAGGCTAAGACCCATGCTGTTGTGGTACGTCTTAAGGGGGGGGATCCCTTTGTGTTTGGTCGCGGGGGTGAAGAAATGATGGGGCTGCTGGATGTGGGTATTGAGGTTGAAGTGGTGCCAGGGATTACGGCTGGGATTGCTGCGCCAGCCTACGCAGGAATTCCGGTGACCCATCGCGATTACAGTTCGTCGGTGACCTTTGTAACCGGTCATGAGGCAGCGGGTAAATATCGTCCTAAGGTGAATTGGTCAGCGGTGGCCCAGGGGTCGGAGACGATTGTGATCTACATGGGTGTGCATAATTTGCCTAATATTGTGACGGAACTGACAGCGGCGGGTATGTCGGTCGAGACACCGGTTGCTTTGGTGCGATGGGGGACTCGACCTGAACACCAAGAGTTAATTGGTTCGTTAGCAACGATTGTTCGGCAGGTGGAGGAGGAGCAGTTTGAGGCTCCTGCGATCGCAATTATTGGCCGCGTTGTCGACCTCTATGAAATATTGGCGTCTGCTTCACCGATTCATTCCCCCCACTGGGGGACGATTCAGGCGTAATCAATAATGGAGATTGTGTCCGCCCAGTGAGGGGGCATGACCGCAGCGAAGGCGCAGATGTATATGACTTGTATATGATCCCTCAGGAAGATAGCGATGTCTTGGAGCTGTCGGTCACCGATACCCCCGGTGAGCGGATTGATCGATGGCTTTCCACCCATTGCGATCTGTCTCGCAATCGTGTGCAAAAGCTGATTGAGCAGGGGGCTCTGACCCTGAATGATGCGCCCTGTACCAATAAGAAAATTACGGTTAACCAAGGGGATTGGCTGCAGCTGACAATCCCGGCTGTGGAACCGTTTGAACTGATTGCCCAGGCCATTCCTCTAGATATTTTGTATGAAGATGAGTATCTGGTGGTGGTCAATAAGCCTGCGGGTATGGTGGTGCATCCGGCCCCAGGCCATCCCAATGGCACCTTAGTGAATGCGATTTTGGCCCACTGTGGCGATCAGCTGACGGGGGTGGGTGGGGTGCAGCGCCCGGGGATTGTGCATCGTTTAGATAAGGATACGACGGGGGCCATGGTGGTGGCGAAAACGGAGCCCGTGCTCCATCACCTACAGGGGCAAATCCAGGCAAAAACGGCCCAGCGTGACTATCTGGGGGTGGTTTTTGGGGTACCTAAGCTGCCAGAGAACAGGAGTTGGGGGACGACCGATGCGCCGATTGGTCGCCATCCTAAGGAGCGTAAGAAAATGGCGGTGGTACCCATTGAAAAAGGGGGGCGGCGAGCGGTTACCCACTGGCATATCCAAGAACGTCTGGGCAACTATACGCTGCTGCACTATCGGCTAGAAACTGGACGCACCCATCAAATTCGGGTGCACAGCGCCATGATGGGGCATCCGATTGTGGGGGATACCGTTTATGGGGCTGGTCGGTCTGTGGGGGTAAAACTTGCGGGGCAAGCACTCCATGCCAGACAGCTAACCCTGACGCATCCAATGACGGGGGAAACGGTGGTTGCGATCGCACCGCTCCCACCTAGCTTTGACACACTGCTGCAACGCCTACGCCAACGCTAGTGTCGGTCTTGTTTGGGCGTCGGGCAGGTCATCGTCATGAAAAGCCATGCAAAAAAGTGCAGCGCTTACAAAAGCACTGCACTTAAATACTTGCTTAGCGCATCAGTGTTGGGTAATCAACACCGCGCCTTACATCAGCGTTAACCCTGATTCAGCGCTTCAGTAGCCACTAAGCTCCCTGCTTGGCTTTAGCAACAGCGGCTGCAGCGACAGGATCGTTAATGGGGAAATTAACCTGGCGGTAGGGAACTCCAGCCCGAAAGTTGACGCTGACAGCCGACACCCGCTGGGCAGGCATTGGCTGACTGCTGCTCAGGCCACGGGCCATATTCATAAACAGTTCTGGACTGCCAGCCTTGGGCTTCTGCTCTTGGGGGACAAACCGGCGAATGCTGGTCTGGAAGACAGGCTTGGGAAAGCCCAGAATAGAGCGGTAGTACTCATCGTAACGGGGTGACTTAATATTAAATGGCCGTTCACCTTCACTACGACTCGGCAGCACACGACGACGCTGATAAGGCAGAATGTCGTCGCCAAAGTTATCTAGATACTCATCACTGTCAAGGAGAGCATCGATAAAGCCTTCAATGCCCTTGGTTGCCACGACAATTGACCAGGCAATGGTCTCGTCTTTACCAAAAACATCGCGTCCTAGAACTCGCTGAACTGTCTGCTCTACAAAACGATAGTTGTTATTCATTTTGTAGAAGCTGTTGCGGTAGGTGTTTGACAACAGCAGACCGCGGACAAAGTCGCGTACCGTAATCTGATTACTGCGTAATTGAGATTCTAGGAATTTCTCGCGGTCAGCCTTGAATGCATGGAAGAAGATCTGACGATAGGCCGCCTCAATCAGATCGTCGGTATCAGTCGAAGAAAGAATATTCTGAGTTGAATAAATCTTAGGCTGATCATCCCCAGGAATTTCATAGCCCTGAACCCGAGAATTTTGGGTAACTGGTGAGTAGTTCAGCAGAGGAATCGCCACTTGAGAATCTCCAGAATATGAGGAAATTTAACAAACGTTAATCTTAAATATAAGGGCTGATGGTCTTAAGACCCGATCCCACGGGGGAAAATATCACACAGCTTAACATTGAAAAAAGATGGCGTTTGTCAAGCTGTCTATGGGTTTCTATTCCCTGCCTCATCTAAAAACTGCTGCCATTGTCTAGGAGTATTGCAGTTCCGTAACATATGGTAATCGAGCATGGGTAGGGCAATTACCCGCTTATCCTCATTTATCAGCCATTGTTGAAATGAGCGAATGTTGTTTGCAATTGCGTTTTCTAGGCTAGGGATACAGCGGTGGTGGTAAAAACCGCATAGGGGTTCCCACCGTTGCTTGTGTTTGGGTAACGCTGCGATCGCATCTCCGCTCTCAACAGGCATTCCTTCCAACTCCTGTCGCCACCTTTGTAGGGTATGCACATCCAGGGCTGGCATGTCACAAGCCAAGACTAACAACCAGTCAGGGGCAGGCTGCTGGCATCGTTGACAGTCCTGCAAAATCATGGACCAACCCTGAGCTAAGGCCCATAGGGGACCCTGTCCTACGGTAGGTTCTGGCAATAATGTAATGGTGGGCGGCAGAAAAAGGCTATAGCGTTCCGGCCACGGGGTTAAAACATAGGTGCGGCTGACACAGGCTTGGGTCACCATGCAGACCTGCTGTAACAGGTTTGTTTGGGGCCCTAATGACAAGAGCGCCTTATCACATCCCATGCGGCGACTGCGCCCGCCAGCTAGAACTAAGGCTACGGTGCTGGGCATGTCACCATCACCACTAAAACGCTATCGGTGAAACCGTCCCGGCCTATGAACGTCGCTGTCGACTGGCCCAAAGCTGCCCTTTAAAGAAATATGACAGCCCCATAAACCCAGACAGTAGAGCGTAGGCAGCTCGAATACCCCAGCCAGCATTGGCAAAAAGCCAGTTATAGAGGCTGAATGCGAGACCCAGTAGCCCCGTTTGGCGACTACCCACATCGATTAACTGATTTTGAAGCGAACTAATGTCGTTAGCCGTTTCCAGATTGTTTAACCGAACGGGGGGAACAGCTCGGGTGGCGGTGTACCAATAAAATCCCATAGTGCCAGCCTTAGAGGTTTCCCGTTGCAAAAACGTATCAGTCACTTGCTTAGACTGACTGACGGACAAACTGCCCTGGGCGGCCACCTGTTGTACCCAAATGCTGTGGCGTACCCGATGACCTAAAAGTAAGACCAGTGGCAGAGCGAGACCCAAAAATAGCAGACGCGCCCCCAGATTGATGCCCTCTGGCAGGTAATAGGTGAGTGCACCCAGCATGAGCCCCAATAGGGCCAACAAAATTGGGCTAGCAATCTCAGCCACCTCAAGACTGGCCAATACCCCTCCCACTATGGGTAGCGAATAGAGATATGAGTCAGCCCCCCAAACAATAGCTAGTTTGCAAACGATAGTCAGTCCACAGGCAAGGGTGCCTAGTAAACAGTAGAGTCCAAGCTGCCTGTGATTTGACGTTACGTTCATGGACGACCGAAACACATGATTAGTCATGCCTTAAATTAGTCGAAAAATGCCTATGGAGAGCGTTTGCGCTCCAAAAGAGGGCAAACACGCATCAACAATACCACCCAGCTGACTTTTCTCCCATGACGGAGTCATGAGTAAATTATAGTAGTACAATTGAACTAATTTATAGGTCAAGTCATTGAGGTCTAGTTGCGATGTCGTCTGTTCAAACAGGTCAGCTCATTTCACTATTAATCAATAATGTTCTGATGGTCATTATCGTTACGGCGGTAACACTGGTTGCATGGCTACGGTGGCACTGGTTACGGGCAGGGAGCGTGGCTACTCGAGCCGTACGACGACGGTGTCGCTGGGCCTACATCAGTTTTGTATTAACGGCGGTGGCACTTCTGGGGATGCTATTGAGTTTAGGTATTCTTACCCTGCGCTCTATGATTGCCAATAATGCCTTAGTTATGGGGGCGATGGGAATCTTTTTGCTCAGTGTAATCACGCTACTGATTGCCCTGGGGCTGTGGTTTGTCGATTTGTGCTTTGGTTTACCGGCGCTACCTGCCGTTAGACGCGCAAGGCATAGCTCGGTGCAGCATGCTTCGACCATTGCTTTACTTCCCGCCTCGATTGTCACGGCGCATCCCCGGCGTAGACGGGTTCAGCGACAGCAGCGCCGATAAATCATCCTCCAGAAGACTGCCTAGAGGATGATCCAAAGCTGTGGGGCTGCCCCCTATCCCCTTTTGGCTAGTTCAAGCTGGGCTAAGGAAAACCGCTTGAGAATCTTGTCAGCCATTTGGGCCGGTGTCAGTCCTAGGGCGGTTTTGGCCTGGGCCGGAGTTGCGTGATCTACGAGTATGTCAGGCACACCAAGACGGAAAATTGGCACGTTAACGTCGCGATCCAGCAGGGCTTCGGCGACGGCTGAACCAAATCCACCCATGAGACAGCCTTCTTCAAAGGTTACGACCCGCTGAATTTGCTTGGCCAGGGGCACAATTAGTTCTTCGTCTAGGGGCTTTACAAAGCGAGCATTAATCACAGTGGCTTCAATGCCGTGCTCGCTTAAAATCTCTGCTGTTTGCATGGTGGGGTAAACCATGGAACCGTAGCCCAACAACAGCAGGTCATCTCCCTGACGCAGTACTTCGCCTTTACCTATGGGGAGAGCTTCCCAGCCTTCTTCCATCAAGGGGGCTCCGTAGCCGCTGCCACGGGGATAGCGTACGGCAATGGGGCCGTCGGTATGTTCGATGCCCGTGACGACCATCTGCTGTAGTTCGGCTTCATCCTTAGGGGCCATGACCACCATGTTGGGTATGGAGCGCAGATAGGAAATGTCGTACATCCCCTGGTGGGTGGGGCCATCGGCTCCGACAATACCAGCTCGGTCTAAGCAGAAGAAGACTGGCAGCTTTTGAATGCAGACGTCATGGACAATCTGGTCATAGGCCCGCTGGAGAAACGTAGAGTAGATTGCGGCCACGGGGCGCATATTTTCACAGGCTAACCCAGCGGCTAGGGTGACGGCATGCTGCTCGGCAATACCCACATCAATATATTGCTTGGGCAAGGCCGCTTGGAGTTTATCAAGACCGGTACCCGTGGCCATGGCTGCCGTAATCCCTACGATTTTGGGGTTGTTTTCGGCTAGTTTCACCAATGTTTCGGCAAAGACCTTGGCATATTTAGGGGGTGTGGGCTTTTTCGAGGGATATCCTTTGCCAGTGGTGAGGTTAAAGGGTGACTGTGCGTGGTATCCCACCTGGTCCTTCTCGGCGATTTCGTAGCCCTTGCCTTTTACCGTAGCCACGTGGACCAGTACCGGTCCTCCCTTGGCGTGGGCTTCTTTGAAGATGCTGATCAGCTCACCTAAGTTATGCCCGTCCACCGGACCCATATAAGTAAACCCAAGCTCTTCAAACACAGCGCCTACTTTGGACACGGCTAGCCGCTTCATGCCTTCCTTGACCCGGTCTAGTTCCGGAGATAAGGAATCACCAACAAACGGTATTTGTTTGAACTGTTCTTCGAGGTTATCGCTGAGGAACTGCATGGGGGGACTCAGCCGAATTTTGTTCAGGTATCGGGGAATCGCACCCACATTGGGGGAAATAGACATTTCATTGTCATTGAGCACCACCACCAGGTTGGTATTGGGCAGATGACCTGCGTGGTTAATGGCTTCTAGGGCCATGCCCCCAGTTAGGGCACCATCACCGATGATGGCTGCCACTTTATAGTCATCGCCCCGTAGGTCGCGGGCGATGGCCATACCTAGGGCAGCGGAAATGCTAGTGGAGGCATGTCCTGCGCCAAAATGATCAAACTTGCTCTCACAGCGTTTGAGGTAGCCTGCCACGCCATCTTTTTGACGTAGGGAATCAAAATCGTGGTAGCGGCCTGTAATTAGCTTGTGGGGGTACGCTTGGTGACCGACATCCCAGGTGACTTTGTCACGATCTAGGTCGAGGGTTTGATAAAGGCCCAGGGTTAGTTCTACGACACCCAGTCCTGGCCCCAGATGCCCGCCGCTAGCAGCCACTGTTTGTAAATGCTTCTCTCGAATTTGCTGGGCAATGGCTTCTAACTGTTTTACAGACAAGCCATGCAACTGGTTAGGATGAGTTAGTTCACTCAGATGCATGTTAAGGACCCTCTAGACTGTTTTTGCGATTATTATGGGTGTCGTTGCTGATTTTCGGTGTTGATAGAATAGACCAGATCATCTCCTAACTCAGCAGCGGCTCATGTTTTATCACTTATTCACTGTAGATTAGATCAGGGTTTCAAAGGTCAATCATTACAAAATTACTGCTGTCCTATTTAGCGATTACCATGCAGGAGCTGGTCGTTTTTAAGCTACGTTACCGTAGCGTTTGCAGCGGCTAGGAGATATCGAATGCCGTCTAGTAATGTTTGTTGTATTTAACCTATTGAAAATGATTAATATGACCCATATCTTTTTTGGCTGTCGTGGCCTTGGTCGTGCGTTGTTTGCACCGATTGCCCTGGGGTTGGCAACTGCTGCGTTAGGGGCGGGGCCGAGCTATGCGTTGGATGATGATAACTATGGTCAATGTGTGGCTGATTTGACAGCCTCTGGCCTGGGTGTAGAGCAGGCGGTGGCCAGCTGTGCCGGGGCTCGCTTCCCAGGTATGTTGGGTGAATGTGTGGTGGATGTCAGCGCAGAAACTGGCCTGGGCGCAGAGGATACTTTGGAGGGCTGTGAGCGCTCTCGCCGTCCGGATGAAGTGGCCAATTGCACCTTGGATATCCACAGTGCACTGCTCGAGCAGCCGTCGGTCAATGCGCTGGAGCACTGTAGTCGCAGTGTTTTACCTGAGCGCTACGGTGTCTGTGTTGTAGATCTTAGTGATGAGGCTCAGCTCGGGGTGGATGCGGCCCTCGAACGCTGTATCCGGGCTGGTTATCGTCCGTGGACGACGGCCCCTAGACAGTAGATTTGGGCCATGGAGGTTTAGGCTGGCCAATATCAGGTTGGCCAGCGACTGGCGATGGGCATGCGCCAACCAAGACCAAAGGCACGGTCGGTGACTTTGAGCACTGGCGGTGCCTGTCTGCGCTTAAATTCAGCGCGGGCGAGTAGATGGACAACTCGTTTAACTACTTTTGGATCATGGCCTGCGGCCACAATGTCTGAGGCTGACTGGTGGCGTTGGATGAGTCGCTCCAGGATATCGTCGAGGATGTCATAGGGGGGAAGTGAGTCTTGATCAACCTGGTCCGGGCGCAGTTCGGCACTGGGGGGCTTGATGAGAATGTTGTTGGGGATAATTTCAGAGTTGTCGTTACGCTCAATCAGACCCAAGGGGATATCTGATAAAACGCTCTGATTGAGCCAATGGCACAGGCTATAGACCTGAGTTTTGGGGACATCGGCAATGACGGCAAGACCGCCATTCATGTCGCCATAGAGGGTGCAATAGCCGACGGCCATTTCTGATTTGTTGCCCGTAGACAGTAGCAGATGGCCAAATTTGTTGGCGATGGCCATGAGCAAGTTGCCGCGAATACGGGATTGTAAATTTTCTTCGGTGACGCCAGGGGTGGTGCCAGAGAAGAACTCTTTAAAGGTGTTATCGTAATCTGCCATGAGATTGCCAATGGGCAATGTTTGGGTGGCAATGCCAAGATTGTGGGCTAGTTTTTTAGCATCACTGATGGAGTGCTCAGAGCTGTAGGGAGAGGGCATGAGCACGCCTAGGATATTGTCAGGGCCGAGGGCTGCGGTTGCGATCGCAACCACCAGCGCCGAGTCAATGCCCCCACTCAGCCCCACCACGGCTTTGCTAAACCCACACTTACGGCTGTAATCCTTTACACCTAGCACCAGGGCCGACCAGATTTCCGCCTCGGGGGTGGCCAGCAGTGGGGCAACGGTCCCCGGCAATAGGGTTTGCTGTTTTGGGTCGTACTCCACTACCTGCACGGCGGGTTCAAATCCGCGACAGCGACTCACTAATACCCCCTGACGATCGATGGCCACACTACAGCCATCAAAAATGAGATCGTCATTGCTACCCACCTGGTTGACGTACACAATTGGGCAGCTGTGCTGGCGGGCCGCATGGGCAATCATCTGCTCCCGCAGCGTTTGTTTACCCACCGTAAACGGTGATGCCGATAGATTGACCACTAAGTCTACCCCCGCCGCCACCACCTCCGCCGTAGGGTTGACCTCATAGGCCCGCTGTCCCCAAAAGTCATCCTCGTTCCACAGGTCTTCGCAAATGGTGACACCGATGTGGAGTGAGCTATCATCATCCTCTAAATGAAAATGATTGGGAGCGTTACCCGACTCAAAGTAACGATCTTCATCAAACACATCGTAGGTGGGCAGCAGGCGTTTATGAAACACTGTTTTAAGGGTGCCATTTTCCAGCAGTGCCATACTGTTATAGAGGGGCTTTTGACCTTTTTGGCCAGCCTCAGGGTTTAGCTGGGCTAATCCCACCAGGGCTGTTAACCCTTGGGGCAGATCGTGGGCCAGCTGTTCAATAACTGTCTGCATCTGTTGGATAAACCCAGGTCTCAGCAGCAAGTCCCTGGGCGGATACCCACATAGGGAAAGCTCTGGTGTGAGTAATAAGTTTGCCCCCTGTTCTGCTGCGCTTTGGGCAGCAGCAAGAATCTGTTGAGCATTGCCAGTGAGGTCACCGACGGTAGGATCAATCTGAGCAATGGCGAGTTTCATTGGACGGTGAGTAGTAAGAGGTGTGGTGGAGACGTTGCATGCAACGTCTGTACGTTCTGTGTTGTGCGGTAGAGACGTTGCATGCAACGTCTGTAAGTGTTGTGCGGTAGAGACGTTACACGTAACGTCTCTCAAAGAAATTTCTAGAGGTTTTTTTATAATGGAGAACGTCTAAACAAATACCATTGGTTTATCCTTTAAGGGCTCAAATGCTTCTGCATCAAAGCGATAGAGACTGGCAGGCCGCCCCGCCCCTCGGGAGGTTTTAATTCCCGTATCCTTCAAAAAACCAAGCTTAAGCAGCCGTGTGCGAAAGTTAGAATAATCAGAAAAATCGTCACCTAAAATAGTGGTATAAACCTGATAAAGATCGCTGAGGGTAAACATTTCTGGCAGTACATCAAAGGCAACAGGACTATACTTAACCTTGTTGCGTAGACGCATAGTGCCATAGGTGAGAATCTCTTGGTGGTCAAAGGCCAGGTCGGGTAGTTGGGTCAGAGGATACCAGGCAATGCCGCTGACGCCATCTGCGATTAGCTCTGCTTCTGCAAAGCGCACCAGGGCAAAGTAGCTAACTGAGAGATAACGAACATTGTAAGCATTGGCCGCTTCACGGGGATCTCGCTTGGGGCCACCAAAGGAGTAAAGTTGTTCCACATAGAGATTTTTGACGCGGATTTTTTCAGAGAGGACTCGATAGGACGCTTTTTCTAAAGATTCGCCCTGGCGGACGAGGGTGCCTGGGAGAGACCACTGCCCTAAAAACGGTTCTTCATGGCGCATGACCAGGAGCACGAGTAGTCGATGCTGCTCGGTGTCCACAGAGAAGATGACATTATCAATACCAACTTTGAAATCGGCTAGGGGGTGGTCGGGGAGTTTGCCGGGCATGGGTACAGATTGTTTTGTTGGATATAGGCTTGCACCACAGCGGGGATCTCGTCGGGTCGTTCGGGACAGCCTTGGCGGAGGGTGCTAGAGGAAATGTGATGTTGAGTGAGGGGGGTTGCGATCGCAACCTGGGCTCCGTGGGATCTCAGCTCCGCTAAATCCTCTTCGTATAGTCCATAGCCCGGTCGTGGAAAGACCAAAATGTTGGCCCACCGAATCACATCTGCCGACCGATGCCAGCTGGGCAGTTGCTTAACCAGATCCGCCCCGATGACAAACGTAAACTCAGCCTTGGGCCACAGTCGGCGGGCCCGCTCTAGGGTGACAGCCGTATAGGGATGGCTCAGCTCCGGATGCAGCTTCACCGTACCGGGGGTATCTAAATCAGCGATGGCCAATCCCAGCATGTCCATACGCATGCCAATGGGCGACTGACCCACTTTCCAGGGGTTGTCCGATGCCCACACAGCCACATAATCAAACTGATAGCCCAAGGTGGCCACAATGCTGCGATGGCCATTGTGGGGCGGATCGGCACTGGTACCAAAAAGAGCCACACGGGTTTTGGCGACGGGGGGAATAGTCACGGGCAGTTGAAGCTCATACATGTCTCCCACGCGAGTGTTTGGTAAATTATTCATGCTACAAGCGCCTCAACTAACACTAACGAGTTGACTGCGGCGTGTGCAATTGGTCAGTTCCTGTAGTGCTGTAGAAATCTGTGCCTGAGGAACAGTAGGATTGCACACATCCCTGACATCAGCAGGCAAGTGCGCCACTGACTGGGTAGCCCGCTCCCGAATGAGCTCTAGCGTTTCCAGGGGGCCTATTCGTTTCCCCTTAAGCATCACAGGTATTAATAGCGTCTCCGCATCCGTGGGCGTATCTTCTATGGCCAGACCCAAATAATCACCAGCCGCCGTCCGAAAAATCTGTTTGCGTCCTGGATAGGTCAGCTTGCCGCTGGCTTCCTTCATCACCGGAATGCCGTCAATTTCCACCAGCTTATACACACCATTTACCGGATTACCGGTGACCAGCTTGGTCCCCAACCCATAGCCGTCAATACAGGCCTGGGCCTGTTTCAGGCGTTGAATCTCACCCTCATCTAGATCGCCGCTGGCAAAAATAGGCACCCCCGGCAGCTCCTGGCGCACCTGCTGAGACAGCGACACCAGATCTCCTGAGTCTAGACGGACACCAGCTAAGTTTTGAGGTGGCGTTTGACCCAGCGCCTTGGCGGCTGCCACCGTGTCATAGGTGTCAATTAGTAGGGGGGCTCCAGGAAAGTAGCGATGAAATGCCTCAAATGAATCCTCTTCGCTGCCTTCTAGAGCTGAAATTGCCATCACCAGGGCGTGGGCCATGGTGCCCACTGGTTTGCGACCTAGTTTGAGGGCCGCCAAAACATTGGAGGTGGCGTCTATGCCCCCAGCCAAGGCGGCCCGTGCTGCCCACAGTGCGGCCTGGGGGCTAAATGCTCGCCGTGTGCCAAACTCTAGCAGCGTGGCGTCTGGCCCCGCCACATCCCGTAACCGCGCCGCTCGCGTGGCAATTAGGGTTTGATAGTTAATGGCATTCAGTAAATAGGTTTCCACAATCTGCGCCTGCCACAGGGGGGCTTCCACCCGCAAAATTGGCTCATTGGCAAAGATGGCGGTTCCCTCAGGGACGGCCCACACATCTCCAGAAAACTGACCGGTCTCCAACAGTGTCCAAAACTCAGCCGTTGCCCCGGTGAAGATGCCCGTTGCTTTTAACGCCGTCAGCTGCTCAGCGGTGAATCGAAAATTTTCCAAATAATCCAGGGCTGAGGCCAGACCTGCTGCGATCCCATAGCCAAACCCTGGGGGCAGACGGCGCACAAACAGCTCAAAACTAGCCCGACGCTGGTCCAGCCCTTCGCCCACATAGCAGGCTGCCATGGTCAGCTGATACAAATCTGTCAGCAGACCATAATCATCAGGCTGCATAAGTAATGATGCATCGTTTATCATTGGAAGCTTTATTTTGCAGTTATGGTCATTTTAACCATAATAATCAAAGCTGCTTTAAATGATTTGTAAAAATATAGCTAAGCTTTGTGGGCATAACCATTGGTTATGGATGAGTCGTCATGACAGGCTCACTAGATTTAAGGGCTTTGATCAATAACATGTGGGGCTGTTGCTAGGGTGGGATGACTTTATTGCCTGCTGTATATTTTTTGGTGATCGTAAATATAATTTGCGTGCTTACACCACAATCAAACCCAGTCCCTACATTTCGCTTCCCTAGCTGGCAATTAGAAAGATATCCTTAAGACAGATTATTTAACCTACATTCCTTACACTCCATGGCTCCGTCTTCGCCCATTGTTGAACCCACGTGGAAAACGGTCATCCGACTCATGCGTTGGGATAAACCTACGGGCCGTTTGATCCTGATGGTGCCAGCTCTGTGGTCACTGTTTCTGGCAGCTGAGGGCAAACCGGATGCCTTGTTACTGGTGGTGATTATTTGTGGCAGCCTGGCGACCAGTGCCGGCGGCTGCGTTGTCAATGATCTTTGGGACCGCAATATTGACCCCAAGGTGGAACGGACCCGGAGTCGACCGCTGGCGTCCAGGGCGTTGACGGTGAGGACCGGCATTGTGATTGCCGTGGTAGCTTTTCTCTGTGCCATTGGGTTTGCCCTATATCTCAACCCGTTGAGTATTTTGCTCTGTGTGCTGGCGTCTCCGGTGATTGTGTTTTATCCCTTAGCCAAACGGGTGTTTCCGGTGCCTCAGCTGGTGCTGGCCATCGCCTGGGGATTTGCCGTGTTAATTCCCTGGAGCGCAGTGTCTGGCCGGTTGGATGTGGGGGCCTGGCTGTTGTGGGGAGCTACGGTGCTGTGGACCCTGGGGTTTGATACGGTCTATGCGATTCCTGACCGCAAATATGACAAACAGCTTGGGGTAAACTCTAGCGCTCGCTTTTTTGGTTCCAATACCCCCGAAGTTGTTGGGGTGCTCTTTATGGGTACGGGGATATTATTGCTGTGGTTGGGGGTATACGAGGCCCTGGGTGCGCCCTATATGGTGACTTGGGCCATTGCCTGTGGTGTGTGGTTTACCCATTATCGTAAGCTGCGCAACCCGCGACAGCCCGCCCATGTTTACGGACAGATCTTTCGGCAGAATGTGATTCTGGGATTTGTGTTGTTGGCTGGGATGATAGCGGGAATGTTAATCGGTTAAGTTCGCTGTTCTCAGACATATCGAAACCAGCGCACAATAGAGATAGCTTCTTTTTTCCTACCTATCCATGCTCGAACTTCACTGCCATACAACCTTTTCTGACGGCACCCTCACACCACAGCAGCTGGTTGAGCGGGCGGCTGCTAAAGGTGTCAAGGCGTTAGCCATCACCGATCATGACACTATTTCTGGCTGGCATGAAGCTCGCAGGGCTGCGCAATCCCATGGGTTAGAAATTGTTCCTGGCATAGAGCTTAGTACGGTGTATAACGAGCGGTCTATGCATATTCTGGGGTTTTACCCCGACCCACAAAAGCTGCAGGCACCCCTGCAAGAACGTATTCAAGGTCGTCATCGACGAGCCCAGAAAATGGTAGATAAGCTGGGTGAGTTGGGTTATCCCATTGAGCTACCGTCAATGCCTGGCACCATGGCTCCGGGACGACCGCATATTGCTACAGCGTTGCTAGCAGCTGGCCATGTTACCTCTCAGCAAGAAGCATTTCAGCGATTTATTGGTGACCATGGTCCCGCCTATGTCCCCTATGAAAAGTTTACGGCTCAAGAGGGCATAGCCCTGTTGAAGCGTTGTGGAGCGGTGCCGGTGTGGGCGCATCCCTATCTATTTCGCGGTGGCATTGTGGAAGAGGTGTTGCCTGAGCTGGTCCAGGCCGGTCTGATGGGTATAGAAGTGTATCATCCTCAACACAGCATTAGTGAAGAACGGGTTTTAGAAGAGCTCTGTGATCAGTATGGCTTATTGATGACGGGGGGGAGTGACTACCATGGCCCGCAACCCAAACCAAAGGCCGGGGATGTAGACCTGAACGGTTTGCAGCTTTCTTTAGAGCTGTTGGATGTTGTTAAACAAGCAGCGATGGGTTTGAAGGGCAAGGGATAAGGGAAAAGAGACAGTTGTTGGCCTTCACGATGTTTTCTTTTCTCCCTTGTTTGTGTTAGGCGGGTGTGGGTTCCTCGACCATGCGTGGGTTCCATCGAGAACGTTGTTCTTCAATATGCATATTCTCGCTATTCTTCTTTAAATGACGGGGGCTGCTTTCAAACGCTAGGGATGATGGTAATGCCTCTGTGCCATACTCAGCCTGAATAAAGTTGCTAACGTCGCTATAGGAAGGAGAGAACCCGTCATCTGGACCTACCGAATCGACCGCCAGGTATTTTCTGAGGGCCTTTGAGAACAAACCTGTGCCATCGTCAAAAAATCGCTCAGTTGTCTCGCCATATTGGGCGTAGGGATAAAAAGAGATGTCTGTTGTTGTCTGCGCTGCGACCCAAGAGACATAGGCCCAGTATTCACTAAACGTGCCAAAGTCGTTGGCTGAGCGCATCATCAGTAGCAACCAGTGATCGGTAGACCCATAGTAGTCGTTAACCCGTGTGGCAAACGACTTGAGATGGGTTTGTCTAAACCACATGTGGTGGGGAACAAAGGTACCTGTTTCGTCTGTCAGTGGAGTCACCCCCAAGACTGACTGAATCCAGGTATCCCATTTGCCGACAATGGTTGGATTACCGTAGGCGTTGTGCTGTAGCAAGGCAAATACATGCTCCAGGTTGTTTCCTTGGCCCCGAAGCACTGGCCAGGTTGCTGCGGGTAACAGATCGCTATCCCAAACCAGATACCATTCGCTTAGATCTGGAATACCCTCAAAAGCGCCTAGTTTTAGTAGCTGCTGATAAAACCAACCAGGATTATAAAGAGATTTATCCAGGATGAGTTCTTTACAAATAGATGTTTTAGTGAGAGCACTACCTGGGAAAAAGACTTCCTCATTATGGATATGAAGAGGGGCCGTCTGCCAGGTTTTAGAAAGCTCTTTGAGAGAGTCGACCTCACTTGGGAGGGTGATGATGTGAATAGAGCGGGGCTGATAGTGCGTGGTCAATCCTTCCATGACCGCTCGTGTATTCCAGCGAATGCGGAAGAGAGGAATAACAATATCGAAGGATGCTTGGGACATGGTTATCAGCGTTGTCTAAGGTGGCGTCTAAGGGGAAAATGCGTCAGCCTCCAAGATTCATGTGCAGAATCTTGGAGGCTGAATGGTTAACTCGGTCGCTTATACGGTAGACAGTAGCTCAGTAGCTCCGTTGGCATGGGCTGTGACGGTTTCCATCAGGCTGTGGCCAACAGTGGACGGATCTTCTAGACCCACATCGCTGCACAGAGGATCAATGCCTAAGCCCTGGCGAGGGTAATCTTGGCAAATCTCTCGATAGGCACTGATAGCCTCATACAGTTCGTCCTGAGTGAAGACGTTGAGATAGCCACACTTACCAACTTCACCTTTGGGTAAGGGCGCTGCCAGGTTACCACCACGCTTTTGAACAATTTTTTCTTGGGAAGCCCAAAGAGTCTCCTTGTTCAACATAACATCATGCCAGAGGCTAAGCCCAAACGAGCTGATCAGCTTCAGAATGCGATGGAATGCGTCGGCAGTAATCCAGTTGTTGCGGTAGCTAATGTAGGCACCAAAGCCCATGCCAATAGCTACGGCGTGACCGTGTAGTAACCCTGCCTCAATCTCGAAACCGGGAGACCAAGTATGGCCGTAGGCGTGGGGACGACACTGGTGAGTTTCATAGAGATTGCCATATTCTGCCTCAACATAGCTTCTCAGAGCTGCACCAAGAATTTTTTGAGAAAGAACACTGATCTCTGAGCCTGGTTCACAATTGAGAGTACCAAAGCGAGTTTCAATCAGTGCTGGGCCAGCTTCCTCCATATATTCGAACAGCTCCAGATCCTTAATCACCGCCATCTTGATGATCTCAATAATGCCGTGACGTAGCCAGCCTTCCCGTAGTGTCTTGAAGAAGAAACGGTCAGTTAAAGACAGAATTGGAGCATGGTAGGCACCAAAGAGATTTTTGTAGCCGAATCCATCACAGCAGGTACGGGGAGATGGCCCTGCATCAATGCCTGCCACGATGGACGTGGAAAGCATAACGTAGGGAGTATTCCGATGGTAGAGAGCACAGGCAAGACCACCCGTGTCGGCAATAACACCGCCACCAATGATTAAGACGGGTTCATGACGACAGACGCCAAGGCTCTTGAAGTCCCCTAACATCTTTTCTACCGTACGGATGCCTTTGTCGACTTCCATTGCTCGGTACACCAGCTTGTCTAAGTGAATGCCGTGGTGCTTAAAGTACTTGTCGATGCGCTCACCGTAGTAAGCCTCAACGTTTTGGTCAACCAGACAAACACATCGTCCGAGGGAGACATACATGTCTCGTAGGACAGTTTGCTCAGGATCTAGGCAATTCTCAACAACGCGAATAGAGGTGAAGGTCCGTGAAGTCATCACAGCCTCAATGATTTGATCATCACCAGCGCTGACCACGTGGGCTTCGCTCTCACGATAGCTGGAGGTTGGGTAGACCGTGTGAGGATTCTCATCTACCAGCCTAGTTGCTAAATCTGTGTAGAAACTGCCGTCGGCGCTTCGAATGAGACGCTCTAAAAGCTTGCTGGCTCCTAGATTTGACTGATTCACTCGATTGGCAAATGTAGTCCATTCTGCCCCTGAAGCTGGGTCGAATGCAGTAATAACCTCAGCTAGTAGGCCAAAAAACCTGCTGATTGAGAAGTTGAGACAACTGCGTAAACTACGACAGGCGGATAGGCCTGCGATCGCATCTGCTTCCGCAAATTCTTTACCCAGTTCTTTAGAGAAGGCGGGACTATTGACCAGTGCAAGAATCAAGTTTCTGAACGATGTGCCACAGCAAACAGCTTCAATAGCATCGTCTAAATTTTGATATGCAAAGGGCTTACTATCGTATGCCGAAATAAACGCTTTAATAGCCGGGGTGGTTTTTGCCATTGTTGTTCCGAGAAAAATAGCAACCGCAATATAACAAACTTTACGATATCAGACAAAATCACTAAAACTGCAACAAAAACATTTAAAGAAGAAAATTTCTCTTTTCGTGCCAGAGTAGTAACTTAGGCTACATCGCTAAGATGATTTGTGAGTTATTAAGATGGGGACAACAGATTTTATTTGGCTGTAGAATAAACGAAAGCTTCTTGAGGTAATCGATGTGCTGCTTTCTGAGTTGTATATAACCACATCGTTGTGTAGTAAGTCTGTGAGCTAGAAGACTTTTTTGTCAATTGTTAACGGTTAGAATGTGCGGGTTTTTTAGACCTTAGGCTAGATGTTTGTTCGTGCGAACAGTGGTAAGTGAATCTGTTTGCTCTGGCAATGTTTTAGTGGTCTGGATTTTGTTTGGGTTATCATATTGTTGTCAGGTAAGCAGTGTGGCGTGGATAATCCTGTGGCGGCAGGTCATCAGTTGTTGTCGTGTTCAGGCTTTGGGCGATATGTGATTTCTGTCGGTGTATCCTACTGTTTTGTGCGTTTGTTGACGAGAGTTGTCTCTAGAGTTATTAGGCTTGGTCAAGCTGTATTATCGGCTGTCAGGGCTCGAGGGGCTGTGCAAGGAAAGGCGATAACATCTTTTTCGGGATATAGGTAGCGGTGTGACCTTGCTCGGGAGAGTGGCTCTTGATTGTATTTTTGCTGAAATAACGGCGATTATTGTGGGCGCTTAATGGCCGAGATGATTAATTCTTGGAGTAAGCTCTCCACTGTTACTGCCGCGCACTCTCCCGGGCTTAACGTTGTTAAATAACAACGTGCTACGGCTGTTTGGAAATTGTGTTTATAAAAGCTTTGTGCTGCATAGAGGCGATGAATTCTCGCCACGGGTTACTGCATCAAATAGCAGAGCAGCCGGGCCGGATACAAAGTGCGCTGCTCGAACCAAGGTTCATTAGTTATGGCTTGGCGCACATAGCTGTTGAAGATTTAAGG
>JBCAWO010000033.1:0-56613 GCA_038534515.1 Cyanobacteria bacterium J06554_1
AGAGCCACCCCAGCGTACTTGGGAAACTGTCATTCCTCCCATTATCACTATCGTTAGCTTGATTGCAATGGATTATATTTTAGACGAGCTTATTAATATAACTGGACAGATTCTCTTTCTTTCACTGGTTATTCTAGAGAGTCTGCTTTGGACTGTGGTGGCCCTAACGATCTTTCTGATTGGCAACAGTGTGGCGGAAATGATTATTGCGTTTCCTCGCATTAATTCTCAAAGTCTAGATGCCAGCATGATTAGGACGGTTTCTCGACTGTTGAGTTTGGCCATTGGCATGACAACGCTGATTTTAGGTATCGAGCGGGTGGGAATTTCTCTTATTCCTATTTTGGCAGGCTTGGGAATTGGTGGTTTGGCATTGGCACTGGCAGCTAGACCCACGCTAGAAAATATTATTGCTGGTCTGATTTTACTGGTGGATCGTCCGGTTAGGGTAGGTGAGCGCTGCCGTTTTGGAGAACGAGAGGGCACAATACAGGAAATTGGTCTACGCTCAACGCGGATTTGTGCCGTAGACGGGGATTTGATTTCTATGCCCAATTCTAAATTCTCAGAATTGGAATTGACCAATCGCAGCAGACGAAACTGTATGCTGCTCAGACAGACCCTGGGGTTACGCTATGAAACAACACCTAAACAGCTCAAAATTGTATTGGCCAATCTGCGGGAAATGATTTTGACTCATCCTCAACTATTGGAGATGGCAGGAAGCGAGAAAGAAGCCAGGGTACGGTTTGTTAAATATGGCGATTACTCTCTTGATATTGAAATTTTTGTTTATGTGGATACGGTCACACTACCGAAATTTCTGGATATTCAAGAAGATATTTTGCTCCAGGTAAATGATATTGTTCAGGCTGCGGGGACCGATTTTGCGTTTCCGTCACAGACAACGTATCTTGCTCAAGATCTTGGGCTGAAGCAAGACTTAATGGAGCAATCTTGAATAGTGCTCGGGGTGCGGGTGAATCATGCGATGCATCTGTCCGATGTGGCTCAGATGGCTTGGTGCCCATGGCTTGATGCAAACTGAGGCTTTAGACTTTTCCCTAGGCCATTATCGGCCATGGTCATGGGCTATGAAAAACTCAAAAATTTATTCATTACTAAGATTAAGGTCTTAGCGAGGCAGACAGTTTAGAGTGCTGACAGGTTTGCGTTAACGCTGATTTCCTACACCGTTGTTTCCAGACATTTATTTCTACATTCCAACTCCATTTTGGCCTGCCCAGCTACCCGCCTCAAGCGCTGACAACTGGGCAGGTTTTGGTCTAGGTATTTATGCTTGGACGGTGCAAACCTATTTGAAACTACGCGAGGCTGGGGTAATGTGTCAGCTTACGGACCAGCTACCGGAAGCGGGCGTTGTCCTCTTTCATGCCAATGCGACGCGGGGAGGTGATATTGTCCCTGGCCCCAGACGTCTGCTGATTTGTATGAAGGCAGAATCACCTCTGTGTTCTCAGGCTCAACTCCATGTGGTGCAAAATCCTTGTGAGGCATCGCGGTTTTTGGGCTGTTATTTTATGCCCCATTGGCCCCAGCCTGGATTGCTGCCTCGTTTGAGTGAGCGGCAAAACCGGTTTGAGACCATTGCATTTTTGGGGCATCGCAACAGCTTAGCTGCCGAATTGCTGGGGGCAGAGTGGGAAACCCAGCTACAGCGGCGGGGACTCAACTGGCAGCCGGTGATTAATACTAATGGGTGGAACGCTCAGCAATCGATTGATACGCGCTGGAACGATTACCAGACAATAGATGCCATTGTGGCTGTGCGTGAATTTCAGGTACAACGTCCCAGCTATCGGAGTAAACCGGCGACTAAACTTTATAATGCCTGGTTAGCTGGTGTTCCCGCTATATTGGGCCGAGAGCTGGCCTATCGGGCTGTTGGGACCCCTGGTGTCGACTATTTGGAAGTTAACTCTGTGACGGAGCTGCTGTCCTGTTTAGATCAGCTACAGCAGGATAAAACGGTTCGACAAGCATTGGTAAAACGGGGCTACCGGCAAGCGCTGACCTATACGCCGGAGGTGATCACCCAACGGTGGCAACAGTTTCTAACTAGGGTGGCCACACCTGCCTACCATGCCTGGTGTAACCGTCCTGACTGGCAACAAACTGTGCAACGGTGGCAGGCTAAGCTGTTGAATTATTGCGATCGCACCAGCAGACGACTGAGCCCTTAGCAACATGGGATTTTCATTACGCCGTTTCAAATGCCTTCATGACATATTAATTTTTTATTTTATTGCGATCCGTTATCATAAGCGCAGCTATCATAATCAACTAAATGCGTTGTGATAACGTCAAGAACGATCGCCTAGGGTATCTCAACCTATGACTTGGCATAGTTTGTTCATTATCATATGCTTCATTGCAGTTTCTACCTGTGGGCTTAGGATATCCTGGCTGTGGTGCTATCGTCCGCGATATGAAAGATGGCGGCGTTCTCGAGCATCAAGTAAGGTGCGTAAATTTGCCCGGTCGAAGCGCCATATATATCAGCTTCCCAATAAATAAAAATAAAAGTCAATAACTATCGTCGGCAATAGGGCTGTTGATCAAAGAAAGGCCCATACCGGTTCGGTACAGGCCTGGTTGAGAGAGGAGAACCGGTGCCCGGTCCCTGGAGCAAAGCTGAGACAGTCTATACCTGGGCAATACTGTCCAGGGCCTTGTTGACTCGTTTGAAGTCAAAGCCCATGGCTCGCAGCGCATGCCACAGATGACCCTGTAAAAAGAAGAAGCCCAAGAAAAAGTGAGTATTGGCCAGCCAGCATCGTGCTGTGTGGGCACCTAAGGGCAATGTAATGGTGTCAGCAAAGTAGGGAGAGACACCCAGCCTGGTATCTAATACCGGGCCGTAAAATTCCACCGGATAAGCCAACGTGTTAACCGCACAGAAATAGGCGGCAACAAATGCAGCTAAGGCAATGCCCCCCAAGGAGTAGGAAAGAATTGCCTCACCTGAGAAGGAGAGTACCTTCTTAGCCCAACCAAGGGGAGGAACCGCAATGTGCCAAACCCCACCTAGAATGAGCAGGCCACCAACAAAGGCGTGGCCGCCGACAAGATCTTCCAAGCTATCAATGCTGGCAAAGTGGGTTTGATAACCGTAGATAGTGGCGATATCTAACGTGGGATTGGTGATTAAACGGACTTCCCCCAGGGCGGGATCATAGAGACCATGCCACCTGGTCGCCCATAGCACGAGCACCAGCGCGCCGATACCTAGAAACAATAGATGATGCCCTAGAATAAATCCCAGTTTTTTGGGATCTTCCCATTCAAAATGAAACTTGCGGGCTCTGCCTGACGCGTTACTCAGATCGTCTTCACCCTTAACCAGATGGAATAGGGCACCGGCTGCCAGTACGGCTGAGGAAATTAGGTGAACAACCCCGACGACAAACGCCGGATAAGTATCCACTAGAACGCCATCGCTGATGCCAAATCCGAGGGTGGCTAAATGGGGTAACAGAATTAGCCCCTGATCACCCATGGGTAACGATTGATCAAAGGTGGATAGCTCAAACAAGGTGAAGGCACCTGCCCAAAAGGTAATAAGGGCCGCTTGAGCTACATGGGCTGCAATGAATAGTCCTGACTTCTCAGCAAAGCGAGAATTGCCCGCCCACCAATCATAAGTTGGACTTGATTCACCATACGCTTGCATAGTGATGATGTCTCCGATAACTACGGTAGTTACGCTGTTGGCTGGCGGCACAGAAATCACAGCTCTTGCAAACCTCGAGGTTTGCAGGGCACGCTGATAATGACGGTGCTGACAACTACAGCGAAACAAACGAAACCGATTGAAAATGACCTATTGCATAGATGTTTTTCAATTGCTTAGGCAAGTCTGCCTTATGGGACATCTTTCTGGCAACTAATGAGATCTATTCTTAATAATAGTGATTTATAAAACATTTTGAGTAAAAGATTAATTGCTGATTTTTCCATATTTAAGCCGTCAAATTGGAAATATCCATCAGATTCAGGTGGATATTCTGTCTTTTTGATGGGAAAATTCCCATTAAAAAAAGGATGGCCATGGCCATCCCGCTAGAGAGGATATTTGAGTGAGTGCGCTATGCGTCTATACCAGGGTCAGACAGTTTTCTAGCCAATGGGCCAGCTCTTGGCGTGACTTAGCTAACCGACGGGTGATACACCAGACCTGGATCGCATCATTGCTCGATCTGACATGGACCTTAAGGGGTTGATGCCCTTTGCATTCGCAGATAATTCCGAGTTCTTGTAGCCGAAAATAGGCTTCCCATCGATCGCAGCAGTTAATTGTAACCATGTGTTTATTCAAAAAATCTCAGGGATACGGTGGTAGAAGGAGTTGTCAAGATAATCGCTAATTGCCCATCAGGGGCCATTTGGCACATTAATAGAAGCTACTTTCAGTAACAGCAAAAATAAAAAAAGTAATGCTCTAGAAAGAATGTATACCGGTCATTTCTGAAATACTAGAGATTTTATTGAGTCAGGCTAAATGAAAATCTCTTCTAGGTATCCGATAAGCAAATCTGGCTTTCTTTAATAAATTGTTATCACTTTCTAATGAACTGAGAAAAATAACTAGAAGTTACTTGCATCAGCAAAAAATACGTTAGATGTTGAGCGTTGGCAAAAAGCTATGCCATGCCGTGACGGTTGGCTGACTCACTGAAAAATACCCCAAATAGTTATTGCGAACATCTGTCATATAAGAAGACTGAAGTCCTTATATATCAGGGTTTTTGGCCAGTTTCATTGAGTTACTATGGTAATCACAAGCAGCCGCCATCATCATTTATAAATCAGCTGTTAATTATCACATTCGAATCATTTTAGGAGTCATCCCATGGTTAGCTCATCCGCACTAGTTACCCCCTTTGGCGAAGTTACGGAAAATGCGATCGCACTAGAAACATCAATTACAACACCGGTCTGTGAAGGGCTAAATATTCTTCTAGCCAGTTTCCAGGCCATGTATATCCAGTACCAAAAGCATCACTTTGTTGTAGAAGGGGCCGAGTTTTACCAAATCCATAACTACTTTGAAGAAAGCTACGATCAGGTAAAGGGACACGTTCACGACATTGGTGAGCGTCTGGACGGACTGGGTGGAGTACCGGTAGCCAGCTTTAGCAAACTAGCTGAACTGTGCTGCTTTACCCCAGAACCCGATGGTATTTATCGCTGTCGCCAGATGATTGAAAATGACCTGGCAGGGGAACAGGCGATAATTGCTGCCCTACGTCGTCAGGCTGCTCAGTCAGAAAGTCTAGGGGATCGGGCCACACGGTACTTGTATGAAACAATCCTGCTAAAAACCGAAGAACGCGCCTACCACCTCGACCATTTCTTGGCGAATGACACCCTAGTTATGATCAACAACTAGTCAGATTTAGGAAACCATTCAAATAAAGACCCATCTCCCCTAGGGAATTTGCCTTCCCTGGGGGAGGCTTTTTATGGGGCATCATTTGAAACGTGTTCCTAGTTCTAATTGAATATTAAATGAAAATAGATGTCAAGAAGCTAGTGTATCTTTTTGTATCTAATTTGACGCTGGGTGATTTTAGGTCGCTGATTGGTGGCTATAGCCCCTGATAAATATAGGGTTTATAAAACATTAGATACTTTGATAAAAACTGTCGGTATTAAATAGACTTTCTTAATAGGATTTTATCCTGGATTTAATTAACCTAATTTTAGAGGAATTAATCTCAATAAGCCTAAGGATTTAAGCTAGACTGGCCTTAGTAAGTTACGCAGACTGATATGGCTAAGGACAAGCAAACGTTCTGCCTGGAAGGCCAGTTCGAGGGGTTCATGGCAGGGGGGAAGTCCCCCTTTAAGTATTTGAGTCTGCGTGATACCCATGGGCAGCACGTGATTAAGCTGCCTAAGTCGGTGCGGATGATGTTATTTCGCTACCTACAGGTGGGGGATTCAATTCGTGTGGTGGGTGACCAATCTATTGATTCAGAAACCGGTGAACCAAAGCTGAAGGCAAAGGAAGTTGTGCGGATAAAGCCTTTGGCAGTGGTTACTACCCCAGTAAAAGACGTACCCCAGCCAGCACTCTCCAGGCCCAAGGGTAAACCATCTAAGATTTTAATTTGCCAAAAGTCTAGCTGTCGCAAGCGGGGAGCCTCCCAGGTGTGTCGCGCGGTGGAAGCCGCCTTAGCTAACCAGGGGCTAACTGATACGGTGCAGGTCAAACTGACGGGCTGTATGGATAAGTGCAAAGCGGGTCCCAATATGGTGGTCATGCCTGATAAACAGCGATATACCAAGGTTAAGCCTGCCCAGGTGCCGGGTTTGATTGGGCAACATTTTCACCATGATGAAGTTGGTTAGACCGCTGGTAAAACCCTCTGTGTCGGCTGAACTGTCTCCGTCAGCTAAACCATTGCTAAAGCCCCGTCGCCAACCTAACCGTAGCTTTAGGGGTTTAATTTTTTTGGGGGTGGCGGTGTTGCATGGAGGTCTGCTTCTGTTACCGACACCTCAATGGTGGCGACCATCGGAGGACCCTGATGTTGTGGTTGAGCCACCGGTGATACTTGAGGAGAGCGGTGCGATCGCAATTACCACACTACCTGTTGTTCCACAGCCCTTACCAGAAGAGACTGTCCCCGTAGAACCAGCTCCCCTGCCTGAATTGAGTCAACCCTCTGAGACTGTCCTCACCCAGGTCCCTGAAACTCTGCCGGAAGACGTCGAACCCGAGCAGCCAGACGAAAACCTGCCAGAAAATAAGACAGACAATCAGCCGGAGCCCGAACCTGAAGACAATGAGCCCGAGGCCGGTATTGCCATGCAGTTTGATGCCGACTTTCCTCACTTAGCGGGGGCTGTATCAGGATGCTATGGCCTAGAAAACTGTCGCCGAGCTGAGGGGCAAAACTATACAGATGCGCTTAGAGAGATCAGTGAGGGGCTAGAAACTCAAGGCTATGAGTTAACGCCCTACGATGGTAATGATGATTCTGACGTGCGCAATCACAGAATTTTTGAGATGCGTTTACCCGGCGATCCAGATGGTGAGGTGAAATATCTCAATGTTTTTGGTGATGGTCTAAAAGCAGCAATTTACATTATTACGCCTAACATTATTACCCAGGCGGATTTGCAGTCACTGGAGAGCGGTGGTTAAGAAATTGTGGGAAAAAATATAGGCGACTGCTCTAATGGGGTGTTAAGAAATCAGAGTATGACTTTTGGGTAGTAATTTTTGTTGTGATGATCCGTAGCTGATGCATTTTTAGGGGTTGGGTCTTGGCGAAAACCCTTGTTTGAGGTTCCTCCAAGTTCTCTGAAACCGAGAGTTCTAGGGTAGACCGCCGCCCTAGAACTCTCGGAAAATATCATCGACAACGAGACCTACACCCAGCCAACACGATCCATGATCCGTACCGCTTCAGCCTGGTTTTCGCCCAGAAGATTCATGTTAAGCGTATCGGCTTCAAAGGTGCCAAATCCGCCTACAACGGCATCTACTGGAATACCTTCAACAACGGGATACTCATTGTTACCCTGGGCAAAGAATACCTGGGCAGCATCACTGGAAAGATACTCTAAGAACTTAACGGCATTCTCTCGGTTGGGGGCAGACTTAACCACACCGGCACCGCTGATGTTGACGTGGGTGCCTCGGCCCTCTTGGTTGGGGAAGAAGACGCCAATCTTTTTGAAAATGGCTTGTTTGGCGGGGTCGCTATCCTTGGCATACCGGGGTAGGTAGTAAGTGTTTGCGATCGCAAGCTCACCCAAACCCGATGCAGCCGCTTCAATCTGAGCTCGGTCGTTCCCTTCCGGCTCCCGAGCAAAGTTAGCCACCATACCCTTGGCCCATTCCTCAGTATCGGCAGCCCCATGGACAGAAATCATGGCTGCTGTCAAAGACTGATTGTAGATGTTGCCCGACGAACGAATTAAAACCTTGCTTTGCCAGCGGGAGTCCGTCAGCGCTTCGTAGGTAGATAGATCAGACGGATCGACTAGATCTTTGTTGTACATAATCACCCGAGCCCGCTTGGTAAAGCCAAACCAATGCCCGTCAGGGTGGCGCAGGCTCTCAGGAATGCGCTCTTCTAGGGTGGCAGAAGAAACGGGGGTGAATACACCCTCTTGATCCGCACGCCACAGACGACCGGCATCAACCGTCATAAAGACGTCAGCCGGACTGCGATCGCCTTCTGTTTTTAGACGCTCTAACAGCTCATCAGCCTTACCTTCCAACAGATTGACCCGAATCCCCGTCCGCTCAGTAAACTCTTCGTAGAGCTTGTCATCGGTGTTGTAATGGCGCGATGAGTAAAGGTTGACCTCACCTGTTTGCGCCATACCCCGCCTGGGACTAAATACCTGAGTTGCCGCAAATGCTGCTGTGGAACCAGCACCAACCTTTAAAAGAGAACGTCTCGAGAATGCGTGTCGTGAAAGTTTCATAGATTTCGCTCCTTGTTAGTGTACTACCGCCTAATAACGCCGCAATGTTTCCTAAGCTATTGAAATTTATTGCTATCTTTGCTGGTCATAACGGTCTGAAAATAAGACTCCAAAAATTATTGCTCGATCTGTTCTGAGATCAAGACGATTAAGCCAGAGCAACTGAGGAGAAAAGGATTGAGCCATGACTCAGCACATCCGCTAACGCCCCCATGTTGGACCATTGCCATCCATCTATGACTATCTTATTAGCCTTAATTCTCAGTAATTTTACAGATACAGCAGAATTATCCCATATAAGCTTATTGACATCAATAGCTAATAAAATAATGGGCTACCTGGGAGGAACTGAATAACGTCATAGCGTTAGCCCTTTATATATAAGGAGATCCGGCAAATATTAGCGGTGAATTCCTATTGAAGCTGCCAATGGTTTTGACTAATCCATAGGTGCCAAATAAAACAGTTGATAGTTTATTTCAATTAGCCCCATAGAAAATCCGATGGAATAGTCTTACTCCATCGGATCGGGTGTGTGCGTTACGGAAATCTATGGCAAGTTACAAACCTGCCCATTCTTCAGGCAGCATGTTGGCGACAAGTGCAAAATTACCGGCACCGTCAGGGGTGAGCACATAGGCTAACCCCTGGGGAGCCGGATAGATGCCAGTTGCGGCCTCAAAAATATCGTCATGGCCAACAATGACGGTATTTTGGCCACTTTCAGGCACAGCCGTTAGCAGCGGTGTCACATTGGCTTTCATTTCCTCCACCTGGGCATCGGTGTAGTCCTCAAAGGGAAGGAAATTTAGCTTGGAGTTCTTCTCATGGCGGCCAAACGCCAGGTCTGCCGTTTGCCAAGCGCGGCAATAGTCGCTGGTAATCACATTACCCACGGGAATGGCTTTGTCCGTAAAGGCTGCGCCAATATCCTTTGACTGCTGTATTCCCACATCGTTGAGCTTACGCTGGGTTTCACAATCATTCAGATCCATATTGGGATCGGCTTGGTCAGCATAGTCACGTTCGGTTTGCGCATGGCGGAAGTAGATAACGTGCCCCCCTTCCTGCAGCGCACCCAGTAAGTCGGCACCGCTGACTTGATCCTGAAAATCAGCATTGGCCTGCTCACCTTCACTGTATTCGGTGCCCTCGCCACCTTCGCCACCTTCGCCGCCTTCGCCGCCTTCACCTCCTTCAGAAACCACCGCCGGTGCCTCAGCCGCGGTGTCGGGGGTCGCTTCTTCAGTAACCGTGGCTCCGCCGCAGCCAACAACGGTCGTCGCCATACCCAGCGCCAGAAATAACTCAACAGTTTTTAGCGTTCTCATCACAAATTTTTATTCCGTAAAATTGGCTACGTATAATTTAATGACACTATTGACATTTAATGTCAACTAATTGGATCGTTAAACATCTACATTCGGTACAACCTCAAGCAGGGGAAGCGTTGGCAATTTGGAAAGAAAGCCTGTGCTGACAGATGCCAGCACAGGTACTAACGCGTTACGGACCCCTGGCGTGATGATCCTCTAGGCGATCATCAATTCTTTTTGAAAGGTTTTGAGCGCTTGGTTACTGACAAAACGTTCTCGTCCAGACCAGCGCATTAACCCATCGGCTTCTAGCTGTTTAATAAACCGGGTAATGGTCACCCGCGAAGTGCCAATGGTCTCGGCTATTTCCTGATGGGTCAGCCTGACGGTAATTAGTCGACCGTGACTGGTGGGCTGGCCAAAATTCTCCGCTAACCAACAGCTAAACTGCAACAGTCGCTCCTGTACCTGTCGACAGTGCATAATTTGCAACAACCGATTGACCTGGGCTGTGTGTTTAAGCAACATATCAACCGTGAGGGCATAGTCCAGCGGCAGTCGGTCTAGCTCAACCGTGCTCAGACATTGAAGCTCACAGGGTTCTACTTGACTAATGGGGACGCCAATAATGCTGCCAGGGCTCCATAACCCCAAAGGGACTACGTCTCCGTCTTGATTCCAAGTGATGGTGCGCACCAAACCAGAGCGTACCTGCCAAAGGGTACAGGTATCGACAGAGATGCGATCGCGACGCTTAAAACGATAAAAGGGTTGTAACAACGGTGAAGACATAATGTATGTAATGGGATGTTTACAACACTGGAGATAGTCAGGTAGCTAATGGTTGAGCACAGCGGAGAGATCTGCTGTTTTCTCTAACCGGTCTATCTGTTGCCAATAATTTAGGATGGCAGTTTCCACCAGACGCGGCTGGTCAAAGTGAAAGAAATGATGGCCTTGGGGACAGGTCCAAATACGATCGCTGGGTTTGAGCAACGGTTGCCAGCGCTTGGCGCTATTTACAACCGCATCATGGGCCCCCTGACACACCATCAACGGTGGTTGAATTTGGGCTGGCTCAACCTCTTGGCAGTTGACTAATGAATGCAGGGCCAGTCCTGAGTCCAAATCTTGGGCCAGCATCTGGACCAGTACGCGGGTAATATCGCAGCTGCGGGGGCCAAATAACATCCGCGCCATTTGTGCCAGGATAATCTCACGACTGCAAGGTAAAAGCTGGCGTAGCGCATAGTAATGGGCGTGCCAATTAACGGCCGGATTTGCCCCCACCGACAACAGCGTTAACGATCTCACATGCTCTGGATAGCGCTGGGCATATAGCCAACCCACGATACCACTCAGACCATGGCCAATCAGATCTATCGATTTATTTGTCTCAGTAAGATTTTTGTATAAGTACTCATGTAACAAATCAATCACTATCTGCAAACAACAGGGTTCGTCAACTGTTTGAATGTATTCCCAACGCGCAATGGAAACTCGTTTTGATAGACGACATAATAATCGCTGATCAAATCTCTTTAAATTAGGACTAACGGTTAACCATAGGGCAGACGGAAGATAAGACATAGACATGAATGATTAAAACGACAATCTGAGTAATGGTTATCGATAGTTGCCTAAACAACCCAGGTGAAACGTTAAGCCGTTGCTGCTCCTCAAGATGACGTTATCTACAGGATGCTGGCATATGGCATTGCTAGCGGGTTGGCACATTCTTTAAATCAACAACGGCTGGTTACCGCTGCCCCCTTCAGATTATTTTCTTATTGACTATTAGTATCAATAAGCTTCGAAGCTAGTATAGGCTACTTTTAGTCAAATAGAAATAACTCTCGATAAACAGATAATAAAAAAGCTGAAGTATCGTTATCAAAACGGCTTCAGCCAATTAATTTGAACGTCGGTATTAAATTGTTAAGACTGATCCTCATCTGTGGCGTTGCACCCATAGGCCACGCAATAAATAAGCGCTGAAAGCTATAGATAGCAAAAGCTACGGGCGGCATAACCGACTGGAGGTCTTGAGGGTCACCGGCTATTTGTCCGATGAATTTCCCCGTGATCGGCAGCTGGGGCATACGCCATAGAGCATCAGCTGACAGTCCAGGACATGATAGCCAGAGCTGTCAGCCTGACCCTGACCAATGCGATCGATATGATTTTCCTGAAACTCTATGGTTTGTCCGCACTGTACGCACACCAGGTGGTGGTGGTGATCCCGTAGGGGCCGGTTGAGTTCGTAATGCTTGTGTCCTTCAGCCAATTCTAGTTCCCTCAGTAAACCCATATACACCAATAAATGCAGCGTTCGATAAACCGTCGACAGACTGATGCGCTCTCCGTCGCCCTTGAGGAGGTCGTGGAGATCCTCTGCACTCAGGTGATTTCCCTGGGTCAGGGTCTGAAAAATGCTCAGGATCTTTTGACGCTGAGGTGTTGAGCGATAGCCTCGGGCATTTAGTTCGGTTTTCCAAGCGTCATCGGAATAGAAAGACATGCGATCGCTCCAACGCTGACGTATCAGTCCGCATAAATGGCACTGACACTCATTCTTATTTAGAAGCTTTAGTTAGGTCAAGCATTTATTCTGGTGAGTTAATATTTAATCGCTAAATTCCTCTGAATCAAGGGGTTTACTCTATTAACCAGTGTTTCTTAGGGAGTTGTCTATGCTGCAATAATGGCCAATTGAGGGCTAGCAGTTAGCTATAGTTACCAATAATCATAGCAAGGTCCTTACAAAACCACTGCTGGTACAAATAGTATAAATTTTCAATAGTATTGGTGAAAACCATAGGCTCTACAAACTACAGCGTTACGTCCATGGCTCATATCAACGGTAGTGAGTCTTAGAAACTGGGTATAGAAAGAACAGCATTTACTCTAAACAGGACACCCCTATGTCTCAATTAGCGCCCATTACCCTAGACGACGGTACGACTATCTACATCGAAGCAGCCGAACGTAGCGATGTGCCCAGCCCTCAGCCCGAATCTGGGCGGGTTTCTAAGGGGGTGCTTTCCTCGGGGCTGCAAAGACAGCTGCCCACGGTGAAAAACACCATCACCCAGTACACGCGCTATGTCCTCAATGCATTTAAGGAGCTGGGCAGTGGCAATGTGGACAAAGTTAACCTGGTATTTGGTCTGAAAATAGCTGGTTCATCCGGTGTGCCCTACATTACGGAAGGCAGCGCTGAAGCCAACCTGCAAATCACGGTTGAGTGCTCATTCAAGGGGTAACGGGAACCACTTTGGCTCGTTGGAGCAAGTTCTCTCCGTGGCGATAACCCACATGGCTGATGCGTACTGAATCGCCAGGGTTAGCCATCCCCCTGGCGAGCTGGTGGTGGTGCGGATCGTAAGCAAGCTGCTGACCAACTATGCCAATGGCCGTCACTCCCCAGCTCTCCACCAGTCGCTCCACTGGTTTTACCAAGGGCAATAATTTCTTGGCATCAAAGCCGTCACGGTCTGTGGCGGCTTTTGCTGCAGTTGGCCAGTAGGTAAGCCAAGACTCAAGGGTGCGCAGGGCCTCTAATTGAAACTGGTGTTGTAACTCCTGAGCCTGTTGTTCCAGCCGTTTCTGGAGACGTTTGTATTCCTGACGCAGGAGATTTGCTTCATTGCTACTTGCAGGCAGCGCGTTAGCAGCTGAGGGTAACGGGTTGCTGGTAAATGCCTGTAATAGTTCCAGGAGTGAACAGTCGAGGGCAGCTGCTAACTGTTTGAGTACAGAGACTCGCATATTATCTAGATTACCCTGACGTAATTGCTGCACCTGCCAGCGGGAGACATTTGCTTTGGTGGCCAGTGCCCGCTGACTTGAAACCTGAGCCCGCTGCATCAGCACCTGAAGGGTTTGGGCGTTGGGGGAGAGCGTTTCTTTAGGAGGTGGTGTGGACATTTACAAGATGTACGGGAGAGTTAGAAAAGAACGGAAGAGATGGATCTTAGCCCCTTGATAGCTAGCGTTGCAACTTTAATTTTACGGTGTTGCTGATCCCCGGTATGAATTTATCTGGTATGCATCGGCATATTGCATATCTCACAGATCGGTTCATACCCTAAATCAGCAACGGCAATTTTACTGCTCGACAGGGTGAAAGGACGTTGTGCTAATTTCTAGCTTTAGCTGTGGGCGTCCAGCAAAGAGCTTTGAGTCGATGCACACGGGTATGGCTGTATAGGTCGTCTTAGTCAGGCAGGATATCTCATTGGAGGTGCTACTCCTCGAGATAATTTTTATCCGTGAGGTACGAGCACATAGCGTTTATTTCAGATCGATTCATCCTTTAATAAATTAGGAACGGCTTTCACGAGAGCTTTAAATTATCTTTTTAACGAATAACAATAATTCTATGCTGCGGCTGATATCTAACATCACACTAATGCTGAGCACATTGCTCCTGTTGCTCTATCATAGCCCCTACCCAAAATATCGTTGGGCTTTTGCTATGATGCTTGAACTGTTACCCTATCTCAGCAGCATAGCGCTGCTAGGATTTTTATTTGTTTTATTACTACCGGTTCTACAAAAACAACGTATACGAGTAGTACTTGCCACGTTGCTGCTGGTGCTATGCTGGGCACCCATCCTGAATTGGGTCGGGCTACCAAATCTGGGCACACCTCCAGCGGGCATCCGGGTCATGACCTACAATCTTTGGATCGATAACCCGAAGATTGATGCCATTGAGCAATCAATTCGACATGAGAATCCAGATATCCTGTTTCTGTCTGAAATTAGTCAGGCAACAATGGACGAGTTGACGCTGCGGCTTGATTATTCTCACAATTACCGCACCACCGGCGGCAACAACGCTCTGTTTAGCCGATACCCTATTCTAGAAGCAACAACGGATGATTTTGGTGTTAAAACCACAGGCAGAACATTTAATCTAGTCGCTAAGCTCCAGGTCGAGAACGAAATAGTGACATTGATTGGTGTTCATCCGCCGGTCCCGATTTTGCGGAAATTTTTCCATATCCGCAATCACCAGCTCGATACCTTGATCAATGCCAGTCGTGAGCTAGATGGCAAATTAATTGTTCTCGGAGACTTTAATGCTACTCCCTGGTCTCCCTATTTTCAGCGATTTGAGCGGCAGAGTCAGTTACAAAATGCCGGTCGTGGCCATTGGATTTGGGCTACCTGGTACTTTAATCAAACGCTCAAGACCCGGTACATTAAAATCCCCATCGATCACATCATGACCCGAGGGTTTAAACCTTTAAAGACCTGGACCGGCATGACGGGAGGATCCGACCATAAACCGTTGATAACAGTTCTCGCTCCGCGGCCAGTGTGACGTGAGACGCCATTGCCGTAAGCCTAACCAAGGTCGCCGTAGCTTCCCGCAACTACTACTACATAGCCGTCAGGGTCGTGCATCCAAATTTCACGATGTTGTGCATTTTCATTGATCATTGGCCCCTCAAGAATCGTGGCCTTGCTGCTATGGATTCTTGCCAATGCACCATCGAAATCGTCTGTCTGAAACCAAATCGCCACCCCATTCCCAACAGAATTATGTGATGACTCACCCAAGTACGGGTGCTCCTGTTCGTCCCAGAGATGCAACTGCATAACCATTTTTTCAGCGCAGACAAGCTGCTCATACTCTGTGCCGCCATGGCCACTTTCAAGCCCTAATGTTGCTTGATACCATTGACTGCTTTTCTCAACATCGCGTACTGAAATTAAAGGCTGAGGATTCACTTTTTTCTCCATTCACTGACAGTGATTCTGACGTTCAACGGCATTTATCTCTTGATTGCTAGTCAGCAAACGCTGGCTCAATCCTGACCTATGGTGTCAGCACCGTTCAACTCATGGACGACATCAGTAGTACAGCGTTTACTTCCTCCTAGTCAAATCACATATCCCAGAGGTTCGCCAGGGTATAGGGCCCACCCTCCACCTGCCAAAATGCACCCGTCACATAGCGACGATTTAAATTCAGCTCAGCAATCGCTTGCATATCCTCCTGGGTAAGTGCAACCTCCGCTGCAGCCAGGTTTTGCTTGATCCGGGCTGGGTTGACTGACTTGGGAATCACCGCAGTCTCTCGGTGAATGGCCCAGCTAATCAGGATTTGAGCCGGTGTTGCCCCGTGGCGTTCGGCAATTGCAGCGATGGTGGGTTCTTCAAGTAAAACCGGCTCGTCCTCTGTTTTTAAGCTGGCGGGACGATCAGATGAACCCAAGGGAGAATAGGCCGTCAGGTGCACCTGGCTCTCCCGACAAAAATCCACCATGGCCGGTTGCTGCAGATAGGGGTGGAGTTCAATTTGGTTCATTTCTGGCTTTAGGCGGGCCGTGTCCAACAGAGCCTGAAGTTTAGCCATACTAAAATTAGACACGCCAATGTGGCGGCATCGTCCTTCATCCACCAAGATCTCCATTTCATACCAGGTGATTAGGATGGGCAGAGACTCAAGTGAGACTAACTTTTTGGGCGTTAGGGGAAAGGTTGCGCCCTTTTTTAGGGCCACTGGCCAGTGGATAAGATACAGATCGAGATAATCTAGCTGTAGATTTGACAGGGTTACATTCAAAGCGGGGCGAACATCGTCGGGGGCATGGGAATCATTCCATAGCTTTGACGTGATCCACATCTGTTCGCGAGTGACAATGCCCTCTTTAAAGGATTCAGATAGGGCCTGGCCGATCTCTGCCTCATTGCCATAGATATGGGCACAGTCGATGTGGCGGTAGCCGACCTTGATAGCTTCCTTAACGGCTTTATAAACGTCTCCAGGCTGGGACTTCCATGTACCTAATCCTAAAATTGGCATCTGATCGCCATTCTTAAATTGAAGTGTTCTTACCATGTCTGTTCGCTCCAAAGAATTAGGCTTGTCCTGTCTGTTTATCAGGGTAGCAAGTATAGCAATTGGCTTTTATTGACCCCCTAGACTCTCTAGTCGACTAGAGGGTTTAGTCTGGGACTATGGCAGCAATAGTTTATTGAGGGTAAGCCAATGACGCTCCAGCTAACGGTTCCGAATATGGCCTGTGATGTCTGTGCCAAGAACATTACCAATGCGGTGAAAGCCTTAGATGCTAATGCGACGGTTACGGCTGACCCGAAGACAAAGCAGGTAGACATTGAAACGGAATCTGCCGAAACGGCGATACGAGAAGCATTGGAAGAGGCGGGTTATCCGCCAGCCGCCTAGGAGGCCATGATGACGACGGCTACTCTGACGCTAACGGGCATGAGCTGTGCGGCCTGTGCCAACACGGTTGAAACTGCGATTCGGCAGGTGCCGGGGGTAACTGAGGCCCAGGTTAACTTTGCTACCGAGCAGGCCAGGGTTGACTATGATGCCGGCAGCATTAGCCTAGACGCTATCCAAGCCGCTGTGGTCAATGCGGGCTACGGGGCAGCGGTGGTTGAGGAGTTGGGGCCCAGGATAGAAGACGTCCGAGCTAAACGGCGCAGACAGCAACGGGCGCTGCTGTCTCGGGTGGTGGTGAGTGGTGTTGTCGGCATTTTACTGGTGGTGGGAATGTTGCCGGCGATGCTGGGTATCCATATTCCTGGTTGGCCTATGGTGTTACACAATGCCTGGCTACAGCTATTGCTGGCAACGCCGGTGCTGGTGTGGTGCGGCCAGTCCTTTTTTGTGGGGGCCTGGAGTGCCTTTACCCACCGGTCTGCCAATATGAACACGCTGGTGGCGCTGGGTACGGGAGCCGCCTATACCTACTCGATTTTTGTCACGTTTTTTCCCCATGTTTTGATGGCCCAGGGGTTGTCCCCTGATGTGTATTACGAAGCGGCTGTGGTGATTATTGCCCTGTTGCTGTTGGGGCGCTATTTGGAAAATCGGGCTAGGGGACAAACGTCGGATGCGATTCGTCAGCTAATGGGACTGCAGCCCAACACGGCCCGGGTGATCCGCCAGGGGAATGAGATTGATCTTGCCATTGAGGCGGTGGTGGTGGGCGACATTGTGGCGGTGCGCCCTGGAGAGAAAATCCCGGTGGATGGCGAAGTGGTGGCGGGAACGTCCACGGTGGATGAGTCCATGGTGACGGGGGAGTCGATGCCAGTTCAAAAACGGCATGGCGACGCTGTAATTGGGGCAACCATTAATAAAACCGGCAGCTTTCGCTTCCGCGCCGGGCGGGTGGGTAAGGATACGGTGCTGGCTCAGATTGTGCAGCTGGTGCAGGCGGCCCAGGGGTCAAAAGCACCGATTCAAAAGCTGGCGGACCAGGTGACAGGCCTATTTGTGCCGGTAGTAATTGCGATCGCAATTACTACCTTCCTGCTATGGTTCAACCTGACGGGCAATATCACCCTGGCCTTGCTGACCACCGTGGGGGTATTAATTATCGCCTGCCCCTGCGCCCTGGGCTTAGCCACCCCCACTTCTATTATGGTGGGCACAGGCAAAGGGGCCGAAAACGGTATTTTGATCAAAGATGCCGAGAGTTTAGAACTGGCCCACCGCCTACAGACCGTGGTGGTGGATAAAACCGGTACCCTGACCCAGGGCAACCCCACGGTGACAGACTATCTGACGGTAGAGGCGGGCGATGAGCACGGGTTGCTACAGCTGGCGGCTGCGGTGGAAAATAACTCAGAGCATCCTTTAGCTACGGCAGTGGTGGCCTATGCCAGGGCCCAGGGGGTAAGTGCTTTCCCTGAGGTGCAAAACTTTGAGGCCGTCGTGGGCAGCGGTGTGCGGGGGACTGTTAACGGTCGGTGGGTACACATAGGTACCGAGGGCTGGATGCGGACCCTGGGGGTTGACACGGCATGTCTACAGTCTCAGCAGCAGGCGTGGGAAGCGGCGGCTAAAACCACGGTTTGGATGGCGGTGGATGGTCAGGTGGCCGGTCTGTTGGGGATTGCCGATGCCCTCAAGCCATCATCGGCCAGGGCAGTTCAGTGTCTGCAACGGATGGGTCTGGAAGTGGTTATGCTAACGGGGGATAACCGACAAACAGCGGCAGCCATTGCTGAGGCGGTGGGGATTGGGCGATTTATTGCGAATGTGCGCCCCGACGAGAAAGTGGCCCATGTGCAACGGCTACAGGCGGAGGGTAAACGGGTGGCGATGGTGGGGGATGGGATTAACGATGCCCCAGCGCTGGCCCAGGCTGATGTGGGCATGGCGATTGGCACCGGGACGGATGTTGCGATCGCAGCCAGCGACATCACCCTAATTTCAGGGGACCTGGGGAGTATTGTTACGGCCATTCGGCTGAGTAGGGCGACCATGGCTAACATTCGTCAAAATCTGTTTTTTGCGTTTATTTATAACGTGGTGGGTATTCCCGTTGCGGCAGGCATTCTTTATCCCCTGTTTGGCTGGTTGTTAAATCCGATGATTGCTGGGGCGGCGATGGCGTTTAGTTCGGTGTCTGTGGTGACTAATGCCCTGCGGCTGAGAAACTTTAAATCTCAAGGTGTTTGGTAATGAGACTACGAGCTTGTTTGTTGGGTGGTTTGTTTGGCTTGGGTTTGGTGGCAGCTATGGTACCGATGGCGGTGGCTCAGGTGGATGGGGGTCAGGCTATTGACCAGCCGTTTGAGGTGAGACTGGGGGTGACGTTGGTGGGGTTGGGGTTGATTGGGTTGGAGCTTTGGTGGTTTCTTTGGAAGGGAAGATGAGTGGGTTTTTATTGTTTTGATATTGAGTGTTATTGAATGGGAGGTGGCTTGAAGGGTTGGTGGGGTGTTTAAAAAGGGTTGCTTGGGATCCCTTCGAGTTCCCCAAACCCCCTGACTAGGGCCGGAATGCCGCCCTAGGACCCAACATACTAAGGTGTTTCCCTAGTTGCATTAAGCTGGGGTTGCGGCGGGGTCGATTATGTAGGTTTTGGGTGTTGTTTTGAGAGACTTTAGGGTATGGAGAATCTGTTCGACTAAGGGTTTGTTAAAACACTAAGCTCGTGGTTTAACTATGGCTGTTTTGTCTCAAAAGAAATGGGACAACCTCTCCTTTTATAATTTTGTCGCAGCGCGAAAAATTATAAACCGCTTTGCCAACCCTCCAAATACGCTGTTAAGGATACCATTGATATTTTTCCGAGGTTCTAGGGCGGCGGTCCGCCCTAGCCATGGGGGTTTGGGGAACTCGGAGGGACCCCAAGCAACGGTTTTCGCCAACAGCCAATCCCTAAAAGTATATCAATATATTAGTCACTCACGAATCCATAACAATAAAGCTGAAGCCTAAATGTCCGATGCATCAACCTGAGACTGGTCTACCATAATAAAGAAAATTGTCTCCAAGCCATTATCGAAGCGCAGGGTATTGACCAAATTATGCTCAATAGAAATGGCGGAGTCGACAATGATCATATCGGGCTGGAGAGCAAGAGCCTTTTCAATACCGTCTTTCCCTGTGGTGGATTGGGTAACCGTATAGCCTGTTGAAAGAAGAACGTCTGTTAACGTCTGGGTAGTGGCGGCGTCGATGTCCACGACGAGAACTTTGCGGTTGGAGGTTCCCTGGTCTAGCAAGGTTCTAATGTCATGGAGTAACACATCGGTATCGATGGGCTTACTCAAGTAGCGATCAACGCCGAGGCGATATCCCCGCTCCTGGTCTTGGATGATGGAGAGCACAATGGTGGGAATGCCCATGGTGGCGGGGTTATTTTTTAGGACAGCTGCCAGGTCAAAGCCGTCGATGTTGGGCATCATCACATCGAGAATGATTAGATCGGGTAGGGCGGCTTTGATTTGGTTAAGGGCGTCCATGCCATCTGTGGCTACGTCCACTTGGTAGCCGACGGCTTCTAGCTCCTGGCGTAAAAGCTGACGAATGTGGGGCTCATCGTCGACGACTAAAATTGTTTTTTGGGTTTTATTTTCTGGGGTGACAGCTCGGCCAACATTTTCTTTAAGTCGTGTGACAAGTGTTTGCCAGTTGGTGGAAACGATCTCGGTAGCTTGGGCAACTTCTCCTGCCGGTAGAGTAAAGGAAAATGTGCTGCCCTGGTCTAGCTCGCTTTCGACCCATATGCGTCCCCTGTGGTGTTCGATAATTTGTTTACAGATAGGTAGCCCCAGACCGGTGCCCTGGGGTTTGTCGGTCATGACTTCGCCCACTTGGGTAAATTTATCAAATACTTTGTCGAGATCGTTGGGTGAAAGACCAATGCCGGTATCGATGACGCTGATGACAATGTTAGTCCCCTGGTGCTGGGCACGGCAGGTGATAGAGCCGCTAGGGGTAAATTTGATGGCGTTGGAGATGAGGTTGATGACGACCTGGATCAGGCGGTTGCGATCGCACCTCACCTGGGGCAAATTGGGTTCAATTTCGCAGATAATGGGCAATCTTCGGTTTTGTGCCAGCACAGAGGTAGCTGAGATTGCATGGTCAATAATCTCTGAAATAAACGTTGGCTGCATATTCCATTCGATTTTGCCCGCTTCAATTTTAGAAATATCTAGCACGTCATTGATTAACGATGTGAGTCGCTCCCCTTCAGACACAATGATGTCTAAGTTCTCACGCACCTGACGTACTGCTCGACTTGTCTTTTTGTTGTTGGTGTCTACGCCGGGTAAAATAGTGTCTTCTAGCTTCTTTTGAATCAGTTTGGCAAATCCAAGCACTGAAGTTAGGGGGGTGCGCAGCTCATGGGATACCGTGGACAGAAAATCGGTCTTCATCTGGTCGATCTCTTTCTCAGTGGTGATGTCGCGGATCAGCACTACAGACCCCTTTGACTGAAGCGGTTCTAATTTAGACACTGTCCCTGTATCTGGGATGATTGCCGTTATTAGAGCCTGGCCTATACGCTTTTCCAGCAGCTCCACCTCAGTGCTGAGATTCACCTCGGGAGCGGTTTGGTTTTGGGTAATTAGCTCCGTAATGGACCGCTCAAAAATTGTTTGCATGGACTGTCCCTTTAGGGGAGACCCATTGAGCTGAAACATTTTTCTCAAGGCCGGGTTAGAGCGGATAACATACCCCTGACAGTCGATTACGAGGAGCCCATCGGCCAGATTGTCAATAATGGCATTGAGTTCCTGGGCCTGGTTTTCTAAATCTTGTTGGGTCATGCTCAGGGCATGGGTATAGTTCCCCACCCACCTGATCAGCTGATTTAATGACTTAGCCAAACTACCGATTTCATCCTCGTTGATGATGGCGGCTTGTAGGTTAAAATTCTCCTCCTGGGTGACCTGTAGGGCGGTTTCTTCTAAAGCCCGCAGCGGTCGACTGATGGTAAGGCTGATAATATAGGCCAGCAGGCTAGCCAGCAGCAGCGATAAAATAACGCTGACGGTAACCACCTGGGTCTGTAGCTGCTGAGATGTCCTATTGATTTCCCTGGACTCGGCTATTTCATCTATCTCAATAAAGTTCGAAAGTTCAGCCAGCTTTGTTTCAAATTCTTCTAGTTTAAGGGAGGCGGGACGACGATTTAACTCAATAAATTTCTGACGAGCTGCTAGTAGTTCCGTCACCGGGAGTTCTTCAATGTTTAACTCTTTTACAAATTGTTCAACATCCCGTAAGTTGTCTTCGATGACGGTGTCATAGTTGTCGACGAGTTCGTTAAACAGTGCAAGTTCTGTTTCTGTTTCTTCAACGCCCTCTTCAATATCCTCATCATACTGTCTGATCAGTTCGGCCCAATCTTCTTGGAAATCTCGACCGCTAGCTCGATAGAGATCGTAGCTAATAAAAAACTGTTCTGGATCTTCAAACCAGTTGATCAGCTGGCGTTCGTAGGCGATAAACCGATTGATGGATTTCTCTAGATTGCTAAGGCTAAGGATTTCTTCAACCGCATCTTCATTGCCTTCATAGGCCTCACGTTCATAGCGCTGGGCGATCGTAATCCCGGTGGCCACTCCTGCAACCACAACACCGACGACCAGGGCGTACCCAAGGCCAATTTTTTGAACCACGTTGAGGCGACTTAGCCAGCCGTTTGACCTGAATAACCTGTTTTCTTGAGATGCATTAGAAGGGGACAAGGGTGGGATGCTCATGACGACAGTCGACCTATGGGTGAAGTGCTAAGACGGTTGTCGCCTTTTCCAACACATCATCTGGATCAAAGGGTTTGGTCATATATAGGTTGGCTCCAACATCGTGTCCCTGCTGTTGATCAAAGGCCTGCCCCTTAGCCGTTAGCATAATAATGTAAGTATCTTGAATAGCCACATCTGCTTTGACGGCCTGACAAACCTCAAAGCCATTCATTTTAGGCATCATTACATCGAGAAATACCAAATCGGGCTTTTTTGTTTGGATCAGGTCTAATGCTTCTAAACCATTAGATGCGGTTAGCAACTCTACCCCCTCGTCTTCGAGCTCTTCTAGGGTCTGTTCCATGAGAATGCGGATATGTACTTCGTCATCAACAATCAGAATAGTTTTTGGCATGGGCTGGTGTCTGGACTACAAAGGGGGATAGAAAAAGCGCAATAGTGACGTTAACACTGTTGGAAATAGCCTCGACTAGAGCGGAGCCTCTGAGGGCGGCTCCACCATAATGATAAAAATATTGTCTAACCCGTTTTCAAAGCGCAGGGTGTTGACCAGATCGTGCTCCATGGAAATGGCTGAGTCGACAATAATCATATCGGGTTTGAGGGCCAGGGCTTTTTCAATACCGTCTTTTCCTGTGGTGGATTCGGTCACGGCGTATCCTTTTGACAGTAAAATCTCTGTTAATGTTTTAGTGGTGGTGTTATCAATGTCGACCACCAACACGTTTCGTTTAGATGTACCCTCGTCTAGCAGGGTCTTAATGTCGTTGAGTAAAATCTCCGTGTTGATGGGCTTACTGAGGTAGCGATCAACGCCGAGGCGATACCCCCGCTCCTGGTCTTGAATGATGGAAAGCACAATGGTGGGGATACCCATGGTGGCGGGATTATTTTTTAACACGGCGGCCAGATCAAAGCCGTTAATGTTGGGCATCATCAAATCTAGAATGATCAGATCTGGCAAGGATAGCTTGATCTGGTTGAGGGCCTCCATGCCGTCTGCGGCCACCTGCACCCGGTAGCCAACGGCTTCTAATTCCTGGCGCAGCAGCTGGCGAATGTGGGGTTCATCGTCCACCACTAAAATTGTTTTCTGAGCGTTATCCGCCGGGGGGACCGTTTGTTCTACGTTTTCCTTGAGCTGCTGCACCAGGGTTTGCAGGTCTTTGCTCACCTCGATCTCGGGTAAGGTTCTCAAAGGCAGGGTAAAGGTAAAGCAGCTACCCTGGCCGATGTTGCTTTCAGCCCAGATCCGTCCTCCGTGGTGTTCGATAATCTGTTTGCAAATGGGTAGCCCCAAACCGGTGCCCCTGGGTTTGTCGGTCATTACCTTACCCACCTGTTTAAATTTCTCAAACACTTTTTCTAAATCGTCTTTGGAAAGACCAATACCGGTGTCGATTATGCTGATGGCGAGGTCCTTACGTTGACGGCGGACACGGTAGGTCACAGAACCGCTTTCGGTAAATTTGATGGCGTTGGATACCAGATTGATGACCACTTGGATGATCCGGTTGCGATCGCACATTACTTCCGAGTCTAGTGGTTCAAGATCGCGAATGATCTCTAAACCGCTATTTTGAGCCAGGACAGACGTCGCTGAGATCGCCCGATCAATAATCTCTGAAATGGCGACTGGCTGGATGTTCCATTCAACTTTACCGGCCTCAATTTTAGAAATATCTAACACATCATTAATGAGCGAGGTGAGTCGTTCCCCCTCCGACACAATGATGCCCAGATTTTCACGCACCTGCCGTACAGCTCGCTCTGTTTTTTTCGTTTCAATATTTACAGCGGGTAGGACGGCGTCTTCCAGCTTTTTCTGGATTAGCTTTGCAAACCCCAGCACCGAGGTCAGAGGCGTTCTCAACTCATGGGAGACCGTGGAGATAAAGTCAGTTTTCATCTGATCGACTTCTTTCTCAGCGGAAATATCGCGAATTAAAACAATTGAGCCAAAGCTCTCACCCACGTCATCGTGGCTGCTGGCAACCGCCGTAATTAACGCTTGCCCAATGCCGTCATTGGGCAGCTCCACATCCCTAATCAACAGCTGGTTAGGATTGGCCTGATTTTGGGAAATTAACCGGGACAGGTCGGTATTAAAAACCTCATGACAGGGTCGACCCACTAAGGTTTGACTGTGCAGGTTAAACATGTTGATTAAGATGGGGTTGCTGCGGATGATAATCCCAGCTGAATCGATCACCAACAACCCATCCCCAAGGTTGTCAATGATGGCATTGAGCTGCTGGGTCCGTTCTTGAACCCGCTGTTCCAGGGTAATATGGCTATCTTCTAAGGCTTGGGTATGTTCCCCTGTCCAGCTAATCAGCTGGTTTAGGGAACTGGCTAACAGTCCAATTTCATCCTGGTTTTTGACATGGGCCCTGAGGTCAAAGTTAGAGTACTGGGTCACCTGTTGCGCCACCTGGGTCAGGTGCTGAATCGGGCGAATGGCGCGGTTGGCAATGTAGGCGGCAATTGCACCAATGACGACAACGGCAATACCGGTCCCCAGGGCTAAAATGCGCAGCAGATTATACTGGGGGGCAAAGGCAATGGCGATATCGGTGGCAATCAATGCGGCCCCGACGGGCTGACCCGGCAGATCAGAGCTGAGGCTAACGTTGGCGTAGGCGACCAGCTGTTTTTTGTTATCTGCTTGGATGTTTTCAAAGACGTTAGCTCTGATCTGTTCTCCTCGAGCTAGCTCCATCAGACCTGGATAGTAGCTATCAATGGACTGGGTCAAATAGTCTTTTCGTGCCCCGGCAAAAATAATGCCGTCTGGATTAATCAGATGCCACACACTTTTGTGGGTCTCAAAGATTTCAAATAGATCATCCATGTAGCTGCCGGGTACGCGAGCTCTGATGATATAGACGACTCTTCCCGTGGCCGTATCTTTGACAGGGACTGCAAATTCCACCCGTAGTTTGCCTGAACTTGGTGAAAGACCAGGACCGTTCATGGTGGATTGTCCCGTTTCTAGCGCTGTTTGAAAATAGCTGCGATCGCCATAGTTACCAATAAACGGCTTGCCCGTGGTTGACTGGGCAACGGGGTTACCCCCTGGGTCAAACAGAATCACACTATCAAAATACTTGAGGGTACTGGCAAACCCTGTCAGCAGCAGCTGCTGTTGAGATGGTGACAGATTATCACGCAGCGTTTGCTCGCTCAAAAGCGGATTAATCGCTAGGGACTCCACCTCCCGCAGGCGAGTGACCAAAAAGTTATCTAACTTCTCGCCAATGATGTCCGTACGCTGAACCTGTTCTTGAACAATCTGTCGGCCAATGGAGCGACTGGCAAAAAAGTAGGCTGTGCTGCCAATTAACAGAACTGGTAGGGTGCCCAGGGCAATGGCTAATGCCGTGACTTTATGCTGTAGCCGCTGTTGTTTCTCGGGGGGCACAACAGACGTTTCAACTGGCGGCCCCAGCGACTGGAATGACTTTAAACCATTATCCATAGCTATTATCTGAGATTATCTGAGAAAATGTTGCGGATGCCTAACGTTGATTGACCATTAGCTAAACGCCACCGTTCTTCTTTCAATGTTGAACTACTGGGGTTGGGCATTTTCTTGACCTTGCTGAATCGGAATTTCGATGACAAATGTGGCCCCATAACCTAGCTCGGACTGGCACTGTAATTTACCACCGTGGCGTTCGGTAATAATCTGATTACTGGTTGAGAGCCCAAGTCCTGTTCCTTTGCCCACGTCCTTGGTGGTAAAAAAGGGTTCAAATAATTTGGATTGAATGTTGGCCGATATGCCGGGGCCGTTATCCGCAATGCAAATTTGGATGCGGTTGGGGGCCGTGCGACGAGTATCAATTGTGATGGTGGGTGAGGGAATCAACGACGATGTTTCTAAGACATCAATAGCGTTGACTAACAGATTCATAAATACCTGATTAAGCTGCCCAGGATAACAATCAACCGCAGGCAGCTGGTCGTAGTTTTTAACAATTTCAATCCCGGGAAAATGATTGCGAGGTTTGAGACGATGGCGCAAAATTAGCAGGGTGCTGTCGATACCTTCGTGAATGTCGGCGGATTTAAATTCAGCTTGATCCAGGCGAGAAAAGTTTTTTAGCGACAGCACAATATCGTAAATTCGTTCGGTGCCGACCATCATGCTGTTGAGTGCCTTGGGTAGGTCTTCGAGTACAAAGGGCAGTTCGATGTCATCTACGGCCTTTTTCAAGGCGACTGACGGGGTGCTACAGTCTGCCTGGTAAAGCTCAATCAGGGTCATTAGGTCTTGGGCGTAGTCCTGCACATGCTGCAGATTTCCGTGGATAAACGTGACCGGATTGTTGATTTCATGGGCCACACCCGCCACCATTTGGCCAATGCCAGACATTTTTTCACTCTGGATTAGCTGCAATTGAGTCTGCTGTAGGGTGTCTATGGTGGTCGCTAGCTGCTGGGCCTTATCTTCGGCTAGCTGGGCAGCCTGACGGCTCTGGTCGTACAGATCGGCCTGGTCGAGGGCAATGGCCAGCTGATTGGTGACAGCCTGCAGCAGGGATACTTCGCTATCGCTCCAAGCCCTGGCATCTTTGCTGGTGCCGCAGCAAATGGCCCCCAGCTTCCCTGAGCGGGTCTGAATTGGGATCGCTAGCAGGGCCGCGAACCCATGGGTCTGGAGAAATCGGCGGGTAGCGCCATCCCTCAGGGTTTGAATATCGTTGAGCTGCACCAGGGACTGCTGGCTAAACCAGTGAACCAACCCCCCGATGGTTTTGGGTGCATAGGTGCCCACGAGGGCTGGCAAGTGGCTGTGCTTTGATTCGGTGACGATGTCTAAACTGCTCAGACCCTCTGGCGGTATCTCATCTGATCTAGCTTTAGCTTGAATCCAGAGAAAGCAGCACCTGTCTACCGTTAAGGCCCGATAGATTTCGCTGACGGCGGTGGTGAGGATGGTTTCTAATTCCAGGGATTCTCGAATCTGGCTAGAGAGGCGAAAAATGAGGTCGTTTTGACGACTTTCTTTTAGCTGGCGCTCATGGAGCAGCGCATTGATCACACCAGCTGCCTGAAATGCCATTGTGGTCAGAAGCTTTAGATCTTCGGCATTGTAGGGGGTGTTGAGGGAACGGCTAAGTGCGATCGCACCGACAATAGATTCCTTACGTTTTAGTGGCACACAGATCACGGCGGCCCGCTGTCCTCCTTTATGACGCGGATCTGAGCAGATAGCATTGATGATTTCCCCGCGCCCACTTTGAACGATGGTGCCAACGATGTCCTCATCAAGGGCAATAGACGTTTGAAACGGTCCACCCTCACCGAAGCTGGCAATATGTTCCAACTTATTGGTGGTTTCATGCAACAGTAATAGGACACCATGGCTCGAATTTAGCAGCTGTCGCGCTTCAGCTAGGACCAGGGACGCCACTTCCTGGATATTGGGACTATCAATAATTTTTTCTGACAGATTAAATAGAAGGGAAATTTCCTTGTACTTGCTGAGCAGTTCCTGGGCCAAATTACGCTTCTCAAATTCTCGATAGGCCAGCTGAGAAATCAAGTTAGCAATGACCTCGGCTTTTTCATTTCCCCTAACCCATCCCAAAACGTCTTCATTCAGTGTGATCGCATAGCGATGGGGGTAACTATCTGACTGAGTGCCCCATATCAGGTGTCCCATAGCCGTTTCAATACAGGCCGTGGGAGCTGTAGCATTGACAACATCCTGAATCAGGGAATGTTCTTTTCTTAGGACTAATTTCTTTAAGTCAACATCCACCATCAGGGACACATTTCTGAATTACTGGCCATTTACATCCAGTTCTAGATTTCTAGAAGCTAGGTTTAGTTCCATGACTGAACTATTGCCATAGAATCTAAACCTTCTCATGGTTCCCGCCACATCTGCTGTCAGTAGCATGCGCTCAATATCTGCTAAGAACCACCGTTTTTTGTAAAAATTAATCACCTCCGGAGAGAAAAAGTTCAACGAACGTACAGCTATTTTCGGGGCGAACGGTGAATAATCCGGATCTAGGTGGTGCTTGTAACTGAGAATACTGATGACTCCTATCGCAATCTCAGTATTGGGGTCCATAGCAAATGTCCTAAGGCATCAGGACATTTGCGCGTCAGGTTAGCCGTTGAAACTAAAGGCTTCCAGGGACACCCGTTGTCTTGCCTAACCTGACAGATGCTATATTTACTGAGGTTTTTCGTTCCAAATTTGACGATCAATTTTCCAATCTCCCTGTTCTTTTTTCATTAGCCATAGCCCTCGAAATTTTATCGTGACCGCTGGGCTGCCATCATGGGGATGGACGGTGACCATAGCAATACCGACAACATAGCCAAAGTCTCCCGTGATTTGAATCTCTTCTGCTGTCAGGGTGGGGGCAAGGTCTTTGTCAGCGATCTGTTGGGCAAAGCCTGCTGCAATGTCGGCTTTGCCATAGCGATCTGGAACATTGGGAGGCATCTGTAGCGCCGCCTTGGTGAACATAGCGGCATACGCTTCGGGATTTTTAGCTCGTGCTCTTTGGGGATAGGTCTCTTCAAATATTTTTTGGATGTGGCTGCGATCGTTATCTGGCATGGTCAGCCCTGGGTGGGTTTTTTGAGTAAATTTAGCCGTTGCTGAATTTACTGGATCAATGATAGGTCATGGGCTCCAAACCCATGACCTGTTTCAAACCCAGCACAGCGGCTCAAGCCCCATAGCCAAGCCGTACCAGCTGTTCTCCCGCAATCTCATCACACATGGCAATTTCAGCCTCAGACAGATGCTCTTTCCAATCACCCACTGAGCCTGACCTAACATATTGCCCATCGCCTTTTTTCGCTACCCGTTTAATATCTGCTGCCGCTACAATTGCGCTCACCTGTGATTCATCCCAGCCCAGGTTGGCAAACTCAAACATCTGCTGCAAACTTCTCTCCGGATCGGCCTTAAGGGCTTCGTAGCGCACCGTATGAACTCGCGACTGTAGGCTAGGTCGCTCCCTAATGAGCTCGCCCCATTCCACACATTGCTTCCACTGACGAATTGCGCCCGCTGTGCCTATTTGGGCCCATCGTTCTCGCTTTGCCAGCGCATTGTAGGACACACATACATCTCGTCCATCCCGGAGCACCTCAACAATGCGAGCTTCCGGAAACCGGCACAAAATTTGCTCAGCATAGCGAATGTGCATCGGTGTCTTTTCTAAAACTGTTTGACCAGGTTTACCGTACCGTTTAAAGAAACGATCAAACATCGCTGCAATCAATTCTTCTGCTTGGACCAATCCGCGGTTAGTTTCTAGAACCTCAGCCCGAATTGCGCTGATGAGTAAGCTGAGCTCCCGATAGCTGACTAATCCATGCAGACCATGGCTATCCGGTCGATTTAAGATCTGGTAGTCCCGTAAGATCCCTGGCCAAATGTTTGCAGGTTTGAAGCCAAACAGTAGGGGTTTTAAGCCATAGCGTCGCAAAATTCCCTTCCATGCCCGCAGTCGTTGTTGCCAGTCCCACCTTGGCAACTCCACAAATGGCTCATACACCAGTCGATATACATGGGTTTCCCTCGGTACCACCAAAACGTCTGGATGTTGGGCAAGCAAAGATGTTACCCACGAGGTCCCTGAGCGTGGGCAGCCGACAACAAATAACTTGGGGCAGGGGGACAGTTGACCCATATCAATATGATTACCGATCGCTTGTGTACGCATATCACAATCAATAACAATAAAGTTAGTAAACGGCCCCTTTAATCTTCAATTTTTCTCGGTGATGGAGAAAAATGCCTGTCTGCATTATGGAGACGAGGCTGGAGGATGAGAGGTTCGTAATCGATGGCCGATACCGATTTCTGTATATACGTCAGTATTCACTGCCGGGGTAGACGTGACCGGATAGATCAACTGACTAAACCGAGCCGCACATTGGGCCAGTGTGCGGCTCTGATAGTGGGTCTGGGCATTGTCCGCAATTGCCTGTAATGAGGAGGGTTGAGCAAATTGCTGTAGGGATGATGTCACCACGTAGTGATGGTTTGCCACAATGCCATCCTGCGCCCTTAACCCATGGCCGTTACAAATTGGCAGCAGTCCGTGGGAGCAGTAGGCGGCATATACGGTAGATTTGGCTAGATTCTGGGGAAACCGTCGATAGTCAAAGATCCCCGCCAGGGACTTAGCCATTAGCTGGCTGATTTCAGGTGCTGATAAAAAGCCTGTTTTTACCACCGTTACATCCAGTTCCTGGCTGTCCCACTCAACTGGACGCCCCACATCGTAGAGGGTGTCGATCTTGAGTAATTGACAAACCCGATTGATGGTCTGGAAGTTGTGGCGATAGACGCGGGTGCGATCGCTACTGCCAAATACAATCAACGAACGCTGCCGCTCAGACAGCGGCGGCACATTCCCCAATTCTCCGATAGTTGAAAAATTCGGCACACAGTGGACGGGGGCCTCGGTCCACCCAGCTAAGGTTTGCTGAAATGCGGCATTATTCGTCACCACCACATCGGCCACCTGGGCTAATCCACGGGATACCCGCCGCTGTACAAAGTTAGGACAGCGAATTTGCCTGTAGCGCAGGGTGGGCAGCTCATGAAACATCACCACAATCCGTAATCCCCTCTGTTTTAGGCTTTTTAGGGCATCAACCAGCCACATCGGCGTATCTAGTTTGCCCAGCAGATACGGGTAATTACTGTATTGGAGAAAAATAGTTGATATATGTTCAGGTACCTGATCAATCAGCCCTTGCGCCGTATGGTGATTGAGCCGATGCACGGCAAACTGATCTAACGTTGGCTGCAGTCGAGGGTTGGGTCTAAATACCAAGAAGTCTGAAAGAATCTTACTGTGGTCATGCAGCTGGTGAGCCAGCTGTAGAGCATAGTCACCGACACCGTCCACGTCTGGAAAGAGTCGAGGCACTATTTGTAGAATTCGAGTGGGTTGAGCGGTCATGGCTTACAAGTGCTTGATATGTGTGTATGGATGCGTAAACTGAGAGACTAAGTAGCCATCACCTCAACCCCGCAAGATATTTTTTAACGTGCTCCACCAGCAGCGGTGTTGAACGCTGGTTAAACAAGTTGCCAAAGAAGCCAGGAATTGTTGTTAGCTCCACGCCATCCTTGGCCACTACCTGCCACCCCAGCTCTCGGCCAAAGTACCAATCCAAAATTTGGATATTTGCACGGAACAGTTTTACTGGCCCTGCATAGGGCTGGGGGACATAGTGTTTTGCCGCTAACTCATTGGCTTTTTGTGCCCGAGCATAGCGATATTCGTAGGGAACGTTGGTCTGATCTGGTTGCGGTCGGTCGGTGGTGAGGTTGTCAGGATTGGGGACGTCCATCAAGTTCTGAGGAGAACCCCCATTAGGACTGGTTGGACCGGAGTTGTTATCCCGATTTAGGGGGCTGCTAGCAGGTACAACCTTTTGCCAAATTTTCTTAGGTAGCGCTGCTAAGTTCTCCCATCCCCCGTGGTAGTAGTAGTTTTTTCGTACCCAGAACACCCCCAGCTGTAAACGGCTCTGGAGCTTTACCAACAGTGTCTCAGGCAGCTCCCCCGGGCGATAAGAATCGATTAGAACAACACTTTCCACCTCTTCACCCTCGGTCTGGAGCTGTTGCGCAATCTCAAAGGCCACCGCTCCCCCTAAACAATGGCCTCCGACTAGATAGGGTCCTTTAGGCTGCACCATTCGCATTTCTTTAATGCAGTCTGTTGCCAGTGCCTCCACGGTTGTGTGGGTGACCTCACTGCCGTCTAGATCGGGTCGCTGCAGTGCATAAAAAGGGCGCTCGGTGCCCAACAGCTGGGAGAATCTGGCCCAGGTGAGGGCATCTGCCGAACCGCCGTGGAAAAAGAACGGTAGCCGGGAACCGCTGGTCTGAATGGGCACCAGGCTCGACCACTGGGATACGGGCTGCTCCTGACTGAGTAGGGCCGCAAACTGCCGTACATTGGGGGCCTGGAACAATGTTGCCAGGGGTAGGGCACAGTCTAGCTGTTGCTGCATTTGGTTAAACAACTGCACCGCCAGTAGCGAATTGCCCCCAACATCAAAAAAGTTGTCGTCTACGCTAAGGGGACTTACCCCCAAAACAGATTCCCAAATTTGAGTTAGCGTTAGCTCCAGTGGATTGCTTGGGGCAAAGAAATTTCCCTCCAGCTGGTCTCGGCTGAGTATGGGCTCAGGGGGGGCTGCCGCTGGTCGCCTTAGGGGCTGCGGTGGCAAAATCTGAGCAATAGAGCGGTCAGGATTGTCTGTGATGGCTTCTAATACTGTCTGAAATTGTTCTAATAGCGGTGCCACAGCCTGAATATGGGAGCTGTCTGAGCGCAGCATGACCGTGAGCCGATGCCCTGGTTTGATAATGACCGTTAGGCCATAGGTGCTCACTAGCCCAGACTGCAGATTCTCTACCTGAAAACTACGCTCTGTCGCTGGCTGGATTGGGTAGTTTTCAATGACGAGCAGACTGTCAAACAAGCGACCTGACACCTGGCTCCAGCTCTGAATTTGGTCTGGTGAGGCATAGCCATAGCGACTGGCTTGGGTCTGCTGGGTTTGGAGACTCTGTAGCCACTCAAGTACCGTTTGCTCTGGGGCCACCTGTACCCGGACGGGCAGTACGTTGATCAGCAGTCCGACGATGGTGTCTACCCCGGCCAAATCACCCTGGCGGCCTGAAACGGTTGCCCCAAATAGGACATCTGGGTTACCGCTGTAGCTGTGTAAAAGCAGGGCCCAGATGCCCTGCATGAGGGTATTGAGGGTGAGACGGTGCGATCGCAACATCCCCTGCATCCTGGCCGTCACCTCGGCAGAAAACGTAATGGCGGGAGCCGAAGTATCTGAAACTTTGCTAGTTGCTGGCCCAACGGGCAGCTTTGTTGGCTCCACAAACCCCTGCAAAGCCCCTTGCCAAAATTCAGCCGCTGCGGCATTGTCTTGCTGCTTTAGCCAGCGAATATAGCTTTGATAGGTGGGCCCGGACGCGACAGGTGCGGGTTTTCCCTGCCTTAACTGTCCATAGCAATCAAAGACCTGATTAAACACGAGCGCTCCAGACCAGCCATCCAGCATTAAATGGTGGCAGCTCCATATCAGCTCATAGGCAGTCTCACCCAGGCGAATCAGGGCTAGACGAGAGATGGGGGCTTGGGTCAGCTCAAAACCCAGCTCTCGATCCTGTACCAAAAAGTCTGTCAAGGCTGTTGTTTGATCGTCTCGACCGCGCCAATCTAGATGGGTCCAGGGAATAGCCGCCTTTCGGGCCACCACCTGCAAGGGCTGTTTTACCCCTTCCCAATGCACCGAGGTGCGCAATACGGCCTGTTGACCCACAACAGCGTCCCAAGCCTGCTCCAGTAAAGTTGAGTCCACCTCACCCCGCAGCGTACAGCGCATGTGAATCAGACCCTCTTTGGCCGAGGTTTGCAAACTGTGCCAGAGAAATGCCTGCTGTAGTGGGGCCAGGGCATAGATGGTTTCGATGTTTTTCTTATCCATGGTTAAGCCTCCGCTGTGGGTTGACCGGTGAGCTGCCCAATAAAATCATCTAGCTCGGTTTGGTTAAAATCAGCATCGGGAAAATCAGACGGGGTAAAGCCACCGCTGGTATCGGTACAGTGGGCGATGAGAGATTTTAACTGGCTGAGGTATTGGTGGGCCAAAGACTGTAGGGTGTCGCTGCGGTGAATCTGTGGGTCGTAGCGCCAGGTGACCTGTAGCTGTCCATGGGCAACCCAAGCGTTGATTTCCAACAGGTAGCTCCGCTGGTTGTGGGGATCTCTCAGCGTACCCACGTCAATGTTTTGGAGCACCTGCAGATTGGTGGGGACCTGCTGCCCCAAATAGTTAAACAACACCTCCGATGGTGGGGCCTGGGCCAGACGCTGTTGGGTGGTGCCATCGTCCAAATAGCGCAAAATGCCATGGCCAATGCCCCGATCGGGTACCTGACGCAGCTGCTCTTTGACTGACTTTAGGGTTTCTACGGTGTCACTAACCTGACCGTGCAGGCTGACCGGATAGGTTGTAGTAAACCAACCCACCGTCCGCGACACATCTATGCCAGGGGCAATCGGCTCTCGACCATGGGCTTCTATCTCTATGCGGACATTGCCCGTTTCTGCCCCTACCCAATGGAGCAATGTCTGGGTCAGGGCCGTGAGCAGGGCATCGTTAATTTGGGTGTTGTAACTGGCTGGAACCGTTTGCAATAGTGTTTGGGTGTCTGGTTGGCTCAGGGCAACGGTGACCGTCTGGGCGGTGCCTTCTGTGGGGGGTGGCCCATCTAAGAAATCACGGGGTAACTGCACGACAGATTGTTCCACCTGGCCAAACCAAAAGGGGGCTTCGGATTGTCGGGCTGTGACCTGAGCTGTGAGGGTTTCAGCCCAAGCTTTAAAGGAGGTTGTTTTGGCAGGAGGCTGGGCCGCCCCACCCAACAGAACTGATAGGTCGTCGAGAAGAATTTGCCAGGAGACGGCGTCTACTGCCAAATGGTGCAGACTCAGCAACAGCCAGTCTTGAGCTGCCCCACGGGTGAAAAGGGCCGTTCGCATCAGTCCGCCGCTGACGAGATTTAGATCGTTGTGCAGGTGAGTGCCATGGTGGGCGACGGCTTTGAGCTGGTCAGATTCGCCTAGATGGGTGAGGTCTATGGACGTCAGCGCAGGTGGACTGTCGGTATTGGCTATGTGTTGATGGTCGTCGAAGCGCAGCCTGAGGGCATCGTGATGGGTCCAGAGCGTTGCGATCGCACCCTCCACATCACCCTTGCTCACCCCCTGAGGCAGCTCCACCAGCATTGCCTGATGCCAGTGCTGCGGTGCCGCCAAATCTTGCTCAAAGAACCAGGTTTGGATTGGCGTCAGCGGCACCTTTCCCGTCACCAGCTCCTGGGTGGCTACCACCTCAGGGGCCACATTGACCACAGCGGCCAGTTCCGCCACCGTCGGCTGCTCAAATAGCTGGTTGGGCGCTAGCCGTAACCCCGCCTCCCGAGCCCGAGACACAATTTGAATACTGAGGATTGAATCTCCCCCCAGCTCAAAAAAGTTGTCATCAATGCCAACAGTCCCTAGCCCCAGCACATCTTTCCAGATCTGGACTAACGTCTCTTCTGTCGGAGTCCGGGGGGTAGCCGCATTGGGCATAGCTGCCACCGGCTGCGGTTCAGGCAGGGCATTAGTATCAACCTTGCCATTGGCGGTTCGTGGCATCTGGGTCAGGGAGACAATCGCTGTGGGCACCATGTAGTTGGGTAGCTTAGCCTTTAGGGCATTCCGCAAGACAACCGCATCGATCTCTGCCGAACGCCCCACCACATAGGCCACCAGCCGTTGGGAAGACCGATCCGATACCTCCAGCTGCTCTAACTGCTGAGCGAGCGTTTTTCGCTGACTGGGTGAGAGGGCCGCCACCCGTTGATGTAGTTCCTGATTTATGGTCATGGCTCAGTGGTGTCTGCTGGTCTGAGGGGCTTGTCTATGGGGCTATCAAGAGAACGCAAAAGAAAATAATCCACAGCCATCATGGTGGACCGACCTCCATCAAATGCCCTGGCTGTTCCCTTAATAAATCTTCCACCAGGTTAACCGCGCGATTCTTGTGGGTATACGTCACAAAACAGTGACGCATACGCTCCAGGTTTGTTCGATAGCTTCCATCCGTTAGCAATGTGCGAACATGTCCACACACCTGTGCCGCATCGGTTTGTTTTTGATCGTCTACAATCCCTAGCCCATGGTACGTTACCCGCGCCGCATTGCCATGTTGGTCGGCGCAGCCCAGGGAGTACACCACCATCGGCACACCGCAGCTAATACACTCATTAATACTGTTAATGCCGCTGTTGATAATGGCACAGTCAGCCTGCTTAAGCACCTCTAGCTGAGGAGCCCAGCCAAAGGCATAAACATTTGTCGGGACATTGTCCAATTCAGCTGCCCCCAGACTGCCCCCTAGTCCCAGGACCCAATCCCACTCGGGAGAAGAGGATGCTGCTGCGATAATCTGTTGCAGAAACTGTTTGTCTGCTTTTGCCAGACTACTCAAACCACAGTAAATCAGAGGGCGTTTGCTACTGGGACGGCGCTCAAAAATCTGTTTTAAAGATGGCTCTGTGATTGCAGATGTCTGGGGATGTTCAAACACCATCGGCCCCACATAGCGCATAGACGAGTGGGGCTGGTGGGGAAAGTCCAGCTCTAATGCGTTCATACAAAGAATCGGTAAAGTCTCACCCGGGTAGGGCACCAGCCACTGTCTAAACCCAAAGCGCAGCCGTAGGGGGAGGCCGATCTGTCGGGCATAGCAGCCCAGTACAGAAATCCAATCGAGACCCACTCGCCGCCACCGTTCCTGTTGAAACTCTTTCCATTTTGTCAGGCCATAGCAGAGCCAGCTCCATTCAATCCCCAGGCGGGAACCTGGCCAGCCTTGCCCTGGAATCGTTTTGGTGTGAATCGGAGGTAGATTGGGGCGCTTCCAAACCGATAAAAACGGACATAGCAACGCCACCGGCAGCTGTTCCACGACGGCTGCCATAATGTGTGGATGCATTTCAATATCTAGAAGCAACAGATCGGGAGCCAGCCCTTGCACGGTATCTATAAAGTGCTGTATCCCCAGGGCATCCACCGCCCGCTGTTGCCGCTGTTGTTGTAAACGCACCTTGGCCCATCGCCCCATGGGTGGTTCCCCCAGCTGCATCACCCAGCGCTCCAGCTGCACATAGGGAATTCCCTGGGCTGTTACCGGTTTACTCAGATCGGCCGGGCTAGCATAGGTAACCCGATGCCCAGCCCGGTGTAGCTGCTGTATTAGGGCCAAACTGGCGTTGAGAATCCCCGTTAGTCCTCCGGTGATGCAGACAATGTGGGCCATGCTATTCCCCTCCCTCGGCAGCGGCCAGTAGGGTCTCTGCCTGCTCCGGTGTTAGGGTGGCCAGTCTCTCCACTATGGTTTCTAGGCTGTCTGTTGTGGACCGAGCGACAACGACGGCTTCTTGGATGGTGGGTTGCGATCGCAACACATCCTCAATCTCCCCTAGCTCAATCCGATAGCCCCGAATCTTCACCTGCCGGTCACAGCGCCCCAACCATTCCAGGGTGCCATTGGCCCGATATCGAGCCAGGTCACCGGTTTTATAGAGCGGAGTCGATGGTAGATAGCCATGCCCGTCGGTAATAAACGCCGCCGCCGTGCGTTCTGGCTGATTTAGATAGCCCTGGGTGACCCCGTCACCCCCGATGTAAAGCTCTCCGATCGCCCCGGTGGGAACGGGCTGTAGCTCGTCATTTAATAGATAAATCTGAGTATTGGGAATGGCGGTACCAATGGCAACCGGCCCGGAGGGAAGCTCTGCTGGAACCCGGTAGGCCGTACACCACACCGTGGCCTCGGTGGGGCCATACTCGTTATACAAATCCGTGGCGGGCAGCTTGCCATAGTGACGTTGCACCAGCGCCCGCGGACAGGCCTCACCCGCCACCACCACCGTCCGCAGCTTAGCTAGCTGTCGCGGATCGGCAGCGTCTAGCAGCAACGCATACAGCGTGGGTACACACAGGGTATGGGTGATTTGCTGCTGTGCCATCAGAGTGGCCAGCTGCTGTAAATCCTGTTCAATTCGCTCCGGCGGCAGCACCAGCGTCCCCCCCTGGCAGAGCGTCCAAAAGATGCCGGCCACCGAGCTATCAAACGCAATGGATGAGAGCAGTAGAAACCGCCCAACGGGCTCTGGGTAAACATGGGAGCGTGCCGTCGTAGAATGCACCAAATTACGATGGCTAACCATCACCCCCTTTGGTCGTCCCGTAGAGCCAGAGGTATAGATAATGTAGGCTAAATCATCTCCGCTAGGCCCCTGGGGTGATCGATCGTAGGGGCTGCTGGTCTCACTCTCTCCAAAATGAGATGCGTCAACGCTCACCCCGTCCAAGTAAACAACCGGGACCTCCGTATCCGGTAGCCCTATCCCTGGTTGCGTCAGCAACAACCGTGGTTTCGTATCCTGCAAACAGTATTCAATCCGCTCTGCTGGATATGATGGGTCCAGGGGCACATAGGCTCCACCTGCCTTTAACACGGCTAGAATGCTAACAATTCTCGCTAAGGACGGATGTAGACACAGGGCAACCCGTTCACCAGGTCCCACCCCCTGGGTCCGTAGCCAGCTAGCCAGCTGATCGGCTCGCGAATTTAGCTCACCATAGGTCAGGGTTTGGCCTTCAAAAACAACAGCTAATCCATCGGGTGTCCGCTTCACCTGAGCCTCAATCAGCTGATGAATGGTGAGATTTTTGGGATAGTCAATGGTCTTGCTGACGGTCTGCTGCTCGGTCGCGGTGAGGCGCGGTATCTGGGCCAGGGTTGCCTGGGGCTGGTCAATAAACGCAGTCAGCAACAGCTCCAGGTGTTCGTGCAGACGGGCGATGGCCTCCGCCTCAAACCGGGCCGGGTCGAACAGCAACAACAGGTCTAACGATTTTCCGGGTACCACTAGCAGGGCCAGGGGATAGTTGCTTTGCTCCAAATAGCGAATGTCTTGAATTTCAAACCCCAGGTCAAGACTGGCCGCCGTTGGATAATTTTCAAAGACAACAATGCTGTCGAATAACGAACTGCCCACGGGCATAGGGCTCCAGCGCTGAATGTCGCTCAGCGGTGTGGTCTCGTACTGCCGCAGCTCCAGAAGCTGCTGCTGTCGTGCCTGTAGCCAGGAGAGTAACGATTGTTCTGGTTCAACGGGCACCCGCACCGGCAGCGTATTGATAAATAGACCCACCATGGTTTCCACACCACTGAGGTCCGTTGGTCGGCCTGAAACCACGGACCCGTAGGTGACGTCCGTTTGCTGGCTGTAGTGGCTAAGCAGCAACGCCCAGGCTCCCTGGATTAGGGTGTTTAGGGTGAGCCAATGCTGACGGGCAAAGGCTTGCAAAGATCCATATAGACCCGGTGCCAAGGCGCGACTCTGTTGGCGATAGGGCTGGGGGGAGAGATCGCTGGTGGTGCGGGCGGCGGGCAGCGGGGTGGGGTGTGTGAGCCCCTGGAGCTGGGAGCGCCAAAATGTTTCGGCTTTGGCAGTATCCTGATTTTTTAACCAGGCAATATAGTCTCGATAGGGCCGTAGGGGAGGGAGCGCTGGTGCTGTCTGACGACAGTTGGCCTGATAACAGGTCAAGACTTCCTGCCAGATAATGGGAATGGACCAGCCGTCGGCCAGGACATGGTGAAAACTCCAGATAAATTGGTGGGTATTGTCCTGTAGCTGGATGAGCTTAAAGCGAGAGATGGGGGCCTGGAGTAGGTCGAAGCCCTGGATGCGATCGCAACTCAAAAACTCAGTCAGTTTTTTCTCTTGTTCAACTAGAGGATAGTCTCGCCAGTCCTCCCGATCCCAGACCGCATCCACCTGCTGACGCACCACCTGAAGCGGTTCATCTAAGCCTTCCCAGAGAAACGCCGTTCTAAGCACAGGCTGTCGGTCAATGACCTGCTGCCAGGCTGCTTGAAATTCAGGAATCTGTAAATTACCCCGGAGCTTGCAGCTATATTGCTCAATGTACACCCCCGATCCAGGCGCGCTCAAAGCATGGAACAGCATTCCCTGCTGCACCGGAGAAAGAGGGTAAATGTCGGCTACGTTGTCTAGCTGCATGGTGCCTCCCACTCTGACAGAATGCAGAAATCAAACAGGCCGTTGACGGACTTTTGTTGGTCTAAAATTTTTAGACCCGCTGTTTCAACTTCTGCCTCGAGTTCTCCAGGCACAAAAAAGTGGTGAAAGATCCCCACATAAAACCGATCGCCAAACCGGGGCCGCCAGTCACTGCCAGACAGTTTTGCCGCCGTTACCGAGAGCCAGTGCCGTGCCTTTTCCCACAGGCGATCTGGCTTTACCAGTTGCACATAGGACATCACAATCACTCCGCCTGGAGCGAGCATGGTGGCGCAATGCTCCAACAGCAAAATCCGGTCCGCCGGGTCTGGAAACGTGTCGTACATCCAGGGCGACAGATAAACAACATCGTAGAGAGTTTCAGGGGTGTAGTCAAAAAAATTGGCCAGTTCAAAACGGGCTTTAAAGCCCGCGTCGCGGGCATGGGCAATGGCTCCGTCAATCATGGAGCGGTTGTCGTCAATACCAGTGACATCAAATCCTCGCTCTGCAAAAAACTTTGCCTCTCGCCCCTGACCACAGAAGGCGCTCAGCAGTTTGCCGCTGCTGTGGTGCTGGCTCAAATAGGGTAGAATTTTCTCTTCGCAATCTAGCTGATAGTGGCTGGGATCATAGGTGGCAGAATGGGATTCGTAGACCTTACCCATGTAGTCATTGAGTGCCGTTTTGCCCAGGACACCCACCGCCAGCGCCTGCCCCACCTGCTGCCACCGGCCGGCCGTTTGACCCATGAGAACAGTCTGAGCCAGGCTAACCCGCCAGGAGGTTTTAGGTATTGGAGACATTGTTGGGTTAACTTGCTCATTGACGACCATGGTAGAGAGTCCTTTTGTATAGTTTGGGGCTTCGGTGTTAAGGCTTAGTGCTCATAACCCTCATCCGCCGCTGTCTGATTGGCTGCCTGACCTATTTAACAGGGCCGCGATTTTGCCAAGCTTTTGACGGTCAAGATTGGCCAGGGGAAAGTCTACTGGGGTTATGGTGGTGTCCTGTTTTGATTCGGGAGACAGGTAGTGGGTGATTTGCGATCGCACCCCCCGCATCATACCCTCGGCCCAACCCTGGATCGTTTCCCGCCGGTGCCGCTGGCCATAGGTCCACTCCACCTGGAGCTGCCCCCTGACAACGGCCGCATTCACCTCCAACAAATATCGCCGCTGTCCTTGAGGACTGCGCGATAGCTCTAGCCCACGGGCCAGCTGGAACATAGACCCCGGTGGCACTAGTCCGGCTAAATCCCCCAAATAGTTAAAGAGAATGTCTGGCTGAGGTTGAGCCTCTAACTGCGCTTTTACCTCAGGGTCACCCCCCAGGTAGCGTAACAATCCATAACCGATGCCATTTCTAGGAACCTGTCGCACCTGCTCCTTTACAGACCGTAGCTGTTCTCCTGCATCTGTTTGAGGCAGCGTTAGCAGCAATGGAAACACCGTTGTAAACCAGCCCACGGTCCGCACCAAATTTGCTCCAGGGACAATCGCTTCTTCTCGTCCATGGCCTTCCAAATCTAGCAGTAGCTGGTTGGTTTGATTGCAAAGCGACCGGGCCAGGGCCGTCAACAGAATTTCGTTGACTCGGGCCCGGGCGACCTTTGGCAGCTCCCTCAGGAGTCTATGGGTTTGCTCAACAGTTAAGCAGGTGGTGAGTGTGTGTGCAGATGCAACCCGATTGTCAGCGCTGATCCGAGCATTGTCTTTTGGTAGAGGGGGAACTGCGCCCTTGGCAGTGCCTAGCCAGTAGGCTAGCTCCGACTGAAACGCCCCTGATGAAACGGTTTTGCCTAGCTCTGTTGACCAGGTTTGGAACGACATCGTCGGCAAGGCCCGAGCGACTTTTTCTCCCTGGGTCTGGCGGTAGGCGGTTTCCAAATCATTTAACAGCATCAGCCAGGAAACTCCATCCACCGCTAAATGGTGAATGATTAGCAGCAGCCGATTGGGGCGATTGTCTCCCAGGTTAAATAATGCCGCCTGTACCAGCTTTCCGGTGGTCAGGTCGAGACTGGTTTGCAGGTCTGCCTCGGTGGCCGCCATGGCCCGATCTTGGCTAACCACCGACCGATGGGAGAGATCGACATAGTTAAGCAAACGACCGGGTATCCCTTGGCGCTGCTGCCAGCCCGACTCTCCTAAGATAAACTGGCAGCTCAAAATATTATGGCGCTGCACCAAATGCTGTAGTGCCGTTTCTAGGGCTGATGGGTCTAAAGCCTGGGCTACATCCAGCAGCAGACTTTGATTCCAATGGTGAGGCTCGGTTAGGTTTTGTTCAAAAAAGCTTTGCTGAATCGGAGTGAGCGGTACCTGGTCAGTGGTGTGTACCTGGTCGGCCCCCAATAGTTGGGTTGATTTTATCTGGGCCAAGACCCCGGCCACCGTCAAGTGCTGTAGAATTTGCTGCGGCGATAGGGGAAGGCCTGCCTCCGTCGCCTGGGCTGCAATCTGGATCGCCGTAATCGAGTCGCCACCTAGATCAAAGAAGTTGTCGTAAATACCCACCGACTCTATGCGTAAACACTGGGCCCAGATAGCTGCCAGATGGGTCTCCCATTCATTCCCTGGAGCCACATAATCCCTATCTGTCCCTAGCCGCTGTCGCTGGGTATAGTCCGGTGACGACAGTAGTGGGCGATCTACTTTGCCATTGGGGGTTAGGGGCAAATAATCTAGCAGTATAAAAGCTGTCGGTACCATGTAGTCCGGTAGCGTTTGCTGTAGGGCATCTCGGATTTCTCCATGGGTCAGGGAGGACTCTGACGTTACCACATAGGCCAAGAGAGACTGACGCCCCTGATTAGTTTTTTCAGCAATAACAACGCCCTGTTGAATGGAAGGATGCTGATTTAAAGCGGCTTCCACCTCCCTTAGCTCAACCCGAAACCCTCGGATTTTGACCTGATGATCTAGCCGGCCCAGAAACTCCAGGTTGCCGTCTGGTAGATAGCGGGCCTGATCGCCGGTCTTATATAGCTTTCCAGCCCCAAAGGGATTCTCGATAAACCGTTCCGCCATCAGCTCAGGACGATTGAGATAGCCTCGACTTAGCCCTGCCCCCCCAATAACAATCTCTCCTTTAATACCCATGGGCACCTGCTGCCCCTGATCATTGACAACATACACCTCGTAACCGGGGACAGCCTTGCCAATGGGGACAATCCCTTGGGGATCGGTAACGGTGTTAAACGCATAGAACGTGGCACAGACGGTGGTTTCTGTGGGTCCATAGCCATTGACGATGCGTAACTGAGGTATGCGTTGGCGATAGCGCTGTAAAAGTTTCTGTTGAATGGGCTCCACGCCCACTAGAATGCGATTTAGAACAATCTTATGATCAGATCTTTCTAGCTCCTGAACGACCATGGATAGCAGTGCTGGTGGAATATAGGCGCTGGTAATGTCATGGGTGATCAGGTACTGAGCAAATTGGTTATGGCTAGCCACGGTCTCTGGCGGTACGAGGTATACCGTGCCACCAAAACATAAATTTGAGAAAATCTCCCAAACCGACACATCAAACCCATAGGAGCACAGCGCTGTTCCCCGCAGCTGCTCTCCTGCTGGGGCGGTCTGTTCAAATCCATTCACCATGGCGAGAACATTACGGTGCTCCACCATCACTCCTTTGGGTTGGCCCGTAGAACCCGAGGTAAAGAGAATATAGGCCAAGTCCTGAGCAGTTAGCTCCACCGCAGGAGCCCCTGTGGGTTCCTGGGCGATGGCGTCCCCATGGGGCTCGAGACAGATTATTCGGTCTTTTAGTTGGCCGACGGGACATGTTGCCATCAACGCCTGCTGCGTTAACAGAATAGCTACATTGCTATCCTCCACCATAAAGCGGGTGCGCTCTACCGGATAGGCCGGATCAATGGGCAGATAGGCAGCCCCCGCTTTTAGAATAGCTAGAATGCTGACAATCATGGAGACTGAACGCTCCATGAACAGACCCACGGTTACACCTTTCTGGATGCCCTGTTTACCTAGATAGTGGGCCAGCTGATTAGCTTGTGCATTTAGCTCAGCGTAGGTGAGGATTTGCTTGCCAAGCACCACCGCTATTTGGTCAGGTGCAAGATCTACCTGCTGCTGAAACCGTCCTACCAGGGTTTGAGTATATCTGAGGGTCTCTTTTCTTTGATCACTTGCCAACGCCTGGCCCGACCCAAACAGCAAGGCTCGCTCTTCTGCAGCCAGAATATCTACCGCTTCAATTTCCTGGTGCGCATCGTCTAGCCAAGCATCCAACAGGTTATAAAAGTGTTCAGTTGCCCACTGACGTTGCGTATCAGCAATTAAATCGCTATTAAAATCAAACTGCAGTGTGAAACTTCCGGTGGCATCAAAGTCCTGCACCTCTAGCCGCAGATGGTGCTGGCTGTCTCCATACCCTGAATGAATCCAGTCTGTTTTGACTGGCATGCCATAAAACTCGGGAAAAGTAACGTTGATGTAGCTGAGAACAACATTGACATCGCGGCTAATGCCATGGTGACTGACACCGGACTGGGCATAGCGCAAAAATGCCATGGACTCCCTGGCCACCTTGCCTAAAAGCGAGGTAAAAGTTTCCCCTGGTTCAATGTCCACCTGGAGTGGAAACAGCTCCATAAAGACTCCCGGTGTCTCTTTTAGAACCGGTGTTGGTCGATTATGGGCTGGGGCGGCAATGGCTAGTTTATGGCTGCCACTGATTCGATACAGATAGGCAAACACCAGGGTTAAAAACAGATTGAACTGGGACTGATGAATGGATAATGTTCGAGCTTCTGGGGTTTTGGCTAAGGCTCGTAACGCCTCAGATCGCTCTGGCCCTAGTTCAAAATAGGTGCGTTCTGTGCGAGCGGTGGCTACCTCTGCTGTCTGGCCATTCTGACCATACAGGGGCACTGACGATGGTATGTGCTCTCGTTTCTGTTGCCAATGGGTGATGGCCTGCCACGCTGGCTGCTGTTCTGACTCAGCATAGTGAAGAAAGGCGGGCAGGTCAGCGGCTGTCGCCAATGTACCGGTTAGCGATTGGCCATAGTATTCCTGTAACCGTCGGTAGAGCAGTGAAACCGACCAGTTATCGGTAATTAAGTGATGCTGATTTAAATACCAAATAAACCGATCCGACGATAGTTTTAGCAGTGCCGAATCAAATAAACAATCTTGCAGGTTTAGCAGACAGGTGGAACGCTGCTGCATCCATGTCTGTGATGCCTGGATAGGATCTATATCTGTAGAAAAATCTATAACTGGAAGCAAATAGTTTGATGTGGCAGCGACCGTCTGCTGCGGAACACCGTCCGCCTCGGTGATGGTCAGACGGAGAATATCGCTATGGGCTACTAAGGCTTGAAATGCCCGTTGGAAGTGGGCAGGGTCAATCTCTCCTTGGATGGTGAAACTAAACACCATGTTGTACAGGGGAGCCTTTGGGTTGAGCTTTTGGCCCAACCATAGCAGCAGCTGCCCCGGCGTCAGGTTGGATTTTGCTGCCAGGGTATCAATCTGTTGGCCTAATCCTTTGGACTGACCTTTGGACTGACCCTTGGACTGACTATCCGGCACCATGGCTGATTCTCCCCATTAGATACTGATCAATGGCTTCAATGGTGCGAAAGTGTTGAATCGTAATGTCTTCTAGGGGGACCTTAAGGGCAAAGGTCTCTTCGACAAAAGCAACTAGCCGCATCATCCCCAGGGAGTCGATGATCTCTCCCACCAGCAGATCGTCGTCAGCTTCGACCTGCATACGGCCATTGAGTAGAACATCACTGATGTAGGTTTGGAGCACTGACTGATGGTTGGCACTTTCTTGGGGCTGAACAGGTTGAGTGGTTGTCATGGTTTTTCTCCTGGGGCTAGATGGGCTAGATGGGCTAGATAGTTGAGGGTTCACGGGATTCGGCGGCGGATTGCAGTCGGGCAATGGCCTGGGTTTGTAAGGTGCGCCGGTCGATTTTGCCGCTGGTGGTGCGGGGAAAGGAGGTTGCGATCGCAACCCTTTCCGGCACCGCATAGGCAGGCAATCGTTGCGCCGCCTGGCGTTTTAGCTCAGCCTCATCCAGCCCCCCATCCGGTTTCAAAATCACCGCCGCCTCAATCTGTTGGCTGCCCCCCGCCAGGGGCACCCCATAGGCCGCCGCTTCTTCTACCTGGGGGTGCCCCACCAATGCCGCTTCCACCTCATCTAGCTCGATGCGATAGCCCCGCGTTTTAATCTGCCGGTCCTTGCGACCCACAAACTGATAGTTACCATCCGGCAGCTGCTGCACCAAATCCCCCGTGCGATAGAACACCGCCATTTGATGGGCCATCTCAGTCCGGTAGAAAACTCGCTCATTTAGGTCGGGTCGCTGCCAGTAGCCGTTCATCATGGTGGGGGTGCGCACCAGCAGTTCACCCACCTCCCCAGACGCCACTAGCTGGTCCTGGTCGTCCACCACGCGCTCTTCCGCGTTGGCCCAAATTTGGCCAATGGGGGCAACTTCTTCTGGGATGGCCCGTCCATTTTTCAGCGGCGGCACGTGGTAATAGCTGCACTGATTGATTTCTGCCGGGCCATACACATTACTAAAACGTGCCTGGGGTAGGCGCTCCATGAGGCCATACATGTACTTTGCCGGGTAGGGCTCACCGCCAAACAGCACCCATCGCAGCGAGCTCAGGTCTCTCTCATCTAACACGCCCCGTAACAACAGCTGGATCAGGGCAAACGGTACTGAATACCAGACGGTTAATGCTTCATCCTGGGCCAGCTGAGAGAGACTGGCGGGCATCTTGGTATAGGCTTCAGGAATAATCACCGTGGTTGCCCCCACCAGCGGCCCTGAGAAGTAGTCGAGGGTGGACATATCAAAGTGCAGGGGCGAGTGGTTGCCCAGGCAATCTGTATGGGTCAAACCGTAGGTTTGGGCGGCCATGCGCGCATAGCTGAGACCGCTGCGATGGGTGTGCATAATTCCCTTGGGGGTGCCCGTAGACCCCGAGGTATACATAATGTAGGCCAGGTCTTGCTCCATCACGCGGACAGGGGGCGACGTGTCACTAGGGAGAATGTTTGGCCAGTCGCGACGCTGTACCGAGCGCGGCAAGGTAAAACTCTCTGGTAGCCCAATGATGCAGTTTAATTTGGGGGCGGCTGTCAGCAGATCCGACATCCGCATCCGCTTAGACTTTTGGGTAATCAGGTGGCGGATGCCGCAGTGGTCAAGGGTATAAGCCGTGCGGGCTAACGGCGCACTGGGATCTAACGGTACATAGGCAGCCCCAGCTTTCCAGATGCCGTAAATGGCGACGGCACTCTCCAGACTCTTACTCAGGTAAATGCCTACCCGGTCTCCCCGCTGTACCCCCAGGTCAATCAGGGTATGGGCCAGGCCATTTGCCTGTTGTAACAGTTCGCCATAGGTAAGACGTTTCCCCTCACAGCGAAACGCTTCGCGTTCAGAAAACTGTTCGGCGGAACGGTCTAAAATGTGAGACAACAAATACATCATCGCTAAAGCCCCAACGAACGCGCAATAATGTTGCGCTGAATATCTGAGGTGCCTGCATAAATCACCCCGCCGATGGCATCTCGCAGGTCCCGCTCTACCTCATATTCAGTGAGATAACCATTGCCCCCGTGGATGCGCACTGCGTCTAGCCCCGACGCCACAAAACACTCGCTGAGATATAGCTTGAGTAGGGCCGCCTCTAGCATAGCGGGCTGTCCGTGTTCTTTGAGCCACGCCACCTTGTACAGCAGCAGCCTGGCGGTTTCCAGCCGCAGTTTCATATCAGCCACCCGGTTTGACACCGACTGAAACTTACCAATGGGCTGACCATACTGCTCCCGTGACTTGGCATAGTCGATGGTTTTCTCGAGCTGACGCTCCATTGTCCCCAGCTCGCTGGCCAGGTTAAAACAGCGGTCGTATTCTAATGAGTTGTGGGAGAAGCTAAACCCTGCCCCCTCTGGCCCCAGCCGATTTTCTGCGGGCACAAAACAGTTCTCAAAGAAAATCTCCCCAAAGGGCACTGTCCGTAGCCCCATTTTGTCCTTGACGGGACCGGTGGAAAATCCATCGGACGAACGCTCCACTAGAAAAGCGGTTACCCCCCATTTACCCAGGCTAGGGTCAACGGTGGCAAAGACTAAGGCCAAATCACAGATGGGGGCACAGGTAACAAACTTTTTGCTGCCGTTGAGCACATAGCCGCCGTCACACTTGTTGGCCTGGGTTTTTAGACTGTAAACATCTGACCCAGCATTGGGCTCAGACAGGGCATGCACCCCAATCCACTCGCCGTTACACAGCCGTGGCAGATATTTCTGCTTTTGCTCGTCTGTCCCAAACTGTTGCAGTAAAATTTGGACCGTCCACATCTGGGCATTAAGACCCAGGGTGAGGCCATTGTCTTCACAGCCGTAGCCCAGGGCCTCCATGGCCAGCACCGCCGTCATAATATCCAGGGCTGGGGAACCGCTATATTCCTCTGGAATACACATGCCCTGGATACCAAACTCAGCACACTTTTTCCAGTTCTCCCAGGAAAATTTGCCGTGGTGGTCCCGTTCGACAATATCGCCATTCAGGTTTTCTTGCGCAAACTGAATCACGCGCTGCTTAAAAGCAAGTTGTTTATCTGACCAGGAGAAATCCATTTTCAGTGTTGGGGTGGGGCAGTTAGGAGTCAGGTGAGGCAAGAAAAACTACAGAACAAAGCTGTAGGGATTTTGGGATTCGGCGGCGCTTTCTAACTCCACCAACGTGCCGATGTCTAATTCGGTGGCGTAGTCTAACAGCATGTTCATGGCCACCTGATCTTCGAGGGCAAATCCTGTGGAATCAAAGACGGTCGGCTGTTGCTGATGGTGACGATACTGGTCTGGTTTTTTAACTACGTTAGATAGCTCGTCCCCAATTTTTGTTAGGTCCTTAAGCTGCTGACATTCTCCCTCACGAATGGCCTGATCTCGAAAGTCAGGGCACACAAAACTGCGCTCTAAAAGACTCAAGGGCACCTCAAACTTACCGGGAAAATCTGCTCCGACCGCGTTGACGTGGAGCCAGGGTTTGAGGTTTTGGTCGGGAAAAACAGGACCGTTGTTTACATTGACCGAGGTGGCGGTACAGAGAATATCGGCCGTGGCAACAATGTCAGCTATCTCTGCCTGGCGGATTGTCAGATGGTCTAAGCCCAAACAGGCAACGCGCTCAGAAAATGACTGACTGACCGCCCCATCGCTGTCAAAAATGAGCACCTGGGTGAGGTCAAAGCAGCGGGAGAGCGCGTGGAGCTGGGTTACCGCCTGGGCTCCTGCACCAATGAGACCGAGGGTTTGGCTGCTGGGGGAGGCCAAGTGTTGGGTTGCGATCGCAGACGCTGCCCCCGTTCGTAATGCCGTCAAGAACGTACCATCAATCACAGCTGCCAAATGGCCCGATGCCGGATCATAGGCGGAAACCGTAGACAGCACCGTTGGTAGGCTATGTAAGCTCGGATTTTGAGGATGATAGCCCACCGCTTTAACTACAATCTGCCGATATTTCTCAAACAACGGCATCCACTCCACCAGCCCCATATGGGGACGGTCATAGCTAAACCCGGTTCTTACGGGCACCACAGTTTTAGTCGGATCAAACTGTTCAAAGGCATGGATGAGTCGAGCAATCATCTCATCCATGAGCCCATCTAACCCCACGTGCTCAACAATCAGCCGAATATCCTCAACCGAAAGCACCAGGGTTTTTAATCGCGGCGTAGACGCCACAACAGCATTAATCGCACTAGTTTGTGCCAAAGAAACCATGAGAAAACTGTTCGATAAATAGCTGCTTACAACCGTGACGCGTCTGCCCCGTTAACAGGGTCTAAAACAGACCTTGCAGCACCGGTAAAACGCGAATATTGATACCAAATGCCCGCTCAATAAACCAGTAGAGCGACATTGCTCCCAACAGCAAAGCACCTGTTTTCATGACAACGCTGGGATAAAATTTCTGCCTACGCAATAAATAGAGCACAGGAAAGACCACCGCAATAATTGCCAGCTGCCCAATTTCCACCCCTAAATTAAACCCAAACAGAGACAGCAGCGGATACTGACTGGTAACTCCAAGTTTGGTCAGTACATCGGCAAAGCCAAAGCCATGGAATAGCCCAAAGAGAAAAATAATAAACCATGAACGACCCCGAAAAATAGGGTAGAAAATATCCACAGCCGCTAATCCAATCGACGCGGCAACGACTGATTCCACTATTCTGGAAGGAACCTGTACCAGCTGCAGTGTGGCCAAGCCAAGCGTAATGCTATGGGCAACCGTAAAGGCAGTCGCAACCTTAATAATATAGATAAGCGACGTTGAGAATTTACCCACCGGTTGCCACCTTGAGTCTTCCTGTCGTCGTAGCACTGATGGCAACAGCAGAGCTACCAAAAAAAGAACGTGATCAATACCTTTTATAATGTGGAGAATCCCAAGGTTAACGATGGCTGAGAAACCTTGCCATAACCCCCCAGATGAAAGATCTAAGGTCTGGGTTTGCCCCGGCTGCCTAAAGATCATCAGTGGATTAGACTCATTCTGAAACGTACCCGTTTTCCAGTTCTCTTCCACCAGTAACATATTAGTGTGCTGCGGCAGCTGTTCTAGAATTACATCGTAGGTAACATCGATGGCGCTCGGCAATACTTGAAACCCTTCTAAGTCATACTCCAGCAGCAAAAACTGAGAAAATGTTGTATTCAGAAACCGAAAGTCTTGAAAAACCAGATCGCAGGTTTCTGGAGCACAATCCAGAGTGACATTCTCATCTACATAGGTTTTAATCTGCTCCATGTGAGGAGCTATGGCCTCCTTACTAACTTTTTTGTCAGCCGGTAGATCTAGCTCAAGCACCTGGGTAAGCTCCTTAACAGGCATCTCCACCCTGGCTGATATAGCATCTTCCCTAATCTGGAAATATATGTAGCTTTGACCCAAATTGTGTGCTGTTGTAGCAGGCACCAGAGACGGGCTAAAAATGCATAGTAAACACGCCAAGATTGCAAGTACAGTCCTGGCCGCAGTCGAGCGCATCAGCTTATTAAGCATGATCGTTATCGGGCCCCTAAACGCCCCTCCCAAGTTACTAATCAAATGTCAGGAATAACTGATGTTGCCTTAAGGCTAATGCCCTTTAGGACCCAAGCCAGCCCAGAAAGCTAAAGTACCTGTGTTCAGGCATACACAATGTCGTAATACTTCTTTTAAAAAGTATACATTAGCCTCCCCCCGGTTCAAAACACCATGGGTTTAACCTGTGACTGTTGCATTGCCATCACTTAAGCCTGCTCACTATCATTTAGTACGACTTAATCTAAAAACTGGTTTTAAAGCTGAAATAAACCTTCCTTAAAGGAAACGTAAAGACTGTAGTCTAGCTATCAAAGTAATCACCACAAGCGAGCCCAGTGGTGTGCTCTCAAAGTATTGCAATGCATCAATCGCTTGACGGTTGTTGTAATAAGCCAAACAACCATTACACACATACGATGTCTCCGCTAATCTATTTTAGGTAACCCTACAGAAACAAATCATGGGGCTAAAGACCCAAATTATGGCCTAGGTCTTTGACCCTAAATGAAATAAAGTGTGGCAAGTTAAGGCATGCTTAAAGCATAATTAGAATTAGCTGAAAGCTTGATGTCGTTAAACTAATTCGAAGAGAATATTAATTAGCTGCAGACCAGTCGCTACTGGTTCCGTCTAACTGGGGCCTAATGATATGGGAGAGGATGAAGTCCGCTGATATAATTTGCCATCCTTCCAGTGATAGGCGGCTGATATGGATCAGCTAGGGCACGACCTAACCCTATGCAAAAAGGTAAAATTCTCGACCAAAATCACCCCATCGCTTTAATCTCCCTGATACTCTTCTAAAAAAATATCTGCGTATTTTTTAATCAGGTAATAACACATTTGAATCTCTACAGTTTCAGGGTCGTAAAAAGCATTTTCTTTACCACACGAGGAAATCAGCACGCCCGTGGATTAACGTCATGCTTGTTTAATAAGTGGTACCAGATGCATCATATAGTCCCGTTTCCCTATGGGCACACCAGTCATGCGAAGGATGTCATAGGCCGTAACCATGTGAAAGTAGAAGTTGGGAATCAGAAAATCATTTACATAGGCATCGCCAGACAGCTCAATGTAGAGATCCTGACCCAAGTCGATGCGTGCAACCTCAGCTAACCTTGTGTCTTCAACGTTTATGCCTGTTAGAAGCTCTTTGGTGTTGGAGATGTGTTCATATGCTTGTCTAAGAGATGAAACATCTGGATCTAGATTATTGGCCGGTTTGTTGTCACACCATAGAGAAAAGTTGCGTGGCTGATTGCAGGTGAACGCGATCTGCGTACCTAAGGGAAGCATATCTGCCACAATGCGCTGCTGAAGAAAAGAGTCGGTGTTACCAAAATGTGTCTGAGCCGATGTCAGGAGGTGCTCAAGAGTTGTTAAGCGGCTTTGGAAGAGGGTTTGGATAAAATCTATACTCTGTGTTTGCATTGTGCGGACCGTCAAAGCTTATCCTATGAAGTGTAGCTTTTCTAGAATAGTCTGTAGCGTAGCGGCAAGATGCAGCAGCAGATAAGCTTGAACTGAGCAGCAGCAGCTATCTTGGTCCGTTCGCTGCCATAACGTTTTGGACAGCCGACGCATACCCAAGAACTTATTTTATAAATGGTAACAAGTCAAACTCTTGACGGATATCCAAAAGCGAACGATCAAGCAATGGCTCAAACTCAAGAAACGGTAGCAATTTTTGACGGTTACGAGTTTTAAACCAAATCGGGATTAACTCTAAAATCACCCCAGGCAGCACTCTCAAAACTGCTCCATATAGCCAGAGAATTCCCTTCTCTTTGATCATATCCTCATACATCACATCAACAGCAGGGGAGTTTTTCATCTTCAGGTACGTCTGAAATGTGCATTCACTGGTCCACCAAAACAAAGGCAGAATTTTTAGTTCGTCGTACATTCCCGTGTCACAGGCATAAATTACATGCCCCACATCGTGTGCTTGCAAGATTTTGGCAAAGTCTGAAGGCTGTGTTGCTGGCTCAGTAACGTGCGGATTGAGCTCATAGTACTCCACCAGTCCATCTTTCACGGCTTGGGTACTGTGCTTGTCCATGTAACGCGGCTTTGGTCTCATGGTATTTCGATACGGTACGGTATCGTAAACTATAATAGCATTCATGAACGATGTCCGAAAAAAATCACCAGGAAGACCTCGCAGCACAGCATCTCACCAGGCAATGCTAAGAGCTACGCTGGAGTTATTGTCAGAAGTCGGCTTTGAGACGATGAGTATTGAGGCGATCGCCTCGCGTGCTGGAGTAGGAAAGACCACTATCTATCGGCGCTACAGCAGTAAGGATGAACTGGTTGCTGATGCCATTGAGAGCATTAGAGAAGAGGTGTTAATTCCTAACACAGGCGACCTTTGGGGTGATATAGATACACTTATTGAAAATGCTGCACAGATAACCTTCACCCCACTTGGACGGCAGGCTGTTGCCATGATTATTAGTAGTGCATCAAGCAATTCTGGGTTTGCTCAAATTTACTGGGAAAAATATCTACAACCTCGACGACAGGCCTTCGCCATGGTGCTCGAACGGGCAAAGGAAAGAAATGAAGTTTCAAAAGACTTAGATACAGGTTTGGTTTTCGATACGATGAGCGGCATCATGCTCTATGCATTGATCTTTCCACCAACAGAATCTTGGACAGCCTATATCCGTCGTGCCCTGAGTTTCGTTCTCAAATGAAAACGATGGCGGTGCATTGCATCTTTACTCTCCCAAGACAACCGCTGGATTAACGGTCAGCGACCAGAAGTCCCCAGCGGCATGTTGCTTTAATGTTGCATCCGTCGATTGTTATGCCAACATAATTATCGATGATAGACGGCTGTGATGCTTGCACTGTCAATCATGTTGGCACGGATCATATAGCCTACAAGTGCATTGCTGGAATTTTCAGGTAGTTCCAGGCGTTCTGTACCCAGTGCATAGACTGTGAAAATATAGCGATGGACTTCACCGGCAGGGGGACAAGCGCCGCCAAAACCAATGGTTCCGTAGTCATTTCGAATTTCAATTGCTTCTCCGAGCAGGGTGTTATTACCACTGGCGTTTTCAGACACAGAGTTTATGGAAACTGGGATGTTAACAACATTCCAGTGCCACCAGCCTGATCCGGTGGGTGCATCTGGATCGTATACGGTGATTGCAAAGCTTTTGGTCCCTGTTGGTGCTCCAGTCCATGACAACTGTGGTGACTGGTTTTCCCCTTCGCAGCCAAATCCTTCAAAAACGTGAGCGTTCGTCAACTTTTCGCCTTCGAAGACGGTTGTACTGGTTAATTCAAACTCCTGGGCGGACACAGGGGCTGTGATAGCGGTGGCGAGCAAGAAACCAAGGGCAATAAACTTACTAAGCATTGTCGTGGTCCTTTCCTTGAGCATTGTTTATAGTCTGAATTTAACAAGGACCGCGTTGCTCTACTTTCACCAATCAAGCAAAATCTATCAAAAAACGCTCAATCTTCTACCTTGCGGATCTCACTTGGTTTGATGCCAAATCTCTTTCTAAAAGAATCTGAAAAGTGAGACGGCGTTTTAAATCCACAATTAAGGGCGATGTCTGAGATTGGGACATCTGTTGACTGTAAAAGGCTGAGCCCGTGCTCAAGTCTTGTATTCTGCAGTATTTTTGAAAAACCTTGCCCAGATTTAGCAAGCCAACGCCGCATGGTTGCCTCACTGATGGCAAAATGCTCAGCCACTTCATTGGACCGCCAGGGATGGCTTAAATCTGTTTCAATGAGTCTTCTGACCTTGCTTAGCGGTTTTTCTTCTTCCTGGGATGAGAGATAAATGCCATTATATTTTAGCCAGATTAAGGGTTCCAGCAGGCGATGCTGTCTGATCGGTGCTGGTAATTCTGGGTCGTTTAGTGTGGCCTCAATAGTGTTCAATATTTGGGGAGACTGGTCTGCACAATCTTGAACGACCTGGATACCAACTGGTTCGATATTTGAGTTTTTATTGGAGAATACGGCTTCTATCATATGATGTGGGAAGCAAATGCCAGTAGCCCGGTAATCAGCATCAAGTATGGGGCGGTTTTCCAGCGTTACCATAGAGCCAGGGGGAAATATCATCACATCTTTGGAATGCCCGATCAGTTCACCATTGATCGGACATAATACTCTCTTGCTGCCAACCTGAATAAAGAATAAAAAGGTATGTTGAAAATAAAGGTCTGTAAACGTAGCTGTCGCTGCCTGAGAAATTGACAGCAGGGACACATCCAGAGTGTCCCTGGCTTTTGACTGATCTTTTTTTTCATTGGTTGGCCTGAGTTGTCTAAGGTTATCTGTCATAAGATAATCAGCCCCAAAAAAGTCAACATCTTTGATGGTGTTGCATTGTTACGGCCACCTTCATCCCATGCAAACTTAACGGTTGGCAGTCCAGAATTTTCTAGGAACATGCCGATCCAATCACATACAGTATCGTTTCCAAAAGTGTCTTCTGCCCATGCTCCCATGTTGTTCTTCTCCCGTATCAGACGCTATGTGGAGCTTATGTGCATTTCCTTAGAGCCTGTATCAGAGACCCATGTGAGGTTTGAGAAGCGTATAAGGGAGCCTCAGGAGAGATTATAGAACATGTTCATCAGCTATGGTTTTCAACCCTCATCAAGGTTGTGAGCTGTGTGTCAGAATACCTCAATATCTAATACTAGTTGGGAATACCGACTTAACTACCTTTGGCAGCTTTTTGATGAGACGCTGTAGCCTGTAGTTCTTCCACTACGTCCCATGCCGCGGCACAGGCCGGTGATGTTGCCCCCTGATCGGCACAAATCTTGCGAGCTTCCTGACGGGCAACATCGATTTCATCCTCAATAAACAAGCGCTTTGGCTTCTCCACAAAATCGCTTTTAAGCAAAATATCTGAGATTGAAATCACCCCCAGCAGCCGACCTTGCACAACAGGAGCCCGGCGAATTTTTGTATTTGCAAACAGGCGGGCGACATATTCCACCCCTAAATCGGGAGATACGACAATACAAGGCTTGGTC